>CAWGVK010000010.1:0-29065 GCA_963825985.1 uncultured Actinomycetota bacterium | reverse complement strand
TCCGCTGCGCTCTGCACGCACGGACATCCTGGCGCACGACGCGCGCGCCCGCCGAGGACGTGACCCTCAGGAGCTCGCCGACTCCTCCGTGCCGGCATGGCGCGGCATGAGCAGCCCCGAGAGCAGCAGGGCGAGTGCGACGACCGCGGAGCACACGAACACCGCGTGGATCGCGGGCGCCAGGACACCGGCCGACAGGTGCTCGAGGTCGAGCGTGCTCCCCGACGGGGCGTCGCCGGCCACCCGGGCGTTGACGATCGCGCCGAACACGGCGACGCCGACGGCGCTGCCCATCGACCGGGCGAACATGTTGGTGCCGGTGGCCACGCCGCGGTGCTGCCAGCCACCGATGACTGGGCGACGATCACGCCGGGGCTGGCGACGTACCCGAAGCCGATGCCCATCACGAAGCACGGGAGGGCCAGCTGCCACAGACTGCTGTCGGCGTTCACCGGCAACAGCAGCGCCGCCCCGACGATCACGAACAGGGCCCCCATCAGCACCGTCCGGCGGAAGCCGATGGTCAGGTAGAACCGACCGCCCGTCGCGGCGGCGATCGGCCACCCGATCGTCATCGACGCCAGGGTCAGTCCGGCGACGAGGGCGCCGTGGCCGAGCACGCCCTGCGCGTAGAGGGGCACGTACGACGTCAGCCCGAGCATCAGCACACCGACGACGAAGGCGCCCGAGTTGGACGCGTTCAGCACCCGGCGCCGGAAGATCCACAGCGGCAGCACCGGCTCGGAGCGTGCGCGACTCGACCAGCACGAAGGTGGCGAGCAGCGCGACCGCGGCGACGAAGATCCCGATGCCCGTGGCCGAGCCCCACTCCCAGCGCACCCCGCCCTCGAGCAGGCCGAGCAGGAGCAGGGACCCGCCGGTTGCCAGCAGCACCGCGCCGAGGTAGTCGATGGAGTGCTTGCGGCGCTCGACACGCTCGTCGAACGGCGCCACAGCACCCAGCCGGCCGCGATGCCCAGCGGCAGGTTGACGAAGAAGATCCAGCGCCAGGACAGGTAGTCGGCGAAGATGCCGCCCAGTGTCGGCCCGACGAGCGAGGCCATGGCCCAGACGCTGGCGATGTAGCCCTGCACCTTGGCGCGCTCGGCCAGGGAGTAGATGTCGCCGACGATCGTCATGCCCATCGGCTGCACCGCGCCCGCGCCGAGGCCCTGGACGAGCCGGAAGACGATGAGGCCGGCATGCTCCAGGCGATGCCGCACAGCAGTGACCCGAGGACGAAGAGCCCGATGCCGAGCAGCATCACCGGCTTGCGCCCGTAGCAGGTCGGCGACCTTGCCGTAGATCGGCACCGAGACCGCCTGTGCCAGCAGGTAGATCGAGAACAGCCACGGGAACGGGTGAACCCGCCGAGGTCGTCGACCACCGCCGGCACCGCGGTGGCCAGGATCGTCGCGTCGATCGCCACCAGCCCGATGCTGAGCATGACCGCCAGCAGGATCGGCCCCCGCTCGCTGCGCAGGCCGACGCTGGCGCGGGTGATCTCGGGAGCGCTCACGCGTGACCCAACCGACGCACGCCACCCGGTGTTCCCGGCGGTCGACGTCCACGGACTCAATAGTCCTGGCCACGGACCCAGCCGTACTGGGCGACGTACCGCTCGAACTCGGCAGCCGACCCGAAGCGTTGCGGTGCAGCTCGTGACCGGGACCGATCTCCCCTCTGAGCTCCGCGGTCAGGCCGGCTGCGGCGGACGGATCGTCGTGAAGCCCTTCGACCGGACCCTCGAACACGAGACGGTCGATCCAATCCATGCTCCGACCCCAGAGCGCCCGCCCGGGGCATCCGATGAGCGGTGTTGCGAGGATGGCTGCGTGCGTCGTGCCGTGGCCCCCCTACTCGCCGTCACCGTGGCGCTGGTGCTCGCGGACTCGGCGGTGGTGACCCTCGCCCTCCCCGACATCCTGACCGAGCTGGACGCATCGGTCGGGCAGGTCGCGTGGGTGCTGATCTCGTTCAACCTCGTGCTCGGGCTCGGTGCCGTGCCGACGGCTGCTGGCGTGGCCCGGGCTCGGCCGCAGATCGTCAGTGCCGTCGGCATCGCCGTCTTCGCCGGCGCCTCGGCCTGGTGTGCGGCGGCCGGCTCCATCGACGTGCTGATCGCGGCCCGGTGCGTGCAGGCCATCGGTGGCGCGCTGGCGCTGGTCGGGTGCCTGGAGCTCATGGTCGCGGAGTGGGGCGAGCGTCGGGGCGTCACGGCCTGGGTCACGGCCGGCGTGGTCGGCACGGCGACCGGACCGGTCGCCGGCGGACTGCTCACGCAGGCGGTCTCGTGGGAGGCCATCTTCGTGGTGCAGGTGCCGTTCGCCGTCCTGGCGGTGCCGGCGGCCCTGGCGGTGCGCGCCGTGCCGGCGCTCCCACCGGACCGGCATCGTCCGGCGTTGCGGCCCAACCTGACCCTCGCGTTGCTGTCCGCCGCGCTGACCGCGGCGCTGTTCCTGCTCGTCCTGCTGCTGGTCGAGGGCTGGCGCCACTCCCCCGCGACCGCAGCCATCACCGTGTCCGTCGTACCGGTCGCGGCGCTTCTCGCACGCCCGCTCGCGCGGCTCACACGGCCGTCGGCCGAGGTCGAGGTCGCCGTCGGCTGCTTCCTGGTCGCCGGCGGGCTGGTCGGCCTGGCGATCCCGCCGTCGGCGCATCTGGCCTGGACGGTCGCTCCCCAGGCGCTGGTGGGCCTCGGGCTGGGACTGACGGTCGACCGGCTCACCTCGCAGGCGATGGAGATGCGGCTACCGCGCGCCCGGCACGCGGGCTGGACGATCGGCGCCCGTCACGTCGGCGTGGTCGTCGGGCTGGCGATCCTGACGCCGGTGTTCACGACAGACCTGCAGGACGCCCAGGAGCCCGCGCAGGAGGCGATCACCTCGCTGGTGATCGACGCACCGCTCAAGCCGCAGGACAAGATCGCCCTCGCGCGTGCGCTCGGAGACGAGCTGTCGGACCAGCGGGGTCAGGTGCCCGACCTGCACGGCGCGTTCGCGTCGTTGGGCCTCGACCCCGAAGAAGGACCCGCGGCGGCGGCTCTCGAGCGCGACCTCGACGTCCAGCTGGAACGCGCCGCCACCCATGCGTTCCGCGACTCGTTCCTCATCGGTGCCGCCCTCGCGCTGGCGGCCCTGCTCACCGTGCTCGTGCCGCGCCGGCGGAGGACCCGATGACCGGTCTCCTGCGCAGCGCCAGCATGCCGGTGGCCGCCCTCGTCCTGGTGGGTGCCGTGCTCGGCGTCCAGGTCGCCAACGGGGGAGGGACGTTCGAGCCGCTTCAGACAGCCGATCCGTGCGTGGCCAGGGACGTGACCTCGCGCTCCGACGGGATCGAGGGCCTCACCGAGCGCCTCGTGCTGCTCGGCGTCGACGGGGCCGCGTGCCGGCTCGGCGTCAGTCGCGAGGCGCTCACGCTCGACCTGGGCCAGGGCCGTGAGCCCAGCGACGCCGAGATCGACGCCCTGCGCGAGGGGCTCAAGGACGCCGTCCGCCGGATGAAGGACGACGGCACCTTGCCGCCGGCATCCGAGCTCGTCGACGAGGCGCTCGACACCGCCGACCTCAACGGCTTCCTCGAGGCCGCGATCCGAGCCCTGCCGGACTCCGTGGTCGACGGAGCCCTCAAGACCGACGACGTCCTCGTGCGCGCCATCGACGACCTCGACCTGCGCGCCCTCCTGTCGAACCTCGGCAGCGAGGACGACCTCAACGACCAGGTCGAGACCGCGATCACCGAGGCGGTCAAGGACTCCCTCGCCGACCGCCTCCGCGACCTGTTGTGACGCGCCGTTGCGCCGTGGGACCGTGGCCGGGTCAGCATGGCGTGCGGTCGGACGACTCGGAGGAACGATGCGCAACACCGAGATGGAGAAGCTCGAAGGGCTCGTCGGGAGCTGGTCGACGACGCTGTCGGACGCGTGGTTCCTCGAGCCGCCGGGCACGACGGTGCCCGGCACCAGCACCATCGAGTGGCTCGGGGAGGCGTTCCTGGTCGTGAGGTCGCACGGCGACGAGGGACAGTACGTGCACGACGAGCTGACCATGGTCCTCGGCCGCAGCGACGCGAACGACCGGTTCGTGGCGCTCTACCACGACGACCGCGGCGTCTGCCGCGAGTTCGACATGACCTTCGACGACGGCGAGTGGACCCTGACCCGGCATGACCCGGACTTCTACCAGCGCTTCGTCGCGGACGTCGCGCCCGACCGGATCCTCGGCCGATGGGAGGCCTCGGAGGACCAGGGCGCGACCTGGCGCAAGGACTTCGACCTCACCTTCGAGCGCACCTGACGGCTCCGCCCGACTCTTGCCGCCCAGGGCGTGCCGATGGCCCCGCCGGTCGGGCGGGGTGTGGGGCGGGACGTTCAGGGTTCGTCGAGGGGCTGGGTGCCGCGGTGGTCGCGGCGGTAGGTGAGTCCGGACGGGCTGGTCCAGTGGTAGGTGCCGGGCTCGATGACGTCGTAGTGCCAGGTGCTGTGGGTCTTGGCGCGGTGGTGTCGCCGGCAGAGTGGGGCGAGGTTGTCGGTGGACGTCGTGCCGCCGGCGTCCCAGGGGATGATGTGGTCGAGGTCGCAGCCGCGGGCGGGTCGGGTGCAGTTGGGGAAGACGCAGTGCAGGTCGCGCAGAGTGATCTGGTCGCGGAGCCGGTCGGGTGCTTCGTAGGCGTCGACGTGGACGTGGTCGTTGAGGTCGATGACCGGTTTGATCACGACCTTGGTGAAGGCGGCGCACCAGGTCTGGACCTGTTCGACGGTGATCGGGGTGCGGGTGGTCTCGCAGCGGGCGACCGGGTGAGTCCTCGTGCAGGTGGACCACCAGGTCCCGGCCCGCCGCCGACAGCGGGAGGGTCTGGTCGCCGCGGGCGAGGTCGCCCAGGGCGATGGCGCGGCGCACGTCCAGGGTCTTGTCGCAGCCGGCGTCGGCGAGCCGGGTGGCGCCGGCTCGCAGCGCGTCGTCGAGGTCGGGGCGTCGGGCAGGTCGAGGACCGCCTCGACCCGCTGGCCGTCGATGTGGACGTGGCGGGTCTCCGGGACCGGGGCCTGGTCGGGGTCGAGGCGGGCCAGCGTCTCTTGGACGAGGCGGTCGACCTGGGCGAAGGAGATCGTCGAGACCGCCTGTCCCAACCGGGCGTCGACGAAGGCGGCCCCGTCGACGGGGAGGGCCATGGTGGCGTCAGCGATCCGGCCGGCCTTCCACACCGGCAACCGGCCTGAGGTGACCGCGGCCCACAGGCGTGGGAGGCGGTGGCGCAGCTCGAGTGCTCGGGCCAGGTAGGCCAGCCCGGCATCGGTGGACATGCCGAGGGCGGCGGCGAGGTCGTAGGCGGCGAACTCCTCGATCACCGGGCACCCGACGCCGCCCAGCATCAGGGGACGTTCCCCGAAGGTCACGGTGTGCGGGTCGGCGTCGGTGGTGTGCTCCAAGGCCCAGTCCAGGACCCGTAACAGGAGTGCGACCTCGGCGTCCCGCACCGCCCGACTTCTCCGCACGCACCGCGATCAGCGCCGGGTCGGCGCAGCGGGTGCGGGAGGTGGTGGGCATGGCAGTCATTCTACCACCGTCTGGACGGTTATTAGAACGTATGTTCCCGTTGCTTGTGGAAGAGACTCAAGGGGTGGCCGCGCAGCGGAGGGCGGCAGCTTGCTGCCCGCCCTCGTGCGCCCTCAAGCAGGCCGGGAGAGGCTCGCGGTCAAGGACGCCGAAGGCGCCGGCTTGCCGGGCGCCGCTTGCGGCGATCCTTGACGGCGAGACCCGGCCTGCTACGCGCGCGGCCACACCGACCCCGAGGAGAGGTGGTCTCGTGACGGTTCCTAGCGGAACCTCCTCGACCTGCGAGGTTCGGTCGAGTGTGGGTCTCGTGACGGTTCCTAGCGGAACCTCCTCGACCTACGAGGCTCGGTCGAGGCGGGTCTCGTGACGGTTCCTAGCGGAACCTCCTCGACCAACGAGAAGGAGAGGGGTGGCCGCGCAGCGGAGGGCGGCAGCTTGCTGCCCGCCCTCGTGCGCCCTCAAGCAGGCCGGGAGAGGCTCGCGGTCAAGGACGCCGAAGGCGCCGGCTTGCCGGGCGCCGCTTGCGGCGATCCTTGACGGCGAGACCCGGCCTGCTACGCGCGCGGCCACACCGACCCCGAGGGAGAGGTGGTCTCGTGACGGTTCCTAGCGGAACCTCCTCGACCAACGAGGTTCGGTCGAGTGTGGGTCTCGTGACGGTTCCTAGCGGAACCTCCTCGACCTACGAGGCTCGGTCGAGGCGGTCTCGTGACGACGGTTCCCAGCGGAACCTCCTCGACCTGCGAGGGGGAAGGGGCGGTCTCGTGACGGTTCCTAGCGGAACCTCCTCGACCAACGAGGCGGTCTCGTGACGGTTCCCAGCGGAACCTCCTCGACCAACGAGAAGGACCGATGGGTGGCCGCGCAGCGAGCGCACCTGACGCTCAGCCGCCCTCGACCATGAACGCGAGGTCGGCCACCGGGTTGTCGAACTCGCTGGTGCGCAGCGAGACCTGCAGCCGCCAGGTGCCGGACGACGGCAGCACGACCTCGGCACTGTAGGTGCCGACGTCGACAGCGGTGACGGGGACGGCGCCGAGGTCGACGTCGTCGGAGGACAGCCGGGCCCGGGGCGGCTCGAAGAACTCCGTGGGAGCACCGGCGGAGTCGAGGAGCTCGATGGTCACGGTGTTGGGTCCGATGCTCTGGGGCGCCACGGTGGCCAGCACCTTGACGTCGCCGAGCATCGCGGGCTGCGGTCCGGTGCGGGCGGTCTCGGCCGAGGCGGCGAGGGGCGCCTCGGGCTCGGGGCTCCGGTCGACGAGCAGGCCGGTGACCGACAGGACGACGAGCAGGACGGCGGCCTCGGCGGCGGTCGACCGCCCGACCAGGCGCGTGCCCGTGTCTCGGTCGCGCCGGCGCGCGGCCTGCTGCAGGCGCGGCAGCAGCGCGTACCTGTTCCAGGCCGCGATCAGGACGGCGACGACCGCGATCGCGATCTTGACCAGCAGGAGTCGGCCGTAGGTGGTCTCGACCAGCCCGCTCCACGACCCGACGATCCGCCAGGTCAGCAGGGAACCGGACACCACCAGGGCCGCGAGGATGCCGGCCGCGACGCCTGAGAACCGGGCGAGCACCTCACCCGCGGTGGTATCGCGCCCCGACAGGGTCGGCAGGGCAAGCGCGAGCCCGACCAGACCCCCGAGCCAGACGCTGCCCGCCAGGAGGTGCAGCACGTCGGCGCCGACGGCCAGCACCTCGGGGGTCGCCGCGCGCGTGTGCCCGGTCAGGGCCGGCGCACTGACGGCGAGCGCGCCCGCGACCACCGCCGCTCGGCCTCGCGACCGCACAGGCTGTCCGCGCCCCAGCAGGACGACGGCGACGGCGACGCCGGCCACGACCGCCCCGGTCACGGCGTACTCGGTCGGCGGCAGCGTGGACCACGTAGCACTCCGCGTCAGCGAGCCGGCGCCGCCGCCGAGCTGGTACATGGCGGTGAGCGGCAGCCCGGCCAGCCACGCCACCACCGTGGTGACGGCGCCGACCCGCGCGCCGGTCACCAGCCGGCACCGGGCCCGGTCGGAGGCGGATCCCGTGGGGAGGAACAGCACGGCGAAGGCCACCAGGCCCGCGGCCACGAACATGCCGACGTACCCGACGGCGCGGACCAGGCTCAGCGTCCACGGAGCCGTGGTCGCGCCGGCAGACGGGCTGCTCGGCGGCGGCGTGACCGAGGCGCTGGCGGCACCGACGGAGAAGCTGAGCGACCCGGTGATGGGGTGGCCGTCCTCGGAGAGCACCCGCCAGACGACGACGAGCGTGCCCTCACCGACCTCGTCGGTGAGGCTCACGTCGAGCTGCTTCCCGCTGACCGTCGTCGACGACGCGACCTGGTCGCCGTCGGCGTCGAAGACCTGGACGCCGTCGGGCACCCCGACGACGGTCTCGTTGTAGGTGAAGCCGATCCGGTCGGGTGCGGCCTCGAGGACCGCACCCTCGGCCGGGTCGCTGCTGACCAGCGTGGCGTGCGCGCTAGCGGGCCCGGCCGCACCGAGCACCAGCACGGCGGCGAGCACGAGGACGACGAGCCACGCGGCTCGCCGTCCTCGCACGGGGTTCACGAGCCGGTCAGGACTCGTCGGCGAACGCGGCCACGACCCCGGCCCGACTGTCGTCGTCGCTGGCCAGCACGCCGCCGTTGGCGACGGTGTCGGGCGTGATCTCGCTGAAGACCATGCGGACGTCCTGTCGTCGGGCGCCGAGGATCTCCACCGCACTCTCCGCCACCGCCTGGGCGAAGGCACGACGCTGGTCGACGGTCCGGCCGCGGAGCAGCTCGACGGTGATGTTGGGCATAGGGGTGTCCGTTCTCTTGTGGGTCGCTCTGGTCGATGGCGGGCTGGCTAGCGCTTGACCTTGATGGTGATGTTCTTCGTCACCGGCGTGGCCAGGTCGCTACCGAGGTAGGCGACCTTCACCTTGAGCTTGCCGCCCGTGGCCTTCGGCAGCTTGAGCGTCACCTTGCCGTTGCGCACCGTGCCGGTCAGGGTCCTGCCCTTCACGGTCACCTTGACCTTGCCGGTCACCGGCACGGCGTTGGGTGCCGCGAGGGTGACCTTGACCGTGGCCCTGGCGCCCCGCTTCACCTGCTTCGGCGCCTGCACCTTCATGGTCGGCCGCACCTTGGCCACGACCATCCGCACCGTCGCCGCCGAGGCGGCGTGCGTGGCGTTGCCGGCGTAGCGCACCCTGAGCGAGTAGGTGCCCGGCTTCAGCGACTTCGCCGGCACCGCGA
This sequence comes from uncultured Actinomycetota bacterium, assembly GCA_963825985.1. GTDB lineage: Bacteria > Actinomycetota > Actinomycetes > Propionibacteriales > Nocardioidaceae > Nocardioides. The sequence continues at coordinate 20,275 of CAWGVK010000010.1, read as the reverse complement.
TCCTGACCTTGCCCGCCGACAGCGTGCCGGTCCCGAGCAGCTTGGTCCCGTGCAGCACCTGGACCTGGCCTGCGGCCGTGGCCGGGGTGATCGTCGCCGAGACCGCCCCCGCCTTTCCGTAGGTGACGGCCGCTGCCGACGCCCTGAGCGTGGTCTCCGCCGGTGTCGCCCCCTCGACCACCGTGATGGTCACCGTCGCCGGTGCGGCGGCGACCGTCCCGTCGTCGGCCTGGTAGGTGAAGGCGTCGGTGCCGGTGAACCCGGCGTCCGGGGTGTAGGTGAACGCCCCGTCCTCGTCGAGCGTCACCGCGCCGTGGGCCGGCTCGCTGGCGTTGGTGGCCGTCAGCGCGTCGCCGTCGGCGTCGGTGTCGTTGGCCAGGACGCCGGCGTCCGCGTCCACCGTGAGGGGATCGCCCTCGTCGGTGCTGTAGGTGTCGGCGACCCCGGCAGGTGCGGCGTTCTCGGGGTTGCCCTCGAACAGGTCGGTCACCTGGTCGCCGGTCAGCTCGTAGCCGTACATCCGGAAGTCGTCGACCAGGCCGTCGTACCGCGGGTCGGGCCAGCTGGTGCCGCCGAGCAGGTTGGCGGTGGTGCCGCCCTCGCCGACGTCGCCGATGTCGAGGGAGAAGTCGGTCCGTTCGCCCACCAGCTCGCCGTCGAAGTAGAGCCGGCCGGTCGAGTCCAGCATCGTGAACACCACATGGGTCCACTCGTTCAGCGGGACGTCGGTCTCCCCCGGCAGCTGCAGCCGCTGCTGCTCCCCGTTGTTGGCGCGGAACGTGGCGGCGAAGCCCCTCGCGCCGTTCTCCGTGGAGGACTGCAGGAGGAAGAACTCCGAGGTGTCCTTGCCGATCTGCAGGTGCGGCACCCAGTTGGGCAGGGCGTCGGGACGCAGCCACAACGACACGGAGAACTCGGCGTCCATCCCGTCGGAGATGTTGTCGGGCAGCTCGACCTGGTTCTGCGTGCCCGCGGCACCTCCCGGGAGCGACAGCCCGGCGCCGTACTGACCGTCGGGGGTCCAGCCCGCCGCACCGGTGAGCGTGGCGTCACCGATCGAGGGGTCGCTGCCGGAGTTGGCGGCCGTCGTGCCAGTGCCCTCGTCGAACGTGTAGTGGATCGGCACGCCCTCGCCGGGCGGCGGCCGCTCGACGGTGTGTGTGACCGACGCCGTGGAGTCGCGCCAGCCCTCGGCCGCCAGGTAGCGGACCTCGATCTCGTGGTCGCCCGGAGGCAGGGTGAGCTCGGGGAAGGTCGCCGCGCCGGTGGCCAGGGCCACCGCCTCGCCGACGCGGGCGCCGTCGACCCACAGCTCGGCGTCGCCGCCGGCCGGCTGGTCGGTCTCGTCGTCGACCGTGGTCGACACCGTCAGCGGCTCACCGAACGGCGAGGGCGAGACCGGCTCGACCGAGACGGTCGTGGTGGTGCGCAACGCCGCGCCCTCGTCGAACAGGGCGGCCACGTCGTCCGCGGTGATCGTGGACGTGTACAGGCGGACGTCGTCCATCTGCCCGTCGAGCGCCGGGTCGGGGAAGCCGTTGCGACCCAGCCAGTTGTTGCTCGTGGGTCCGACGTCGGTCATGTCGATGGTGAGGTCGTCGCGGCTCGCGACCTCCTCGCCGTTCAGGAAGAGCGTGCCGGTCGTGCCCTGGCGGGTGAAGGCCACGTGGTTCCACTCGCCGGCGGCGACGTCCTGCACAGGGTCGGCGTAGACGCGCTCCTGGAGAGGGTCGCCCTTCGCCTTGAAGGTGGCGGCCAGGCCGGTGTTGCCGTCGGCCTGGGTCTGCATCTGGATCTGGAAGAAGCTGCCGGCATCACCGAGGTCGTCGCCGAGGTGGAACATGCCGATCCAGTTGCCCTTCGTGTCCGGGCGCACCCAGAACGACGTCGAGAAGTCGGTCGCTCCCTGGAGCAGGTCGTCGGGCAGGTCGACGGCGTTGCCGTTGGCTCCGCCGGGCAGGTCGAGAGCCGAGCCGAAGACGCCGTCCTCGGACCAGGTGGCGTCGCCGGTCAACGTCGCCGCCCCGACCGAGGCGTCGGTGCCGGTGTTGGCCGCCGACGTCCCTTCGCCCTCGTCGAACTCGTAGTGGATCGGGACGTCGGCCAGCCCCGGGTCGACGCCGATGATGACGAGGTCGTCGACCATCATCCCGGCTCCGCTGCCGGTCAGGCTGAGGGTCTGCGAGCGCGCCGAGGCCGTGAAGGTGCCGACGTACTTGTCGTAGGCGCTCTGCGACGGCGTGTCGGTCGTGGCGCTGAGGGTGGTGTCGAGCGAGCCGATGGCCAGCTGCGCCTGCGCGGGCGCGCTGCCCGTGGACCGCCCGTCGCGGGCGTAGCGCAGCGAGATGCGGTACTCACGCCCGGGATCGAGGTCCTCGATCGTGCGCTCGAGGCTGCCCGAGGCGCCCAGGCTGAGCTGGTAGCCCGTGAGGCCGAGGCCGCCCTGGCCGGCGACGGTGCCGCGCACCAGCTGCACCTGGCTGTCGACGGCCCAGGGGGCCATCCGGCCGTTGCCCGGGGCGACGTCGACGGTCGCGGGCGGGTTCGCGCCGCGCCACTCGGTGGGGAGGCGGGGGTACTCGAACTGGTCGACGACCTGCGGCGTGCGCTGGTCCATCACCACTGCGGGGTTGATGTCCATCATCGAGGCGACCGAGGGCGTTCCGTCCTCGTCGAAGACGAAGAGCATGTACGCGCCGGGCGCTGCGTAGGTGCCGTCCTGCGGCGCGGTGATGGTCACGGCGTCCGAACCCGGGGCCTGGGTGAAGTCCAGGTCCTGGAAGTTCTGGTCGTTGTTGAAGCCGTGCGTCACCGATCCGTTGCGGACCAGGGTCACCCGGGAGACGTCGGTGCCCGCCGCGATGTCGAAGGTGCCGTCGTACCCGATCTGGTCGGGGGCGTCGGTGATCTCCGGGCGCACGGCCGGCTCGTCGCCGTCGAACAGGTACGACGGCGAGTAGTACTCCACGTCGGTGTAGTTGCGCGGGCCGGGGGCTCCGCCGCCGCCCATCATGACGCGGCCGTCGGGCAGGAGCAGCGCGGCGGAGTGGTAGAGCCGGGCGTGCTCGTACGGCGTCTCGACCGTCCTCCACTCGCCGCTGTCGGGGTTCCAGATCTCGGCGTTGGTCACGTAGCTGCCGTTGCCGTTGTTCTCGCGGGAGCCGCCGGTGACGAGCACGTCGCCGTCGGGCAGCACCGTCGAGGTCGCCCAGTGGCGCTTGAACTTCATCGGCTCGGTCGCCGCGACGACGGGGTTGTCGGTGCCGCCGGTGATGTCGATGGTCAGGCCGGCGTTCGCGCCGTCCGGGCCGCCGCCGTTGCCCCACCAGCCGCCGCCGACCTGCAGGATCTTGCCGGGGCGGTACATGGTGGCCGTCGACGTCGCGCCGACGGGGTTGCCCAGGGCGCCCTGGTTGGCGACCTCGGCGGGCAGCGTGCCGCGCAGCGTGACCGCACCGGTGCCGTCGTTGGCCTCGGGGTCGAGCTCGAACATCTGGGTGCCGCTGACGTTGAACAGGTTGCCGTTGCCCGGAGCCACGAAGGCACGGGGGTACCACCAGCGGTTCTCGTCGGGGCCGTTGCCACCGCCGCCGTCGCCGTACGCGGTCGCGCTCGTGGCGCCCTCGAGCAGCTCCCACCCGGCTCCGTCGTCACCGGTGTAGATCTCCGGGGTGAGGACGCCGGGTCCACCCGGCCCGCCGCGCAGGCTGCCGCCCTGCACGACGATGTCGCCGTTGGGCATCGTGGTGCCGGTCGGGTACCACCGCGGGTAGTTCATGGGGGACTCGTTCTGCAGCCCGTTGTTGGTGGAGTAGCTGGTCACGCCGATGGCGGCGTCGTTGGGTGCGTTGCCGCCCAGGCCGTCGTCGCCCCCGACCGTCATCGTGGCGTGGTTGTGGGGGTTCTGGACCTGCATCGAGCAGAACAGGTCGGTGTAGGTGGTGTTCGGGAGGACGCCGTGGCGCAGGTTCGCGAGGGTGCGCGGCACCTCCGGGTTCCAGATGTCGACCTCCATCTGGCCGCCCTGGGTGATCGAGCTGTCGCCGGTCCAGTCGTACGGCGTGGTGTCGTTGCCCCAGCCGCCGACGCTGCCGAAGGACTGCACCTTGCCGTCGGAGGTCAGCGCCATGTTGATCGGCATCAGCGGCCACGGGGTGACGCCGCTCCACGAGCCGTGCTCGGCCTTGGACGGCGGCGAGCAGTCGGCGGGCAGGAGGCCGGCGGCGTACGCGAGGCCGTTGTGCATCTGGGTGCGAATGTTCGGCTCGGAGTAGGCCGTGCCCTCGTGGCCCATGCCGGTGTACCAGGACCGGCCGGCGTCGATCTCCTGGCACCAGGTGATCGGGTGCGAGGAGCCCTGACGGCCCATGCCGTACGACGACTCGTCGGCCTCGAGGAGGGTACGGACGTTGGGCGCCGGGTTGACCACCCAGTCGTACCACTCGTCGCTGCGGGTGAAGTCGGCCGGCAGGCCCTGGGTCAGCGGGTGGGCGGCGTCCTTGACGACGACCCGGCCGGGCCGGACGGCGGGGTTCTCGGGGTGGCCCTCCGAGGCGGCACCGACGAGGCGGGCGTAGAACGGGTTGACGTCGTGCTCGCTCTCGCCGACCGACCAGCCGGCGTAGTGCATGCCCATGTAGCCACCGCCGCCGCGGATGTAGGTCTCGAGGGCCGCGCGCTGGTCGGCGTTGAAGAGCACGCCGCCCGTCTGGGCGAAGACCACGGCGTCCTTGGTCTCGAGGTTGGCGGTGTTGAACGCCGCGGCGTTGTCGGTCTCCTCGACCTCGACCGTCTGGCTGTACTCCTCACCGAGGTCGTCGGCCAGCTCGTTGACCGCCTGGCGCGCCTGCACGTGGGAGGCGTGGAAGTTGGGCTTGTAGAACAGCAGGACCTTCAGGATGCCGTCGTCGGGCGCGGCCACGGCCGGTGGCGCCGTCGCGGCGGCGAGCACCGGGGTCGCGACGACGACGGCGACGACCAGCGCGACGAGGTGCGTGAACGAACGCCGGAAGCGTTCGGCCACACGTACGCGGACAGACCTGCGAAGCACATTCATGGAGGGGTCCCTTTGGCTTGGCTTGGGCTCTGCACTCGAGGTTCGGCATCTGCTCCCGACGCTCTCGGTTGGCGACGTTATGACCGCCGTCACACAGAGTCAAGAACTAGATACAGATTTGTGAACAGATTTCGAGATTGATACACATATGTGAATTCGTCGGGAACGGAGCCGTGCCCTGACGCATGGCTCCCGCTCAGCGACGCACGCGCGCGCTGCCGCCACCGGCCAGGGCGCGGACCTCCTCGCGGGTCGCCATCGAGGTGTCGCCGGGGGTGGTCATGGCCAGGGCGCCGTGGGCGGCGCCGAGCTCGAGGCCTCCTGCAGCGCCTCGCCCTCGAGCAGCCCGTAGACCAGGCCGGAGGCGAAGCTGTCGCCACCGCCGACCCGGTCGAAGATGGCCAGGTCGGTCGCGCGGCCGCCGACGACGAACGCCGGTCTCGGGTGACCAGGCGATGGCCTGCCAGTCGTTGTCGCTGGCGGTGTGGACGCGTGCGCAGCGTGGTCGCCACGACCGACAGCCAGGGTACTTCTCGGCGACCGTGCCGACCATCGCGGCGAAGTTGTCGATCGGCAGCGCGCGCAGGTCGCTCGTCGACGTGCCCGGACGTCGAAGCCGAGCGAGGCCGTGAAGTCCTCCTCGTTGCCGATCATCACGTCGACGTGGCTCGCCAGGCGCGTGTTGACGTCGCGGGCGTAGTCGCTGCCGCCGATGCCCGCCCACAGGCTGGGCCGGTAGTTGAGGTCGAACGACACGACCGTGCCGTGCCGCTGCGCGGCGGCCATCGCCTCCTCCGCGACGAGGCAGCGCTCTCCGACAGTGCCGGCGAAGATGCCGCCGGTGTGCAGCCAGCGCACGCCGCGCGTGCCGAACAGGTCGTCCCAGTCGACGTCGCCGGGCGCAGCTGGCTGATGGCGGTGTTGGCCGCGGTCGGACACCCCGAGCGCGCCGCGCACGCCGAAGCCGCGCTCGGTGAAGTTGAGCCCGTTGCGCACGGTGCGGCCGATGCCGTCGTACGTCGCCCACCGGATCAGGGAGGTGTCGACCCCGCCCTGCATGATCAGGTCCTCGACCAGCCGGCCGACCTCGTTGTCGGCGAGGGCGGTGACCACGGCGGCGCGCAGGCCGAACACCTTGCGCAGGCCGCGGGCGACGTTGTACTCACCGCCGCCCTCCCAGGCCTCGAAGCGGCGGGCGGTGCGTACCCGGCCCTCGCCGGGGTCGAGCCGCAGCATCACCTCGCCGAGGGCGACGATGTCGAGCTGCACTCGTCGACGGGACGGGTCTGGATCATGCTGGAACTCCTTGCCGCGGGTCTCGGTGAGCGGCGACGGCGGCGGCGCACCTCGCGGCCACCTCGTCCCACTCCCCCGAGGCGAGCAGGTCGGGCGCGACCATCCAGCTGCCGCCGACGGCGGCGACGGCGCGGTGGGCCAGGTAGGCCGGCGCGGTGTCGGCGGTGATGCCGCCGGTGGGGACGAACCGCACGTGGGGGAACGCGGCGGCCAGTGCCTTGATCGTGCCGAGCCCGCCGCAGGCCTCGGCGGGGAAGAACTTGACCGTCTCGAGCGCCGAGGTCGAGGGCCGCGATGATCTCGGACGCCGTGCTGACGCCCGGGAACACCGGGACGTCGAGCTGCTGGCAGCGGCGGACGACGGCGGTGCTCAGCCCGGGTGAGACCACGAACCTGGCGCCGGCGTCGTGGGCGAGGTCGACCTGGTCGGCGTGATGACCGTCCCGGCACCGACCAGCAGGTCGGACCGCTCGGCCAGCCTGCGCAGGACCGCGGCGGCCTCCGGCGTACGGAACGTCGCCTCGGCCACCGGCAGGCCGCCGGCGACCAGCGCCGCCCCGAGCTCGTCGGCCCTGCCGACGTCGTCGAGGACGACGACCGGCACGACCCGGTGCCCGCCGAGCACTCCCCCGGCCGGCGGGGTGGGCCCAGCCATCAGCGGAGCTCGGCGATGACGGTCTTGAGCTCGGTGTAGTCGTCGAGGCCGAACGACCCGAGCTCGCGGCCCCAGCCCGACTGCTTGAAGCCGCCGAAGCGGCAGCGTGACGTCGTCGGCGTTGCAAGTAGTTGATCCACACGGTCCCGGCCTGCAGCTCGCGCGCCGACCCGGTGCGCGTTGACGAGGTCCTTGGTCCACATGCCCGCGGCGAGGCCGTAGACCGTGTTGTTCGCGGCCGCGACGACCTCGTCGACGGTGTCGAACGGGTCGGCCACCACGACCGGGCCGAAGATCTCCTCGCGTACGCACCGCCATGTCCGTCGGTGCGCCGGTGAGCACGGTCGGCTGGAAGAAGTAGCCGCTGTCGCCGGCCGGTGGCGCTGCCCGCGGCCGAGGGTCGCGCCGGCGGAGAGCCGCGCCGCGACGAAGCCGGAGACCTTCTCGTGCTGCTCGGCGGAGACCAGCGGGCCCATGACGGTGTCGGCTCGCGGCCGTCGCCGACCTTGATCGCCCGGCGACCGGGAGACGCCCGGCGATGACCTCGTCGTAGACCGTCGCCTCGACGTAGAGGCGCGAACCGGCGCAGCACTGGCCCTGGTTGAAGAAGATCGCGTTGGCGGCGCCCGCGATGGCCGCGGTCAGGTCGGCGTCGGCGAAGATGATGTTGGGCGCCTTGCCGCCGAGCTCCAGGGTGACCTTCTTGAGGTTGCCCGGGCCGCCTGCAGCGATCAGCTTGCCGACCTCGGTGGAGCCGGTGAAGGCGACCTTGTCGACGTCGTGGTGTTCGCCAGCGGCGGCGCCGGCTCTCGCCGAGCCGGTGACGATGTTGACCACGCCCGCGGGGACGCCCGCCTCCAGCAGCAGTTCGGCCAGGTAGAGCGCGGTCAGCGGGGTCTGCTCGGCGGGCTTGAGGACGGCGGTGTTGCCGGCGGCCAGGGCCGGGGCGAGCTTCCACGCGCCCATCATGAGCGGGAAGTTCCACGGCACGATCAGGCCGCAGACGCCGAGGGCCTCGCGCCGGGTGTAGGCGTGGAAGTTCGCGCCCGGGCGACCGACATGGGGAGGTCGTGGTGCCCTCGATCTTGGTGCACCAGCCGGCCATGTAGCGGAAGAGGTCCGCGGAGAACGCCGACGTCGACGCGCGCGGACTCAGCTTGGGCTTGCCGTTGTCCAGCGACTCCAGCTCGGCGAGCGTCTCGGCGTGCTCCTCGATCAGGTCGCCGATGCGCCACAGGAGGTTGGAGCGCTGGCGCGGGGTCATCCTCGACCACGCGAGCCGGCGACTCGAACGCGGCACGGGCGGCGGCGACGGCGAGATCAACGTCCACGGCCGATGCCTCGGCCACCGTCGCCCAGGACCTTGTCGGTGGTGGGGTTGAGGGTGTCGAAGGTCGCGCCGGACTTGGCGTCGCCCCACTCGTCGTTGATGAACAGCTGCTTGGGCGAGGAGAGGAAGCGCGGACGGAGGGGAGGAGGTGCGGACTGGTCGTTGGACATGGATGGCCTTCCCTGAGGACTGGCGGAGTGCGGGTGCAGGTACGGGTGCATGGTACGGGTTACTTGATGATCAGCACCTTCGAGCGGTCGAGGGTGAGCGCGACGGCGACACGATGATCGCGCCGTAGAGGATCTGCTCGTAGGCCGACGGGACGCCGACGATGGGCAGGCCGACCCGGAGCAGGGTGATGCGAGGGCGCCGCAGAGCGAGCGCCACGGCTGCCGTGGCCGCCGGTGATCGCGGTGCCGCCGACGACGATGGCCGCGACGGCGGGCAGGAGCAGGTTGTCGGCCATCGTGGGGCTGCCGCTGTAGTTGCGTGACACCAGCATCACGGCGGCGAGGCCGGCGCAGGCGCCGGAGACGCAGAACGCCCCGACCTTGACCAGGTCGACCGGCGTGCCGGCCAGCCGGGCCGCCGACTCGGAGTAGCCGGTCGCGTTGAGGTAGCTCTGCAGCGGCGTCAGCTTGAGGACCAGTGCGATCCCGGCCACCACGATGACGGCGACGGCGAACGCCATCGGCACGTAGCCGCCGACGTAGGTCGTGAGCCAGTTGGTGGCCTCGCGGTCGACGATCGCGATCGGGCCGGCGTCGGAGACGACGAGCGCGACGGACGAGAAGATGCTCATGCCTCCCAGGGTCACGATGAACGACGGGATGCGCAGCACGACGTGGGCGATGCCCTGCACGGCGCCGATCGCCGCGGCGACGGCGATCACGGCGACCGTGGTGAGCCCACCGAGGTCCGGCAGCCACAGGGCGAAGAAGACCGTGGACAGCGAGGCGAGTGCGGCGATCGACAGGTCGATGCCTCCGCACAGCACGACGAGAGTGGCCCCCGCGGCCAAAACGACCAGGGGGGCCGACGTCTGGACCGCCGCGGTGAGGCTGCGCTGGGTGAGGAAGTCGGGGTCGGCGATCGACAGGGCGGCGAGCAGAGCGACGAGGGCGATCACCGGCATGAACGACGTGAGCCGCTGCAGGGGGGTCGGGCCCCCCTTGACGACCGTGTCGGCCGCCGGCTTGGCCAGGACGGGCGTGGACACCTAGACCATCTCCTTGACGAGGTCGAGCGGGGTCGGCTTGCCGCCGGAGGGACAGGCGACCTCCCGGGTCGCGCGGCCGTCGCTCATCACGACGATCCGGTCGGACATGCCGATCGCCTCCTCGAGGCTGTCGGCGAGGAGGACCGTGGCGACGCCGCTGTTGGCCAGCTCGCGCATCAGTCGGTAGACCTCCGAGCGGGCACCGATGTCGAGTCCCCGGGTGGGGTGGTCGAGCAGCAACAGCTTGATGTCGCCGGCCACCAGCCAGCGGGCCAGGACGACCTTCTGCTGGTTGCCGCCGGAGAGGCGTTGGATCGCGGTGCCGCGGTGCGGGGTGCGGATGGAGAGCCGCTCGATCCAGCCGTCGACCAGCGTGGCCTGCTTCTTCGGCACCACCAGGGGGCCGGAGCAGCGGGACTTCTGCTTGGTCAGGGTCATGTTGTCGGCCACCGACATCGGACCGACCATCCCCTCGAGCTTGCGCTCGGCCGGGACGTAGCCGACCCCGGCCGCACACGCGGCCCGGGTGCCGGACAGGTCGAGCTTCTTCCCGTCGAGGGTGACCTCGCCGGCGGTGATCGCCTCGGCGCCGAACAGCGCCCGGCACACGTCCTCGCGGCCGGAGCCGTGGACGCCGACGATGCCGACGATCTCGCCCGCGCCGACGTCGAGGTCGACGTCGCGGAACGTCTTGCCGGACAGTCCGCGGATCACGAGCATCGGCGGCGCCGGCTCGTCGGACCGCTCGGAGTCGCCGTCGTGGTAGTGGTCGTCGGCGCCCGTCGACCCGATCATCATGCGGTGCAGCTCGGCCGGGGCCGCGCCGGCCGTCGACACCTCCCCCACGGACTGGCCGCCGCGCAGGACGCTGACCCGGTCGCAGACGTCGAGGACCTCGTCGAGACGGTGCGAGACGAAGACGACCGAGGCGAACTCCCGCAGCCGGCGTACCTGGGTGAAGAGGGTGTCGATCTCCTTCGACTCGAGCACCGAGGTGGGCTCGTCGAGGATGATCACCGGCGCGTGCTGGCTGCGCTGCTCGATGCGCAGCACCTTGGCGATCTCGACCATCTGCCGGTCGGCGAAGGTGAGCGTGTCGCAGCGCGCGAGCGGGTTGATGGTGGAGCCGATCTTGTCGAGCTGCTCCTGCGCCAGCTTGCGCATCGTGTCCCAGCGGTAGATCCCGCCACGGACGCCGCGACCCTCCGAGCCCAGCACGATGTTCTCGGCGGCGGTCAGGTTGGGCACCAGCGACTGCTCCTGGAACACCATGCCGATGCCCTGGTTCGCGGCCTCGACGACGCTGCGCAGCCGGACCTTCTCGCCGCGCACCCAGATCTGGCCCGCGTCGGGCTTGACCAGGCCGACCAGCGCCTTGAGCAGGGTGGACTTGCCGGCGCCGTTCTCGCCGGCCAGGCCGAGCACCTCGTTCTGCTTGACGACCAGGTCGACGCCGTCGAGGGCCTTGACCCCCGGGTAGTGCTTGACCAGGCCGCGGACCTCGAGCGCGTGCACCGGGACCGACCTGGTCACGTCGGCCGACTTCTGCAGATCCATGCTCACTTGGTCACCTGGTTCCTTCGACGCTGCGGGAAGACCGCGGCGGCGACCGCGGTGACGACGATGAGGCCCTGCACGCCGCCCTGCCAGTAGGGGCTGACGCCCACCTGGACCAGGCCGTTGGTCAGCACCGTGACCAGCAGGACGCCGACGGCGGAGTGGAGGATGCCGCCCCGGCCACCGGTCAGCAGGGTGCCGCCGACGACCGCTGCGGTGATCGCGGCGAAGTCGTAGCCCTTGCCTGCCTGCACGAGCCCGGCGCTGAGCTGGCTGGTCACCATCACACCGCCGAGTCCGTAGAAGGCTCCGGCCAGGGTGAACACGGCGACCTTGTAGGGAGCGACCTTCACACCCGAGAGGGCCAGCACCTCCTCGGCGCCACCGATCGCGAACGCGTAGCGCCCGAGTCGGGAGTAGCGCTGGATCAGCCAGCCCACGAGCACGCAGCCCACGGCGATCCAGGTCAGGTAGGAGAAGCCGAGGAACCGCTCGACGGCCCAGCTGGCCAGCGTCTCGTCGGTGATGTTGGGCTGGACGCCGTTGAACATCAGCGTCGCGACGCCGAGCCCGACGGCCGAGACCCCGAGCGTGGTCATGAACGACGGCACCTTGAGCAGCACCAGGGCCAGGCCGCTCACGCAGCCCAGTCCGGCGGCCAGGAGGACGGCGAGCAGGATGCCGATCAGCCCGAGGTCGTTGTCGTTGCGGTTGTTGGCCACCAGCAGGGCGACCGCGATCGCGGCCGCGCCCATCACCCCGGGCGACGAGAGGTCGATCGACCCCATCATCAGCACGAAGGTGATGCCGCAGGTGACGACCGCGAGGACCGCGGCCGTGTCCATGATGTTCTGGACGTTGGCGAACGTGCGGAAGTCGCTGCTCAGGGCCGCGAACACGCAGAAGATGACTACGAGGGCGACCGGAGGACCGGCGTCCCGGAACGACACCCCCCGCCGAGGCTGGGGGCGCGTCGCGACAACCTCGACGTCCTCGACGGGGGGTGTCAGGGTCACGAGATCGAGCCCTGCGAACGGTTGAAGACGTTGCCGCACTCGAAGTCGGACTCGTCGGCGGCCGGCGACTTGAAGTCGGCGACGTTGTCCTGCGTGATCAGGAACTGCTCGGCGAACCAGGCGCGGTCCTCGTCGGAGATGTCGCCGACCTCGAGCTCGCCGGTGGCGACGCAGTAGCCGATGGCCAGGCCGATGGCGCCCTGCCACGGGCCGTCGCTGGAGACGGTCGCGGTCATGCTGCCGTCCTCGATGGCGGTGAGCGCGTCGGGCACGGCGTCGATGCCGACGACCGCGACCTCGCCCTCCTTGCCGGCCGCCTTGAGCGCCTCGAGCGCGCCGAGCGCCATGTCGTCGTTGGCGGTCCAGATGCCCTTGACGTCGTCACCGTGCTTGGCCAGCAGGGTCTTGGTCACCTCGAGGGCCTCGGCCCGCGAGAAGTTGGCTGTCTGCTGGTCGAGCAGCTCGACGTCGGGGTTGGCTGCGAGCGACTCCTCGAGACCGGCGAACCGGTCCTTGGCCGCGGCGGCGTCGAGCGCACCCTGCAGGGCGATGATGCCGCCGGACCCGCCGATCTCCTCGATCAGGGCGTCGCCGATCTGCTTGCCGGACTCGGTGCCGTTGTAGGTGAGGTGCGTGATCCACCGGTCGTACTCGGTGACGTCCAGGTCGGCCGGCTTGTTCCACTGGGTCACGAGGTAGGCACCGGCCGCCTCGGCGTTCTCGACGATCGGCGGGGTGTCGGCGTCGCCGTTGGGCAGGATGTTCATGACCAGGCACTCGGTGTCGCCGGCGAGGAGCTGGGTGACCTGCTCCTGCTGCTTGGTGGAGTCGCCGTCATAGGTGAGCCGCTCCTGGGACAGGTCGACCGACTCGGCGAACGCGTCGCCGCCGTCGAGCCACGAGGCCTCGTAGGGGTTGGACTCGTTGCGGACCTGGCCGACCAGCTTGACGTCCTCCGGTGCGCAGGCACCGGCGTCTCCGCCGCCGCCACCGGCGCCGCCCGCGGCTTCCTCGCTACAGCCCGCCAGAGTCATGGCAGCCAGGGACAGGCTGACCAGTGCAGCGGCGGGGCGTGACTTCAACTTCATCGTTGATCCTCGATTTCTTGATGCCAGGAACCCCGGCGATGGTGGTCCGAGAAGGTCGTGAGTGGTACGGGTGGTGCGTGATGGGGGACGTGCGGGTCAGCGGGCCATCCAGCCTCCGTCGACGACGAGGACGTGTCCGTTGACGTAGTCGGCGGCCGAGGAGCTGAGGAAGACCGCGGCGCCGGCGACGTCGTCGGGTGTGCCCCAGCGCCCGGCGGGGATCCGCCCGAGGATGGCCTTCGCGCGGTCGGCGTCCTCACGCAGGGCCGTGGTGTTGTCGGTGGCCATGTAGCCGGGCGCGATGGCGTTGACCTGCACGCCGTGCGGGCCCCACTCGTTGGCCAGCGCCTTGGTGATGCCGGCGACGCCGTGCTTGGCGGCGGTGTAGGAGATCACCCGGATGCCGCCCTGGAACGCGAGCAGGCTGGCGATGCTGACGATCTTGCCGTGCCCGCGCTCGACCATGGGCCGGCCGAGCTGCTGGGTGAGGAAGAACAGGCCGGACAGGTTGATGTCGACGACCCGGTTCCAGGAGTCGGCGGTGACGTCGACGGTGTCCTCGCGCTCGATGATGCCGGCGTTGCTGACGAGGATGTCGACCGGGCGACCGGCGGCCAGCTCGGTGCCGACGCGGGCGACGGCATCGTGGTCGCCCATGTCGAGGTCGACGACCTGGGCCTCACGGCCGAGGTCGACGATCATCTTGGCCGTCTCGTCCTGGCTGCCGGGCAGCCCGACGAGCACGAGGTCGGCGCCGGCACGCGCGAGCCCGAGCGCGACGCCCTGGCCGAGGCCGCGGCCAGCTCCGGTGACGACCGCGGTGCGGCCAGTGAGGTCGAACGGGGTGCTCACAGGTCCTCCACGGCGACCGCGGTGAGGTCGGTGTAGACGTTGTTCTCGCCGGTCATCGCCCACACGAAGGCGTAGGAGCCGGTGCCGGCGCCGGAGTGGATCGACCACGGGGGCGAGATGACCGCCTGCTTGTCGGAGACCACGAGGTGGCGGGTCGCCCCGGGCTGACCCATGAAGTGGAAGACGCGATCGGTCTCGTCGAGGTCGAGGTAGAGGTAGATCTCGGTACGGCGGTCGTGCAGGTGCGGGGGGAAGGTGTTCCACACCGAGCCGTCGGCGATGACGGTGACGCCGAACTGGAGGGCCGCGGTCTGGAGGTCCTGTCCCCACGCGTAGCGGAAGAGGCTCCGCTCGTTGGCGCCCAGCGCCGAGCCCAGGCTGACCGGCTCCACGGAGCCGTGCTCGAGGAGCGTCGTCGGGTAGGTGGCGTGGGCCGGGGCGGAGACGAAGTAGAAGGCGGCGTCGGCGCCGGCGAACACGACCTCGCTGCCGCGACCGACGTACAGCCCGTCGAGGTGGTCGACTCGACTTCTCCCCGTCGACGAGCACGTGCCCGGAGTCGGCGACGTTGATGATGCCCAGTTCACGACCCTCGAGGTGCGAGCCCGCGCCCAGCACCTCCTCCCAGGCCGGCAGCTCGAGCTGGTCGGCTCCGGGGACGGCGCCGCCCACCACCAGCCGGTCGTCATGGGTGTAGGTGCCGTGCACCTCGCCCGTGACGAAGGGGTCGTCGACCAGGAACTTGGCTCGCAGGTCCGCAGCGTGGGCTGTCTCCGCGCTCGACGGCGATGATGAATAACGAACCTCGATCACTCGTGCTCCTCGTTTTATGAACTACGTTCCGCTATGTGAACCGGGACGCTACACAGTGACCGCCATCACGGTCAAGGGGTCGAACTAGTCCACGTATGCGAACAGGGGGTACAGTGCGGGCAACGACGTGCCCGCACCGCTCCTCACGAACAGAAGGCCTCCGCGATGCAACCTCAGAAGACGACGGCCAACGGCGACGGTGTCGCCGGCCCGGTCAAGTCCGCAGCCCGAGCCCTGGACCTCCTCGACGAGATCGCCGCCCACGGTCCGGGCACGCAGCTGCAGCTGTCGACCCGTCTGAGCATCCCGAAGAGCAGCCTGCACGCCCTCCTGCGCACGATGACCTCACGAGGCTGGCTGCAGACCGACCCGACCGGCAGCGTCTACATGCTGGGCATCCACTCCCTGGTGGTCAGCTCGGCCTACCTCGACGGCGACCCCGTGCTGGCCCGCGCGGCCGCGCTGATGGACGAGGTGGCCGCCGCCACGGAGGAGACGGTGCACCTGGGCCGGCTCGACGGCGCCCACGTGATCTACGCCGCCGAGCGCAAGTCCAAGCACCCGCTGCACATGGTCTTCGCGGTCGGCCGCCGGCTGCCGGCGTACTCGACGTCGCTCGGGCGGGCGATGCTGGCCGAGCGTCCCGAAGCCGTGCGGGCCGAGCTGGTGCCCGACCAGATCGAACCGATCACCACACACACGACGACCGACAAGGACGCCGTGCTCGCGATCATCAGCGAGGCGGCGCGGCTCGGCTACGCGCGCGAGAGCGAGGAGTCGTGCATGGGCGTGCGCTGCTTCGGGGTGGCGCTGCCCTTCACCCGCGTGGCCGTCGACGCGCTGAGCGTCGCGGTGCCGATCAGCCGGCTCGACGGCGGCCGCGAGGACTTCATCATCGAGACCCTGCTGAGCGTCAAGGCCCGGCTGGCCCTCGTGCAGGACAACAGCCTGGTCCGCTGAGCCCGGTGCCTCCCACTCCGGGTGACTACGAGCCGGTCGAACCGGACTACCGGTTCACCCTCGCCAACGAGCGCACCTTCCTCGCCTGGATGCGGACCGCCTGGCCCTGCTGGCGGCCGCGGTGGCGATCGCGCAGTACGCCCCGACCTGGGCTCGCCACGTTCCGCGACGTCTGTGCTGTCGTGCTGGCCTTGCTCGCGACCAGCGCCGCAGCCGGAGGACTCTGGCGGTGGCGGTCGGTGCAGGACGCGATGCGACGCGGCGGACCGGTGCGCGGCGGATCCCTCGTCGTGGTCGTCGCGGCCGGCCTCGCCGTCGTGACCCTGGCCGTCCTCGGCGTCCTGGCCGGCACCCTGGGCCGGTGAGCCGATGAGCGACGCGGCACCGCTCGACACCCGCCTGGCCCGCGAGCGCACCTCGCTCAGCTGGACGCGGACGGCGCTGGCCCTGCTGCTGAACGCCGTCCTCGTCCTGGTCCGCCACGACGACGCCTTCCCCTCGCGGTGTCGGCGGCCCTCGCGACGCTCGCGTGCGCGGTGGCCGCCATCGTGCTGGTCGACGCGGCCCGGCGCTCAGGCCTGGTCCGCCGGCCCGAGCACGAGATCGTGGCGGCGACGTCCTCGTGGTGCCGCTCGGCGTCGCCGTCGCCCTGCTCGGCCTCGGCACCACCGTCGCCCTCGTCCTCTACTGACGGACGACTGACAGACGACGGCCCGCCCGGGGCAGGACCCGGGCGGGCCGTCGCTCGCTGGTGCTCGCCGATGTCCGTCATCGGCGTCCCGCCTTCGCCAGCGTGACGTCCAGCCGGGTCTCCTCGCCGCGATAGACGCGCACGGACTTCGCCTGCGGGGCATAGCCGTCCTTCGCGACGATCAGCTGCGCGGGCCCCAGCGGCGTTGAACCACTGCGCGTAGCCGCCCTCGGCGTCGGTGGTGAGGGTCCACGACCCCGCCCACGAGTCGGCCTGGACCGTCGCCCCGGCAAGCGTCGCGACGTCGCCGGCCCACGAGCGGCCGCTGACGGTGCCGAGCAGCTTGCCCCAGGTGCGAGGCGGTGTGACGTGCATCGTGACCTCGACCGGACCCACCGAACCGGGGGCGTCGTCGCTGATGGCGATGCCCGCGGTGTAGGTGCCGGGCTGGGAGACCGCCGGGTCCGTCGTCACGCGGACGGTGAGCGACTCACCCGGCGCCAGGGTGGCGGCGGTCTTGTTGATCGTGAGCCACTCGACGTCGGCGGCGGCGGTGCCGCAGTCGTCGTAGCCGGGCAGCGACTCGCTGTCGACGACCGGGCTGAACCCGCCCGTCGAGCCGCCGACCTTGTGCAGGCCGCACGCCATGCCACCGCGGTAGACCGCCGTGTTGGAGTTCGGCAGGTCGGTCCACGCCCCGGCGCCCGGGTCGAACGCGAAGGTGCGGTTCGCCACGGCCGCACCCTGGACGCCGCCGTTGACCACCGGTGTGCCGTTCGCAACGGCGTACGAGCTGGCCCAGGTGGCGACCGGGGCGTCCGGGAGCTCGCTCCAGGCGTCGGCGCCCGGGTCGTAGACGTAGCTCGCGGCGGTGCCCGCGGACCCGCCGTTGCCGCCGGTGCAGTAGACCTTGCCGTCGATGCCGCCGCACGAGGCGAAGGCCGCCGCGGCCGGGTAGTCGGCCAGCTCGGTCCAGCTGTCGGCGGCGACGTCGTAGGCCGCGACCGCGTTCGACATCGGGGTGCAGTTCGCGGTCGTGCAGCCACCCACGACGTAGAGCGTGCCGTCGACGACGGCCTGCCCGGACGCCGACAGCGACACGGGCGCGTCGGCCGCCGCCACCCACAAGTCGCCGCCGGGTGGTAGACCCAGGTCGAGGCGCTCGTGCCGGCGTCAGCCCGCCACCGGTGACCACGATCTTGCCGTCGACCACGCCCGCCGAGACGGCGTTGCGTCCCTCGGGCAGGCTGGCCTTCTCGGTCCACGCCAGGGTGGCGGGGTCGTCGGCGTAGACGCGGAGCTGGGGGCGCTGCCGTCGCCGCCGGTGATCGAGTAGGCGACGCCGTCGAGGGTCACGACCCGGTTGTCCATGACCACCTCCGGGTAGTCGGCGATGTCGGTCCACGGCGCCTCGGCCGGGGCCGCAGCACCCCTGCGTCGGCGCGCCGGTCACCACCCGGGGTCCGACGTTCTTGGCGAACGAGACCGGCACCCGGTGCTCCTGCAGCGGAGCCCCTTGCGCCGTCGCGATCCGACGGTCGGAGGTCCGGCTGCCATCGGCCGAGAGCAGCTCGAAGCCACCGGCGCGCTCACCGAGCTCCAGCTCGACCGGTGCGTTGCCGTCGTTGGTGATCGTGAACGTCTTCGACTTCGCGGCACCCCCGAGCACGGCCGTCGTCTCGATGCCGGCGGGGTCGACGCTTCAGGCTTCCGGCGGCGAGCCGGAAGTTCGCGGCAGCCACCGACCTCGCGGTCACGGGGACCGTCTGGGTCTGCGACTGGTGCTGGTTGGCGCTGGCCTCGAACGGGTGCTGCCCGGTGAGGGAGGAGAACATCCAGTAGAACCCGTCGTCGAGGTTCTCGTCCTCGGTCGTCGCCTCGGTGACGGCGTTCTCCTCGGGCCGGTCGAGGCTGGTCACCGTCGCGCCGTTGACGCCGGCGTCGCCGTTCGGGCCGTAGACGTTGCCCAGCACGAGACCACCGCGCACGGGGTCGCAGGTGCGGTTGCCGACGAAGACGTCGTCGACCTGCCACCACCAGTCGTAGCTGCCGTTGTAGAAGTGCCAACGAACCTGCACGTCGGGCTCGCCGGCCGCCATCGGCAGCTGGACGACGTCCTCGCGCGGCCCGCGGAGGCTCGAGGTCTGGCTCACGACGGTCTCCCAGGTCTCGCCGCCGTCGATGCTGACGTCGAGGTCGGCGGTGTCACCGAGCCGGTAGTAGTCCTGCTTGAAGCCGACCACCGGAGCCGTGAGGCCGGACATGTCGATGACCGGGCTCACCAGCGAGGTGTCCTGGACGCCGCCGCTGCCGTACTCGTCGGAGTCGATGATGGCGAAGGAGCCCTCACCGCCGGTGAGGTTGCCGCGGCCGCCGGGGTCGTCGAACGTCCACACCTGCTCGGTGCCGGCGTTGTCGACGACGGTCCAGTTCCTCGGGTGCGGTCTCGGCGTCGAAGGTCTCCGTCACGCCCTCGGTGGTGAAGGTGTAGCCGGGCGCGACGCAGGTGCTGGCGTCGACCGCCAGCTCGACCTCCTCGACGACGTCGTCGCCGCCGAGCGCGAGCTCGACGGTCTGCGACTCGTAGCCCGGGTACTGCGCGGTGACGGTCATCTCGTACGCCGCGTCGCCGGGCAGGGTGAGCGAGTACTCACCGGTGACCGGGTCGGTGTAGGTGTCCGGCGCCGGGCCGGCCACGTCGATGCGGGCGTAGAGGGGCCAGCCCTGGCCGCCTCCGTCGCGCACCGAGCCGGTGACGGTGACGACGTCGGCGGCGGTGAGGGCGAAGTCCTGCGTGGTGGTCGCCCCGGCGGTCACGGTGACGTCGGCCGACTCGGTGCCGTACCCGAAGGCGGCCGCGGCCACGTTGTAGTCGCCGGCCACGACGGTCAGCGAGTAGCTGCCGTCGTCGTCGGTAGACGTCGTCCGGCTGAACTCGTCGGCACCGGTCACGGTGATCTCGGCGTCGGCCAGCGGCTCGCCGGTCCCGGTGTCGGTGACGGTGCCGGCCAGGACGCCGGCGTCCTCGGTGGGCGCTGCCTTCACCCCTTCGAGCACGTCGAGGCGACCCTCACCGAAGACGTTGTTGTCGTCGGCGGTGCCACCGCACTCGGTGGCCTCGGAGTCGCTGGCGGTTCCGTCGAGGAGCGCGCGGGTGCCCGTCGATGTCACCCATGAGCGAGGGTGCCGCCGACCACAGCAGCGCGATCGCGCCGCCGAGGTGCGGGGCCGCCATCGAGGTGCCGTCGTAGGCGCCGTAGGAGCTGCCGGGGACGGCTGGAGCGCACGTTGACGCCGGGCGCTGCGATGTTCGGCTTGATCTCGCCGTCCTGGCCGGCGCCGCGCGCCGAGAACGCCGGCGATGCCGTTGTTCACGTCGTACGCGCCGACCGAGTAGGTGATGGTCCGGCTACCCGGTGATCCGCTGGTCTCACAACCCGGGCCGCTGTTGCCGTTCGACCAGGTGCCGAAGATGCCGGCCGCCTCCCACGCCTCGAGCACGTCCTCCATGAAGGGGTCGTTCGTGGGCACCGTGGTCCCCCACGAGTTGTTGATGATGTTGGGCCGCTTGGTCGGGGTCGGCGTTGTCGCCGGCCAGGTCGGTCGGGGCGAGCATCCACTGGCCCGAGGCGATCAGCGCCTCGTCGGTGGGGCAGCAGCCGTTGGCGGCGATCCACTTCGCGCCGGGTGCGACGCCGATGTGGTTGGCGCCGCCGTCGTCACCGACCATCGTGCCCATCGT
>CAWGVK010000009.1:0-100089 GCA_963825985.1 uncultured Actinomycetota bacterium | reverse complement strand
GGCGAACACGACGGAGGGCACCGCCCCCTCGGGCTGGGCGCCGGCGAGGCGGACGCCGTCGAGGGAGACCGTGGTGAGGTTGGCGAGCGCGCCGCTTTCCATCCGGCCGCCCTCCGGCCAGCCGAGTGCGGCGTAGCCGCTCGCCGTCGCGGGCGCGCAGGAGGTCCGTCGCCGGGTGGACGCCGCGGACGCCGGACGCGAGCCGCTCGTCGAGCTCGATGGCGCGCGCCTCCTCGAACGGGTCGATGACCGCCTGCGAGTCGCTGCCGGTGGCGAGCGAGGCGCCGGCCTCGAGCAGCCGCCGGGCCGGCCCGATGCCGTCGGCGAGGTCGCGCTCGGTGGTCGGGCACAGGCAGGCGGTGACGCCGGCGCCGCCGAGCAGGTCGACGTCGCCGTCGGTCAGGTGCGTCGCGTGGACGGCGGTGAAGTCTCCGACAGCGCGCCGGCGTCGGCGAGCAGGCCGGTCGGGGTGCGGCCGTGCTCGGCGAGGCAGTCCTCGTTCTCCTTCGGCTGCTCGGAGACGTGCGCGTGCAGCGGCCGGCCCGCCGCCCACTCCGCCACTGTGCGCGCCGACTCGGGATCGACCGCGCGCACGCTGTGGATCGCCGCGCCGACGCGCGCGGTCGGCCGCTCCGCGAGCGCGTCGACGCGCTCGGCCCAGGCGGCGGCGCCGGCGTCGCGGAAGCGCTCGATGCCGCCGTGCAGGTAGCAGGCGTCGAGCAGCGTGATGCGGACGCGCGCCTCCGCCGCCGCGGCCAGCACGGCGCGGCCCATCGCGTTCGGGTCGTCGTAGGGCGTGCCGCCCGGCGCGTGGTGGAGGTAGTGGAACTCGCCGACGCAGGTGATGCCGGCCAGTGCCATCTCGCCGAACGTCGCGCGGGAGAGCGCGAAGCAGGTGTCGGGATCGAGCGCGCCGGCGAGCGCGTACATCTGCTCGCGCCAGGTCCAGAACGAGCCGGTCTCCGCGTGCGTCCGGCCGCGCAGCGCGCGCTGGAACGCGTGCGAGTGGGCGTTGGCGAGGCCCGGGAGCGTGAGGCCGGGCAGGCGCACGATGAGCTCGGAGGCGGGTTGCGCCACGCCGTGCCTCACGGTCGTGATCCGGTCGTCCCGGATCTCGATCAGCACGCCCGGCTCGGCCCGCTCGCCCCCGAGCCAGGCGAGCTCGCACCACAGGATCACGAGCCGACCCGCTCCACGAGCGCCCGCGCGCGGGCCTCGAACGCCGCGCGGTGGTGGCGGTCGAACTGCTCCCAGGTCGAGAACGTCGACGGGTCGCGCACGCGGTCGAGGAACAAGCACGCCGTCGAGGTGGTCGACCTCGTGCTGGAACGTCCCCGCCGTCAGCCCGCGCCGCACCTCGTCGTGCTCGACGCCGTCGCGGTCGAGGTAGCGCACGCGCACGGTGACGTGGCGGTCGACCGTGCCCCGCAGGTCCGGCACCGACAGGCAGCCCTCGTTGATCTCGGCCGTCTCGTCGCCGACGGGCTCGAGCACCGGGTTGACCATCACGCACAAAGGGATCGGCGGCTTGTACGGGTAGCGCGGGTTGCCCGGCTCGACCTCGACGACCGCGATGCGGTGGGTGTCGAAGACCTGGTTGGCGGCCAGCCCCGCGCCGTTCGCGGCGCGCTTGGTCTCGATCATGTCGTCGATCAGCCGCTGGACCTCGGGCGAGCGCAGCTCCTCCTCGCTGACCTCGGTCGCCCGCTCGCGCAGGACGGGATGACCGACCGTCGCGATCTCCAGCACGCTCACGCTTCGCGCATCGGGATCCGCACCCCGCGCTCCTCGGCCACCTCCACGGCACGGTCGTAGCCCGCGTCGACGTGGCGGATCACGCCCATGCCGGGGTCGGCGGTGAGCACGCGGTCGAGCTTCTCGGCCGCGAGGTCCGTGCCGTCGGCGACGCAGACCTGGCCCGCGTGGATCGAGCGGCCGATGCCGACGCCGCCGCCGTGGTGGATGCTCACCCACGAGGCGCCGGCCGAGGTGTTCACCAGCGCGTTCAGCAGCGGCCAGTCGGCGATCGCGTCGGACTCGTCGGCCATCCCCTCCGTCTCGCGGTAGGGGGAGGCGACCGAGCCCGAGTCGAGGTGGTCGCGGCCGATCACGATCGGCGCCGACAGCTCGCCCGAGCGCACCATCTCGTTGAAGCGCAGCCCGAGCCGCGCGCGCTCGCCGTAGCCGAGCCAGCAGATGCGGGCGGGCAGGCCCTGGAACGCGATCCGCTCCGCGGCCGAGCGGATCCAGCGGCCGAGGCGCTCGTCGTCGGGGAACTCCTCGAGCACGGCGCGGTCGGTCGCGTGGATGTCGGCCGGGTCGCCCGAGAGCGCGACCCAGCGGAACGGGCCCTTGCCCTCGCAGAACAGCGGCCGCACGTAGGCGGGCACGAAGCCCGGGTAGTCGAAGGCGCGCTCGAAGCCGCCGAGCTTCGCCTCCGCGCGCAGCGAGTTGCCGTAGTCGAAGACCTCGGCGCCGCGGTCCTGGAAGCCGACCATGGCGGCGCAGTGCGCGGCCATCGCGGCGCGCGAGCGGCGGACGTAGTCCTCGCTGTCCTCGACGCGCAGGCGCTCGGCCTCCTCCAGCGTCATGCGGTCGGGGACGTAGCCGCCGAGCGGGTCGTGCGCGCTCGTCTGGTCGGTGACGATGTCCGCCTCGAAGCCGGACTCGAGCAGCGCGCTGAACACCTCGGCGGCGTTGCCCTCGCAGTCCGACGCTGAGCGCGCGCTCCTCGGCGGCGGCCGCGCGGCAGCGTGCGACCGCGTCCTCCAAGCTCGGAGGCCTGCTCGTCGAGGTAGCGCGTCTCCAGGCGCCGCTGGATGCGGTGCGGGTCGACCTCGACGCACAGCACCACGCCGTCGTTCATGGTCACCGCCAGCGGCTGCGCGCCGCCCATCCCGCCGAGCCCCGCGGTCAGCGTGATCGTGCCCGCCAGCGTGCCGCCGTGGTGCCGGCGCGCGATCTCCGCGAAGCACTCGTAGGTGCCCTGCACGATGCCCTGGGTCCCGATGTAGATCCACGACCCCGCGGTCATCTGCCCGTACATCGTCAGCCCGAGGTCCTCGAGGCGGCGGAACTCGTCCCACGTCGCCCACTCCGGGACGAGGTTGGAGTTCGCGATCAGCACGCGCGGCGCCCACTCGTGCGTGCGCATGACCCCGACCGGCTTGCCCGACTGCACGAGCAGCGTCTCGTCGGCCTCGAGGTCGCGCAGCGAGGCGACGATCGCGTCGTAGGCCTCCCACGAGCGCGCGGCGCGGCCGGTGCCGCCGTAGACGACGAGGTCGTCGGGGTTCTCGGCGACGTCGGGGTCGAGGTTGTTCATCAGCATCCGCAGGACGGCCTCCTGCGGCCAGCCCTTGCAGGACAGCTCGGGGCCGTGCGGCGCGCGCACCTCGCGGCTCCCCTTCACGCCAGCTCCCCCACGGCGGCCTCGACCGCGGCCTGCACCGTGCCCGCCGCGACCAGCTCCTCGGCGGCGGCGAGGTCGGGCGCGAGCCGGCGGTCGGCGCCCGGCCCGTCGATGCGCGCGCGCACCGCGCCCAGTGCGGCCGCCCCGCCGGGCCCCGGCAGCAGCGGCGCGCGCAGGTCGAGCCCGTGCGCGGCGCAGGTCAGCTCGACCGCGAGGATGCGGCCCAGGTTCTGCAGCGAGGTGCGCAGCTTGCGTGCGGCGGCCCAGCCCATCGACACGTGATCCTCCTGCATCGCGCTCGTCGGCAGCGAGCCGACGCTGGCGGGCGTCGCGAGCCGCCGGTTCTCGGCCACCAGCGCGGCCTGCGTGTACTGGGCGATCATCAGGCCCGAGTTGACGCCCGGCTCGGGCGTGAGGAACGGCGGCAGCCCGTGCGAGCGGTTCGCGTCGAGCAGGCGGTCGGTGCGGCGCTCGGCGATCGCGCCGACCTCGGCGACCGCGATCGCGAGGAAGTCGCAGGCGAAGCCGAGCGGGGCGCCGTGGAAGTTGCCGCACGACTCGACGCGCCCGTCGGGCAGCACCATCGGGTTGTCGATCGCCGAGGCCATCTCGGCGGCGGCGACGCGCTCGGCGTGCGCCAGGGCGTCGCGCGCGGCGCCGTTGACCTGCGGCGCGCAGCGCAGCGAGTAGGCGTCCTGGACGCGGTCGTCGCCGTAGCGGTGGCTGGCGACGATCGGCGAGTCGGCGAGCACCCGCCGCAGGTTCTCGGCGCTGGCGGCCTGCCCGTCGTGCGGGCGCAGCGCGATCAGGTCGGCGGCGAACGCGCGGTCGGTCCCGAGCAGCGCCTCGACCGACAGCGCGGCCGTGATGTCGGCCACGCGCAGGAGCCGGCCGAGGTCGTGGAGGGCGAGCACGAGCATCCCCAGCATCCCGTCGGTGCCGTTGATCAGCGCGAGCCCCTCCTTGGCGATCAGCGTGACCGGCTCGATCCCGGCCTCGGCCAGCGCCTGCGCCGCCGCGACCGGCGTGCCGCCCGGATCGGCGACCTCGCCCTCGCCGATCAGGACGAGCGCGCAGTGCGCCAGCGGCGCGAGGTCCCCGCTCGCGCCGAGCGACCCGTGCTCGGGCACGCACGGGGTGATCCCGGCGTTGAGCAGCGCGAGCAGCGTCTCGGCCAGCAGCGGGCGCGCGCCCGAGCAACCCATGGAGAGCGTGCGCGCGCGCAGCAGCATCATCGCCCGCACCACCTCGGGCTCGATCGGCGGTCCCATGCCGGCGGCGTGCGAGCGCACGAGCGCGCGCTGGAGCTCCTCGCGGCGCTCGACCGGGATCGTGACGTTGGCGAGCGAGCCGAAGCCGGTCGACACGCCGTAGGCCGGCTCGGCCTGGTTCGCGAGCCGCGCGACCACCGCCGCGCTCGCCTCCATCGTGCGCCGCGCCTCGTCCGCGAGCGTCACCGGACGCGCCGTCGCGGGCCACGGCAACGACGTCCTCGGTCGTCAGTCCGGTGCCGGTCAGCTCGATCACGCGAGCTGGACTGTATTCACGGCGCCTGCTTGCAGACCCGGGCCGTTGTCCTCGAAGCCGTCGCTGCCGTAGCGGTCGTTCGTCCAGCGGGTGCGCGTTCTCCATCCGGTCGACGAGCGCGCGGGCGCCCTCCTGGGCGAGCACGCCGTCGAGGTAGGCGAGCAGCCCCTCGGCGAGGGTGATGACGTAGGGCGGCACGACGTTCGTGGTGACGTCGAGCTGCTTGGTGCTCATCTGGTCGTTCCCCGACTTCCGCAGCGCGCTCATGTACTCCTTGGTCACGCAGCCGTTGAACAGCCACAGGCGGTAGTGGTCGTCGGTCACCGAGGGCGCCAGCCGCAGCGGCTGGTCCTTGGTGGCGAGGCCGATCAGGTGGTTGCCCAGCGTGTCGGGGTGCGTGACCGGCCCGGGGTTGATGCCGAGGTTGCCCTCCGGGTGCGCGGTGAAGGTCAGCTGCCCTGCCTCGCGCATGCGCTCGAAGGTCGCGATGCCGCGGCGGTTGTCGCCCGACCGCGAACGCGTGCATGAAGCGATCGGAGCTCATGTTCTCGTCGCCCGTGTTGCTGCCGCGCTGGTGCTCCGGCACCTGGTCCCAGTGGACGGTGATCGTGTAGTTCCGGTCGAAGTCCGGGCCGGTTCCGTAGCGCGCATGCCCGCCGTACTCGAACACCTCGCTCTCGTCGAGGGCGAGCGCCGCCGCGGTCGCGCTCGCGGTGCCGTCCTCGCCCGGGGCGGCCGGCCCGATCAGCCGCAGCACGCAGTGGACCGGCTGGTCGAGCGAGGTCGCCACGTTCTCCTTGACGAACAGCTCGCCGCCCTCGGCGGGCGGCGGGCGCCCCGCCTCGTCGTGCAGCTCCGCGGCGCGGGTGGGATCGAGCGTGAAGCCGCGCACCTCCTCGAGCCCGCGGCGCAGCTCGTGATGCTCGCCGGGGGTCAGCCCGTGCTCGTCGAAGCCGACCGCGAGCGTGATCTGGAGCAGGCCGTCCTCGGTGATCCGGTCGTACTCGGGCGCCGGGCCCTTCGCGCTGCGGCCGGTCGGCGCCACGACCTGCGGGGCCGCGTCGAGCGCCGCCCACGTCGCGCCGTCCACGACCGCGTTGGCGGGCTTCATCTTGTGGAAGCGCTTGAAGGCGATCACCGCCTTCGCCGTCGCGCCGCCGAAGTCGCCGTCGACGATCAGGCCGCGCCGCCGCATCGCGCTGAGGTGCCAGTTGAGCTTGAGCTGGAGCAGCTCCACGTCGCCGCCACCGGTGGGGTCGGAGATCCGGGTCGGCTCGTCGGGCGCGCCGCGATGCGGGCGTGTAGCCGTAGTTGGCGTCCTTCGCGCCCTGGCGCAGCTCCGGCCGCACGCCCTCGGCCGGCGGCGCCGGCGCCTCCACCGCCTGGCGCGCGAGCAGCTGGGCGACCGCGCGGTTGCCGATCGTCCGCTGCAGCGCGAGCATCTGGCTGACGGCCGGCGCGAAGCGACCGGGGCCGCCGTCGGCGGCGAGCGGCGCTCCTCGGCACGGTCCCTCACTGGCGCGGTCGCGTGCACGACCGATCCATACCACCCGTGGGGGTGAGACCGCAATCGCGATGCGGGCGGCATTTCGCGCCGTCATGCTGCCCCGATGGCCACCGACCCGCCTCCCGTCGTCGAGCTCGACGGGCGCAGCCTCACGCGCGCGGACGTGGTGGCGATCGCGCGCGGCCGCGCCGAGGCGCGGATGACGAGCGCCGCGCGCGAGCGCAACGCGGCCGCCGAGCGGCTCGTGCGCAGCCTGATCGAGCGCGGCGAGCTGCTCTACGGCGTGACCACGGGCGTCGGCTCGCTGCGCTCGGCGCCCTCGGCGGACGAGGGGGAGGGCGACCACCAGTGGCGGCTGCTGCGCAGCCACGCCGGCGGGGGCGGCGCGCCGCTGACGGTGGAGGTCGTGCGCGCGGCGATGGCCGTGCGCGCCAACCAGCTCGGCGCGGGCGGCGCGGGCGTGGGCGAGCGGCTGCTCGACGCGCTGCTGGGCGCGCTGCACGCGGGCGTCACGCCGTTCGCGCGCGAGCTCGGCTCGCTCGGCACCGGCGACCTGACCGTGCTCGCCGAGATCGGCACCGCGCTCGGCGGCGAGGGCGAGTGCTGGGTCGGCGACGAGGTCGTCCCCGCCGCGCAGGCGCTCGCCGCGCACGGGCTCGAGCCGGTCCGCTACGGCCCGCGCGACGGCATCGCGTTCATGAGCTCGAACGCCGTCAGCATCGGCCAGGCCGCGCTCGTCTTCCACGACGCGACGCGGCTGCTGGACTCCGCGCTCGGGGTCGCGGCGCTCTCCTACGAGG
The DNA here is from genome assembly GCA_963825985.1 of uncultured Actinomycetota bacterium. Lineage (GTDB taxonomy): Bacteria > Actinomycetota > Actinomycetes > Propionibacteriales > Nocardioidaceae > Nocardioides. The sequence goes on along the minus strand of CAWGVK010000009.1, from coordinate 92,843 downwards.
CGGCGGGCGCCGACCTCGCGGTGCTCGACCCGCGCGTCCACGCCGCGCGGCCGCACCAGGGCCAGGTCGAGGTCGCGCGCCGGCTGCGGGAGCTGATCGGCCCGCGCGAGCGCGCAGCCGGCCGCGCGATCCACGACGCGTTCGTCTTCCGCTGCGTGCCGCAGGTCGAGGGCACGCTGCTCGACGCGCTCGAGCGGCTCGCCGGCGTGCTCGCGATCGAGCTCAACGTCGCCGGCGAGAACGCGCTGCTGCTCCCGGGCGACGGCGTCGCGCTGCCGAACGGCAACTTCCACGCCGGCGTCCTGACGCTGGCGCTCGACTCGCTGCGCGGGGCGATGGCGCAGTCGGCCTCGCTCGTGGCCGCACGGGTGAGCGCCCTGCTCGACCCCGAGGTGACCGGCCTCACCCCGCAGCTCGCGCTCGACCCGGGACCCGACTCGGGCGCCATGATCCTCGAGTACACCGCCCACGCCGCGGCCGCGGAGGTCCGCTCGCTGGCGGCGACCGCGGCCTCGCAGACGACCTCGGTGCAGTCGGGCATCGAGTCGCACGCCAACTTCGCGGGGCACTCCGCGCGCCGCACCTCCGACGCGCTCTCGCGGATGTCGGTGGCGGTCTCCGCCGAGCTCGTGCTGGCGGTGCGGGCGCTGCGGCTCGGCGGCCACGTCCCGGCGGGCGCCGGCGTCCGCGGGCTCCATGACGCCGCCGCCGCGCGGCTCGATCCCGACATGGCCGACCGCCCGCTCTCCGGCGATCTCGAGGCGGCGCGCCGGCTGCTGTTCGAGGACGCGCTGTGGATGGAGTCCGAGTCGCCTGGCATCTAGGGCCCCGGCGGGCGGCGGGCAGGCCCCCTGGCCGGGGGTGCCCGCGGGCGTCAGGGTCTGGGGCATGCCTCGCCTCCTCCTCCTCACGGCCGCGCTGTGCCTGATCGCCGCCGCCCCCGCCGGCGCCGTCATCCACGGCGAGCCGCTCGCCGAAGCGCAGGTCCCGTGGTTCGCCAACCTCGGCTGCGGCGGCTCGCTCGTCGCCCCCGACCGCATCCTCACCGCCGCGCACTGCGTGGGCGGCGAGGCGCCCGCCGCCGTCACCGTCGCGGGCCGGGTGCACACGGTCAAGGGCATCTCGCTGGCCCCGGGCTGGCGGCGCGCCAACGGCCCCCACAACTATCTCGACGACATCGCGCTCGTGATCCTCGACGAGCCTGCCGTGGGCGTGCCGCTCGTCGCGCTCGGCGGCAGGCCCGAGCCGGAGATGAAGATCATCGGCCGCGGCTTCGTCAACGCGCCCGGCTCTGGGCGCCCCGAGAGCGAGAACTGGCACGCCACGCTGCGCCAGGCCACGCTGCGCACCATCAGCGACCGCGCGTGCGCCAAGGCGTTCCGCCATGCCCGCGGCAACGCCGGCGAGCGCTTCGACGGCGCGCGCATGATCTGCGCGATCGACCCCGACGGCCGCGCGCCGCTCAGCTCCGGCTGCAACGGCGACAGCGGCGGGCCGCTGATGGCGGGCACCTACGACGCGCCGCGCGTGCTCGGCGTCGTCAGCTACGGCGGCGCCGGCTGCGGTGCCGACCACCTGCCCTCGGTGTTCGCCGAGGTCGAGCGCTACCGCTCCTTCATCCTCAGCCCGCACCCGGTCCTCGCCCCGCGGACGTCGGGCCTGGCGACGCTGACGCGCTCGGGCCGCCGGCTCACCTGCGCCGCGCCGCCGATCACCGGCGCGACGAAGGTGCGCTACCGCTGGTCGCGGTCCCGGCGCGGTCCGTTCAAGGTGATCGCCCGCGGCCGCCGCCACACGCTGCGCAAGGCCGACCGCGGCACCCTGATCACCTGCACCGCCGAAGGGCTCGAACGCCGGCGGGCACGCGGCCGCGTTCTCCAAGCCGCTGCGGATCCCGAGTCAGGCGCGCCGGGGCACGTAGTCGTCGACCACGTCGCCGAACGCGCCGTCGGCCGCGATCGCGCCGTCGCCGAGGCGGAGGGCGCGGTCGCACAGCGCTTCCAGCGTGGCGTGGTCGTGGCCGGCGGCGACCACGATCCCGCCGCGGGCGCGGATCGCCTCCGCGCGCTCGGCCACGACGGCGCGGAACTCGTGGTCGAGCGCCTCGTGGACCTCGTCGAGCAGCAGCAGGTCGATCTCGCGCTGCACCGCCGTGGCGAACCCGAGCCGCGCGCGCATGCCCTGCGAGTAGCTCGACACGGGCAGGTCGAAGGCCTCGCCGAGGCCGCTCAGGTCCTGCACGCGCCCGACCGCGGCGCGCGCCTCGCCGACGCCGAGGCCGGCCAGCACGCCGAGCAGCTCGGCGTTCTCGCGCCCGGTGAGGACGCCCATCAGCCCGGCGTCGGTCGCGAGCAGCGCGCCGACCCGGCCCCGCACCTCGAGCGCGCCCGCGTCCGCCGGCAGGATCCCGCCGAGCAGGCGCAGGAGCGTCGTCTTGCCGGAGCCGCTCGGCCCGACGAGCGCGACGCCCTCTCCCGGCTCGACCGCGAGGTCGAGCCCGCGCAGCGCCCACACGGTCCTCCCGGTGCGCCGCAGGCGCGCGAGCGCCGGCGTGAGCACCCGCTGCTGGCGGTCGAACTGGAAGCGGACGCCGACGCCGCGGGCGGAGATCGACGCGCTCATTCCATGACCTTGGCGAGATGCGGCGCCTCGCGGCGGAACACCGGCACGAACAGCGCGAGCACGAGCCCGGCCACCGCCAGCGGCACCAGCAGCTCCCACGCCGCCGGCGACGTGCCGCTCAGGAACACGCTGCGGTAGGACTCGAAGAGGCCGGAGAGCGGGTTGAGCCGCAGCCACTCGCGAGCGTCGCCGTGGATCTGCGCGAGCGCCACGAAGCCCGGCGCGACGAAGAACGCGGCGCGCGCGATGCTGACCATGAACGGGCGCGCGTTCGGGTACCAGACGCCGATCAGCGCGGCCGGGTAGGCCGCCGCGACCGCCAGCAGGAACGTGGTGGCGAGCAGCACCGGCAGCCACAGCAGCGCCGCGGTGGGCGCGACGTCGTAGACGCCCATCATCAGGCCGAGCAGCGTCAGCGCGGCGGCGAAGCCGACCGACTCGGTCACCACCGCCGCGAGCGGGATCAGCCCGCGCTCGAAGCGCATGTTGCTGACGATCGAGGTGCGCGCGTGGACCGCGGAGCTCGCGTTGACGATCGACATCACGACCAGCTGGAACGGCACGATCGCGCACGCGATGCTGAGCCCGACCGCCCGGCCCGGGCGATCGAGCACGTAGGCGACGAGCACGAGGTAGACGCCCGTGACGGCGTAGGGGTCGAGCAGCCACTTGACGGCGCGCAGGCGGCCGCGGCCGTAGCGCATGCGGACGTCCGAGACCGCCAGCGCGTGCAGCACGGCGACCGCCCGCCGGACCGGCTCACTCCCGCGGCTCACCGCGCACCGCCTCCAGGACATGGGCCGCGACGCCGACGGGGACGGAGACGACGGCCGTCAGGTGATGGACCAGGTGCAGCAGCACGCCGGCGCCGCCCAGGCGCAGCCCGCCGCAGCGCAGCAGGAGCGCGTAGAAGTCGCGGTTGAGCAGCACGGCGCCGAGCAGCAGCCCGCCGGCCAGCCGCCGCCGGCCGCCGACGGCCGCCCCCGCCGTGCCCGCGTGCAGCAGCGCGGTGACCCGGTGGCGCCAGGCGAGGTTGAGCGCGCTCGAGGCCTGGCCGCGGCGGAGCAGCATCCGCACCCACGGCACGCCGCGGTCCGCGAGGTCGGAGCGGACCATGCCGGCGAGCGTCCAGCGCTTGAGGTGCTTGCCGCGCAGCTGCGGGTCGAGCACGATCCGCGCCCCGGCGTCGCACAGCCGCATCCCCAGCTCGACGTCCTCCATCGCGTGCGGGTGCAGCGTGGCGTCGAAGCCGCCGCTCGCCTCGAACGCCTCGCGGCGGATCGCCCCCAGGCCCGCCCAGAACGTCGTCGCCTCGCCCGCCGCGCGCCGGTGCACGTGATGGTGGAGCAGGTTGCGGAACTGCGACACCGTCTGGCGGCACGCGGGGTCGTCGTCGTAGGCGCCGAACAGCGCGGTCAGCTCAGGATCGTCGCCGAACGCCGTGCGGATGCGCGCGAACGCGTCGGGGTGGACGCGCACGTCGGAGTCGACGAAGACGATGATCTCCCCGCGCGCCTGCTGCGCGCCGCGGTTGCGCGTCGCCGCGGGCCCGTCGCCGTTGCGCGCGACGATGACGTCGTCGCCCGGCTGCGCCGACGCCTCGACGGCGGCGAGCGCGTCGGCCAGCGTCGGCCGCTCGTCTGAGGCCGGGATCACGACGCTCAGGGCGAGGGGTCTTGGCACGGCGCCAGTCTATGAGCGCAACCAGACCCGCGCGCCGCGCAGGTCGTAGGCGAGGCGGTAGGGCACGCGGGCCATCAGCGCCACGAGGTCGGGCTCGAGCCGGTCGCGCGGCATCAGGACGATCGCGCGCGGCGGCCGCGCGAACAGGTCGCGGCGGCGCTCCGCGATCCAGCCCTCCGGCGGTTGCTGACCTCGTGGTCGAAGAAGCGCGTCGGGGCCCGGCGCCCGGCGGCCCAGTAGACCTGGGTCCAGCGGCCCGACACGACGATGCGGATCCGACGGCCGCGTGTGGGCGGCGACGAAGCGGCCGACGGGGTACTGCTCCGCGGCCGGGTACGCCACGCCCGGCCGCTCCCACGGCGGCGTGTCGAGCGCGTTCCACTGCTGCGCGATCACGTAGGGCCACGCCGCCACCACGAGCACGACCGCGGCCAGCGCGGCGCGGCGCGCGGCGGACGGCTGCCACAGCGCCGCGACGCCGAGGGCGAGCCCGACCGCGATCCCGGGGAGCGCCGGGTAGTACTGGTGGGCGAACTCGTAGGAGGCGAGCTTCACGCGCAGCCACGCGACCACGATCCACAGCAGCGCGGCCACCGCCGCCGGGCGCATCCGCGCGTCCTGCACGGCGATCGCGGCGCCGAGCAGCCCGGCGACCCAGAGGCCGCCGGCGGGCACGGCGAGCAGGAAGTGCAGGCCCTCGACCTCGGTCCCGCCCACGACCCAGCTCAGCTCGGCGCCGGACAGCGCGCCGCGCGAGACGGTGTCCCCGGCCTGGCCGAGCACCTGGACGGCGAAGTCGTCGAGCGCCCCGGCCGCGACGAGCCACAGCGACGATCGGCAGCGCCACGGCGGCGGCGCCCGCCGCCGCGGTGAGCAGCGGCCGCGCACGGCGCCCCGCCGGCGCGGCGCGCCACAGCTCCCAGGCGACGAAGGGCGCCACGACGGCGAAGGCGATGTTCATCAGGACCGCGGCGGCCGTCAGCGCTCCGGCGGCGGCCGCCGAGCGGCTCGAGCCGCGCGTCGCGAGGTACCACGCGCCCGCCATCGGCGCGATCCCGAACTGCTCGGTGTTGGGATCGTCGCCCTCGAGCGCGGGCGTCCCGGACAGCAGCGCGAACGTGACGCCGGCGAACGCGCCCGCCGCCCGGCCGGCGTAGTGCGCGGTGTAGCCGGCCACCGCGAGCGCGGCGAGCCCGGCGAACACGATCAGGACCGCGCGGTGGACGACCGGATGGCTGCCGCCGACGAGCTCGAGCAGCGCGAACAGCCCGTAGGTGACCGGCCCCTTGTTGTTCGCCGCGTCGACGTAGGGGGTGCCGCCGTCGAGCAGCGTCCGGCCGACGTAGAGGTACTGGCCGGCGTCGTTGTTGAGCGGGGCGCGCAGCGTCGCGAGCCGGGCGAGCGCCACGATCGCCGTGAACACGACGAGGCCGGCGAGTGCCGGGTGGCGCTTGGCGAGCCGCATCGCCGCTGAAACCTACGGGCATCCAGTGACCACTACGATGTCCGCCCGCGCCCGCCGGCCCGCTGCGGATCGGCTTTGCGGGCTGCGGCCGGGTCACCGCGGACCTGCACCTGCCGGCGCTCGCGCGCGTCGAGGGCATCGAGGCGGTCGCGCTCGCCGACCCCGACGGCGCTCGCGCGCGGGAGGTCGCCGCGCGCTTCGGCATCGCCGCGGTCCATGCCGACGCGGCGGCGCTCGCGGCCGACCCCGGCGTCGACCTGGTCGCCGTCTGCAGCCCGCCGCGCCACCACGCGGAGGCCGCGCTCGCCGCGCTCGCCGCCGGCCGCCACGTGTTCGTCGAGAAGCCGCTCGCGCTCGACCTCGACGCCGCCGGCGCGCTCGCCGAGGCCGCGGCGGCGAGCGGCCGGGTGGCCGCCGCCGGCTTCAACCTGCGCGTCCACCGGCAGGTCGTCGCCGCGCGGGCGGCGCTGGCGGAGGGGCGGCTCGGCCGGCTGCGGATGGTCCGCACGCACTGGACCGCGGTCGCGCGGCCGCAGGGCTGGCGCGCGGACCCGGCCGCGGGCGGCGGCGCGCTGTGGGAGCTCGGCATCCATCACCTCGACCTCTGGCGCTTCCTCTCGGGCCTGGAGCCGGAGGCGGTGCACGCGGCGGGCGACCACGACGCGCTCGCGCTGACCGCCCGCCTCGAGGACGGGACGCTGCTCGCCACGACGCTCGCGACCGGGACGAGCGACGCCAATCTGGTCGAGCTCGTGGGCGAGCGCGGGCGCCTGCTGCTGGACCTCTTCCGCGGCGACGGGCCGGTGTGGGCCCCGCTCGGCCGCGCGGCGGGCGGCGTCGGCGTCCGGCTGCGCGCGGCCGCCGCGAGCGCGGCGTCGCTGCCGCGCCAGGCGCGGGCGGCGCGGGCCGGCGGCGACTACCGGCTCAGCTACGCGGCGGAGTGGGCGGCGGTGCTCGCGGCGGTCCGCGACGGCACGCCTCCGCCGGCCGACCTCGAGGACGGCCGGCGAGCGGTCGCGCTCGCCGTGGCGGCGGAGCGCGCGCTGCGCGACGGCGGCACCGTCGGCCTCGTCGCGTGACCGCGCCCGCGCTCTCGGTCGTGCTGACCACGCGCACGGGCTGGGCGCCCGTCGCCGCCACGCTGCGCTGCCTCGCGGCGCAGACGGTGGCCGAGCGGATCGAGCTCGTGCTCGTCTCCTTCGCCGCCGAGCCGCCCGGCGAGCCGCCGCCGGAGGTCGCGCGGCTCGCCGCCCACCGCGTCGTGCACCTGCCGGGCGCCGGGTCGGTCGCGGAGGCGAACGCCGCCGGCGCGCTCGCGAGCGCCGCGCCCGTGGTCGCGTTCGGCGAGGACCACTCGTTCCCGCTGCCGGAGTGGGCGGCGGCGCTGCTCGACCGCCACGAGGAGCCGTGGGCGGTCGTCGGCCCGCTCGTGCGCAACGCGAACCCGCGCACCGCCACGAGCTGGGCCGATTTCCTGCTCGGCTACGCCCCGTTCGCGGAGGGCGGCAGCGGCGGGGAGGCCGCCGAGAGCCCGGGCCACAACTCCTCCTACAAGCGCGCGCTGCTCGAGCGCCATGCCGACGGCCTCGTGGCGGCGATGGCGGCCGAATGGCTCTTCCACGGCCGCCTGCGCGCGGAGGGCGAGCGCATCTACCTCGAGCCCCGCGCGATCACGCGCCACGTCAACTTCGCGCTGCCGCGGGTCTTCCTCACGGCGAAGTTCAGGGCGGCGCACTCGGGCGCCCGGGTCCGGGCCGCCGCCTGGCCGTGGCCGCGCCGGCTCGTGTACTGCGGCGGCTCGGCGATCCTCCCCGCGCTGCGCCTGGCGCGGCTGCTGCGAGGGCTCTCGCCCGCGCAGCGCGCGACGGTGCCGCTGGCGCGGGTGCTGCCGATGCTGCTCGCCGGCCTCGTCGTCGACGCGGCCGGCCAGGCGGGCGGCTTCGTCGCGAGGACGAGCGAGCCGGCGCGCGACGCCGACCTCGAGCTCGAGCGCGTCCGCTACGTCCCCGCGGCCGACCGCGCGGAGCTGCCGTGACGTCGGTGTCGATCGTGATCGCGACCGCGGACCGGCCGGGCCCGCTCGCGCGCTGCCTCGCCGCCGTCGCCGCGCTCGAGCATCCGCGCGACGAGCTCGAGGTGATCGTGGTCGACGACGGCGGCACCGCCGACCTCGAGCTGCCCGTGGCCGGCGGGCTGCCGGTGCGGCTGCTGCGGCGCGAGCGCGGCGGGCCCGGCGCCGCCCGCAACGACGGCGCCCGCGCGGCGGCCGGAGAGCTGCTCGCGTTCACCGACGACGACTGCCTGCCCGAGCCCGGGTGGCTGCGCGAGCTGTGCGCCGCGGCGCGCGGCGCCGCCCCCGGCACGATGGTCGGCGGCCGCACGGTCAATGCGCTCGCGGGCAACCGCTTCGCGGAGGCGAGCCAGCACATCCAGGACCTCGTCTATGCGCACTACAACCGCGACCCGGAGTGCGCGCGCTTCTTCGCGACCAACAACCTCGCGATCCCGCGCGACGCCTTCCTCGCGCTCGGCGGCTTCGACGTCGCGAGCTTCCCGTTCGCCTCCGAGGACCGTGACCTCTGCGACCGCTGGCGCGCCTCCGGCCGCGGGCTGCGCTCGGCGCCCGCCGCGGTCGTCCGCCACGCCCACGATCTCGACCTGCGCGGCTTCGTCCGCCAGCACGTCGCCTACGGTCGCGGCGCCGCGCGCTACCACCGGGCGCGCGCCCTGCGGGGGACGGGCCGGCTGCGCGACGAGACCTCGTTCCACCTCGACCGCTCGCTGTGGCTGCGCACCGCGCGCCTGCGGCCGGCGCGGCGCGCGGCCGCGATGGTGCCGCTGCTCGCCCTCTGGCAGGCCGCCAACGCGGCCGGGTTCCTGCTCGAGCGCGCCGGCGCTCGCTCGTCCGAAGCGTCGCCGCACCCGGCCGCTACGCGGTAGCGGCCGGGCAGGACGGAGCGGCTCCTGGGAGGAGGTCAGGTCACCGCGGGTCCACGCTTGGCCTGTTGATGTCCGGGACTGATGCGGACGACGTCCCAGGCCAAGTGGCAACGTTCGAGCGCGATGATGAACCAGGCGCTGGGATCGATCTCCCGGCGCCCGAGGCCATGTCGCGCTGAAGTGGGGAAGGCGTGATGGTTGTTGTGCCAGGCCTCGCCGAAGGCGATCGGGGCGAGCCAGGCGAGGTTGCGCGACTCGTCACCGGTGGCGAACGGCCGCCGGCCGAAGAAGTGGCACAGCGAGTTGATGGAGAACGTCACGTGGTGGAGCAGCAGGACGCGCACGGCCCCGCCCCACAGCAGCCCCGTGAGCCCGCCCGTGAGCGTGCCGGTGAGCGCGATGCCGAGCCCGAACGGGACGAGCATCCCGACCGCGACCCAGAGCGGGAAGGTGCGGCTGATGAAGCGCATGTCGCGGTCGGCGAGCAGGTCCTTGGCGTAGCGCGCGGGGTTGGCCATGTCCTTGCCGCGGAACATCCAGCCGACGTGCGCGTGGGCGAGCCCGCGCAGCGCGCCGCGCCATCCGGGCGCCTGGTCGACGTGCGGGCTGTGCGGGTCGCCGGGCTCGTCCGAGAAGCGGTGGTGCTTGCGGTGGGTCGAGACCCACTCGATCAGCGGGCCCTCGACCGCCATCGAGCCGAGCACGGCGAGCAGCGCGCGGACCGTGCGGGTCGTCTTGAAGCTGCGGTGGGTGAAGAGGCGGTGGAAGCCGACCGTGATGCCGAACCCGGACAGCGTGTAGGTGATCGCCAGCACGATCAGGTCGTGCCAGTGCAGCGTCCCGCCCCACGCCAGCCAGCCGGCGATCAGCAGCGCCGCGGGCGGGAGCCCGAAGACGACGGTGCGGACGACGCGCTCCGACGTCTCGTGGACGATCGGGACGCTCTCGGGCGGGCCGCGCAGCGGGGCGGTGGCGCTCACGGAACGAGCGCCTCGTCGGCGAACCTCCGCAGCGTCTGCTCCGGCGGCATGAGCAGGTCCAGGTCGCCGATCTCGACGTCGTCGTCGGTGCCGGTGAGCGCGAACACCCGGTCGACGTTCGGGCTGCCGCGCAGGAGGATCAGCCGGCGGCCGTCACGGCGCGCGCTGTCGCTCGCCTCGATGATCGTGTGCACGCCCGCGCAGTCCATGAACGCGAGGTCGCGCAGGTCGAGCACCACGAGCCGCGCCGCCGCCTCGCTCAGCGCGCGGTCGAGCTGGGGCGAGGTCGCGATGTCGAGCGCGCCGGCGACGTGGACCCAGGCGGCGTCGAGCCCTCCACCCGTCGACGAGCAGACGAACGGCCGGAAGGGTCGCCGCGCGGCAGGCGATGGATTCGGGGGTGGGCAAGGCGCCTCCAAGGTCGTAGTGAACCTCGGAAGTCACATCGCGCTACCGGCGCCGTGCGTCGACCTCGCGGTAAAGCCCTCCAGTACTTAAACTACTCCTGCGCGTCAAGCGGCGGGTGGGGTTCCTGACACCGTCCGGCGCGAGCCGGCCCGCGGGGATCTCGTGCTCGTCGACGAGATCCGTCGGCGCGAGGATGAAGACCTCGCACATGATGTCCGGATCCTGCTGGTTGCCGCTCATGAAGCCGATCACCCGGCGGCCCGTGGCCGACTCGATCACACCTTCGAAGCGGTCGCGCATGAGCTCCTGGAACTCCATCCGCTGCGAGATCACCGACGAGCCGCGGCCGCCGTCGAGCAGCGTCTGCTCCACCCGCGAGAAGCCTCCGCGCAGCAGGCACACCACGAGATCGTCCTCGTAGTAGGTCTTCGTCCGAGTCGGCCCGCGGCCGTAGAACTCCTTCAGCAGCCCCACCATCCCGTCGGAGATCGACGTGAGCACGTCACCGTGCTGGTGGGGGTAGCAGCGTTCCCTGCGGTGGATACCTGGAAACCGCGCGACGCCCAGCGTGCGACCGCCTGGATGCGGTCGGTAGGCTGACGCTCTCCCGACCACCACCGCGAAGGAACCCGAACCGCCCGATGGACGGCTCTGACAGTAGGCCCCACCCGCACCACCTCCCCACCATGACCCTGGCGTCGCGTCGATGACGCCCTGGATCCTGCTCGCGGTCGCGCTGCTCCTGGTCGCCATGTGCGGCGTCTTCGTGGCCGCGGAGTTCGCGTTCGTCACCGTCGACCGCGGCCAGGTCGACCGGGCCGCCGCGGACGGCGACGTTCAGGCGGCCGGGGTGCAGCCGGCGCTCCGCTCGCTGTCGACCCAGCTGTCCGGCGCCCAGGTCGGCATCACCGTGACCAACCTCGGCATCGGCTACCTCGCCGAGCCTGCGATCTCCGAGCTGATCCGCGGGCCGCTCGAGGCGGTGGGCCTGCCCGGCGGGGGCGTCGACCCGGTCGCACTGGCCCTCGGCTTCGTGGTCAGCACCGTGCTCACGATGGTGTTCGGCGAGCTGGTGCCCAAGAACCTCGCCATCGCCCTGCCGATGGCCACCGCCCGCGCCACCCAGCTGCCGATGCGCCCGTTCACCGGGGCGATGCGCCGCCCGATCCGGGTGCTCAACGGGTCGGCCAACGCGATCGTCCGCAGGCTCGGGGTCGAGCCGCAGGAGGAGCTGCGCTCGGCCCGCAGCTCGACCGAGCTGGCCTCGCTGATCCAGCGCTCGGCCGACGTCGGCACCCTCGACCCCGACACGGCCGAGCTGATGGAGCGCTCGGTGGAGTTCGGCACGCGCACCGCCGGCGAGATCATGACCCCGCGGGTGCGCACGCACTCGCTCGAGGTCAACGACCGTGCGAGCGCCGTGATCGAGCTGACCCGCGGCACCGGCAACTCGCGCTTCCCCGTGCTCGACGACGACGACACGGTCGTCGGCACCGTGCACGTCAAGCACGCGGTCGCGCTGCCGCTGCACGAGCGAGCCACCACCAAGGTCAAGCACCTATGGTCCGCCCGATCGTGGTGCCCGACTCGCTCCGGCTCGACCCCCTGCTCGCGCTGCTGCGGGCCGACGGGTTCCAGATGGCCGTCGTCCTCGACGAGTACGGCGGGCACGCCGGCATCGTCACCCTCGAGGACGTCATCGAGGAGATCGTCGGCGACATCTCCGACGAGCACGACCGGCTGGGCTCGCGGGCCCGGCAGCGTCGCGACGGCACCTGGTCGCTCTCCGGGCTGCTGCGCCCCGACGAGGTCGAGGACCTCACCGGCGTCGAGCTGCCCGAGAGCGAGGACTACGACACGATCGCCGGGCTGGTGCTGCAGGTGCTCGGCCGGATCCCGGCGTCCGGCGACATCGCCGAGGTGAGCGTGCCCGACCGGCGTGACCCCGACGAGCCCGGCGAGCAGCTGGCCACCCTCACCGTCGAGCACATGGACGGGCTGCGGGTCGACCGGCTGAGCCTGCGCCTGGTCGGCCCGGTCGACGCCGCCGGACCCGTCCGGACCGAACGAGCGGAGCCGGTGTGAGCGACTACGCCGCCCTGTTCGTCGCCGTCCTGCTGCTGGGCTTCAACGCCTTCTTCGTGGGCGCCGAGTTCGCGCTGATCTCGGCCCGTCGCAGCCAGATCGAGCCGCGTGCCCAGGCCGGGTCCCGGATGGCGCGCACCACCCTGCGGGCCATGGAGAACGTCTCGCTGATGATGGCCGGCGCCCAGCTGGGCATCACCATCTGCTCGGTCGGCCTCGGTGCCGTCGGCGAGCCGGCGCTGGCCCACCTGATCGAGCCGCTCTTCGAGAAGGTGGGCGTGTCGGAGGCCTTCCTGCACCCGGTGGCGTTCGTGCTGGCCCTCACCGTCGTGGTGTTCCTGCACGTCGTCCTCGGCGAGATGGTGCCCAAGAACATCGCCATCGCCGGGCCCGAGCGGGCCGCCCTGGTCCTGGCTCCGGCCCTGGTCGGCGTCGTCACGCTGCTGCGCCCGGTGATCGTCACCCTCAACACCGTCGCCAACGCCACCCTGCGGCTGCTGCGCGTCGAGCCGAAGGACGAGGTGAGCTCCACCTTCACCCGCGAGGAGGTGGCCGCGCTCGTCGAGGAGTCACGCGGCGAGGGGCTGATCGAGGCCGACGAGTACGACCGGCTCGCCGGTGCGCTCGGCTTCACCGAGAAGGCCGTCGACCGGGTGACCCTGGCCGCCGAGACCCTCACCACGGTCGTGCGCGGCTCCACCGCCGCCGACGTCGAGGCGCTGTGCGCGGCCACGGGCTTCAGCCGCTTCCCCGTGGCCGACGAGGCAGGAGAGCTGCTCGGCTACCTGCACATCAAGGACGTGCTCGAGCCCGACGAGGAACGTCGGTCCCGCCCCATCGACGACAAGTGGGTACGCCCGTTCGCGCCTGTCGGAAGTGACGCGCCACTGCACGAGGCGCTGGAGATCCTGCAACGCCGCGGGGCCCACATGGCCCGCGTGGTCGACGTCGCCGGCACCACCATCGGCGTCGCCACGCTCGAGGACGTCATCGAGGAGCTCGTCGGCGAGATCCGCGACGCCGCGCATCTGGAGGAGACCCTCTGAGCACCGGGGCCCGGCGTGGCAGGAAGGGAGGTGCCGTCCCGTTAGGGTTGGTGCCCGTGGCAGGTGAGACGGCGAGCACCGATGAGCCGCGAGCGCTCGTGTGGACCGTGCCCAACGCCCTCAGTGCCTTGCGGCTGCTCGGCGTCCCCCTCTTCCTGTGGCTGGTCCTGGGGCCCGAGGAGGACGGCTGGGCGCTGGCACTGCTCATGGTCTCCGGCATCACCGACTTCCTCGACGGCTGGCTGGCCCGCAAGCTCGACCAGCAGTCGGTGGTCGGCCAGATCCTCGACCCCGTCGCCGACCGGCTCTACATCCTCGCCGTCGTGGTCGGCCTGGCGATGCGCGACATCATCCCGTGGTGGATGGCGATCTCGCTCCCGCTGCGCGACGCCCTGATGTGGGGGCTGGTGCCGCTCCTGCGCACCCGCGGGTACAGCGCGCTGCCGGTGCACTTCCTCGGCAAGGCGGCGACGTTCAACCTGCTCTACGCCTTCCCGCTGCTCCTGCTCGGCGACGGCGACGGGACGGTCGCCACGCTGGCGCAGGTCTTCGGCTGGGCGTTCGCCTTCTGGGGGATCGGCCTGTACTGGTGGGCCGGCGTCCTCTACGCCTGGCAGGTACGCAAGCTGCTGGCCACCACCGAACGGCGCCCGGCCCGCAATGCCTGACCCGACGCCGCCGTCCGACGCGACCCCGGGCCCGACCCCCGAGCTGCCGGCCCGGGTGCGGATGCCGCTGCTCACCCTGATCACCCAGCAGTCCCTCGACGAGGACTACCTGGTCGCGGCCGAACGGCGCGCCGCCGGCGCACCCCGGCCGCCGCGAGGGCGGCCGCAACGCACGGCCGCGGTCGTCATCGCCGTGTTCGGAGTCCTGGCGTCCACGGCCTTCGTGCAGACCTCTCGCAACGCCGACGTCGACACGGCCAGCCGCGAGACCCTGATCAGCAAGATCGAGGCCGAGAGCGACCGCCTGGCCGGGCAGAAGGAGCGGGTCGCGACCCTGAACGACCGGATCGCGGGGCTCGAGCGGACGACCAGCCGGCTCACCGACGAGCAGCAGGGGGTCGCCGTCGAGCAGCGCCGCCTGCAGGTGCGCACCGGGTTCGTCGCGGTCACCGGCGAGGGAGTGCGGGTGACCGTCACCCAGCTTGCCGACGCCGACGTCAACCAGGAGGTCAAGGACAGCGACCTGGCCCTGCTGACCAACGGCCTGTGGCAGGCCGGCGCCGAGGCCATCTCGGTCAACGGGCAGCGGCTGAGCCCGGTCACCGCCATCCGGACCAGCGGTTCGGCGATCGAGGTGAACTTCGTGGGCGTGGCGCCGCCGTATACCGTGCTCGCGATCGGCGACACTCGGACCCTTCAGGCCCGGTTCCTCGACACCACGTCCGGGCTCGCGTTCGACGACCTCTCCCGGTACGGCATCGAGTACGACATGGATGATGAGTCCGAGCTGGTGCTGCCCTCGGCGCCGTCCGCCCTGTCGCGGCTGCGATCGGCGCGGGAGCCGACGGAGGAGGACAAGATGACCCAACGGAGCGGAGAGGCCTCATGATCGCCGCGCTGGGTCTCCTGATCGGGGTCACGCTGGGGCTGGTCTTCCGGCCCGACGTGCCCCTCAGCGTCGAGCCCTACCTGCCGATCGCCGTGGTCGCCGCGCTCGACGCCGTCTTCGGCGGCCTGCGTGCCTACCTCGACGGGATCTTCGACGACAAGGTCTTCGTGGTCTCGTTCGTGAGCAACGTGGTGATCGCCGCGGGCATCGTCTACGTCGGCGACCGGCTCGGCGTCGGCGGTCAGCTGTCGACGGGCGTGATCGTCGTGCTCGGCATCCGGATCTTCTCCAACGTCGCGGCCATCCGCCGCCACCTGTTCCATGCCTGAGTCGACGGCGGGGGAGAGGCCCAGCGGGCGGGCCCGGCTGGGGCACGCACTGCGCCACCCCTCGCGCACCCAGCTGGTCGTCGGCGTCCTGCTGGCGCTGGTGGGGTTCGCGAGCGTCACCCAGTTCCGCGCCACCGACGAGGACTCCACGTACTCCGGGCTGCGTGAGCAGGACCTGATCGACGTCCTCAACGGGCTGTCGGGCACCACGCAGCGCACCCAGGCCGAGATCGACCGGCTCACGCAGGCGCGCGCCCAGCTGCTCGACGAGTCCACCCGCCGCCAGGCGGCGCTTCGCGAGGCCCAGGAGGAGGCCGACCGCCTCAGCGTGCTGGCCGGCCTGGTGCCGGTGACCGGCCCCGGCATCCGCGCCACGATCACCGAGGAGACCGGCACGCTGACGATCTCCTCGATGCTCGACGTCATCCAGGAGCTGCGCTCGGTCGGCGCCGAGGCCATTCAGATCAACGGGCAGGTGCGGGTCGTCGCCCAGACCTCCTTCGAGGAGGGCGAGGGCGGCATCGAGGTCGACGGCACCCTGCTCGAGCCGCCGTACGTCGTCGACGCGATCGGCGCGTCGAGCACGCTGGCGGGCTCGCTGACCTTCGCGCTCGGCCCCAAGGAGGAGATCAAGCGCGACGGTGCCGACATCGCGGTCGAGGAACTGGCCTCCCTCGACATCGAGACCGTGCGGGAGCCGGAGCAGCCCGAGCTCGCCCAACCGGAGTGACACCGCAGGACCCGATCGGTGCCGCGCCCGGCGAGGCGCTAGCCTGCTCGGGCAGCAGCGATCACCAGTAGATCTCAGCGACCACCCAGCGATCAGGAGCCCCACCTTGTACCCCGAGGACCTGAAGTACACCGCCGAGCACGAGTGGGTGCGCCAACCCGGTGAGCACGAGGGGTCGGTACGCATCGGCATCACCGACTACGCCCAGGACGCGTTGGGCGACATCGTCTACGTCTCGCTGCCCGAGATCGGCGACGCCGTCGAGGGCGGCAGCACCTGCGGCGAGCTGGAGTCGACCAAGTCGGTCAGCGACATCTACGCGCCGGTCACCGGCGAGGTGGTCGCCCGCAACGAGTCCCTCGACGCCACCCCCGAGCTGGTCAACAACGACCCGTACGGCGGCGGCTGGCTCTTCGAGATCGTCCCGACGTCCACCGCCGACCTGGAGGGTCTGCTGACCCCCGAGGCGTACGTCTCCACCCTCGACGGCTGAGGCTGCCCGGATCGCCCGCACGGGTGCCCGCACGACTGGTAGGTTCGGGCCAACCGTCAACCTCAGCATGGCGTTGAGGGTTAGGCCATCGGACCGGAGGTTCACCCATGCCCTTCTGCACCGCATGTGGCAGGCAGAATCCCGACGACGCCCGCTTCTGCGCCCAGTGCGGCACGCGCCTGCTCGGCGCAGACGCGAGCCCGGCCGGTGAGCCGGCCGACCCCGTCGGCGAGTCCACCGCCACGATCCAGATCGGGGTCGGCACCGGCCCGTCGGGGGCCGACAAGGTCGAGACCTCCGACCGGGCACTCAACCCGGTCGACGCCGCGGCGGTCGACGCGCTGCCCGCCGGTCACGCCCTGCTCGTCGTCCAGAAGGGGCCGGGGTCGGGCAGCCGGTTCCTGCTCGACTCCGACGTGGTGAACGCGGGGCGTCACCCCGACAGCGAGATCTTCCTCGACGACGTCACCGTCTCGCGTCGTCACGCCGTGTTCCACCGCGACGGCGACACCTTCACCGTCAGCGACGCCGGCAGCCTCAACGGCACCTACGTCAACCGCGACCGGATCGAGAAGGTGCTGCTCAAGGACAGCGACGAGGTCCAGATCGGCAAGTACCGACTGGTGTTCTTCGCCGGTCACGAAGCGCTCTGAGGGACCGGTGGCCAGCGCGCTCTCGGGAGGCGACGCCTCCGACGCCCCCCAGGGGCGGATGAACATCGGGCAGGTGCTCGACGTGCTGCGACCCGACTTCCCGAGCATCACGATCCCCAAGATCCGCTTCCTGGAGGACAAGGGCCTGATCAAGCCCGAGCGGACGCCGTCGGGCTACCGCAAGTTCTGCGACGACGACGTCGTCCGGCTGCGCTACGTGCTCACCATGCAGCGCGACCACTACCTGCCGCTCAAGGTGATCGGCGAGCACCTCGACGCCATCGACCGGGGCCTCGAGCCGCCGCCGATCGAGCCCGTCGTCCCGACGGTGCCGACGGTGGCGCTGTCGAGCGACGGGACGCCGAGCGCGGAGTCGTTCGCCCGGCGCGACCAGCTGCGGCTCTCCCGGCGCGAGCTGGTCAAGATCGCCGAGATCACCGACGACCTGCTCGACCAGCTCGAGCAGTTCGGGCTGATCACGCCGCGCACCGGCACCGGCCACTACGACACCGACGCGCTGGTCATCGCGCGCACCGCCCGCGAGCTGGCCGAGTTCGGGCTCGAGCCCCGGCACCTGCGGGCCTTCCGGGCCGCTGCCGACCGCGAGGTGGGGCTGGTCCAGCAGGTCGTCGCGCCGCTGCGCGGTGGCCGTGACGCGGGCGCCCGGGCCCGCGCCGACGAGGCCGTGAGCGAGATCGCGGCGCTCTCGGTGCGGCTGCACGCGACGCTGGTCAAGGCCGGTCTCAAGCGCGCCTGAGACGTTGCCCCCGGGCGGAGTAGGGTGGTCATGTGCGCGAGGTCGATGTCATGGGAGTCCGGGTCGAGATGCCCTCGAACCAGCCGATCGTCCTGCTGCGAGAGGTGACCGGCGAGCGATACCTGCCCATCTGGATCGGCGCGGTGGAGGCTACCGCGATCGCGTTCGCCCAGCAGGGCGTCGTCCCGCCGCGTCCGCTGACCCACGACCTGTTCAAGGACGTGCTCGAGGCCACCGGCAACGCGCTCAGCGAGGTGCGGATCACCGAGGTCAAGGACGGCGTCTTCTTCGCGACGCTGGTCTTCGACTCCGGGGTCGAGGTGAGCGCGCGCCCGTCCGACTCGATCGCGCTGGCGCTGCGTACCGGCACCAAGATCGTCTGCGCCGAGGATGTCCTCGACGAGGCGGGGCTGGCCGTGCCGGCCGAGCAGGAGGACGAGGTCGAGAAGTTCCGCGAGTTCCTCGACCACGTGACCCCTGAGGACTTCGAGGCCGACCGCGAACAGTGACCCTCAACTGGAGGTTGAGGGTTGGAGCCGGACCCGACACACCGCGGCAGGTCTTTGACCGCCCCGGGTGCGCGCCGTACCTTGAAGTGTCGTCGTTGTAACTCCACGCACGTCGTGACCTCACTTCCGAGGTGAACCGGCCGGCGTGCATTCCCCGCGGAGGACCCTGTGAACGAGCACCATCCCCGATCCAGCCCCGATGCCAGCGCCGAGGCCGTCGCGGCCCAGGAGCACGCCGAGGAGCAGGGTCTTCTCTTCAGCGACGACGTCTCCCCGCTGCCCAGCGACCTCGGCTACCGCGGCCCGACCGCCTGCAACGCCGCTGGCATCACCTACCGCCAGCTCGACTACTGGGCCCGCACCGGGCTGATCGAGCCGACCGTGCGCGGCGCCAAGGGCTCGGGATCGCACCGGCTCTACTCCTTCCGCGACATCCTGATCCTCAAGGTCATCAAGCGCCTCCTGGACGCCGGCATCTCGCTGCAGCAGATCCGCACCGCCGTCTCCCACCTGCGCGAGCGCGGCACCGACGACCTCACGCGCGTCACGCTGATGAGCGACGGCGCCTCGGTCTACGAGTGCACCTCCAACGACGAGGTGATCGACCTGCTCCAGGGTGGCCAGGGCGTGTTCGGCATCGCCATCGGCGGCGTCTGGCGCGAGATCGAGGGCACCCTCGCCGCCCTGCCCAGCGAGCGCGCCGACGACACCGGCTCGGCGACCACCTCCGCCGGCACGCTGGCGGCCGACGAGCTCGCCGCCCGCCGCGAGGCCCGCAAGATCAGCTGAACCTCGGCCTTCTCGCTGACCCGTCCCTCATCAGGGGCGGGTCAGCGTGCATTTCGGGGTCACCCGTCCCGTGAGGCACGGGTCGGCGTGGTTTCGGGGCTGGTGCGGGGAGTCGGCTAGATTGGGGGCGCTGTCGATCCCGCGCGGGAGAGACCTCGTGCAGCAGCTGGGCACGGAGCGCCGAAGGGGCAATTCCTCCCCGGAACCTCTCAGGCACCCGGACCGCGCGGAGCAGGCACCTGTGGAGCTCACCGTCGAACGACAGTCGAGTGACAGAGGGGGAGGGCACCGGTCCGTCGATCCGAGGAGCCTCCGTGTCCGACCATCCCAGCCTTGCCGAGCTCGACGGCGCACTGCCGTTCGTCGACCGCCACATCGGGCTGAGCCCCCAGGACGTCGACACGATGGTCGCCGCCCTCGGCTACGCCTCGCTCGACGAGCTGATGGAGGCCGCCGTGCCCGGCGGCATCCGCAGCGCCGACGACCTCGACCTGCCGCGGCCGCTCACCGAGGAGGCGACGGCCCGCGAGCTGCGCACCATCGCGGCCGCCAACCGGCCCGGCGAGACGATGATCGGGCTGGGCTACCACGCGACGCTCACCCCGCCGGTCGTGCGCCGCAACGTGCTCGAGGACCCGAGCTGGTACACCGCCTACACGCCGTACCAGCCGGAGATCAGCCAGGGACGGCTCGAGGCGCTGCTCAACTTCCAGACCGTCATCGGCGACCTGACCGGCCTGCCGACCGCCAACGCGAGCCTGCTCGACGAGGGCACCGCGGCCGCCGAGGCGATGACGCTCGTACGCCGGGGCAACCGGAAGGCCTCCGGTCCGTTCGTGGTCGACGCCGACGCCCTGCCGCAGACGATCGAGGTCGTGCGCACCCGCGCCCAGGCGATGGGCATCGAAGTGGTCGTCGCCGACCTCGCCGTGGGGCTGCCGGACGGCGAGCTGTGCGGCGTCCTGGTGCAGTACCCCGGTGCCTCCGGTCGGGTGCTCGACCCGCGGCCCGTCATCGACGCCGCCCACGAGCGCAACGCGCTGGCCGTGGTGGCGGCCGACCTGCTCGCCCTGACCCTGCTCGAGGCACCCGGCGCGATGGGCGCCGACGTCGTGGTCGGCTCGAGCCAGCGGTTCGGCGTCCCGCTGTTCTACGGCGGTCCGCACGCCGGCTACATGTCGGTCGCCGCGGGCCTCGAGCGGCACCTGCCCGGCCGGCTCGTCGGCGTGAGCGTCGACGCCGAGGGTCGTCCGGCCTACCGGCTCGCGCTGCAGACCCGCGAGCAGCACATCCGTCGCGACAAGGCGACCTCCAACATCTGCACCGCCCAGGTGCTGCTCGCGGTCGTCGCCTCGATGTACGCCGTCTACCACGGACCCGCCGGACTGAAGGCGATCGCGACGCGCACCCACCGGTACGCCGCCGTCCTGGCCCGCGCGCTGGCCGATGGTGGCCGCCCGCTGGCCCACGAGCAGTTCTTCGACACGCTCGCAGTGTCGGTGCCCGGCCAGGCGGCCGACGTCGTCGCAGCGGCCCGCCGCTTCGGCGTCCAGCTGCGCCTCGTGGACGCCGACACGGTCGGCCTGTCGACGTCCGAGCTGACCACCCGCTCGACCGTCGGCAGCGTGCTGAAGGCCTTCGGGGTGCACGCCGACGTCGACTCCCTCGACCAGGCGACCGGCGACGCGCTGCCCGACGCGCTGCGCCGCACGACGCCGTACCTGACGCACGAGGTGTTCTCGAGCCATCACAGCGAGACCGCGATGCTGCGCTACCTGCGCCGGCTCTCGGCCCGCGACTACGCGCTCGACCGCGGCATGATCCCGCTCGGCTCGTGCACGATGAAGCTCAACGCGACCACCGAGATGGAGCCGGTCTCGCTGCCGGGCTTCGCCGACCTCCACCCCTTCGCCCCGGCCGAGGACGCCGCCGGCTACCGCCGCCTCGTCGACGAGCTCGAGGGCTGGCTGGCCGAGGTCACCGGCTACGACCGGGTCTCGATCCAGCCCAACGCCGGCTCGCAGGGCGAGCTCGCCGGGCTGCTCGCCATCCGCGGCTACCACCACGCCCTCGGCAACGGCCAGCGCGACGTGTGCCTGATCCCCAGCTCGGCGCACGGCACCAACGCCGCCTCCGCGGTGATGGCCGGTATGAGGGTCGTCGTGGTCAAGGCCGCCGACGACGGCACCGTCGACCTGGCCGATCTGGAGGCGCAGTGCGAGAAGCACTCCGACGACCTCGCGGCGATCATGGTGACCTACCCGTCGACCCACGGCGCCTACGAGGACACCATCGGCCGGCTCTGCGAGATCGTGCACGACCACGGCGGGCAGGTGTACGTCGACGGCGCCAACCTCAACGCGTTGCTCGGCTACGCGAAGCCCGGCGAGTTCGGGGGCGACGTCTCGCACCTCAACCTGCACAAGACCTTCTGCATCCCGCACGGCGGCGGCGGTCCGGGGGTCGGACCGGTCGCGGTGCGCGCCCACCTGGCGCCGTACCTGCCCTCGCACGCCATGCACCCCCAGGCCGAGAAGCGGGCCGGGATCGGCGCGCTGAGCGCGGCGCCGTACGGCTCGGCGGGCATCCTGCCCATCTCGTGGGCCTACATCCGGCTGATGGGTGCCGAGGGACTGACCCGGGCCACCGCGAGCGCGGTGCTCGCGGCCAACTACGTCGCCAAGCGGCTCGGCGACCACTTCCCGGTGCTCTACACCGGCCACGGCGGCCTGGTGGCCCACGAGTGCATCCTCGACGTGCGCGGCCTGACCAAGGACACCGGCGTCACCGTCGACGACGTCGCCAAGCGGCTGGTCGACTACGGCTTCCACGCCCCGACGATGTCGTTCCCCGTGGCCGGCACCCTGATGGTCGAGCCGACCGAGTCGGAGGACCTCGCCGAGATCGACCGGTTCTGCGACGCGATGATCGCCATCCGGGCCGAGATCGACCGGGTCGCGGCCGGGGAGTGGACCGCCGAGGAGTCGCCGCTGCGCGGGGCGCCGCACACCTCGCGGGCGCTGGTCGGCAAGTGGAAGCGGGCCTACTCCCGCGAGCTCGCCGTGTTCCCGGCCGGCATCGACCCCGACAAGTACTGGCCCCCGGTGGCGCGGATCGACCAGGCCTACGGCGACCGCAACCTCGTGTGCGCCTGCCCGCCGCCGGAGGCGTTCGCGGAGACCGCCGACCAGTGAGTCTCGAGCAGCGACTGACCGCGCTGCAGGCCGCCGGTCGGCTGCCGTCGATCGTCGGCGGCGTCCTGCGCGACGGAGCGCTGGTCGAGTCGGCGGGCGTGGACGCCGACGTCGCCACGGCGTACCGCATCGGGTCGATCACCAAGACGCTCACCGCGGTGCTGGTGCTGCAGCTGCGCGACGAGGGGCTGCTGTCGCTCGACGACCCGGTCGGCCGGTTCGTTCCCGAGACGGGGTACGCCGCCGCGACCGTCGCCGACCTGCTCGGCCACACCGCCGGCCTGCAGAGCGAGCCGGCCGGCTCGTGGTGGGAGCGCTCGACCGGCGGCGACTTCGCCGCCCTGGCCGCCGCCAACGACGGCTCGGGTGCGGTCGCCGGCCCCGGCGACTACTACCACTACTCCAACCTCGGCTACGGGCTGCTCGGCGAGGTGGTGGCCCGGCTGCGCGGCGCCTCCTGGTGGGACGTCGTCGTCGACCGCCTGCTGACCCCGCTGGGCATGACGCGGACGTCGTACGGACCGGTGGCGCCGCACGCCCAGGGTCACAGCGTCGAGCACTTCAGCGGGCGGCTCGCGCTCGAGCCCCACACCGACACCGGGGCGATGGCGCCGGCCGGCCAGGCCTGGAGCACCGTCGGTGACCTGGCGGCGTGGGCGGCCTTGCTGGCCGGCCGCCGGCCCGACGTCCTGAGTGCGGCGACGCTGGCCGAGATGGCCGCCCCGCGGCTCGACCCGCAGTACGGCCTGGGCCTGCGCCGGGTTCGCGCGGGCGAGCGGACGCTGGTCGGCCACACCGGGTCGATGCCCGGGTTCCTCGCCAGCCTGTTCGTCGACCAGCTCACCGGCGACGCCACGATCGCGCTGGCCAACGGCACCACCGGCCTCGACTGCGACGGCGTGCCCGCCGCGCTCCTGGACGACGCACCGACCACCTCCGCCGAACCGTGGGTGCCGACCACGACCGTGCCGGACGTCGTCGAGCCCATCCTCGGGCTGTGGTTCTGGGGCAACACCGCCGTCGAGCTGCGCTGGCACCACGACGCGCTGCACGTGCTCGCGCTGCAGTCGGGCACGACGCAGTACACGTTCGAGGTGCGCGGTGAGGCGATCGTCGGCGTCTCCGGCTACCACCGCGGCGAGACGCTGCGCGTGCACCCCACCCACCTCGAGTGCGCGACGTTCGTCTACACGCGGATGCCTTACGACCCACGGGCGCCGATCCCCGGAGGGGTACCGGCTCACTGGAGCTGAGGCGCGCGCCAGCCGATCCGGTGGGCGAGGCCGACGGCCGCGATCTGCGAGCCGACGTCGAGCTTGGTCAGGATCGCCTTGACCTGGGTGCGCACGGTCGCCTCGGACACCACGTCGGCCTGGGCGATGTCGCGGACGCGGCGTCCCGAGGTCAGGTGCCCGAGCACCTGCATCTCGCGGTTGCTCAGCAGGGCGAGCCGGGCCCGGGCGCCGTGCTCGGCGGCGTGCTCGCGACGCCAGCACGCGATCAGCGCCTCGCGCTTGTCGCGCGGGATGACGGGCAGGCCGTTCTCGAGCCGGCGCAGCGTGCTGATGATCGCCTGCAGCGGTGCCGTCTTCGGCACCACCCGACGAGCCCCGTGGTGGAGGCACTCGCCCCACCGGGCCACGTTGCGTGACCCGGTGAGGACGACGACGGCGACACCTGCATCCGTGAGTGGACTGATCACCTGTGCCACGTCGCCGACCTGGTCGGCGTCGAGGTCGAGGATGGCCACGTGCGGCCGCCTCGCGAGCACGGTCCTGACCAGTGACTCCCCCCAGGGGCCACTGGTCGGGATCGGCACCTGGTCGACCTGGTGGCCGTTCAGGCTCAGGGCGAGGTCGAGCGTCTCGGCGAACATCTCGTGGTGCTCGACCAGTGCGACTTTCAGGCTCATCGGATTTCCCCCCGGTTGTGGTCCGTCGTTCGGGGGACAGGAGCGCTCGCCGGAGGTCCTGATACCTCAGGTCGAGTAATCAGTTCTGGTCAGTCACGGTCAGGTCAGGTGAAGCAGACGAACGGCGCCGGCGCCGCGTCGGCACGGTGCTCGACGGCGGCGAGCGCCGCCGGCGGGTCGAGCCCGGCACGGAGGCCGGCGTGCAGCGCGAGCAGGGTGTCGTGCGCGACCCGGTCGTCGACCGCGGCGGGGGAGGCGACCACCCACCGGACGCCCGCGTGCAGCCACGCGGTCGCCATCCCGATCAGCTCCTCGCCGTGCCGCACCGACGACCGACCGACCTCGCACGCCGACAGCAGCACCACCTGCGGCACCGACGCCAGCTGGTCGATGTCATAGCCGTACCACGACCCGTCGGCCAGCTCGAGGCCCGAGAACAGGGGGTTGTCGGCCGAGTGCCGACCGTGCGCGGCGACGTGGAGGACGTCGACGCTCGCGGCCAGCTCGGACACCGCCGCTGCCGTGGCGGCGTCACCGACGAGCACCCGCGCGCCGTCCCACTGGGCGGCCGCCGCGGTCACCTCGGCCTCGGCACGGGGGACCCGTGGTCCGGCCACGAAGCCGGCGCTCGCGATGGTGGGCGGTGACTCGTGGACCGAGCACCACGACGTCGCCGACCGGGCGACCGTCACCGCTCGGCCCTCGAAGCCGGACAGCAGCGGCCAGGGAACTCCGGCCAGCAGGCCCGACGGCGTCAGCACCACCCGACGCGCGCCGATCTCGTGGAGGAGGGGAGCCACGAGCAGGGCCGCCAGCTGCGCCAGCCGCGCCTCGAGCCCACGTCGCACCATGGCGGCCATCGAGTCGGGGAGGGTGGACGCCGCGACGTCGAGGTCGGCCACCAGGCCTCCGAGCAGCCCGCCGAGCTCGTGCCGGGTGCCGAGATGGTGGGTGACCACGGTCGTGTCGGAGACGACGATGGCGACGACGTCGTCGCCGGCCACGACGTGGGCGACCAGGGCGGTGTCGGGTCCCAACGCTGCCTGGACCTGCGCGGGGCTGACCGGGTCGTGCACCTCACCCGATCCGCGGTGCTGCCACGCCTGCTCGCGCACGCGTCGCCGCAGCTCATCCTCGCGTGCCACGCTCGGGCCGGTCCGCAGCTCGGCGAGGTCGGCGCTGGTCTGCGGGTCCTGGGGCGCCCGCACGGGCTGCACGCGGCTGGTGAGCATGCGTGCACGTTCCGACCACTCGAACAGCACGGCGGGTGACCCCGACCCGGTGGCCAGGGTCAGTCCACGAACGGCCAGCCGTACCCCGTGCCCGACGACGTTCGTCTGGAGGTCGAGGCTCCCGAACGAGCTCTGCCAGTCGTGCAGCTCGCCCAGCCCGCGGCGCACCCGCGCCAGCGCCTGCCCACGGCGTCCGCGTGCGGCGTGCAGCCCGGCCCGGGTGTCGTGGTCGAGCAGCCGGACGTCGAGGGGCGCCTCCGCCGTCACCGGGAGGCGCCGCAGCCGCGCCACGACGCCGTCGAGGTCGCCGCGGTGCAGGAGTGCTCGCGCGACGTACAGGTTCGTGGAGGCGGCCACCCACCGCAGACCGTGGTCGGCCAGCTGGTGGGCCAGCGCGTCTCCTCGGGCGAGGAGCTGCGGGCCGGAGCGACCCAGCTCCACCTGCGCGGCAAGGACGACGGCATCGGCTCGGTCGCGCCACACGGGTGTGTCGTTGCGCACGAACCTGGCCCGGGCCCGCCGAGCGGCCTCCAGGGCGTGGTGCGGCGCCGGGGTGAGCACGGTGCGTGCCAGGGCCAGCTCGGCCTCGCCCTGGCGCTGGTAGAGCCGCCGGCGACCGTAGGCGCGAGCGGACCGCACCAATGCCTCGAGCCCCTCGTCGACGAGGCCGGCCGCCATCAGCGCCTCGGCGCGGTCCTGGTCGGCCATCGCGGTCATCACCGGTCCCTCGACCGTGAACGTCTCGTAGGCCTCGGCCAGGTGCCGCAGGGCACCGACGAGGTCACCCTCGAGCAGCTCTGCGTAGCCCAGGTTGTGCAACGCCTTGGCGGCGCCGTAGTCGTCGCCGGCCTCGCGGTAGTGCTGGTCTGCGCGTGCGAAGTCGTCGGCGGCCGCCCGGGCCGAACCCTGCTGGAGGTGGACGCCGCCCCGGTTGAGGTACGCGCGGCTGAGGTGGGCCGGGTCGTCGATCAGCACGATCGCCTGGTCGAACTCGCCCAGCGCCACTGCGCTCTCGCCACGCAGCATCCGCAGCAGGCCGGTCTGGGCGTGCAGCACGCCTCGGGTCTGGTCCGACAGAGCAGGTCGGGTCAGGGCACGCGCACACAGGTCCAGTGACTCCTGGGCGTTGCCGGTCTCCGAGAGCAGGTAGGCGTGACTCGCCTCGATCCGTGCCAGCAGGTCGCCGGGTTCGAGATTCTCGCGTGCCCGCTCGAACAGGTGCCCCGCCTCCGTGTGCCGGCCACGGTTCACCGCGGCCACACCACGTCGGTGGAGCTCCTCTGCGGTCAGCACATCGGCATCATCTCCTGATGTCGGTGCACGCCTCCACCGCCGACCACGCCTTGCCCACGGCCGTGGGGGCGTCGTCGAGTGTCGCGGTCGTTTCGAGGTCCTCCGCCAAGTGCTGCGCCACCGTGCCGGCGAGGATCGGCGCGCTGAACGACGTCCCGCTCCACACCGCGAAGCCCCCACGGAAGTCGTCGGGGTCGATGGCCTCGCGGGCACGGTCGAAGGCGCGGCTCTTCGCCATCGGCTCGAAGCCGCCCTGGAAGCGGGGCATCGTGCTCATCACGCTGGCCCCGGGCCGGTACGTGGACACCCACGGGCCGGCGTTGCTGAACAGCGCGTCGGTGCTCCCGTTCGGGTTGAGTGCCCCCACCGAGACCACGGGCACCGCTGTCGTGGTCGACCTCGGGGCTGCTGCCGTCGCTCCACGGGGTGAAGGCCGCCGGGTACGACGGGCGACTCGTCGCGTCGTTGCCCGCGGAGGTCACCACCACGACCCCGTTGCTGCCCAGGTCGTCGAGGATCGAGCGCATCGTCGGGTCGAAGAGCGAGTCCTCCGGAGTCTCGTGGTAGTAGCCCATCGACAGGTTCAGGACGTCGATCGGGTGTCCGCCCGGCTCACCGTGGCGATGCCGCCGCGCCAGCTCGGCCACCTGGGCGAGCGACGTCGACGAGCTCCGACTCGACGACCGGGCCCTGCGGCGGCACGACCGCCCACGCCAGGATGTCGGCGTCGGGGCAGGTCTGGTGGACGAGTCCGGCGATGAAGGTACCGTGCCCGGCCAGGATGTCGATGGAGCCGTCGAGCGGCCCGTCGACGTCGCCGGCGCTCTCCAGGTCCAGCGAGTCGTCGGCGTATCCGATCAGGTGCCCGTCGAGGGTGACGTCGGTGCGGACGACCTCGTCGAGCCACGGATGGCGTCCGCACCCGGTGTCCAGGACGGCGACGACGGGTCGACGCCTGGTCAGCCAGCCGTCCGGCGCGCGGTTGGGGCGAGGGCCGACGTAGGAGATCGGCTGCCGAGCTCCCCGACCCGCCTGCAGGTAGGTCGCGACGGCGGGCGAGGCAGCAGCACCGGAGAGCGGGTGCGAGTCGTGCATCGGGTGCGAGTCGTGCATGGGATGGGAGTCGTGCATCGGGTTCGGGTCGATCGCGGGATGCACGATGTGGTCGAGGGAGATCCCCTGCGTCGCTGCCAGCCCGAACTTGGCCCGGCACTGCTGGAGCACGATCCAGCCGTCGGGCGCGAGCGTGGCCTGGCGCGATGCAACGGCGAGGGTGACGACGCGGACGCCGAACCGCAGTCCTCGTGTGCGCGGATCCTCCTCCTCGAGGGTGGCGTTCCAGCCCAGCGCCTTCGCGATCGAGCGGAGCAGGTCGAGCTTCTCCGCGACGTCGACCGACTTGGAGATCGTCAGTCGCGGCCCCACGTAGACGGTGGACCGAGGCTGCACGCCGTTGACCACGAGGGCGGTGGAGGGGTCGAGCACCCGACCCTCGACCGGGGCGATCCGCCAGCGCGGCGGTGGAGTGGGTTCACGATCGAGTGGACGACGGGTGGGGGTGCGGGTCGGCCGGGGACGGCCCTGGTCGTTGTCGGGCTCGACGTTCTCCATCAGGCGGGTTCCTCAGATCTCGAAGGTGGGGGTCAGGATCGGGGTGCGGTCGGCGTCGTCGGGGTCCAGGCGGAGTCGGACCAGTCCTCGGTCGAGCCCCGTGAGCTCGAACCGGCCGGTGGGGTCGACCCGGACCGTGCTGCCGGTCGCCGCACCGCCGGGGTCGACGACGGTCGCCGTCATCGCGATGATCGGCATCACCCAGCCGTCGAGCCGGCGTCCGTCGCCGTCGTCGACGATCCGCACCATCAGCTCGACGTCGCCCTCGGCGAAGCGCAGGGTCAGGGCACTCGACGCGCTGCGCGCGCCGACCAGCTCGGTGGAGCGCTCGACGAGCTGGAGCAGCTCGTGGTCCCAGTCGGTGCTGAGCAGGTCGACCTCGGCGCGGGCCAGGGCCTGCATCCGTTCGACCAGGCCGTCGGGCACGGGGTCGCGCTCGCGCCAGAGGTCGGCGAGCTGCTGAAGGTCTGTGTCGTCGCTCATGTCGGGCTCCCCATGTCGTTTCCGGACAGTTGGCTCAGGGCGGTGCGCAGCTTGGCGAGGCAGCGGCCGCGGGTGGGGCCGATGCTGCCGACGGGCATCTGCAGGTCGGCGGACAGAGCGGCATAGTCGGGTCGCTGCTCGAAGGCGACCACGCGCAGCAGGCGCTGGCAGCGCTCGTCGAGGGTGGCGACAGCACCCCAGAGCCGGTCGCGCTCGTCGTGGGCGACGACCGCGCTCTCGGCCGACGGCTCGGACGGCGCGTGCCCGTCGAGCACCTCGGGCTCGAGAGCGATGTCGGTGGTGGCCTTCGAACCGACCCGCCAGGCCGCCCGGCGGGAGGTCAGCGTGAGCCAGCCACCGACCGCCTGCGGGTCGGCGATCGCGTCGCGGCGGCGGACCAGCGCCAGCCAGGTCGACTGGACGACGTCCTCGGCCTGCTCGTGGGAGAGCCGGTAGGCGCGCACGACGTGCCACAGCACCGGTGTCATCACGGCCACCAGCTCGTCGAGGCCAGCGGGGTCACCGGTCCGCCAGCGCTCGAAGGCGTCGGCCGCGGCCGACCACACCCCGGCCGGGGCCGTGGGCGTCTCGGGCACCCTCCGCGACTGCGCAGCCGTCATCACATTCATCCGATTCCCCGACGCGCCCGTCCGAGAGAAGCTTGCAGGTGGCTCACACAGGTCAGGAGCCGTGCCTCACCGGGCTGATACATCTTCCTGCTCCTGGATCTGGATTGTCTACGGCTGTTCATGTCGGTCGGCTACTACTGGCAGCGTGCACTCCACGAGCTACCGGGAGATCGAGCGGTCGTACGCCGTCGAAGCCGACGACTCCCTGCCCGACCTGGGCGCCCTGCCCGGGGTCGCACACGTCGGCCAGCCCGACCAGCGCACGCTGGTCGCGACGTACGTCGACACCGCCGACCTGGCCCTGGTGCGCGCCGGTGTGACACTGCGGCGCCGCACGGGTGGCGCCGACGAGGGTTGGCACCTCAAGGTGCCGGCCGGCGACGGACGCGACGAGGTGCACGCCCGGCTCGGCGCCACGACCCGGGTGCCGGTGGCCCTCGCCCGGATGGTCACCGGCTGGACCCGCGGCCGTCCGCTCGGCCCGGTGGCGGTGATCGAGACCCGGCGCACCACCTGGCTGCTGTGCGGCGACGACGACGTCGTCCTGGCCGAGGTGGCCGACGACGCGGTGGTGGGCACCCCGGCGGACGGCGGCCCGGCGACCGCCTGGCGCGAGCTCGAGGTCGAGCTGGTCGGGGCCGACGTCGACCTGCTCGCCGACGCCGACGTCCTGCTCGCGGCGTCGGGCATCGTGCCGCGCGCCGAGCAGCGCAAGGTGGGAACGGTGCTGGCCCACCGGCTCGCGGACGTCGGTGGGGTGTCGCCGGCGACCACCGACGGCCCGGCGGCGTTGGTGCTGCACCACCGGCTGACCGACCTCGTGGGCGAGCTGCTGCACCGCGACTGCGACGTACGACGACACGTGCCCGACGGCGTCCACCAGCTGCGGGTGACCTGCCGGCGGCTGCGCGGTGCGCTGGCGACGTACCGCTCCCTGGTCGACCGCACCGTCACGGATCCGATCCGCCACGAGCTGCGCTGGGTGGCCCGCACGCTGGGAGACGGCCGCGACGCCGAGGTGCTGCACGACCGGCTGCGTGCGCTGGTGGCCGAGCAGCCGCGGACGCTGGTGCGCGGGCCGGTTCGGCGCCGCCTCGACCGCACCTACG
Organism: uncultured Actinomycetota bacterium; assembly: GCA_963825985.1. Taxonomy (GTDB): domain Bacteria; phylum Actinomycetota; class Actinomycetes; order Propionibacteriales; family Nocardioidaceae; genus Nocardioides. The sequence goes on along the minus strand of CAWGVK010000009.1, from coordinate 62,334 downwards.
CGGCGCGGCTGAGGGCGGCCGACGGCCACGCCCAGGCCGTGCTGACCAGCCGGCGCTACCTACGCCTCCTGGCGCGGTTGGAGGCCCTGGTGACGAGCCCGCCGTTCACCGAGGCGGCCGCCCGCCAGGCCGACGACGTCCTGCTCGACCGCGTGGCGCGCGACTGGCGGCGCCTGCGGCGACGGGTCGACCTCGTGCAGGCCCTCGACGCAGCCGGTGAGCGCGGCGACGACGAGGCCCGCGACGAGGCGCTGCACGACGTCCGGAAGGCCGCGAAGCGGCTGCGGTACGCCTGCGAGGTGCTCGAGCCGCTCTGGGGCGAGGACGCCAAGGCGCTGCGCAAGGGGGCGCAGGAGATCACCCAGGTGCTGGGCGAGCGCCAGGACGGCGCCGTGGCCCGCCTCGACCTGCGCCGGATCGCCGCCGACGCGGCGGCCGCGGGCGAGAACGGCTTCACCTACGGGCTGCTGCACGCCCGTGAGGAGGCCGCGGGGGTGGCGCGGGAGATCGAGTTCGCGGAGGTGTGGGAGCGGGTGCGGCACAAGCGGCTCCGGGCCTGGCTGGGCTGATCCGCTGGTCAGGCGAGCCCACGCTCGGCCAGCAGTGCCGCCCGGTCGCCGGCGTACCCCACGAGCCAGTGCGGGTGGTAGCGGTAGAGCCGGACGTCGTCGCCCCACGTGTAGGGGGAGGTGCCGTAGTGGCCGGTCCAGTGGTCGAGCACCTCGTCGTGGTCGACGTCCTCGGGCCGCAGCACCTCGGCGCGTCCGTGGCTGAAGACGCCGAACGCCTCGTGGTCGACGTGGGCGATGCTGACCGCCGGGCGAGCGGCCAGGTGGCGGGCCTTGGCCGAGGCGCCCGACGTGCCGAACGACCACGTGCCGTGCAGGAAGTGCCCGTCGACGGCGCTGATCCGGGGCTCACCGCGTGCGGTGACGGTCGCCAGGCTCAGCACCTTCATGCCCGTGAGGAGTGCCACCAGGTCGCGTGCCGAGAGCACCCGGTCGCCCTTGATGATGTCGCGCAGGTGGTCGGTGGCGCGGCCGTGCGAGGCGTCGAGGAGCGCCTGCAGGGCGTCGATCTCGGCGTCGGACTCGTCCACCTCGCCACGGTAGGACGGCCCCCGCCGACGGCGCTTGACCGTTGTTGCGCTTCAGCGTCCGGCGAGCCCGCGCACGGTGCCCTGACCGGCCTGGCCGCCGTCGCGCGCCGAGGCGAACCACCAGATGCTGCGGACGTCGACCCGGACCCGCTTCGACGCGCCGGCGGGGAGACGCACGGTCGCGCCCTCTCCCTCGAGGCGCCCGTCGGCGTAGAAGACGCGGACGGGACGGTTGTCAGGGTTGGTGAAGCGCACGGCGTGCGGGCCCACCTTCCGGGCCCGGACCGGGCGGGTGCGCTTGACGATCACCGTGACCGTGGCCGGCGTGAGGTAGTCGAGGTCGCAGGCGTAGTAGGTGATCTCGTAGCGGCCGGGGGTGAAGCGGTCGGCACTCACGACGAGGGGTTCGGGGAAGTCCTCGTCGGAGTCGCCGACGAGGAGCAGCGTGGAGCCGTTGTTGAGGGGCACCCCGTCGGGGATCTCCAGCCGACAGATCTCGAGCCGGTCGCCGTTGGGGTCCGAGTCGTTCGCGAGGACGTCGGCCAGCACGACCCCGCCGCCGCGCACCACGACCCTGTCGTTCTTGGTCACCGGTGCGTCGGTGGCCTCGTCGGCGGTGGCCGAGGGGCCGGTGGACAGGGTGGTCAGGGTCGCAGCGGTGACGGCGAGGCCGACGAGCAGGCGGCGGGACATGGGAGCTCCAAGGGGACGGAGGGCGGTCGGCGCACGCTAGGCGACCGCGTACGCCGCCGTCCCCCGAATCGTCACATCGGAGGCCGCTGGGCCGTGTCTGGTCACCGGGCCTGCGACACGCTCGACATGTTGAAGTCGGGCACCCGCAGGGCGGGGGTGGCGGTGCGTGAGAAGTAGTCGTCGCCCCACTCGCGGCTGAAGCTCGGCACCGTGGCCGAGGCGTGGCTGAACCGGCGCAGCAGGTCGATCGGGCTCTCGTTGAACCGGAAGTTGTTGACCGAGCCGGTGACCTCGCCGTCCTCGACCAGGTAGACGCCGTCGCGGGTCAGGCCGGTGAGCAGCAGCGACTGCGGGTCGACCTCCCGGATGTACCAGAGGCAGGTGAGCAGGAGGCCGCGCTCGGTGCCGGCGACCAGGTCGTCGACCGAGCCGGTGGCGCCGTCGACGGTGAGCACCAGGTTGTCGATCGCGGGGGTCACCGGCTGCGACGTCATCGCGGCCGAGTGGCGGGTCTGCAGCAGCGAGGTCAGCTCGCCGTCGCGGATCCAGTCGGTGCGTCCGAGGGGGAGGCCGTTGTCGAAGACCGACGACTCGTTGCCCGACGACGTGGCGACGTTGAACGGCGCGCACGCCAGCGCGTCGTAGGCCGGGTCGCTGTACAGGCCGACGCCGGGCGCGGTGATCCGCTCGCCGATCCGGGTGCCGGTGGGGCGGCGGCTGTAGACCGACTGCCCCTCCCAGGCGGTGCGGGCGCCGGCGTACCAGTAGGCGTCGATCATCAGGTCGGCCACGGCCGAGGGCGGCAGGATCGTGTCGTAGCGCCCGGCGGGCAGGTCGACCTGCCGGCTGCCCCAGCCGAGCCGCTGCTCGATCGTCGCCTCCATCGCGAACGCGTCGACGTCGGTGAAGTCGCGGGTGGCGCCACCGACCCAGGCGCTCTCGGTGAGGGCAGCGTTCTTGCCGGTGCAGCCGTAGTGGCCGGTGGGCTGCACGTGGCGCAGCCGCAGGCCGGTGGTGGAGCCGAGGTAGGTCGTGGTCATCTCGTGGTTGACGAAGCCGTAGAGCACGCGCTGACCCGCGCTCGCCCGGCCGAAGGCCTCACCGAGCGCGGGCGCGAACACGTCGTACACGTGGATGTCGGTCGGCTCGGGGGCGTCGTCCCAGTCGGGGGACGCCGGGGCGTCGGCCACGAGCGGGTTGGCGTCCTCGGCGGGGTCGGCCGCGCGGGCGGCGGCGTCGGCCTGCTGGACGAGGACGGCGACCTGGGCCTGGGTGGTGGCGCTGCCGCTGACTGAGCCGGTGGCCGTACCGACGAACGACACGACCGTGACCGCGACGCCGTGCATGACGCCGTTGGTGGTGAGGGTGTTGTTGGCCCAGCGCAGGTTGGCGCTGGTGTGGTCGCGCACGATCGCGATGCAGTCGTCGGCGGTCGAGGTGGCGAGCGCGTGCTCGACCAGGCTCTGGGGGTGGATGCTGGTGCTCCCGGGGGTGTTCACTGGCCGCCCTCCTCGAGGGTGTTGAGGATCCGGACGTCGCGGAACAGCGACGTGGGGCAGCCGTGGCTGACGGCGGCGACCTGGCCCGGCTGGGCCTTGCCGCAGTTGAACGCGCCCCCGAGCACCCAGGTGTCGGGCCCGCCGACCGCCTCGAGGGAGTTCCAGAAGTCGGTCGTCGTGGCCTGGTAGGCGGCGTCGCGCACCTGGCCGACGATCTCGCCGTTCGCGATCTTGTAGAACCGTTGGCCGGTGAACTGGAAGTTGAACCGCTGCATGTCGATCGACCACGACTTGTCGCCGACGACGTACAGCCCCTTCTCGACCCGGCCGATCAGCTCGTCGGTGCTCGGCCCGTCGGGTGCTGCCTGCAGGGAGACGTTGGCCATCCGCTGGATCGGGATGTGGCCGGGGGAGTCGGCGTAGGCGCAGCCGTTCGACCTGCCCCCGTTGAGCTCGGGCAGCATCACGCCCATCGGCCGGTCGAGCTGGTAGCCGACCAGGACGCCGTCCTTGACGATGTCCCACTGCTGGGTCTGGACGCCCTCGTCGTCGTACCCCACGGTGGCCAGGCCGTGCTCGACGACCCGGTCGCCGGTCACGTTCATGACCCCGCTGCCGTACTGGAGCGTGTTGAGCTGGTCGACGGTGGCGAACGACGTGCCCGCGTAGTTGGCCTCGTAGCCGAGCGCCCGGTCGAGCTCGGTGGCGTGCCCGATCGACTCGTGGATGGTCAGCCAGAGGTTGCTCGGGTGGACGACGAGGTCGTAGGTGCCGGCCTCGATGCTCGGCGCCTTCAGCTTCTCGGCGAGCAGCTCGGGCACCTGGTCGAGCTCGTCGTCCCAGTCCCACAGGTCGCCGGTGACGTACTCCCAGCCGCGGCCGACCGGCGGGGCGATGCTGGCCATCGAGTCGAAGGTGTCGGCGCCGGCGCCCATGGCCTCGAAGCCCGGCATCATCCGCACCCGCTGCTGGGTGGTGCGGGTGCCGGCGAGGTCGGCGTAGTACTTGTTCTCCTGCACCTGGTGCACGAACGCGCTGGCGTGGTCGACGGCCGCGCCGGTGCGCAGCCGGTTGGTCCAGTCGATGAGCAGCGCGGCCTTCTCGGCGACGGACACCTCGAGCGGGTTCACGTCGTACGCGCTGACCCAGGTGACGTCGTCGTACACCGGCTCGTCGGCGATCTCGACCGGACTGCGGGTCATGCCGGCCGCGACCGCGGCCACCGCGACGGCGGTCTCGGCGACACGAACAGCCTCGTCGGGGGTGAGCACGACCCCGGAGGCGAAGCCCCACGAGCCGTGGTGGATGACCCGGACGGCGAAGCCGAGATCCTCGGCGTCGCTGGCGCCCTGCAGGACGCCGTCGCGCACCGAGAGGTCCTGGTAGCGGACCCGCTCGAAGCGGAAGTCGGCGTGGGAGACGCCCAGCTCACGGGCCCGGGAGAGGGCCGCGTCGCCGAGCGCGCGGTAGGGGAGGTCGACGAACGTCGGGTCGAGACCGGTCATGCAGCGAACCTAGTGGTTGCCCCTAGGGTTCTGCCCGTGAGTAATCGCGAGCAGCGCGGGCCGGCCTGGCTCGGTATCGGCGCGCAGCGCAGCGGCACCACCTGGCTCACCGACCTGATCACCCAGCACCCGCAGGTCGGGCTCGGCACCAACGGCAAGAAGGAGCAGCACCTGCTGCAGAAGGTCGGCGACGGGCTGGTGCCCGAGGACGACTACCTCGACCTGTTCCCCGGCCACGACGGCGTCCGCCGGGGGGACTGGACGCCGCAGTACCTACGACACGCGTCGACCCCGGCGGCCGCGGCCCGGCTGCTGCCCGGCGTCCCGATCCTGGTGGTGCTGCGCGACCCGGTCGAGCGGTTCCGCTCGGCGATGCGGCTGGCCGCCACCCGCGGGAGGTCGTGGCCCTACCCGGTGCCGATCACCGTGCAGACCTGGACCGGCTGCTACGCCGACCAGCTCGACATGTGGGCCGCCGCCGTCGGTCGTGACCGGCTGCACGTGATGCTCTTCGAGCAGGTCCGCACCGACGCCCAGCGCGCCCTCGACCGGCTCTGGGGCCTGCTCGGCCTCGACCCGGTGCCGCTGGTCGGCGTGGAGGAGGAGTCGGCGTCGTCGTCCCGCGCCGACTGGGCCTGGACCCCCGGTCTCCGCGAGACCCTGCAGACCCTCTACCGACCCCAGGCCGCCCGGCTCGAACGCGACTGGGGCCTCGACGTCTCCTCCTGGACCTCCCTGCGCTGACGGGTCACCCGTGCGGGCGATGGGATGCGCCCGAGGGTCTGTCTAGCGTCGAAGGCATGGCTACCACGAAGAAGGTCGCGTTCCTGACCGCCAACGAGGGTATCGAGAAGGCTGAGCTGGTCGAGCCGTGGCAGGCGCTCCTGGACGCCGGGTTCGAGCCGGTGCTGCTCGCGCCGGAGCCGGGCGAGGCCGAGCTCTTCGAGCACCTCGACAAGGCGGGCACGCAGTCGGTCGACGCGGTGGTTGGTGACGCCGACGGCGACGACTACGCCGCGCTGGTGCTGCCGGGCGGCGTCGCGAACCCCGACGCGCTACGCCTGGACGAGGACGCGGTGGCGTTCGTCAAGGAGTTCGTCGAGTCGGGCAGGCCGGTCGCTGCGATCTGCCACGCGGCGTGGACCCTGGTCGAGGCCGATGTGGTCAGGGGACGCCGGCTGGCCGCGTGGCCGAGCGTGCAGACCGACATCCGCAACGCCGGCGGCGAGTGGGTCGACGAGGCCGTGGTCACCGACGGCAACCTGATCAGCAGCCGCAACCCCGGCGACATCCCGTCGTTCAACAACGCGCTGCTCGAGGCGCTCGCCCATGGGGCCGCCGGCACTTCGTGACCGGCGGGCGCAGTTAGGTCAGCGGCGGACGGCGAGCGAGGAGCCGCGGCGCGACTTGGTGACGTGCAGCTGGGTGGGGATCCGGTCGCGCATCTCGGCGACGTGGCTGACGACGCCGACGACCCGGCCTCCGTCGCGCAGCGAGTCGAGGGTGTCGAGGACGTCGTCGAGGGTGTCGGCGTCGAGCGACCCGAAGCCCTCGTCGACGAACAGGGTGTCGAGCGTCGGCGCCGCCGGCCTCGTGGGCGATCACGTCGGCCAGGCCGAGCGCCAGCGCCAGGGAGACCACGAAGGTCTCACCACCGGACAAGGTCGCCGGGTCGCGGGACTCGCCCGACCAGTCGTCGCGCACCAGCAGGCTGAGTCCGCCGCGGGTCTCGCCCGCGCCGCGCTGCCCCGTGTGCTCGAGGGAGTAGCGCTGGTCGCTCATCCGTGAGAGCCGCTCGTTGGCCGCGGCCACCACCTGACCGAGCCGGTAGGCGAGCACGTAGGCAGAGAGCCGCATCCGCAGCACGTTGTCGGGGGACTTGCCCTCGACGAACGCCGAGAGGCGGGTCACCACCGCCAGGTCGTGTCGCAGCGGTGCCCACGTCGCCAGTCCGGCGTCGAGCTCGGCGAGCAGGCCGGCGAGTCGCTTGATGCGGGCCCCGAAGAGGTGGACGTCGGCACGGGCCGCGCCGAGCACGGCCAGCGCCTGCTCGTGGTCGGACTCGAGGGCCGCGACGTCGGGCAGGGACGGGCCGTCGTCGTCTTCTGGTGACGCGTGGTCGCCGAGCACCTCGGTGACCGCGGCCAGCCGCCGCTGGTGTCGGGTCACGGCGTCGGCCAGGCGGCCCAGTGCGGTCGGGTCGAGGACGGCGGCGCGTGCCTCGGCGGAGTCGGTGAAGCCCTCGGCCAGGGTGGCGGCTGCCAGCGCGCGCTCGGCCTCGGCACGGGCCGTGGCCGCGGCGGCCGCCTCGGTGCGTCGTCGCTCGGCCTCCCGGCACAGCTCGACGGTGGTCTCGTGGTGTCGGAGCAGGGCTCCGAGGTCGGGCCAGTCGCCGAGGAGCCCGTCGACCTCGGCCTGCAGGCCCGCCGTCTCCTGGGCGAGCGCGGCGTGGTCGGCGTCGGTGGACGCCAGCTCGGCCACGAGGGCCCCGGCCCTGGCGTCGAGGTCGAGCAGCCGCGCCTCGGCCTCGCCCAGCCGCCCCTCGACCTCGACGAGGCGTCCGGAGGCCTGGTGCGCAGCACCCAGCGACTCCTGCAGCGCGGCCAGGTCGTCGGCCAGCCGGTCGGACGGCGTCTCCCCGGCGCGGGCGGCGGCGGCGGCGAGGTTCTGCTCCAGGTCGCGCACCGCCTGGTCGCGGGCGTGCTCGACCGCACTGGCGTCGTCGAGGGCCCCGCGGGCCTCCTTCTCGGCGGCGGCGTCGGGCGCCCCCGGGGCCGGGCGGGCGCGGTCGGGGTGCTCGGCAGAGCCGCAGACCGGGCAGCAGCCGCCGACGACGAGCGCTCCCGCGAGCTCGGCGGCCATCCCCTCGATCCGGGCCTGCTGGAGGCTCAGCAGAGTCTCCCTGAGCTGCAGCGCGTCTCCGCGCGCGGCCAGCCACTCCTCGCGGGCCCCGACCAGGCGGGGTCGCAGGAGCTCGACCTGACCGTGGGCATCGAGGCGCACCCGTGCGTCCTGGGCCGCGGCCGTGAGCTCGTCGACTCGTGCGGCCGTCGTCCGGACGGCTGCGACCTCCGACCGCAGGGACTCCAGCCGGGCCGGTGCCTCGGCCCGTTCGTCGGCCACCTGGGCGAGGTCGGCGGTGAGGCGCTCGCGGCGACGGCGCAGGCCCAGGAGTCGTTCGGAGGCCTGACCGAGCCGGGCCGCACGCGGCTGCAGTGCCCGGGCCTCCGCTGCCGCCTCGGCGGCCTCCGTGGCGACGGCGCCCAGGTCGGTGCCGTCGCCGTCGGCGTGCGACCACGCGCGCTCGGCCGCGGTCTCGGCGAACGCGGCGGACGTCTCGCACGCGGCCCGCGCCGACTCGGCCAGCCGTCGCAGGGGCAGGACGGCGGCGGCGCGGCGCCCGGCGTCGAGCCGACGGGTGTCGTCGGCGTGCGCATCGGCGCGGGTCTCGAGCTCGACGAGCTCTCGTCTCGCCTCGTGGAGTCGTCGCAGCCGGGTTGCCTGGGCGCGGCCCGTCTCGAGCCGGCCGCGGGTGGCGGCCTCGCTCTCGGCCGCGGTGCCGGCCCGCTCGGTGGCGGCGGTGTGGGTGGTCGACGCGTCGCCGAGGAGGCTCTCGACCCAGCGGCGCAGGGAGCCGTCGTCGGTGGCCGGCGCGAGGTCGTGGAGGTGCCAGGCGGCGGGCAGCGCGACGTCGGCCGTCTCGCTGGCCCGGCTCACGAGGTCGGCGATGCGCTGGTGCTCGGCGGCGTCGGCGCGGCCGAGATCGAGGCGACGGTCGCGCAGCCAGCGCTCGACGTCCTCGAACCGGCCGGTGCGGAAGAGCTGCTGCAGCAGCCGGTGCCGGTCGTCGGAGCGGGCCCGCAGGAAGGCCTGGAAGCGGCCCTGGGGCAGCATCGCGACCTGGGTGAACTGGGTCAGGTTCATGCCGAGCAGACGGGCCGACCAGGTCGCCGGTCTCGTCGAGCCGGCTCGACAGCGGCACCCACTGCCCGGCGACGCGCTCGGAGATCGTCACAGTCGCCGGCTGGGGCGTGGTGCCGGTGCCCCGCCGCTTGGGGCGCTCCCACGCGGGCGAGCGGACCAGGCGGAAGCGGCGTGCCGACAACGTCGCCTCGAGCGTCACCCGCGGCGTCACGCCGGGGTCGGCCTGGTCGGCGCGCAGCCGCTTGGCGGCGCTGCGGTCGCCGGGCACGTCGCCGTACAGGGCGAAGCAGACGGCGTCGAGCACGCTGGTCTTGCCGGCGCCGGTGGCGCCCGAGAGCAGGAACAGCCCGGCGTCGCTGAGCTCGTCGAAGTCGACCGCCGCGGTGGTCGCGAACGGCCCGAACGCCGGGATCTCGAGGCGGTGCAGCCGCATCAGCCGGACCCGACCAGCGTGTCGGCCTCCGGGTCGTCGCAGCACGCGTCGACGGCGGCGTCGAGCAGGGCGAGCTCGTCGGCGTCGGGCTCGCCCGCGCAGCTCGACCATGAACTCGCGGGCCACGTCGTGGTCGCGACGACCGTGGGCGGCGCGGCGGGCGCGGCGCGCCGAGCGCGGCGCGGGCGCTGCGAAGCCCAGCACGAGCGCGTGCGGGAAGCGGCGCCGCAGCCGGTCCATCGCCTGCGAGCGGACGGACGCTGGTCGGTCAGCGTCGCCTCGACCCACGAGCCCTCGTGGGCGCGCGAGCGTCGGGTCGGCGAGCAGCGTCGTCGAGGGTGCCGCGCAGCCGGGCGAGCGGCCGCGGGACCGGCGCCTCGACGAACTCGGCCGTCGACCCAGCCGCCGGCGTCCAGGTCGACCAGCCACGACCCCTTGCGGTGGTCGGCCTCGGAGAACGAGTAGGCCAGCGGGGAGCCGCTGTAGCGCACGCGGTCGGTCAGCATGTGCCGGCCGTGGAGGTGGCCGAGGGCGACGTAGTCGACGCCGTCGAAGACCGAGGTCGGCACCAGCGAGACGCCGCCGACGGTGATGTCGCGCTCGGAGTCGCTGGGCTGCGCGCCGGCGACGAACGCGTGCGCCAGCACGACCGAGCGGGTGCCGCCGGCGGCCGCGCGAGGTCGGCGCGGACCCGGCGCATCGCCTCGGTGAGCGCCGCCTCGTGGGACCGGCTCGCGCAGCCCCCACGGCTCGGCGACGGCGTCGGGGTCGAGGTAGGGGATGCCGTAGACGGCGACCGGGCCGTGCTCGTCGCCGAGCAGCACCGGGGTGCCGACGGTGGCGGCGTCGGTGCGCAGGTGGACGCCGGCCGCGTCGATCAGCCGGGAGGCGAACCCGAGCCGCTGGGCGGAGTCGTGGTTGCCGCTGGTGACGACGACGCCGGCCCGCGAGCGCGGCCAGCCGGGCCAGCGTCTCGTCGGCGAGCCGCACCGCGTCGACCGGCGGCAGCGCCCGGTCGTAGACGTCGCCGGCCACCACGACCAGGTCGACCTGCTCGGACTCCACCACCTCGAGCAGGTGGTCGACGTACGCCGCCTGGTGCCCGAGCATCCCCTCACGGTGGAACGACCGGCCCAGGTGCCAGTCGGAGGTGTGGAGGATGCGCATGTGACCAACGCTAGGCGCGGGCACCGACACTGAGTCGGACCCACGCCGTGGTCAGCCTGTCTCAGGCGTAGCGGACCGCTGCGGTCGGCTGCTCGGTGAAGCCCGTAGAGCACCAGCGCCGAAGCTCGCGTCGGCGAGGTCGACCGCCAGGCTGGTGGGTGCGCCGACGGCGGCCAGCGAGCCGATGCCGGCGGCGACCGCCTTCTGCACCAGCTCGAACCCGGCCCGGCCGCTCACGACGAGGCAGGCCTCGGCAGGCGACGCGCCGCCCAGCACGCGCGCGCCGGTGACCTTGTCGACGGCGTTGTGGCGACCGACGTCCTCGCGGACGACGAGCAGCTCGCCGGCCGCCGTCGCCAGACCGGCCGCGTGCGCGCCACCGGTGCGGTCGAAGACGCGCTGCCCGGTGCGCAGCGCGTCGGGCAGGGCGCGGACGACGGCGGGGGAGGGGCGGGCGCCGTCCCAGCGGGGTCCCGACCGAAGCGAGAGCACTGCTCACGCTGTCGGAGCCGCAGACGCCGCACGCCGACGACCCCGCCGAGAGTGCGGCGTGCTGGTGGCCGGCATCGCCGGCCGGGCTCCGCGCCAGCGTCACCGTGACCACGTTGAACTCCTGCTCGGGCGCCAGCGAGACGTCGGTGCAGTAGGCGACCCCGCGGACGCCGTCGACCGCAGGCGCGAGCCCCTCATGCACGGCCCAGCCGGTGGCGAGCTCGAAGTCGTGGCCCGGCGTCCGCATCGTCACCCACACCCGACGCGCCGGACCGCCCGGCCACTCGAGCCGGATCTCGAGCGGTTCCTCGGTCACCAGCCGGTCCTCGCGCTCGACCTCGTCGGCGCCCCCTCGGTGACCCGCACCCGCACGGACGGACCCGGGCGCCGGGCCAGGCCGGTCATGGCTTCGGGAAGGCCGCGCGCACGGCCAGCTTGCGCTCGAGCCGGTCGACGTGGTCGCCGACGCGGCGCGCCACCGCGGGCTCGAGGACGCCGCCGTCGAGCAGGGCGCGTGCCCGCTCGAGCGTCGGGCGGTCGACGAACCGGGTCGGGAAGAAGGCGTCGGCGGCCTCGGCGAGCACCCACCCGCCGCGGACCCGGACGGTGTCGGGCAGGTCGGCGAAGTAGCGCTCGGCGAACGGCTCGAGGAGGTCGTCGCGACGGCCGCGCCACAGGCCGAGGCCGGCCGCCTGCAGCTCGTGGTTGGGGACGTCGACCCGGCCCACGAACCGGTCCCACGCGAACTCGGCGGCCTCGGGCGTCGGCATCGAGGAGACGGCGCCCGCGTGCCTGGCCCGCGACGCGACCGTCGGGTCGGCGGCGAGGGCGGTGTCGAGCTCGTCGCGGCCGACGTCCCCCAGGGTGGCCAACCGCGAGAGCAGGCGCCAGCGCAGGTCGCTGTCGTGCTCGATGCCCTCGGGCGGGCCCTCCAGCCAGGCACGCAGGGCGGCCGGATCGGACGCGCTGGCGATGCTGCACCGGAACGCCGAGAGCTGGGCCTCCGAGCCCACCGGACAGGACGAGATCTTGGCCAGGGCGGCGCCGTGCACCCGGTCGAGGGCTCCGGGCGACGCGGCGGGCACCACCTGGCCCAGGACCCACGGCATCGTGTGGCGCGCTGCGTCCTCGGTGTCCTCGACCGGCAGGGCGGCGACCAACAGGTCGACCACCCGGTCGGGGTCGACGGCGGCGACCGAGAAGCCGCTCTTCACGTTGTTCCAGACGCCGGCCTGGATGCCGGGATCGGTGACCCGGGGGAGGGCCTCGACGAGCGCCGCCATCGTGGCGGCGTCGGGCACGTAGACGCCCCAGCTCTGCTCGCCCGGGTCGACCACGACCGGCCCGTCGGTCGCGGCGACGGTGGTCTCCGGGCCGGCGACCTCGACCGGCGTCTCCCTCCAGACCCCGCCCTCGACGGTGGCGAGCGTGAGGCGGTGCGTGCGGTCGGCGGGGTGGGCGGTGGGCGGGGTGCGGCGCAGGACGTGGGCCGCACGGTCGTAGGCGATCATGTCGGCTCCTGCCGTGCGCAGCCAGCCGTCGACGACCGGCGTCAGGTCGCCGGCCCCGGCCGACTCCCAGCTGGCGAACAGGTCGTGCATCGTGGCGTTGCCGAACCGGTGGCGCGTGAAGTGGTCGATCGCGCCGCCGAAGAAGACGTCGTCGCCCAGCGCGGTGCAGAGCTGCTTGAGGATGCTCGACCCCTTGGCGTAGGAGATGCCGTCGAAGTCCTGCAGCGCCGTCACCGCGTCGTCGGCGCCGTTGCCGGCCACCGGGTGCGAGCTCGGCGCCTGGTCGGCGTTCAGGCCCCACTGGCGGCGCGCCCACGAGACGTGGGTCCAGGCGTCGTCGTACTCGGTGACGTCGGCGGTGACCCGGTTGCCGGCGTACTCGGCGAACGACTCGTTGAGCCAGAGGTCGTCCCACCACTTGGGGGTCGTGATGTTGCCGAACCACTGGTGCGCCATCTCGTGCGCGATCGTCGTGGCGCGCGCCACCCGCTTGCCGCGGGTGACGCGGGTGTCGAAGACGTACTGGTCGCGGAAGGTGACGCACCCGGGGTTCTCCATCGCACCGGCGTTGAACTCCGGCACGAACGCCTGGTGGTAGTCGCCGAACGGGTAGCGGATGCCGAACAGCCGGTGGAACTCGTCGAAGCACTGCCGGGTCATCGTCAGCAGCTCGTCGGCGTCCTTGTCGAGGGCCGGCGCCAGGCTCTGGCGACAGCTGAGGCCGAGCGGGATGCCGTCGTGCTCGTCGCGCACCAGGTGGTAGGGGCCAGCGACGACCGTCACGAAGTACGTCGACAGCGGCTGCGTCGGCCCGATCTCCCAGACGCCCGGCTCGGGGTTCGCGGCGGGAGCGTTGCCGACGACGATCCAGTCGTGCGGTGCCCGCACGTGCAGCGTGTACGGCGCCTTGAGGTCGGGCTGGTCGAAGCAGGCGAAGACCGTGGGCGCGGCGTCCATGAACGACATGCCGTAGACGTACGACAGACCGTCGGCCGGGTCGACGCTGCGGTGCAGGCCCTCACCGTCGTTGCGGTAGGGCATCTGCGGCGTCGACCACCAGCACGTTGGTGCCGGCGACGGTCTCGATCGGCAGCCGCCCTCCGTCGAGCAGGTCGGGGTCGAGCGGGCGGTCGTTGAGCCGCAGCGTCGCGACCCGCACCGGCCGGACGTCGACGAACGTCGGCCCGCCCCCGCTCTCGAACGTGATCGTCGTGACCGACCCGAACGTCGCCCCGTCACCGGTCAGGTCGAGGTGCACGTCGTACGACGTGACGTCGAGGAGGTCGAAGCGGACCAGCGCCTCGGTGTGCAGAAGACTTCGAGACGACGCAACACTCATCCCGTCACCCTAGGCGGTGGTCGGTGGTCGAGGAGGTTCCGCCAGGAACCGTCACGAGACCCGCTGGTGCTTCGGTGGTCGAGGAGGTTCCGCCAGGAACCGTCACGAGACCCGCTCGGTGCTTCGGTGGTCGAGGAGGTTCCGCTAGGAACCGTCACGAGACCCAGCCCCGGCACCGGCAGCTCGCCCAGGTCTCGTGACGGCGCTGACGCGCCTCCTCGACCTCCGATACCGGTGGTCGAGGAGGTTCCGCCAGGAACCGTCACGAGACCCAGCCCCGGCACCGGCAGCGCGCCCAGGTCTCGTGACGGCGCTGACGCGCCTCCTCGACCTCCGATACCGGTGGTCGAGGAGGTTCCGCCAGGAACCGTCACGAGACCCAGCCCCGGCACCGGCAGCTCGCCCAGGTCTCGTGACGGCGCTGGACGCGCCTCCTCGACCTCCGATACCGGTGGTCGAGGAGGTTCCGCTAGGAACCGTCACGAGACCCAGCCCCGGCACCGGCAGCTCGCCCAGGTCTCGTGACGGCGCTGACGCGCCTCCTCGACCTCCGATACCGGTGGTCGAGGAGGTTCCGCCAGGAACCGTCACGAGACCCAGCCCCGGCACCGGCAGCTCGCCCAGGTCTCGTGACGGCGCTGACGCGCCTCCTCGACCTCCGATACCGGTGGTCGAGGAGGTTCCGCTCAGGAACCGTCACGAGACCCCCGGGCTCGCGTCTCTCGGTGGTCGAGGAGGTTCCGCTAGGAACCGTCACGAGACCCCGGCTCCACGGGCGGCGCCCACGGATCGTCCTCGCCCACGGGAGGGGCGGGGCGGGGCACCCACCGCTCCTCCGGTGACATCAGCTCCACGGGCTGCCGGACCACACCGGTGCGCGCCTGACGCGCGGCCCAGCTGCGGCCAGCGAGGTCGGGCAACAGCTCGACCTGACCCGATATCAGTGCTTCCCGCTTGCGCCGACCCCAGTTCTGGACTCGCTTCTCGAACGCGAAGGCGTCCCGGATCTGCGAGAACTGCGCGCACCAGACGAGCTCGACCGGCAGCCTCATCCGCGTGTACGCCGCGCCCTCGCCGACCTGGTGCTGGCCCAGCCGTCGTTCGAGGTCGACGGTGCTCCCGACGTAGTAGGAGCCGTCGCCGCACCGCAGGATGTATGCCCAAGCCATCCGACGAGCCTGGACGACGTCTGCGACCCGCGCCACCGGGCGTTGCCCGCCTGTGGATGACGGTGAAGAAGTGGGTCTCGTGACGGTTGCTAGCGCAACCTCCTCGACCTGCGAGGGGTTGGTTTCGGGGGTCTGCAGTATGACAGTTGCTCAGCGCAACCTCCTCGACCTGCGAGGGGTTGGTTCGGGGGTCTCGTGACGGTTGCTAGCGCAACCTCCTCGACCTGCGAGGGGTCGGGTTGCGCAACCTCCTCGACCTGCGAGGGGTCGGGTTGCGCAACCTCCTCGACCTGCGTCTGACCGAGGCGCTAGTGGGAGGCGAAGTCGAGGACCCAGTAGGTGCGGTAGGGAGAGTTCGCTCGGTAGGCGTAGCCGATGCCGATGTGGCGGAAGCGGCTCATGATGGTGCTGCAGTGGCCGGGGCTGCGGAGCCAGCTCCGCACGACCTGGGCAGGGGAGGTCTGGCCGGCGGCGATGTTCTCGCGATAGCTGCTCCACCGGTAGCCGGCGTCGGAGATCCGGTCGCCGGGGTCGTCGCCGTTGGGTGACTCGTGGGAGAAGAACTCTTGGCGCGCCATGGCTCGGGCGAAGTCGCCGGCCGCGCGGTCGAGGCGGGCGTTCCGCTTGACCGGCCGGACGGCGCGGTAGCGGCGGTCGCCGCAGGTGCGGGCCTGCTTGCGGGCGGCGTTCACCCGCTGGAGGACCTTGCCGAGGCGGCCCTTCGCGGCGGGGGCCTTGTCGGCCGCGACCGTGTGGGGAGACTCCACCGCCACGGCCGGGGCGACGGGCCCGACGACCAGGACGAGCGGGAGGAGCAAGGAGGCGGCCAGGAGGGCCGTGGGGGGACGACGCATGCCTCCAGGGTGCGACAACTACGCCCCGGCGTCCAACCGAACGAGCATCTTGCCGGTGTTGACGCCGGAGGCGAGGCCGAGGAACGCCTCGATCGTGCGGTCGAACCCGTCGAGCACGGTCTCGCGGTAGCGGACCTCGCCGGAGGCCAACCACGGTCCCACCGTCGAGTAGAACTCGCCCGCCAGGTCGGCGTGGTCGGTGACGATGAACCCGCGCAGGGTCAGTCGCTTCGAGATCGCCATCATCAGGTTGCGCGGCCCGGGCACGGGCGTGTCGTAGCCGGCGATCGCCCCGCACAGCGCGAGCCGGCCGAAGTCGGCCATGTGGAAGATCGCGGCCTCGAGGTGGTCGCCGCCCACGTTGTCGAAGTAGACGTCGACCGGCGCGTGCGGGGCCAGCTGCTTGACCACCGGCCCTTGGGAGTAGTCGAAGGCGGCGTCGAAGCCGAGCTCGTCGGTGAGCCACGCCACCTTCTCCGGCGAGCCGGCCGAGCCGATCACCTTCGCCGCGCCCAGCCGCTTCGCGATCTGGCCCACCATCGAGCCGACCGCGCCGGCCGCGCCCGACACGAACACGGTCTCGCCCTCCGCGAGGTGCGCCACCGCCGTGAGACCCACGTACGCGGTCATCCCGGGCATGCCCAGCGCACCGAGGTACGCCGACGCGGGGGCGACCGACGTGTCGACCACGCGCACCTCGCGCTCACCGAGGACGGCGTGCTCGCGCCACCCCGCCTGGTGGAGCACCGTCGAGCCGACCGGCACCCGCTCGGACTCGGAGGCCTCGACGACACCGACGGCGCCGCCGTGCATCGCGGCGTCGAGGGCGTACGGCGGCACGTACGACTTCACGTCGTTCATCCGCCCGCGCATGTAGGGGTCGACCGACAGGAAGGTGTTGCGCACCAGCACCTGGCCGGCGGTGGGGGAGGGCAGCTCGACCTCGACCGTCCGGAAGTCGTCGAGGGTCGGAACGCCCTGGGGGCGGGCGGTGAGCTGGATCTGGCGGGTGGTGGTCACCTCGCCATCAAAGCAGCGAGCCCCCGACCCGAGGGCCAGGGGCTCGCGTCAGCGCAGGGACGACGCTACGGCTGGATCGCCAGCGCGAACTCGACCTTGCCCTCGTCGTCGACGGCGGCGTCGAGGATCTTGTCGTCGAGCAGCTCGGCCGACTGGTCGTCGAGGTAGAGCGTCGCGCCCGCCTGCTCGACCACGACGTCCGCGGGCTGGGGCTCCTCGGCCGCAGCGATCGCGAACGACGACGGGTCGCCGTCGGTGGTGATGCGCAGTCCGGCGGTCTCGGGGAGGCCGGGCTGGGTGGTGATGTCGCGGACGATCGTGCTGGCGTTCTCGGTGAGGGTGAGCATGGGCTCGCACCTTTCCGGGGTTGTCTGCAGGTTCGTGATCTGACCCCACCACGGTTGCGGACTGGTGCCCGTCGTTCAAGGGCGCGGTGATCCCGGGCGTGTCGGCGTGCGAGCCTGGAGCCATGACCGACAGCACTCCCGACACCCTGCGCAGCGTCTCCCTGACCCGGGTCGGGCCCGCCGCCTTCCGCATCACGAACGCCGCCGGCGGCACGCTCGACGTGGGCGTCGCCGACACCGACTTCAGCCCCGTCGAGCTGCTCCTGGCGTCCCTGGCGGGCTGCGCGGCGATCAACGTCGAGGAGCTCACCGGACGCCGCGCCGAGCCGACGTCGTTCGACGTCACCGCCGAGGGGCACAAGGTCCGCGACGACTCCGGCAGCCGGATGGCCGACCTGCGGCTCGTGTTCGACGCGGTGTTCCCCGACGGCGAGGCCGGCGACGCCGCCCGCGCGATCCTGCCGCGGGTGATGGCCCAGACCCACGACCGGATCTGCACCGTCTCGCGCACCGTCGGTCTCGGCAGCGACGTCGCCTACGTGCTGCCCGACTGACCGGCCGACCGACCGACTGAGCGACCGGCCGACTGGCTCAGCCCACGGTCACCGTGGTGAACGTCACCGCCGTCTTGGGCGGGCCGTCCTCGGCCCCTCCGCGGACGCCGGCGGCGGCGACGTCCTGCACGACCCGCAGACCGGCCTTGCCGACCGTGCCGAAGACCGTGTAGTCGGGTCCGAGCTGGCGCGAGTCGCCGTAGACGATGAAGAACTGCGACCCGTTCGTGTCGGGGCCCGAGTTGGCCATGGCCAGGGTCCCCTCCACGTACGTCTCCTGGCCGGTCAGCTCGTCGGCGAAGGAGTAGCCGGGACCGCCGGTGCCGGTGCCGGTCGGATCGCCGCACTGGAGAACCAGGATCCCCGCCGTCGTGAGCCGGTGGCACCCGGTGCCGTCGAAGAAGCCCTGCTCGGCGAGCGACACGAACGAGTTGACGGTGCACGGCGCCGCCGCCCCGTCCAGCGTGAGCGGGATCCGACCGGCCGAGCTGGCGATGTCGACGGCCACGTCGCCGTCAGCCGCCGGCTGCTGCGACGGCAGATCCACCGGCGTGCCACCCGCGCCACCGCTCCCGTCGGGCACGTAGGTGCACCCGGCGGGCTCGGTCGTGGCGCTGTTGGCCGGAGCGTCGGTCGCCTCCCCGACCTCGACGTACTCCAGGGCGACCTCGTCGGCGGGGGCGCCGTCTCCCGTGCCGTTGTCGGTCCCGGCCTCGGCGATCTCACGCACCGCTGCGAGGCCCTCTTCGTCGATCTTCCCGAACACGTTGTACGCCGGCGACAAGGAGGTGGAGTCCTCGTAGACGATGAAGAACTGCGAGCCGTTGGTGCCGGGCCCGGCGTTGGCCATCGCGAGGGTGCCGGCGGGGTAGGTCTCGGAGCCGGTCAGCTCGTCGGCGAAGGTGTAGCCGGGTCCACCCTCGCCGGTGCCCGCGGGGTCTCCGCACTGCAGGACGAAGATGCCCTCGGTGGTGAGCCGGTGGCACGACGTGTCGTCGAAGTAGCCCTGGCTGGCCAGCGACGTGAACGAGTTGACCGTGCAGGGCGTTGCGGTCGCGTCGAGGGTGGCGCCGACGTCACCGCTGTTGGTCTCGAGCGTGACGTCGACCGTGCCGGTGTAGGCCGCCGTGGCGGCCGGCGGGTCGGCCGGCTTCGCCGCCTCGCCGCCGGGGACGTACTCGCACGGGGCGCCGTCGGGGTTCTCGGGCTGCGGCTCGTGGGTGCGCTCCGAGGCCGCGCCCGAGCCGCCACCGTCGCCGTCGTCGTCGCCGGTCTCGTCACCGCAGGCCGAGAGACCCAGCACCAGGACGAGCGCGGCCAGCACGCCGCCGGATCGGGTCGTCATGCGACGGTTCACCTTGGTCACCATGGCGGTGATGGTAGGCGAGGAGCCGTGGGCGAACGGCGGCGGCTGCGGGGTGGCGCGTCAGGATCCGTCGGGCACGTCGGCGGGCGTCGCCTCGTGCCCCGGGCGGTCGCGGGTGCGCCGCAGCTCCTTCATCTCGGCCTCGAACAGGTGGCGTCGTCCCTCGACGAGCTGGTCGATCGCACGCTGCTCCAGGCCCTTCGCGGCCGCGTAGTAGCCGTCGTCGTACTCCTCGACCATCTGGAACGACCACCTGCCCGGGAGCGGGTTGCGACCCAGCACGTCGCGGTCGAGCGCGTCGGCGATGTCGTCGTGGCCGGCGTCACGGATCATCGCCGTCGCCTCCTCGAGCGTCGACTCCGCGCTCCCGCAGAGTCGGTGGAAGGCGTAGAGGTGCCCACGCGCGTCCTCCACGTGGTCGAGTGCCGCGGAGAGCTTGCCGAGGGCCTCGACGGTGGCGTCGCTGACGCCGTCAGGGCGGCGGTGCTCGGGGGAGGGCTGGTCGGTCACCGCCGGACCGTCTCACGGCCAACCGCCGGGTCTCTACCCTCGAAAGCATGAAGCTGGGAGTGCACTACGCGAACTTCAGCCACCCCGACTGGTCGACGACGCTCGAGGAGCGCCTCACCGAGACGGCGCGGGTGGCCGACCAGGGCGGCGTCTCCCTCCTCACCGTCATGGACCACTGGTTCCAGATGGAGAACCTCGGCGGACCCGCCGAGCCGATGCTCGAGGGCTACACCACCCTGGGCTACCTGGCGGCGGTCACCGAGCGGGTCCGCCTCAGCCTGCTCGTCACCGGGGTGACCTACCGCCACCCGGGTCTGCTCGCCAAGCAGGTCACCACGCTCGACCGGCTGTCCGGCGGCCGGGCGATGCTCGGCATCGGCGCCGCCTGGTACGACCGAGAGCACGCGGGCCTGGGCGTCCCGTTCCCGTCGACGTCCGAGCGGTTCGAGCGGCTCGAGGAGGCCCTGCAGGTCTGCCTGCAGATGTGGGGGGACGACGAGGGCGCCTACGACGGCACCCACTACCGCCTCGCCGAGACCGTCAACGTGCCGCCCGCCTACCAGCGCCCGCACCCGCCGGTGCTGGTCGGCGGCTCGGGTGAACGCAAGACGCTGCGGCTGGTCGCGCGGCACGCCCAGATGTGCAACCTGTTCGGCGAGGGCCACGACGTCGTCCGACACAAGCTCGACGTGCTGCGTGCCCACTGCGACGACGCGGGCACCGACTACGACGCCATCGAGAAGAGCGTGATCGGCTCGGGCGACCCGCAGGCCGACGCCGACGGCTTCCTCGCCGACATGGAGGGGTACGCCGCGCTCGGGGTCGACACCGTCGTGCTCGTGCCGGCGGGCGACGACCCGGTCGGCTGGACCACCGACGTGGTGGAGAAGGTGCTGCCGCGACTTGAAGACGTCTGAGCTCCGCCGCGCCGGCGGGGTCGCCCTGGTGGTGGCCCTCCTGGCGTCGGCCTGCTCGACGGCCGAGGGCGAGAACGCCCAGCCGAAGCGGTCGCCGGCCGCGTCCCCCTCGGCGCCGGTCGCGCCCGAGCCGTCGTCGTCGCCCGCACCCGAGCCCCCGCCGCGGTACGTCGTCAGCGACGGGCGCCCCCGCGACGCCCGGATCACCATCCCGGGTCTCGACCTCGTGGATCTCGAGGTGCGCACCTACCGCGGCTTCACCGACGACGCCGCGGGCCACGCCATCCAGAACACCGGCATCGCGGCCAGCCCGCACGGTCCGCGCGGCGGCGCCGGCCCCGGCGGCATCGGCAACTACCAGGTCACCGGCCACCGCACGTCGTCGACGCGGATCTTCGAGTTCCTGCCCGACCTGCGCCGTGGCGACCGGGTGGTGGTGCGGGCCGGGGCCACCGAGTACGTCTACGAGATCACCACGACCCGGATCACCTCGTTCCGCCGGCCGCGGTCGCTGCGTGAGCAGCGCGCCGCCGTGCCCGGGCGACCCGGCGCGACCCCGACCCGCGCGATGATCACCCTGTCGACGTGCCGCACCCAGGAGGACCACGCCGAGGGCAACTACTGGGCCGACGAGTTCGACAACCCCGAGCACCGCATCGACAAGATCGGCGTGCTGGTCCGTTCCCGGCCGGCTTAGCTATCGGACGACGGGCAGTCTGAGCCCGCTCCGCTCCAGGTCGAGCGTCACCCGGGTGCCGGCCGGGGGGCGCACCGTGAAGTCGTGGTCGCTGGCCATCACCACGAACGACACCCGCGCGCCCTCGGGCACCCGCAGGTCGAGCGGCTGCAGCCGCACGTCGACCCCGTAGAAGCGTCCGGGCCTCAGCGGCTTCGTCCTGCGCAGGGAGCCGACGTTCTGAGGGTCGGCCCAGCCCTGCGTCAGCACCTGCGTGAAGTCGCCCCTCGTGAAGCACAGCGCCACCGTGACGTTGGCGGCCGGCCGGTCGAACGCCAGCCTGAGCCGGGCGCGCGGGGTGCCGCTGAGGTCGAGACCCCGAGGCAGGCGGGAGGTGCGGAAGGTGAGCGCGTGCCGGCTGCCCGGGGTCGTGCAGACGTCGTCGGCGTTGAGGCTGGGGTCGTCGGTGAAGGACCGACGCCGCTTGCCACTGGCGCCGTCAGGGCGCAGGGACCCGCCACGCAGGCCGTAGGGGCGCAGCCGGGAACCGGGCCGCGGCCAGTCGGCGTACCACCGGGTCCGGTCGCCGCTGTCGGTCACGGCGGCCCTCGGCCCGCTGGCGGCGCCGTTGCGGACGCCGTACAGGAAGTGGTCGAACCAACGGTTGACCAGCCCCTGGGGGAGGGGGGTGCCGTGCGCGCCCTGGTCCCACCAGATCTTGGTCGGCACACCGGCCCTGCGCAGCGCGGCGTACCAGCGCGCAGCCTGCGACGGCTTGACGTTCGTGTCGCCGAACCCGTGCCCGATCAGGACGCCGGCGCGCACCCGGTCGGCCTGCGGCACCAGGTTGCGCTCGGCCCAGAAGCGCGAGTAGTCGCCGGTGCGGCGGTCCTGGTCGGACTCGAGGTCGTCGATGACCGGGTCGCAGACGTCCTGGTCGGCGCGGGTGTAGTCGAACTCGGCGAGGACGTCGGTGTCCTCGCCCTGGTATCCGCCGGGCGCGACGACCAGGCCGTCCTGGCGGTAGTAGTCGTACCAGCTCGAGATCGCCGACAGCGGCACGATCGCGCGTAGGCCCTCGACGCCGGTGGCCGCCACCATGTTGGGCAGGGTGCCGTCGTACGAGGTGCCGATCATGCCGACGTTGCCGGTGGCGAACCTCGCCCGCACCACCTTGCCGCCCGCCCGGCGCCCGACCGCGCGATGGTTGAGCCAGTCGACGAACGCGACCGGGCCGGCGGTCTCGAGGTCGTCGCCGACCGTGGGACAGCCGGTCGACCGGTTGGAGCCGAGCGAGGCCACCCGCGCGTAGGCGTAGCCACGGCGCGCCCAGAACGCGCCCTCGGACCTCAGCCCGCTCAACATCGTGTCGGGGGTGGTGGCGTCGACGTCGTCGGCGTCGGGCGGCTCCTGGCCGAGCGGGAGGTCGACGTCGTGGTTGGGGACGTCCTTGCAGCAGGAGAAGTACGGCGACGCCGTCGCCACGGTCGCCAGCCGGCGTCCGCCGACGAGGCCGGGGCGGGGCCGGGTGATCACGACCCGGACGACGTCGCGCCTGCCGTCACGGTCGGAGTCGACCTTCGTGGTGACGACGAGGTCGCTGACGATCAGGTCGTCGCCGGTCGCGTCGTTGCGCGGCGGCTTCGCCGGCCGCAGCGCCGCCAGGCGTGGCGCGGGCGCCGGAGCCGCCGCGGTCGGGCCCGCGACGGACGGCGGCGCCGGCGGTGAGCCGGTCGAGGTGCCGGCGGCACCGCTGAGGATGAGGAGTGAGGCGACGACGAGTCCCAACCAGCGTGTGCGGCGCATGGACCCATTAGACGTCACCCTCGCGGTTCTGGCGGGCCGGCGCAGGAGCTGAACGACCCGCTGCGCCGCCGCCCGGTCGTGTGCTTCCAGCAGATGGACGCCCCACGACCGCAGCGCAACCGGATCCACCTCGACGTCTGGGTGCCGCACCAGGAGGCCGCTGCACGGGTCACCGCGGCGGTGGCCGCCGGCGGGCGGGTCGTCGACGACACCATGTCGCCGTCGTGGCGGGTGCTCGCCGACCCCGAGGACAACGAGGCGTGCGTCGCCACCTGGATCGGCACCGACGGGCTCGGGTACCCGTGAACGTGGACTAGCCGGCCGGCTGCCAGTGCTCCGGGATGGCGCCATGCGGTCGGCCCACCTCGACCGCCCGGCGGACGACGTCCGGCGGGGCGGCGTCCAGCGAACCGGTCGCATGGGGTGGGTGGGGGTCGTACTCGATCACCAGCTGGATCGCCTGCGCCGTCAGTGTGTCGGTGAGCAGCTCGGTGAGCTGCAGCGCCATGTCGATGCCGGCGGCCACCCCGGCCGAGGTGATCACCCTGCGGTCGTCGTTCACCACGACCCGCTCGGTCGAGGGCTCCACGCCGAACATCGGGAGCAGGTCGGTCACGGAGAAGTGCGACGTGGCGGTGGCTCCGGTCAGCAGCCCGGCCGCGCCGAGCACGAGCGAGCCCGAGCACACCGACGTGGTCCACCGCGTCGTCGGGTGCACGCGGCGCAGCCAGTCGACGAGCGCCCCGTCGAGGACGTCGGCCGTGCCGGGCCCGCCGGGCACCACGACGACGTCGGGGGAGTCGACGTCGTCGAAGGTGGCGGTGGCGTTGAGGGAGAGGGTGCGGGCGTCGGTGACCACCGGTCCGGCGGTCTCGGCGACGAACTCGAGCTGCGCACCAGGGATGAAGCGCAGGACCTCCATCGGGCCGATCGCATCCAACGCGGTCATGTTCTCGTAGAGCACGAAGGCGAACTTCAGGTCGGACATGAGGGAACCGTATCCGTGCCGGGCGGGGTGCGCCGTCACGTTTCTAGTCGCACCGGTCGCGGCCCTGTTCGACCGTCTCGGCGGAAGCCTCGAGGTGACCGACCCCGGCGCGTTCGACGCGCTGTCGGCGTCCACGGCCACCATCTCCGCGCACCTGAGCCACCTGCCCTGCGTGGCCCGGTGGACGGCGGCCCGGGGCGTGCCGCCGGCCGAGGCCGATCGCTACGTGCGCAGCATGTTCTCCGGGGTCGCGCTGGCCATGAGCGACCAGGACGCCACGCTGGAAGGGCTGGCGGCCGCCCACGAGACACCCCACGGTCACGGGCCCAGCCTGACCACGCCGTCGTTCGTCGGGGGCCTCCGGCGGGGGACGTCGGTCCCTCAGCGGGGGGTCAGCACGCAGAACTCGTTGCCGTCGGGGTCGGCCATGACCACCCAGCTGACGTCGCCCTGACCGATGTCGATGCGGGTCGCGCCGAGCGCCACGAGCCGGTCGACCTCGGCCTGCTGGTCGCCGTCGGCCGGGGGAGCCAGGTCGAGGTGCCACCGGTTCTTCCCGGTCTTCTGCATCACCGGGGGCCCGCCCCACGAGATCTTGGAACCTCCACGCGGCGACTGGATCGCGGTCTCCTCGTCCTGGTCCCAGACCAGCGGCCAGTCCAGCGCCTTGCTCCAGAAGTAGCCGACCGCCTGCGTGCCGTCGCTCGACAGTGCTCCGATGAGCCCCGTGCCGGCGAGGAAGTTGTTGTCCGGCTCGACGACGCAGAACTCGTTGCCCTCCGGGTCGGCGAGCACCACATGACCCTCTTCCGGCAGCTGACCGACGTCGAGGTGGCGACCGCCCAGCTCGAGAGCCCTGGCAACCATGTGCTGCTGGTCGTCGAGCGACGTGCTGGTCAGGTCGAAGTGCATCTGGTTCGGGACCGTCTTCGGCACCTGCGTCGGGAAGAACTCGACCCGGAACCCGGTGTCGTCGCTGGGCGGGAGGGCGACGCCGTCGCCGGGCTCGTCGACCCCTTCGCGTCCGAGGACGCCGGCCCAGAAGGTCGCGAGCGCACGCGGGTCGTTCGCGTCGATGCTGAGCGCGTGGAGGTGAGTGGTCATCTCGTTCCGGATCTCCGATCCGCTGACTCGCAGCCGCAGCAGGGCACGCCGTCGGTGCCCGTGAGGTGATCGACGCTAGGTGCTCCGACACGGGCCACGCACGCGAATTACGCCGGGTGAGACTGCGGCACGTCGTACAGGAGGTGGGTCACGCCGTCGCCCTGCGCGACCAGCGACGGGTTGCCGAGGGTGACCTCGCCGGCGCCCCTGCCGAAGAACGGTCGGCCCTCGCCGAACACCACGGGGACGACGTTCATGACCACCTGGTCGATCAGGCCGAGGCGCAGCGCCTGCCCACCGACGTCGCCGGCGGCGACGTCCACGATCCGGTCCCCGGCAACCTCGCGGGCCTGGGCGACGGCCGACTCGACCCCGTCGGTCACGAAGGTGAAGGGGGCGGTGTCGCCGAACTCCCAGTCTGTGGGCGCCTCGTGGGTGACCACGAAGACGCGGTCGCCGGCCACCGCCTGACCGTCCCAGCCGTTCGTCTGGTCGAAGACGTAGCGCCCGACGACCATCGCGCCGATGTCGGAGTAGACGGTCCGGATGAAGTCCCTGGACGCCTGGGCGGTGCGCAGCTCGACCCCGTTCCACTCCCAGGCGACGTCTCCGCTGCCGAACCAGTCGAAGAGTGGGCCGATGTCGCCGTCCGGCCTCGCGACATAGCCATCGGCCGACACGACGGCGTACATGATCGTTCTTGCCTGGACCGACGTTGCCATGCCCTCGAGGCTAGGTACCGGTCCGGCACCTCCGCATCGGTCGAACGACTGGTGCTGGAAGTCCTCAGAGGTCGAGCTGCCCCAGCTCGGCGCGTCGTCTGACACCCAGCTTCGGGTAGGCCTTGTAGAGGTGATGGCCGACCGTCCGTGGGCTGAGGAAGAGCTCGGCGGCGATCTCCCGGTTGCTCAGGCCCAGGGCCGCGCGCCGCACCACCTGCAGCTCCTGCGGGGTGAGGCCGCCGGCGTACCCGGCGGCGGCGTCGCCCGGGACGGTCTCGCCGAGCGCGGTCAGCTCGGACCGGACGCGCGGCAGCCAGCCCTGGGCGCCGATCCGGTCGAACGTCTCGTACGCCTCGACGAGCCGCTCCTTGGCCGCGGTGGGACGCCGGTGCCGGCGTAGCCACTCACCGAACAGGAGCCGGGTCCGCGCCTGGTCGTAGGGACCGCAGCGCTCGACGGCCAGGGACTCCTCGAACCAGGCGTCCGCGGCGCCGTCGTCGTCGAGGAGCGCCCGACAACGAAGCAGGAGGGCGGTGGCCACCGGGCTCCTCGAGTACGTCGCCCAGTCGGTGAGTCCGGGCAGGAACCGTCGCGCCCGGTCGGTGTCACCGACCCGCACCGCAGCCTCGACCTGGTCAGGGACAGCGCGCACCGTGACGTCGCGACCGGGTGCTCCGCCGCACACGAGCTCGAGCCGGCCGAGCGCGCTCTGTGGATCGCCCCTCATGAGGTCGACCAGGCCGAGCGCCCACGTGGCCTGCGCGGCCGCCATCGCGTGCTGTCGCGAGTCGTCGAGCACGAGCGCGGCCAGCCGCTCGGCGCGGTCGTGGTCGCCCCGGGCCGCGGCGAGCCAGGCCGCCGGGGCGGAGAGGACGACGACCTCGAGATCCAGACCCAGCTCGTCGGCCAGTGCCATCGCCTCCACGACGTTGCTGTCCGCGTCGGGGATCCGGCCGGTCACCAGCTGCGCGAGGACCAGCGGCTCCTGGGCGTAGGGCAGCCAGCCCAGCTCGCCGCGGCTTCGCAGCTCCGCGACGAGGGCGTCGAGCATCACCACGGCCGGCTCGTCCTCACCGATCAGCAACCCGATGAAAGCCGCGCTCAGCCGCCCCAGCTTGTCGCGGCTGGTGCCGTCCTGAGCGGCGAGGAACACGGTGCGCATCGGCTCGACCGCGCCGCGAGGTCGCCACACAGCAGGTCGGCGAACCCGACCAACCCGTCGATCCGCCCGCTGGGGCCCGCCGGAATCGATCGGAGCCGCTCCGCGCAGCGCCGCAGCAGAGCCGGATCGCCCGCGTCGCGCGCGCACCACGTGGCCTCGGTCAGGATCGACACAGCAAGGTCCGGGTCGGTCGCGAGCACCGGGGCGGCTGCCTCCAGGGCGATCCTGGACGCCTCGGCCGGCGACGTCCGTTCGTAGGCCACCTGGGCTCGGATCCAGCCGGCCTCCGCCACCTCACCGGGCGCGTCGGTCAGCTCGGCGCCGGTGGCGGCCAGCTCGACGGCACGGTCCAGCTGCCCCGCGTCGTACGCCGCCCGGGCGGCCGCGACCATCCGCCGGCCGCGGATGGTCGGTGCGCCGGTCAGCCGGGCCGCCCGCTCGAGCGCTCGCGCCGCAGCCGCCGCCGCGCCACGTCCCGTCGCCCGCCGGGCGACCTGCACCAGGCCGTCCGCAGCCGCGTCGTCCGGCCCACTGGTGGCGGCCGCGACGTGCCAGGCGCGCCGGTCGGCGTCCTGCGGATCGGTCAGCACGCGGGCGAGTGCCTGGTGCACGGCAGCCCGACGGGTGAAGGGCGCCTCCTGGTAGGCCGCCGCCCTGATCAGGGGATGGCGGAAGACGACGCCGTCGGCGGTCACGTGGACGAGCCGGCTCCGCTCGGCCGGCTCGAAGTCGCCCGCGTCGCTGCCCGAGCTCGGCGGCGGCGGCGATGAGCGGTCGGCAGCGCGGAGCCGTGGTCGGCGGCGGCCAGCAGCAGGACGGTCCTGGTCGGCGTCGCGAGGGCACGCACCTGCCGGCGGAAGTGTTCCTCGAGCCGCCCCGCGGCCGGCAGCGGCGTGACCGGCGCCGGGACCACGGGCGCCTCGGTCGCGTGGGCGGCCAGCTCGACGATGGCGAGCGGATTGCCCTCGGACTCGGCGAGGATGCGGTCGGTCACGTCGCTCGGCAGCGGCCCTGCCGCCCCGGCCAGACGGGCGGCGTCGGCGGCAACGAGCCGGGGGAGCGTGACGCTCTCGATCCCGGGCGCCGGGAACGGGCGCTCTCCGTCGCGGGCGGCGAAGATGGTCGCGACCGGGTCGGCGTGCAGGCGGCGTACGGCGAAGAGCAGGGCGTCGATCGACGACTGGTCGAACCACTGGGCATCGTCGAGCAGGCACAGGAGCGGCCGGTCGCCGGCGATCTCGGAGAGCAGCGACAGCGTCGCCGCACCCGGCAGCATCCGCTCGACCGGGGCGCTGCTCGCCCCGAACGCGGCCCGGAGGGCCTCCGCCTGGGCGCCGGGCAGCGCGTCCAACCGGTCGAGGTCGCGCACGAACATCAGCTGGAGGGCGGCGTACGCCACCTCGGCCTCGGACTCGATCCCCACCACCCGCAGCACCCTCATGCCGCCGGCGACCCGCTCGGCGTAGTCGAGGAGCGCCGTCTTGCCGATCCCGGCCTCACCCCGCAGCACCAGCGACCTGCTGCGGCCGTCCTTCGCATCGGCCACGAGGCGATGGATCCGCGACTGTTCCGCGGAGCGTCCGACGATCACAGCGGGCACGTTAGGCCATGCCTCTCACGTCGGCCCGGCACTGGCGGGGACCGGGGATGAGGGTGCTCGGTGACGTCAGGCCGCGCGGCGCGGACGGCCGGGTCCGCGCTTGGTCGCGACGACCTCGCCGTCGATCAGGATCTGCCCACCCCACACGCCGTGCGGCTCGCCACGCTGGAGCGCCTCGGACAGGCACTCGCCGCGGACCGGGCAGGCGGCACACAGCTTCTTGGCGAGCTCGAGCGTCTGACCGCGGGTGTCGAAGAACAGCTCGGGTCGGCGCTGGCAGGGGTACGGCAACACGGAGACGGACTCCCTCGTAGTGCGATCAGGGCTACCTCAGGGTCGGCGTCTGAGGTAGGTCCCGACATCAGGAAATGTCCCTAGTTCTGTCCGCCGAGACCCTCCGCAGCGGGAGCGGGAGGGGTGTGCCTGGTCGGTGGTCGGGGCATCATGAGGACATGACGCCGTCCACGCCGCCGACGATGGGTATCGGTCGGGCCACGCGTGAGGTCCTCCGTGAGCCCTGGTGGTGGGTCTGGATGGCGGTCGCGGTCGCCTGGGTCGGCCTCTCGTCCTGGTCGTTCGGGGCCAACGAGATCGGGCGAGTCGACGTGACGTCCGCGACCCTGGTCGTGATGCTGCTCGGCACCGGCATCCACCGTCAGGTCCGCCAGAAGCGCGGCTTCGACGGCGAGCACTGGGCGGTGCCCCCGATCGTCGGTGCAGCCACGCTGGCCATCCTCCTGGTCGTCGATGCCGTCGAGCCCGTGATGAGCCTGCCGGAGATGCTGTTCTACGCCGGTGGCCTTACCGTCATCTTCGGCGTCTTCAGCTACGGCGAGACCTACTACAACGCCCGGCAGCGGCGCGCCCGACCCGACCGCGGCGGAACCGAGCAACCCCGGCCGGCCTGAGTGTCATAGCCGGACCGGCCACGGGTGGCCGGAGGCACGGCGTACGGAGGACTCAGTCGTTGGCCGGCGGGCGGAAACCGACAGCCTGCGATGACGACAACGGCCAGCGCAGCGCCCAACCCTCTCCGCGTTCCCGTTCCCATCTGCACCCTCGTCACGGGAGCTCTCGCCCTGTCGAAGGGCATCAGATCAGTCGGTTAGCGTTGGACCACGCACTGGATTCGCGCGCTCAGGTTCGCTTGCTGCTGCCCGCTCCTAGGAAAGGATCACGGGAGTGAAAAAGTACATACTCTTCGATCATGATGGTGTTCTGGTGGATACCGAATTCTGGTACTACAAAGCTGGAGAACGCGCCCTGGCGGACATTGGTCTGACTGTGGACAAGGAACAATACCTCCGGGACATGAGCCAGGGATTGGGCACGTGGGCCCAAGCCAGGGCGGCAGGTATTGATGAACAGACCATCAGCAGGCAGCGCGAGGTCCGTAATGACTACTATCAGGAATATCTGAGAACAGAAGCCATTGAGATCGAAGGCGTCGTCGAAGCTCTTGCTGAACTGTCAAAGTACGTCCGCATGGCCATCGTGACGACGGCAAAACGTGTGGATTTTGAGTTCATCCATGAAAAGCGCCAGATCAGGCAATTCATGGACTTCGTCCTTGTTCGCGAAGACTACAAGCTCGCCAAGCCGCACCCGGAGCCATACCTGACCGGCTTGAACCGCTTGGAGCCACCAAGGAAGAGACACTGGTCGTCGAGGATTCATCCAGAGGGCTGAACTCGGCCGTGGCGGCCGGTATTGAGTGTGCCATCGTCCATAACGACTTCACACAAGCACATGACTTCTCACAGGCCAGTCATCGGATCGAGACCCTGACTGAATTGAAGGACATCATCCTCAACTCCTGAATCGACACACTTGACCTTGGCCCTGGGGGAGGGCCGACCCTCGACGGGACCGAGATCCACCCTGGTGCTGAGGAGGCGTGACCCCGTGGACACGAGCGATGACGAGCTGCTGGCCGAGCAGATCGACTACTACCGAGCCGTCGCCGATGAGTACCTCGACGGCGGGCTCGACGAACCCGGGGGTGACGAGCTGGAGCAGGCGATCGACGACTTCGCCCCTGCAGGCGACGTCCTGGAGCTGGCGTGTGGGCCAGGCACGTGGACGCCGCAGCTGCTGCGCCACGCCTCGTCGGTGACCGCTGTCGACGCATCGCCGGAGATGCTGGCCCTGGCGATGCAGCGCGTCGGACCCGACCTGTCCCGCGTCCAGTTCCTGCGAGACGACCTGTTCTCCTGGCAGCCGCGGCGTCGCTACGACGTCGTGTTCATGGGGTTCTGGATCTCCCACGTGCCGGCGACACGGATCGCCGACTTCTGGGCCCGGGTCGAGCTGAGCCTGGTGCCTGGAGGGCGGGTGCTGTTCGTCGACGACGCGTACCGCACCAGCGAGGAGCTGATCGAGGGGGAGGCCTCGACGACCATCCGGCGTCGGCTGCGCGACGGCACGGCGCACCGAGCGGTCAAGGTGCCGCACACGGTCGAGGGGCTCGAGCAGCAGCTGACGGCGCTGGGCTGGGACATCCGCGTGCACGCGACCCGCGGACCGTTCTACTGGGGTGCCGGCGGCCGGGCCGTCACGGCGCTTCCGTCTCAGTCGCGGCGGTAGGCCCGGCCCCGGCGCCGACCCGGGGCTCGGTGCGCCAGCGTTGCGAGCTGGATCAGGAATAGGGTCCCGTCCATGGACATGCTGAAGGGTGAACAGATCGCCGCGGCCGACCTGTCCGACTGGCGCAAGCTCGCCCAGGGACTGCATGCCCGCTACGTGACTGATGACTTCGGTGCCGGCGCACGGTTCGTCGCCGCGGTGGGCGACGCGGGTGACACGCTCGGCCACCATCCGCGCGTGTCGATCGGCCATGGGTACGTCGATCTCAAGCTGGTCACCGACGACGCCATCTACCGCGACGACGAGGGCACCGAGTACGTCGTCGAATGGGTGACCCAGCAGGACGTCGACCTCGCGCGACGGATCACCGAGATCGCTGCCCACCACGAGCTCGACGCCGACCCGGCCTCGGTCAGCGACATCGAGCTGGGCCTCGACACGGCGCGCTCCGCGACCATCGCCCCCGTCTGGGCCGCCCTGCTGACCGGGAGCGCCGAGGCCCAGGGCCGCGGGACCCCCAGCGACGAGATCCGGGACGCCACGGGACGGGTACCGAACCTGTGGTTCGGCGACACCGACGAGCAGGAGCCCCCGCGCCAGCGGTTCCACATCGAGGTCTATGTGGCGCCCGAGGTGGTCGAGCAACGGATCGCCGCCGCCCTCGCTGCGGGCGGGACCGTCGTCGATGACAGCAACGCGCCCTCGCTCACCGTGATCGCCGACCAGGACGGCAACAGGGGAGTCGTCTGCGTCGACGCGTCCGCTGCGAAGAAGGACTGACCCAGCCACGACCGATGTGTCCGTCCAGCTTCGGCGGGGCCGATGAGCCATGGCACCGGCAGCAGTCTGAGTGCGGTCCGGTGAACGCGGGGCGCACATCAAGAGAGGGCAACGACATGAGACCGCT
The DNA here is from genome assembly GCA_963825985.1 of uncultured Actinomycetota bacterium. GTDB lineage: Bacteria > Actinomycetota > Actinomycetes > Propionibacteriales > Nocardioidaceae > Nocardioides. The sequence goes on along the minus strand of CAWGVK010000009.1, from coordinate 30,384 downwards.
TCGATACTCGATCAACGTCACGCTCGACGGCTGCTGCCATCACGAGGCCGGGCTCCCCCCGGACGAGGAGTCGATGCGCTACTGGACCGCTGAGATGGCGCGGGCCGATGCCCTGCTGTTCGGCCGCGTGACCTACGAGATGATGGAGTCGGCGTGGCGGAAGCCGGCCACGGGCAGGTGGCCTGACTGGATGGATGAGGGGCAGATCCCGTTCGCCGAGACCATCGACCGGGCGAAGAAGTACGTCGTGTCGAGCACGCTGAGCGGGGTCGACTGGAATGCCGAGCTGGTGCGAGGCGACGTGGGGCAAGCGGTTCAGCGGCTCAAGCAGGAGTCAGGCGAACGCCTGTGGGTGGGTGGCGTGACGCTGCCCCTGGCGTTGGCAGGACTGGGACTGATCGACGAGTACGAGTTCGTTGTCCAGCCGGTCCTTGCCGGACACGGGCCGACGTTGCTCGCCGGTCTGCGCGAGCGCATCCAGCTCGAGCTCGTGGAGCGCCATGAGTTCCGGTCGGGCGCGGTCGCCATGCGATACCGGCCCACGCACGTGACCGCCTGACGTGAGCGGTGTCGCGTTGAACCGCGTTGGCGGGGAGCGGAGTGGGGCGGGTCACCTGCGCAATCTGACATAATGTCACTTATCGGCGATTAGTCGGTCGGCTTCACCGATAGGCACCGCGGGTTGCCAACCGTCCATCAGCACCAGTTGTTCGACAGATGCGGACCGCTCGTGCGGCTTCCTAGTCTCGGCGGCATGGGAAAGGTGGTCGTACACAACCAGATCGCAGTCAACGGCGCCTTCGAGGCGCCCACACCCGAGGAGTGGCTCGAGCTGGACGCCGACAGCGGCGACGCCGGCCTCGAGCAGCTGACCCTGGCCGACGCGCTCCTCCTCGGCCGCCCGACGTACGAAGGACTGGCGGCCGTCTGGCCACACCTCGGCGAGGACCCGATGATGGGCTCCTACGCGGAGCAGATCAACGGCATGCCGAAGTACGTCGCCTCGCGGACCGTCTCCGGGCCGCTGGCGTGGAACGCCACCCTCATCGAGGGCGACGTCGTGCAGGCCGTCCCAGCGCTCAAGGACAAGCACCCGGGCAACCTGATCATCTCCGGGTGCGGGGAGCTGGCGCACACCCTTGCCCAGGCAGGGCTGGTGGACGAGTTCTGGTTCTGGGTGAACCCGCACGTGTGGCCGGCCGGCCCACGCATCCTCGACGGCGTCGGCCCCATCCGTCTCCAGCTGGTGTCGGCCACGCCCTATCGATCCGGAGTCGTCTGGCTCCGCTACCGGCCCTCCGGGGCCTGAGGAGAAATGACCGTGGACAAGCCGAGCTCAGCAGGAGAGGCAGCGATGAAGACGACCGCGTACCTGGACGCTGTGGTCGAACAGACGAGCACGTTCGCCGAGTGGGTGCAGGGCAAGGACGCCGCGGCGCCGGTGCCGACCTGCCCCCGGTGGACGCTGGCCGATCTGGTCGACCATGTCGGCGCGACACAGCGGATGGTGGCCATGCTCGTGGGTGAGCGGATGACCGAGCCGAGCAGCGCGTTCGCCCGGCAGGCGTCGGCCCCGACCGACTCGGCCGAATGGGCCGCCTGGCTGACCGACGGCGTGACCGAGGCGAAGCGGGCCTTCGGGTCGGTCGACGACGACACGCCGGTGTGGGACCCGTCCGGCGCCGCCGCCGGCGTGGCGTTCTGGTCACGTCGGCTGTTCGGCGAGGCGTGCGTGCACCGTGCGGACGCGGCGGCGGCGCTCGACATGACCTACGAGCTGGCGCCGGACCTTGCCGTTGCGGCCACCGAGGACTGGCTGGACACGATGACGTCGCGCGGCTACTGGGAGAACCGGCCCGACTTCGCCGACGCGATGCGCGGCGACGGCCAGACGCTGCACTTCCATGCCACCGACGCGTCCGGAGAGTGGCTGGCACGCCGGGAGCCGGACCAGGTCGTCCTGGAACACGCGCACTCCAAGGCGGACGTCGCGGTGCGCGGCCCGGCGACCGACCTCCTGCTCGTGCTCAGCAGGCGCCGCCCGCTGAACGAGGCTCCTCGGCTGGAGGTGCACGGGGATCGGGCCATGTTCGACCTCTGGCTCGAACACATGGACTGGGTCACCGACTGACCCGCGCTGAGACACCACCTCAGCACTGACGGACGTCCCGCGTGCTGGGATAGGCCCATGGTCGTGCCGGTCCCCCGTGTGGAGATGCTGTGGGAGGCGCTCGACCCCCACGGCGCTCTCGAGCAGAGGTTCGGCTTCAGCGATGCCGAATCGGCTGGCCGCTGGGTCGCAGCCACGGTGGACGAGCACTGGGGTGTGCGGATCGACGCCTGCGAACGGATCGTGATCAGCTCCGGCAACGCCCTGGCCTGGGTCACGACGCCGTCCGGACTGCTGCTGGCGAAGTGGTCGGTCGTCGCGGAGCGGTTCCCGCGGTTGGCGCAGATCGCTCGACTCACCCTGTGGCTGGACGGCAACGGGCTTCCGGTGTCGACGCCGGTCGCCGCACTGAGCGGTCGTCTCCAGGTGGAGGTCGACGACGTCTCGATGTGCCTCCAGCGTGTGGTCCGAGGCGACCTCCTCGACGTCGAGGATCGCGACCAGGTGGCCGCCGCCGGCGCGGTCCTGGCCCGGCTGCATCGGGCCCTCGCGGCCTACCCCGACGCTGATCGGGTCGTCGCGCCGGCGGGTCCACCGGAGCCGTTGGCGACTCGCATCACCGGCTGGCTCGACGCCGGAGGCGAGCACCTGCCGGTCGCCGCCCGCGGCGCCTTGCGCGGGCTGGTCGCCGAGGCGCCGTCCGACCGGCTGCCGACCCAGCTGGTCCACGGCGACTTCCGCTCGTCGAACGTGTTGTGCGCCGGCACCGAGGTCGCCGCGGTGATCGACTTCGAGGAGGCCAGGCTCGACCACTGCATCGACGAGCTGGCCCGGTCGGCGGTCCTGCTCGGGACGCGCTTTCGAGACTGGGGGCCGGTGTCCGCGGAGGTTCGCGCGCTGTTCCGGGCCGGCTACGAGTCCGTCCGGCGGCTGACGCCGGTCGAGGTGGGCTGGTGGGACGTCCTCGTGCTCTGGTACGCCTGCGCGTTCGTGCCCTCGGGCGACGACCCGACGGGCTGGGGGCCATCGGCACTCAGCCACGTGACAGCCGTGAGACCTGGCGGATGAGGGCCTGATGGTGACTCTTTTCGCGCGAGGTGCAACGGTCGAACGCCGCGAGGTGCTGCATGGGCGCCTCTGGCTCAGCTTTCCCGTCCGGGTGGTCGATGACGATGGCGACGTCCTCGCCGTGCGTCTCGACCCGGGCGCTCCCTTCGAGCTGCCGGAACACCCGTTCGGAGTCCACCCGTGGGCTCGACACGCCTCCTGGGGAGGCACCGTCGTGCTCCAGCTGTACAAGTCGGGCGAGCTCTACAGCGTCTGGAAGATCTTCGAGGCCGACGGCACCTTCCGGCACTGGTACCTCAACTTCGAAGCCCCCGTGGTGCGGGGCAAGGCTCATTTCGACACTGACGACTACGGACTCGACCTGGTCGTCGCCCCCTCCGGCGAGCGGCGGTGGAAGGACGTCACGGACCTGCACCACCAACGCGTCGAAGGGCGGATCTCCGAGCGAACCGTCGTCGACGTCCTCGCCGCGGCCGCGTCGGCCGAGCACCTGCTCGAGACAGACCAGCGATGGTGGTCGAGATGGGACGACTGGATCCCGGCGTCGTGCGAAGGGTCCCGGTCCGCGCAGGCCTGATCACTTCGGCCTGGCCACCGACGAGGTGGTGCCCGTATTCAACCGAGTGGTTGACAAGCTCCTCTCATCAGGTCTACGTTTAATCAACCCAATGGTTGAGGAAGCCCACATGACCGATCAGCTCTCCCGCGTCTTCTCGGCGCTCGCCGACCCGACCCGCCGCGACATGCTCGCCCGCCTCGCCGTGGGCGACGCCACCGTCGGGGCGCTGGCCGAGCCGTACGACGTGAGCGTCCAGGCCGTCTCGAAGCACCTCAAGGTGCTCGAGGACGCCGGCCTGGTCAGCCGCAGCCGCGACGCGCAGCGCCGGCCGGTCCACCTGGAAGCCGAGGTGTTCGACCTGATGACGAAATGGATCGAGCGTTACCGCCGGCAGGCCGAGGAGAGGTTCAGCCGCCTCGACGACGTGCTGGCCGAGATGGACGACGACAGCAGCGCCCACACCACCACCCACACCACCCGCAGCACGAACCAGGAAGGAACCGCCGCATCATGAACACCACGACCGAGCAGCAGGACCGCACCTCCCCCGCCGGGGCTGAGCGCTACGACCAGGCGGCCATCGAGGCCGACGCGACGGTTCCCGCCATCCACATCCGGCGCGACTTCCGAGCCACCCCGGCCCAGCTCTTCCGTGCCCACACCGATGCCGACGTCTTCGTCCGCTGGATGGGCCCAAGGAGCTCGAGAACGAGGTCACCGAGTGGGACGCCCGCGACGGCGGCGCCTGGCGCTACACCTCGCGGCACGACGACTACGAAGGGGCTTTCCGCGGCTGCTTCCACACCGTCCGCGAGGACCGCATCGTGCAGACCTTCACCTGGGAGGGCATGCCGGACGCCGTCTCGCTGGAGACGGTGACGTTCGAGGACCTCGGCGACGGCCGCACCCGGCTGCACGCGCTCTCGCTGTGCGACTCCTTCGAGAGCCGCGACCAGTGGCTGGCCAGCGGCATGGAGGTCGGCGTCAACGAGGGCTACGCCCAGCTCGACCAGATCCTGGCGGAGGACGGGCTGTGACCCGGGGAGCGGCCGGGGACGTCTCGCAGCAGGGGCGGCCGGGCCTGACCACCATGGGCGACACCGACGTCGGCCAGATCGTCCACCCCCACCGACCCCGTGGGCTCGCCGGCACCGGCTGCGTCGCCACGCTCGCCGCGATGGCGGCGACCACGCTGGCCGCTGCGCTTGCCCGAGCCGTCGGCGTCGAGTTCGAGGTCCCCGACGGTGGCGAGGCGATCCCGTTGTCCGGGTTCACCGTGATGACCGGCCTCTTCTCGGTCGTGGGTGTCGTCCTGGCCGCCGCCCTGCGTCGGTGGAGCGCTCGCCCCGCCGAGCGATTCGTGCGGACGGCGGTGGCCCTGACCGCGATCTCGTTGGTGCGCGCCCTTCCTCGTCGGGGCAGGCGCCTCCACCGCCGCCGCCCTCGTCGGGCTGCACCTTGTCGCCGCGACGGTGGTGATTCCCTCCCTCGCGCGGAGCCTGGACTGACTTCTCGTCACTGCATCACCGCCTAGGCCGCGCGCTGCCAGGGTGCCGGCTGACTCCGTCCCGTGGACGCCCACCCAGGTGCGACGCGCCGACGTCGGCGTCGAAGGATCAGGGAGCCCCGAGCGCCTGCAGGAGCCGACCGTACGTCGCGTCCTCCCCCTCCCCGGTGGTGTCCAGCCGGACCGTGTCGGGACGGCCGGCGAGATACTCGGCCAGGTGCCGGCGGATCCGGCTGACCACGTCGTCGTCGGGATCCTCCAGCTGGCCCTGGATGTGTGCCTCGATCTCGCTGACGGGCTGCTTCTCGCGCAGACGCCGCAGATGCTCGCGCTCGTCGACCAGCAGCGCCACCTCGACGTACGACGCGCCGGCTTCGTCGGCCACAGCCTCGAAACCCGGGCCCCGGTCGTGGCTGGTGACGAGTTGCGGCAACACCACGTCGTGCCCGTCGCGCAGGTGGCGCACCGCCATGGCGCGCCCGTGCCGTCGGGCGACCCCCAGCGCGGTCGAGAAGTCGTCGCGCCATCCGCCGACCAGGCTCGCGAGCACGTCGAGGTCGAGCGCGAGGACTCCTGGGTGGTCGTGGACGTACCTGCGAGCCAGCGTGGACTTGCCGACACGTGAGGGGCCGTTGAGGTGGATGAGGCGCGGCACCCGGCCGAGTGTAGGAGCGCCACGATTCCGCGCATCGATGCATCGTCGCACGATGTATAGTGCGTCCCATGACCGAGCAGGCACTCTTCGTCCTGGCCGCGCTGTCCGCGGGTGAGCTCCACGGCTACGGCATCGCACGAGACGCGGAGGAGCTCTCGGAGGGCAAGGTCAGGCTCTCGGCGGGCACGCTCTACGGCGTGCTCACCCGGCTCTCGGAGCAGGGGCTGATCGAGCAGACGCGCGAGGAGGACGTCGGTGGGCGTCGTCGCCGCTACTACGCGCTGACCGGCAGCGGCGCGACGGCCCTGCGTGACGAGACCGCGCGGATGCGCGCCACCGCCGACGCCCTCAGCGCCCGCGCCGCGCTGCGCGCGCAGCCGATCCCGGGGACGGCATGAGCACCCCGCATGAGCACACCGATGAGCACGCGGCTCATCGGCGTGTGTGTGCTGGCCTATCCGAGGGCTCGCCGCCGACGTGACGGCGACTACCTGCGCGACCTGGCCCTCGAGCTGGCGCAGGACCACGGGGTTGTGCGCCAGGCTCTGTCGTTGCTCCTCGGAGGGCTCAGGGAACGTGTCGCCCTGCGGAGGACGACGTTCGCCCTGGCGGCGTCCGTCGCGGTGCTGGGCGTCGCCTCGGTCGTGTCGGTCACCCTGGTCGGGTCGTCGGAGCGCGAGGTGGAGGCACACTCCTGCGAGACCCGGGGGTCGGTCGGCGACGGATGTGCCGAGATCGAGCGGCTCGCGGCGTCACGGGAACGACAGGGCTGGGACTGCACGTCCCGCGAGCGCCTCGTCGACGGACGGCGCCTGGTCGACCTGGAGTGCAGGACCGTCTCGTGACCGGCGCGACCCGCAGGTGCGGGGTCGCCCTCACCGTGGCGGTCACGGCCGCCCTCGGCGGCTGCGCCGGTGATCCCGTCGACCCTCCCGCACCCACCGGCAGCCGGACCGCTGAGTCACCGGTCGAGTCGGTCGAGTCGGTCGAGACGGTCGACCGACCCATCGCGAAGATCCTCGACGGCGCACTCCCCCGCGGCGCCAGCGGCACGTTCGTGGCGGCCCGCGACGGCGAGCTGGTCCACTGCGCGGGGTTCGGCGAGGCCGACCGCGCACGGCAGGTGTCGGCGACCTGCGACACGGCGTACGACGTCATGTCGATGACCAAGCAGTTCACGGCCGCGGCCGTGCTCAAGCTGGAGATGATGGGCGCGCTCGACGTCGACGACCCGATCGGCGAGTACGTGGGGCCGGTGCCGGCCGACAAGCGTGCGATCACGGTGCACCAGCTGCTCACGCACACGGCAGGCCTCGTCGAGGCGCTCGGCAACGACTACGCGCCGCTGTCGCGAGACGCCATGATCGCCGGCGCGCTCGGGTCGCGACTGCGGTCGCCACCGGGTGCCGAGCACCACTACTCCAACGTCGGTTACAGCCTGCTGGCGGCGATCCTCGAGGAGGCCTCGGGAGTGGGCTACGAGGAGTTCCTGGCCGAGCACCTGTTCGCTCCGGCCGGAATGACCGACACCGGCTACGTGCTCCCGGACTGGGAGCCCGGCCAGGTCGCCGTCGAGTACGACGCGCGGGGCGAGCCGCAGGGCCGGCCGTTCGAGCACCCGTGGGCCGCCGACGGGCCGTACTGGAACCTCCGTGGGAACGGCGGTCTGCTCTCCACCGCGCGCGACATGTTCCGCTGGCACCTTGCGCTCGAGGGCGACCAGGTCCTCGACCGGAGAGCCAAGGCCGAGCTGTTCCGGCCCCACGTGCTCGAGGAGCCCGGCGGTGAGACCTCCTACGGCTACGGCTGGGCGATCCAGGACAGTCCGTACGGCGTCATCGCCGCGCACGACGGCGGCAACGCCTGGTCGTACGGCGAGCTGATCCGCCTGCTCGACCAGGGGGTGCTGGTCTTCTTCGTCACCAACCAGGCCCGGGACGACGGCACCGGCTCCAACCTGGTCCGCCTCTCCTCCGGGCTGGTGCGCGGCGCGGTCGAACGGCTCCTGAGCGGCTGACCCGACCGCTCAGCGGCGGACCGGGTAGCGCAGGTGCAGCGCGCGGCGTCCCTGGACGACGACCGGGTCCTCGAGCAGCTGGTGGCCGCGGTCGAGCGTGGCGAAGTACGGGATCCCCTCGCCGAACAGCACCGGGACCAGGCTGACGCACACCTCGTCGACCAGGCCGAGGTCGAGGGCCTGCTGGGTGATGGTCGTGCTCGCGATGGTCACGTCCGCGTCGCCGGCGATCTCCTTGGCGCGGCCGATCGCGGCCTCGACGCCGTCGACGAAGATGGTCCGTGGCCACGTCTCGGCGGCGTCCTCGGGCGGTCGGTGGGTGACCACGACGACGGGCGCGCCGGCCGGGTGCTGGTCGCCCCAGCCGTCGGCGATGTCGAAGAGGCGGCGGCCCGCCACGAGCGCACCGACGTTCCCGGTCAGGTCCTCCAGCACCCCGGCGCTGGCGTCGTCGACCTGGAAGGTGACGGTCTCGTTCGGGTTCGGCACGTCGACCTCGCCGGCCTCGTACCACTCGAACAGCTCGCCGATGCCGTCGTCCGGCTCGGCGACGAACCCGTCCAGCGACATCGTCATGTGCGTGAGCACCTTGCCCATCGTGGTCCTCCTCTGGTTGATGGCTGGTCTCTCGACCCGACCTCGGTCGTCCAGGAATCTGATCGAGATATTCGTTGACAGGAATATACCTCACCAGGAACAGTCGGGGTCATGGACGCACTCCTCACCGCGCTGGCCGACCCGGCCCGCTGGCGGCTCGTACGCCTGCTGGCCGAGCGGCCACGCTCGGTCGGCGTCCTCGCCCAGCTCGCCGAGGCCCGCCAGCCGCAGACGACCAAGCACCTGCAGACCCTCGAGCGCGCGGGCGTCGTCACGTCCCAGCGCATCGGGCCAGCGCCGCATCTACGCGCTGCGGTCCGCTCCCCTGCGCGACCTGGCGGCCGCGCTCGGCCGGCTCGCCGAAGCTGCCGAGCAGGTCGGTGGCTCGCGCGAGACCTTCGACCGCTACGGGCGTCAGCCTGCGACGCCGAGCGGCTCGCGGCGCAGAGCCCGGGCTGGGCCGACGACCGCACCTTCGGGTTCAGCGCTCGCTCGACGGGGGCCCCGAGCTGGTGTGGCGCCACCTGACCGAGCCGTCCCTGCTCGCCGCGATGGTGGATGCCCGACGACCTCCGCGTCTCAGAGCTCGTCTTCGAGGCGCGACCGGGCGGGCGGATCGTCCAGGAGTACCGCGACGCCGAGGACGCCGACGGCTCCGACGTGGTCGCCGGGCGTGCGGAGGGAGTCGTCGACGACGTACGCCCCGGTGAGCGCCTCGCCTACCGGCTCTCCCCGCTGCTGCCCGACGGCGGCCTCGCCTTCACCGCCCACGTCGACCTCGGGCCTCCGGCCCACCGCACCGGCACGGACCTCGACGTCCGCTACCGGATCACCGACAGCACGGTCGACTCCGCGGACTTCGTCGCCGGCATCGAGATCGGCTTCGGCCAGAGCCTCGACAAGCTCGCGGCGACCCTCGCCGCGGACCGCGACACCGACCACCGAGCACGAGGAGCACGAAATGACCGGGCAGCAACGGCGGCCGCAGGGTCGTCACCAACATGAGCCTCTCCCTCGACGGCCGCTACGCCGGGCCGGACGCCCGCTCGACATGGGCTGGGTGATGCCGTACGCCGTCACCGACGTCGCCCGCGACCACCTGACCAGCCTCTGGGAGCCGGCGACGACGGCCCTGCTCGGGCGGGTCAACGCCGAGGGCTTCCTCGGCTTCTGGCCCACCGTCATCGGCATGGAGGGCGCCGACCCGCGCGACGAGGGCTTCGCGAAGTGGCTCGTCGACACCGACAAGGTGGTGCTCTCCTCCACGCTCGACGAGGCGCCGTGGGAGCGGACGACGATCGTCGACAAGCCGACCGCCGAGGTGGTCGCGGACCTCAAGGCCGACCGACGGCGGCGACATCCTCGTGCTCTCCAGTGCGAGCGTCATCAAGGCGCTGCTGGCGGCCGACCAGGTCGACCGGCTGGCGATCGACGGTCTTCCCGATCTTCCTCGGCGGCGGTCCGCGCCTCTTCGACGACGGCCTGCCCGCGGGGCGGTGGGACGCTCGTCAGCCAGACCGCGGGCGAGCACGGCACGCTGGCCCTCGTCTACGACCGGGTCCGCTGACCTCGGGTCACGGAAGGTGGACGTCGTCGCGGCGTACGAGGAGGCGATGAGCTAGTGGCTCACGCAGCGCAGCGAGGCTCCCACCGCGGCCGCGGCAGCGGCGATGCTCTCGCCCAGGTAGGTCCCGGGCACCCGCGCGCGAGACGACGCGAAGAGGAACGCGTTGCCGGCGTAGAACGTCGGGACGCCGGTCGCCGCGACGGCGTCGAGGGACTCGATCGCCGAGCGTCGCTGGGTGGGCAGGTGCGAGACGACCACGACGACGGCGCCCGGCGTGACGAGGCTGGCGGCCAGGAGCGTACGCAGCGTCGTCCGGGGTCCTAGGACTCGTGAGCCGATCCGCTGCTGCGCCAACAGCGCCCCGAGCGCCTCGAGCCCCACGGTGTGGAGGTCTCGGGGGCCCGTCGCCGAGCAGGACCCATGCGTCGGGGACCCGCGCCGGCGCGAGGGTGACCATCTTCGCCAGCCAGCTGCGAACCACCTCGGTCGTGTGGTGCTCCTGGCCCACGTCGCAGTGGCCGGTCTCCCACCACGCACCGACCTGGCGCATCGCCGGCATCACGACCTCGTCGATCGCCGATGCGAGTCCGAGCTCGTCGTGGGCACGGTCGAGAACCGCACGGATCGCACCGGCGTCCAGCAACTGCGACGCGTCCAGGATCTCGCGGACCCGCGCCATCCCCGGCCGTTCCTCGTCGAGGATCCCGCGGACCCAGCGGGCGGCATCGGCGGCGTGTCGCCCGATCGCGATCTCGTCGCGCATCAGGCTCAGCTGGATCAGGTCGGCCGGCCGGTAACGCCGGTGCCCGCCCACGCTCCGCGAGGCCGTGGGCAGCCCGTACCGCCGCTCCCAGGAGCGCAGCGTGGGCCCGGGAACACCCAGGAACGCCCCCGGCGTCCTGGATCGACAGGCCTGCTCCCGCCAGAGACGGGTCGTCGTGGTGGTCGCCGTACTTCGTCATCGTGGCCCTCGTCCACTGACCGAGCCCCACCGGGGCTCTCGTTGAACGTACGCGCCTTCACCGAGAACGGTGCGTCTATCGACCCGGCAAGTGCATAAGTTCGCCACTGTCGGCGCCCGGGAGGGCCGGACAGGCTGGTGCCCTGCCTAGACCCCGCATCTCGGAGACCTCCACGCACCAAGGAAGAACCCCCATGTCCGTTCACGTCCTGCCCTCGGTCGACCCGAACGACCCGGCCCGGTGCCCCGGGTTCGTGACCACGCTGATCCTGCGCGTGGCGCACCGCGACGAGGCCGCTCTCGGCAAGCTGTTCGACGTGGCGCTGCCGTTGGTCCTGGTGATCGTGCGTCGCTCGGCCACGTCACCGGTCGCAAGCGACACCTACGTCGTCGAGGCCTTCGCCCGCATCTGGCGACACGCCCCCGCTTACGACCCGCGGAGCCAGGGTGCCATCGAGTGGCTCGTCGACCAGGTGCTCGCCACGGTCGCAGTCCCCGAACGCCTCGCCACCACGGACGATCCGGACCTGGATGGCGTCGTCGACAGCCTGAGCACGCGTGAGCGCGAGGTCGGTGGCGCTGATCGCCCTGGGCCTCACCAACCAGGAGATCGCCACGCAGCTGTTCCTCTCGATCAACTCCGTGAAGACCCACATCCGCTCCGCCTACCGCCGGATCGGCGTCACCCGCCGGTCCCAGGCGGTGATCTGGGGCATCGCCCACCAGGAGCGGATCAGCGCGCTGACCGAGTCGACCACCCACGGCAGGGCCGCCCACCTGCGACCGCGCATCGTGCTCCGCTCCGCCACACGATCGCGGGTCGGATGAGGCTCAGCCCTTCGTGACCGCCACCTGGTCGACGGTCCAGACTCCCTGCACCGAGAGGTCAGCCGCGTGCTGCGAACGCCCCCGCGACCGCCGCGCTGTCGGCTCCGGCGGCGAGGAGCAGGCGCAGGAGCACCCGTGCCTTGTAGGGGTGCACCAGTCCGCCGTTGACCAGCCCCCGCTCGCGCAGGTCGCGCTCGGAGCCGGCCGCACCGTAGGTGTCGGACAGCACCGGCCCGGCGCCGGTCCGCGACGTCAGCACCACCGGCATCCGGGCCGCCAGGTCGCCCAGCACCGGAGCGAAGGCGCCGGGGACGTGCCCGACACCGAAGCCGGCGACCACCAGCCCGTGACAGCCGTCGGCGACGCGCTCGAGCAGCGCGAGGTCGTCGTCGAAGGTGGCCGTGTAGAGCGAGACCCTGGTCGCCGCGAGGCCGGCGCGCGAGAAGCCGGCGACCGGTGTCGCTCGCGGCGTGCGCACGAGGAAACGGGGCACACCCTCGACGACCTGACCGATCGGACCGACGTCCGGCGACTGCAAGGCTCCCGTGCTCGTGCTGTGGGTCTTGCGGACGTGCCTCGCGGCGTGGATCTGGTCGTTGAGCACGACGAGTGCACCGCGGCCGCGGGCGTCGGATGACTGGGCGACCCGGACGGCGGCGACCACGTTCGCCGGCCCGTCCGCACCGGGCAGGGTCGGGTTGCGCATGGCACCGGTGACGACGAAGGGAGCGTCGTGCGCCCACACCGTGTCGATGAGGAACGCGGTCTCCTCGAGGGTGTCGGTGCCCTGGGTCAGGACGACGCCGGGGGCGCCGTCCCGCACCGCCTCGCCGGCCTGGTCGACCACGTCGAGCACGCGGGCGAACGAGAGGTCGGCACTGGGCACGGCCGGCAGGTCGCGCACGTCGATGTCGTGACCCCCGCCGAGCCCGCCGACGCCGTCGAGCAGGTCACGCCCGCCGAGCCGGGCCACGACACCGCCGTCGCGCCCGGCCATCGCGATCGTGCCGCCGAGGGTGAACAGGACGACGCCCGAGGAAGCCACCGGCCGACACTATCGCCGCTGGATCAGAAGCCCTCGATCTGGATGGGCTCGTCGGGCACCCCGTCGCGACGCAGCCTCTCCATCAGGTCGGGCAGGGCTCGCGGTGCGAACGTGGTGGCGGGCGAGGCCAGCTCGTCGGGTGACCACCACCGGAGCTCACGGACGTTCTCGGCGGCGAGCTGGGCCGCCGACAGCTCCGGGTGTGGCTCGAACCACGCGGTGCGGACGAGGTGGATGTGGTCGACCTGCCCGTCCCAGCCCGGCATCTCGAAGTACGCCGTCTTGGTCCAGACCTCGGGACCGAGCGTCTCGACGTCCAGGCCCGTCTCCTCGTGGAGCTCGCGCCGCAGCGCCTCGAGACGGGACTCCCCCGGCTCGACTCCCCCACCGGGATTGGCCCAGAACCCGTCGGCGAGCCCGAGACCCTCCCAGTCGAACCGCACCAGCAGCACGTGGCCGCGGGGGTCGACGACCAGCGCGCGCACGCTCTCACGGAGCCTCATCGGCCGGACCCTAGTCGTCGAGCTTGCCCGAGCGCGCACCGGAGAGTGGGATGAGGACGTCGCGCCCGTCCCGAGCACAGGAGAAGCCACGTGTCGACGTACCCACAGCTGATGCACACCGCGCTGGACACCACCGACGCCCGAGGGCTGGCGGAGTTCTACCGCGAGCTGCTGGGGCTCCGGTACCGGCCCGGCGACGAGGCTCCCACCGACGACACGACCGACGAGGCCGACTGGCTGGTGCTCGTCGACGACGACGGCAACCGCAAGCTGGCCTTCCAGCAGGTCGACAGCCTGACCCGGGCGACCTGGCCGGGCCACGAGGTGCCGATGCAGCTGCATCTCGACTTCGCCGTCCCCACGGTGGAGGACCTGCAGCGCCATCGGCGACGAGCGGTCGGGCTCGGGGCGCAGGTGCTGCTCGATCGCACGGACGACGACGGCGAGCCCCTGTACGTGCTGGCCGATCCGGCCGGCCACCCGTTCTGCCTGCTCGTCGCGCGCCCCTGAGGGGCGAGGTCAGCCGAGTAGGTCAGGGCGCCGACGCCGTCCCGGTCTCGTTGGCGTCGGAGATCGTGCTGGGCCGAGGGAAACTACCGTGGTGCCGGTGCGCACCGTGTACGTCGTCACCCACCCCGAGGCCACCCACCACGTCGAGCGGTTGGTCGGTGGCTGGTACGACTCGGCCCTGACCGCTCGCGGCCGGCGGCACGCGGAGGCGATCGGGGCGGCCCTGCGCGCTCGGATCCCCGACGACGCGGACGTCGACCTCGTCACCTCCGACCTGCGGCGCACGCGCCAGACGGCCGAGGCGATCGGCACCGCCCTCGACACCGAGGTGCGTGCCGATCCGCGCCTGCGTGAGAAGTCCTACGGTCAGGCCGAGGGTGGGCCGCAGGCCTGGCTCGACGAGCGCTTCGTCCCGCCGCCGGCCGACGGAGAGCGGATGCGGCACGACGAGGGCATCCCCGACGCGGAGACGAAGTGGTCGCTGGCCATCCGTGTCTATGCGGCTCTCGACGACGTCCTCGCCGGCGATGCCGAGCACCAGGTGGTCGTCACACACGGGATGGCGGCGACGTTCGTGGTGGCCTCCTGGATCCGGATGCCGCTCGAGGCCGCCGGGTACGCCAGCTTCCGTGCCCCGTCAGGCAGCATCACGACGCTTCAGCAGGACGACTTCTACCGCAACCGACAGGTGGCCGTGCTGGGCGAGGTGGCACACCTGGAGTGAGCGTCGGGCCGCGTCAGTCCTGGGCCGCTGCCAGCAGCCGCTCCCCCAGACGTCGTACGGCGTCGCGCAGCGCGTCCGGTGACACCACCTGGAACGTCGTGGTCTCCAGACGGGCCAGATGGGTGGCGTACCAGTCCACGTTCTCGGTCGAGCCGACGAACCGGGTGCGTCCGTCGGGCAGCGGCTCGAGCCGACCCAGGTGACGCGGGAGGAGGCTGACGAGCCGTGCGGCCGGAGCGTCGATGATCACCTCCACCGCGATGCCCCACCCCTCCGACAGGTGCACGTCGATCGCCTCGACGGGGTCGAGGTCGGCCGGTGGGGTGAACGTGTGCTCGAGGACCTCGACGGCCGCGACCCGGTCGACGCGCAGGACGCGTCGCTCACCGACCGTGTGCGACCAGCAGAGCAGGTACCAGCGGTCGTGGCGCAGCGAGACCGCCCACGGGTCCACGTCGAACTGGCGCAGGTGGTCGCCGCGGTCGTAGGTGAGCCGGAGCCGCCGTCCGCTGACGCTGCCGTGGGCCAGGGCGCCGGTGATCTGCGGGTCGGGGCCCGGGACGCCGGTGCGAGACGCACTCACGTGGCGCAGGGCGGACGCCGGCTCGGCGAGGCCCGAGGGGAGCACCCGCACGATCTTGCCGACCGCCCGGTCGACGGCGTCGCCGCGCGCGGCATCCGTGCCGCCGGCCGACCGGTCCGCCTGGTGGCCCTTGGCGGCCGCCATCACCAGGCCGAGCGCCTCCTCGGGCGAGAACATCAGCGGCGGCAGCCGGGCCCCGCGGCCGATGCGGTAGCCGCCGTACGGCCCCGACGTCGACTCCACAGGGATGCCCGCCTCGCGCAGCAGTCCGACATAGCGCCGAGCCGCGCGGTCGCTGACACCGAGGCGCGTCGCGAGGTCCTGGCCGGTGATGCCCGGCTTGCCCGAGATGTGCTCGAGGGCCAGCAGGGCACGCGCGGTCGGGCTGCTCATGATTGCGGAAGTCTATGGTCCGCAACCCGCTCTAGCCTGTCGACATGATCGACACGAACGGCTTCTCCGGGCCCGACCGCGTCTTCGAGCGCGAGAACCTCTCCGGCGCGCGCTTCCGCCTCGTCGACCTGGCCGGCGCCCGGTTCGAGCAGGCCAACCTCTGGAAGGTCGTGATGCGAGGCGTCGAGCTGGTCGACGTCGAGATCACGGGCCAGATCCAGAACGTGACCGTCAACGGCGTCGACATCGCCCCGCTCGTCGTGGCCGAGCTCGACCGGCGCGACCCCGAGCGGGTCGCGATGCGACCCACCGACGCCGCGGGCTACCGGACGGCGTGGGAGATCGTCGAACGACGCTGGGGTGAGACCGTCGACCGCGCCCGGGCGCTCGACCCGGCCCTCCTCCACGAGCGCGTCGACGACGAGTGGTCGTTCATCGAGACCCTGCGCCACCTCCTGTTCGCGACCGACGCGTGGGTCCGGCGCGGGCTGCTCGGCGACCCCGCTCCCTGGCATCCGCTCGACCTCCCGTGGGACACCGCTCGAACCTCTCCCGGAGACCCCGTGCGACCGCGAGGCCCGCCCGTCCCTCGACGAGGTGCTGGCCCTGCGCCGCGACCGGATGGGCACGGTGCGCCAGGTGCTGGCCGACCTCGACGACGACGCGCTGGCCGGCACCACGACGGCGGTCGACGCGCCCGGCTGGCCCCCGCCGGAGAGCTTCCCGGTCGACGAGGTGCTCTCGACGGTCCTCAACGAGGAGTGGGAGCACCGGCGCTACGCCGAGCGTGACCTGGCCGTCCTCGAGGCTCGCGCGCAGACGACCTAGACCGTCAGGGTCGACCTCGTAGTCACTCGTGACCAGTTCTGGCGGGTTGTATCACGCGGGACGCCGGGTCCTCCTACGGTCCTAGGACGACCACAGGAGATCCCGATGTTCTACAGCAACCAGGACGGCGGCACGCACCTCTCGCACGATCGTCCGTGCCCGCACTGCGGGCACGCGCTCCACACCTACCTCGCCTGCTCCGACACCTGCGACTGCCAGCCCGTCGAGCCGCGCCGCTCCGCCTTCGCAAGCCGCTGACCAGATCGCGCCGAATACCCATCACAGCACCGATGAATGCGCCGCCCGGGCCGGGTCGAAACTGACATCACCACCAACGAGAACACCAAGCACGAGAAGGGAGGTGGACACCATGTGGGACACCGTGCAGGACCGGCCGTACGTCGGCCACACGCACCTCACGCACGATCTGCCGTGCGCGCGCTGCGGGCACGCAGTGCACACCTACCTCGCCTGCAGCGACACCTGCGCCTGCGCCCCGTGCGTGATGCCGGGCGCGCTGCGCGACGCCGCCTGAGCTCCGGAACATCGGGCCTTCCTAGCGTCCGCTGGGTCAACCACCGACCCACCGCAGGAGCCTTCCACGTCATCCAGGTCTCGCACCGTCGCCGCCGCGTCCGCGACTCTCGTCGCCGCGCCGGCCACCCTCGACAGCACAGGTCTCGTGACGGCCGTGGCCGGCCTCCTCGACCACCGAGCTTCGTTGGTCGAGGAGGTTGCCCTGGCAACCGTCTCGAGACCCCTCGACCCCGAGCTTCGTTGGTCGAGGAGGTTGCCCTGGCAACCGTCACGAGACCCCTCGACCGGCGAGCTTCGTGGTCGAGGAGGTTGCCCTGGCAACCGTCTCGAGACCCCTCGACCCCGAGCTTCGGTGGTCGAGGAGGTTGCCCTGGCAACCGTCACGAGACCCCTCGACCCCGAGCTTCGTTGGTCGAGGAGGTTGCCCTGGCAACCGTCACGAGACCCCTCGACCGGCGAGCTTCGTTGGTCGAGGAGGTTGCCCTGGCAACCGTCACGAGACCCCTCGACCGGCGAGCTTCGTTGGTCGAGGAGGTTGCCCTGGCAACCGTCACGAGACCCCTCGACCGGCGAGCTTCGGTGGTCGAGGAGGTTGCCCTGGCAACCGTCACGAGACCCCTCGACCGGCGAGCTTCGGTGGTCGAGGAGGTTGCCCTGGCAACCGTCACGAGACCCCTCGACCCCGAGCTTCGGTGGTCGAGGAGGTTGCCCTGGCAACCGTCACGAGACCACTCGACGACGGAGGGGTCAGGGCTGCAGCAGCACCTTGATCGCCGTTCGCTCGTCCATCGCCCGGTAGCCGTCGGCGACCTGGTCGAGCGGCAGGGTCAGGTCGAAGACCAGGCCGGGGTCGATCCGGCGGCTGAGCACCCGCTCGAGCAGGTCGGGCAGGTAGCGGCGCACGGGCGCCATGCCGCCGGCGAGGCCGATGTTCCTGCCGAACATCGTCCGCAGCGGCGCCTCGGCCCCGTGCGGGACGCCGACCATGCCGACCGTGGCTCCGGGGCGGGCGACGCGGAAGGCCTGCTCGAACGCCGGGCCGTTGCCCACGCACTCGAGGACGGCGTCGCCGCCCACTCCCCCGAGGATCTCCTGGACCGCGGCTACCCCGTCGTCACCCCGCTCGGCGACGACGTGGGTGGCGCCGAACTTCCTCGCGATCGCCTGCCGCGGCTCGTGCCGCGACATCGCGATCACCGTCTCGGCACCCATCTGGGACGCCGCCAGCACCCCGCACAGCCCGACGGCGCCGTCGCCGACCACGACCGCCGTCCCGCCCTCGCGGACGCCGGCCGCCACCGCGGCGTGCCAGCCGGTGGCCATCACGTCGGACAGCGCGAGCAACGACGGCACCAGGTCGTCGTCCGGGACGCCGTCGGTCTTCACCAGGCTGCCGTCGGCCTGGGTGACCCGGGCGTACTCGGCCTGGCCGCTCTGGGTGATGCCCAGGTTCTCGCAGGCCGAGTGGGCGCCGTTGCGGCACGCCGAGCAGGTGTTGTCGCAGTGGTCGAACGGCACGACCACGAAGTCGCCGACCCGGAAGTCGCGGACGGCGGCGCCCACCTCCTCGATCACGCCGAGGCACTCGTGGCCGATCGTGCGGGCCCTCTTCACCTCGTCGTCGCCCCGGTACGGCCACAGGTCGGACCCGCAGATGCAGGCGGTGTGCACCTTCACGACCGCGTCGGTCGGAGCCTCGATGGTCGGGTCGGGGACCTCCTCGAAGCGGATGTCGCGGGCTCCGTGGATCACTGTCGCCTTCATGACCTCGATGCTGCCAGGGGCGTGGAACCACCGCGACACACCCCGAGACGCAGAATTGCGTTATCTCACATGTGAGTTACCGTGATGGACATGGTTGTGGACTACAAATCTCGCATCGGCACCATCATCCGCGACGCGCGCAAGCACCGGGGGCTGACCCAGAGTCAGCTCGCCGACCTGCTCAGTACCAGCCAGAGTGCGATCAACCGGATCGAGAAGGGCCACCAGAACCTCTCCCTCGAGATGCTCGCCCGGATCGGTGAGGCCCTCGACTCCGAGATCGTCGCGCTCGGCGCCGGCCCGACCCACCTGCGGGTGCAGGGCCCGACCACGCTGTCGGGTGCGATCGAGGTCAAGACGTCGAAGAACGCCGGCGTCGCGCTGCTCTGCGCCTCGCTGCTCAACCGAGGTCGCACCACGCTGCGCAAGGTCGCCCGGATCGAGGAGGTCAACCGGCTGCTCGAGGTGCTCAACAGCCTCGGCGTCCAGACCCGGTGGCTCAACGCCGACAACGACCTCGAGATCATCCCGCCGGCCGAGCTCGACCTCAGCCAGATCAACGAGGAGGCCGCCCGGCGTACCCGCTCGGTGATCATGTTCCTCGGTCCGCTGATCCACCGCTCCGACAGCTTCGACCTCCCGTACGCCGGTGGCTGCAACCTCGGCACCCGCACCGTCGAGCCCCACATGACCGCCCTGCGCCCGTTCGGCCTGGAGGTCAAGGCGACCGACGGCAGCTACCACGCCCAGGTCAACCGGGCGATCGAGCCGGAGCGCCCGATCGTGCTCACCGAGCGCGGCGACACCGTCACCGAGAACGCGCTGATGGCGGCCGCGCTGCACACCGGCACCACGATCATCCGCAACGCGTCGTCCAACTACATGGTCCAGGACCTCTGCTTCTACCTGCAGAAGCTCGGCGTCACCGTCGAGGGCATCGGCACCACCACCCTGCGGGTCACCGGGGTCACGACCATCGACGTCGACGTCGACTACGCGCCCAGCGAGGACCCGATCGAGGCGATGTCGCTGCTCGCGGCCGCCATCGTCACCAAGTCGTCGATCACCATCAAGCGGGTGCCGATCGAGTTCCTCGAGATCGAGCTGGCGGTGCTGGAGGAGATGGGTCTGCGCTACGAGCGCTCCGACGAGTACGTCGCCCGCAACGGCCACACCCGCCTGGTCGACCTCCACACCAAGCCGTCGCAGCTGCACGCACCGCTCGACAAGATCCACCCGATGCCGTTCCCCGGCCTCAACATCGACAACCTGCCGTTCTTCGCGGTGATCGCCGCGGTCGCCGAGGGGCAGACGTTCCTGCACGACTGGGTCTACGAGAACCGGGCCATCTACCTCACCGAGCTCACCAAGCTGGGCGGCCAGGTCAAGCTCCTCGACCCGCACCGGGTGATGATCGAGGGTCCGACGTCGTTCTCGGGCGCCGAGCTGATCTGCCCGCCCGCGCTGCGTCCGGCCGTGGTGATCCTGCTCGCGATGCTGGCCAGCAAGGGCACCTCGGTGCTGCGCAGCACCTACGTCATCCACCGCGGCTACGAGGACCTCGCCGAGCGCCTCAACACCCTCGGCGCGAACATCGAGACGTTCCGCGACATCTGAGACGCCCGCTGCTCGACGTCCGCGGGTGGTGGTCAGGGTCACCAGCGTCCGGCTTGCCGGGCGGGCGGGGAGTTGAGACTCTGGAGCCAGAGCCGCACCAGGCTCCCGGACGAGGGGTGTCGTACCCGGCTACGCGACAAGACGGCACCAGGGAGACCACCGTGTCCTGGATCGTGCTCGTTCTCTCCGGCGTCCTCGAGGCCGTCTGGGCCACCGCCCTCGGGCGGTCGGACGGCTTCAGCAAGCTGGCGCCGACCGTCACCTTCGGCGTCGCCCTGGTCGCCAGCATGGCCGGCCTCGCCTACGCCATGCGCGACCTGCCGGTCGGCACGTCGTACGCCGTGTGGGTCGGCATCGGTGCGACCCTCACCGTGGCCTACGCCATGGTCACGGGCGCGGAGCCTGCATCGCTGGTGAAGGTCCTGCTGCTCGCGCTCATCGTGGGCTCGGTCGCCGGTCTGAAGCTGCTGCACTGACGGCGTACGCCGTCGCCAGCTCGCGCCCGATCCGGGCCAGCTGGTCGCGGACGGCGTCCGGCTCGAGCACCTCGACCTGACCGCCCCAGCCCGCCAGGTTGCGGGCCAGGTCGAGCGGGGTCGGAGCGGCCACCCGCATCCGGGCCCGGCCGTCGTCGGCCTCGCCCGCGTCCTGGCAGTGGCGGCCGAAACGGTCGCGCAGGATGTCGACGAACCGTCGCTCGATGAGCACCGTCGCCCAGGTGCGGGAGCGGCGCTGCTCCATCTCCCCCACGACCTCCTCCCAGGCCTCGGCGAGCTCGAAGTCGTCGGGGCGCTCGGCCGGCTCGTCGGTGGCCAGGGCCTCGACGATCCGGTCGACCCGGAAGGTGCGGCGCCCACGGTCGGTGCCGGCGACGAGGTACCAGACGTCGTCCTTGTCGACGAGTCCCCACGGGTCGACGAGACGCTCGCTTCGCTCCTGCCGGGCGCTCAGGTAGCTCAACCGCACCTTGCGCCGCCGGACGACGGCGGCCTGCAGCTCGACGACCCGGGGCGGGCGCGGGCGCTCGCGCTCGCCCCACCGGGTCGGGTCGATCATGGTCGCCCCCGCCGCCGCCTCCGCCTCGGCGCGGAACGTCTGCGGCAGCGCACGCACCAGCTTGCGGAGCGCGGCCTTGGCCTCGCCGGAGGTCGCGGACGCCGCCGTGGCCGGGCCGACCAGCAGGAACAGCGCCTGGGCCTCCGGAGCCGACAGCCCGCTCAGGTCGGTGCGGGCCCCGCCCACCAGGGCCCAGCCCCCGCCGCGGCCCGGCTGCGGGTACACGGGGATGCCGGCGCTCGACAACGCCTCGAGGTCTCGGCGGGCGGTGGCGACCGAGACCTCGAGCTCCTCGGCCAGCTCGGCGGCGGTCACCCGGCCACGCGACTGGAGGTGCAGAAGGGTGGCCACGAGGCGGTCGGCGCGCATGTCGTGAAGTCTCTCAGACAAAGTGCTCAGAAGGTGAGCACTTTGAGTCGGAGGATGGAGTCATCAACCACTGAGAGAGGAACCACCATGTTGCGAGGACTCACCACCGTCACCTACTTCGCGGCCGACCTGGACGCCGCCCGCGCCTGGTACGCCGAGGTCACCGGCGTCGAGGCGTACTTCGCGAAGGACTTCGGCGGCGCACTCGCCTACGTCGAGTTCCGCCTCGGCGACCGCCAGGCCGAGCTCGGGATCCTGGACGCCCGCTACGCCCCGCACCCCGCGGTCGTGGGCGGACCGGTCACCTACTGGGCCGTCGACGACGTCCACGCGGCCTACCAGCGCCTGCTCGACCTCGGCGCCACGAGTCACGCCGAGCCCACCGAGCAAGGGCCGGGCTTCGTCACCGCCTCGGTCGTCGACCCGTTCGGCAACGTCCTCGGCGTGATGTTCAACCAGCACTACCTCGACGTCGTGGCCGGGGACGACCGATGACCGACCAGCCGACCGCACTGCGGTTCTCCCAGGCCGACGAGTGGCGAGCCTGGCTCGCCGACCACGCCGACACCGACACCGAGGTCTGGCTGGTCCTCCCCCACAAGAACGCCCCGGTGCCCGGACCCACCTACGACGAGGCGGTGCGCCAGGCGCTGTGCTTCGGCTGGATCGACAGCCACCACCGCAAGCACGACGAGCACAGCTCGCGGCTGCGGTTCTCGCCGCGCCGCCCCCGCAGCGCGTGGAGCGCACTCAACCGGAGCCGGGTCGCCGACCTGGTCGCCGCGGGCCAGATGACCGAGCGGGGTCAGGCCGCGGTCGACCTCGCTCGCGCGCGCGGCACGTGGGAGCCGGCCTGATCCCCCATACTCTGCGTGTGACGTCACCCACCACCGGTCGGCGCTACCTCGACGAGGTGCTGGACCCCCCGGGCTCGGTGCTCGCGTTCGCCCACCGCGGCGGCGTCTACCACCCCGAGATCGAGGGTCTCGAGAACACGCTGCAGGCCTTCCGGCACGCCTACGCGCTCGGCTACCGCTACCTCGAGACCGACGTCCACGTCACCGCCGACGGCGTGCTGCTGGCCTTCCACGACGCCGCGCTCGACCGGGTCACCGACCAGCAGGGGGTGATCGCGGGGCTCACGCACGCCGAGATCCGCCGGGCCCGGATCGGCGGCCGCGAGGAGGTCCCGACCCTCGCCGCCCTGGTCGAGGAGCTGCCCGGCGTCCGGTTCAACATCGACGTCAAGGCCGACGGCGCCGTCCGACCGCTGGCCGACTTCGTGGCCGCGCGGGGCCTCGAGGACGACGTCCTGGTCGGGTCGTTCTCGCGATCGCGCATGCGTGAGTTCCGCCGGCTGTCCGGGGGGCGGGTGGCGACGTCGGCCGCGCCGGCCGAGGTGGCCGCCTTCCTCGCCGTGCCGCGCAGGGCCGCCCCGTTCGACGCCCTGCAGATCCCGCACCGGCGCGGACCCCTCGTGGTCGCCTCGGCGCGGCTGGTGCGCCGGGCCCACGCGGCAGGCAAGCATGTGCACGTCTGGACGGTCGACGCGCCCGAGGAGATGCGGGAGCTGCTCGACCGGGGTGTGGACGGGCTGTTCACCGACCGTACCGACGTGCTGAAGGACGTGCTCGTCGAGCGCGGCCAGTGGAAGGACCAGAAATGAGTACCGGATGACCAGCTTCGCCGACCTCGAGCCGCTCGAACGCGCCAAGGAGCAGAAGGCCTGGTACTGGTACGACTGGGCCAACAGCGCCTACTTCACGACCGTGCTGAGCGTGATGTTCGCGCCGTACATGATCGAGGTGGCCGGCAACGCGGCCGGCTGCCCCGACAACCTCGACGACGCCGCCACCTGCGGCAACACCGTCGGACTGCTCGGCCTCGACCTCGCCGCCGGCTCGCTGCCGTTCTACCTGACCAGCTTCGCGACGATCTTCAGTGCGCTGCTGCTGCCGATCGTCGGTGCGATGGTCGACCGGTCGGCGCACAAGAAGCGGCACATGGCCGGGTTCGCCTGGGCCGGCGCGGCGTCCTGTTCCCTGCTGTTCTTC
Source organism: uncultured Actinomycetota bacterium (assembly GCA_963825985.1). Classification (GTDB taxonomy): domain Bacteria; phylum Actinomycetota; class Actinomycetes; order Propionibacteriales; family Nocardioidaceae; genus Nocardioides. Next base: position 6,532 of record CAWGVK010000009.1, on the reverse strand, counting down.
ATGAAGGACGACGACTGGCAGATCGGGGCCGTCGCCGTGGTGCTCTCGAGCGTGCTCGCCGGCTGCTCGGTGGTCAGCTACTCGGCGATCCTGGTCGACATCTCCAACGAGTCCGAGCGCGACCGGGTCTCGTCGCGCGGCTGGGCGTTCGGCTACCTCGGCGGCGGCGTGCTGCTCGCGGTCAACCTCGCCATGTTCCTCGGCCACGAGAGCATCGGGCTGTCCGAGGGACTGGCCGTGCGGCTGTCGCTGCTCTCCGCGGCCCTCTGGTGGGCGGCGTTCACGATCATCCCGTTCGTGCGGCTGCGCGACCGGCCGCCGGTCGGGGTGGTCGAGATCGAGGGCACCGTGTTCGACCGCAGCTTCGGCCAGCTCTTCCGCACCCTGAAGGAGCTCAAGGGCTACCCGATGACGCTGACCTTCCTGGCGGCGTACCTGTTCTTCAACGACGGCATCCAGACCGTCATCTACGCCGCGTCCACCTACGGCTCGAAGACGCTGGGCTTCGGCGACAGCGTGCTCATCGGCACGATCCTGGTCATCCAGTTCGTGGCCTTCGGCGGCGCCCTGCTCTTCGGCCGGCTCGCGCAGAAGCACGGCAGCTACCGGCCGATCCTGTACGGCACCTTCGTCTGGATCGCGATCATCGTGGTCGCGTTCTTCCTGCCCGCGAAGAACGTGCCGCTGTTCCTGGTCGTCGCCGTCGCGATCGGTCTCGTGCTCGGCGGTACCCAGGCGCTCTCCCGCTCGTTCTTCAGCCTGCTCATCCCGCGCGGGCGCGAGGGCGAGTACTTCGCCCTCTACAACGCCTGCGAGCGGGGGACGTCATGGCTGGGCACGTTCGTCTTCGCGCTGGTCTTCCAGCTCACCGACTCCTACCGTCCCGCCCTCCTGGCCCTGATCCTGTTCTTCGCCCTGGGCGCGTTCTTCCTGCTGCGGCTCGACCCCGAGCGCGGCATCCGGGAGGCCGGGAACGCCGTTCCGTCGGCAATCTGACCGGACTGGGCCCCTCGGAGGCCGGACGATCTCCGGTTGTGAGCGCCGACATACCAAGGGTCTGTCGCGAAGAAGCGTGGAATGTTGGCGACCTGGGTACCGTTGACCTGACGCAACGGGCGGACCCGCCTGGTTGCACGACCACGCGGACACAGTTTGGAGGTGCCTCATGGCAGAGCGCACACTGCGTGGCGCACGACTCGGAGGCCAGAGCTTCGAGGACGAGCGAGGCATCGAGTTCGCCGCCCGCCAGCAGGTCGGCTACCGCTGCACGCACGGCCACGAGTTCGAGATCACCATGTCGGTCGAGGCCGACGTCCCGGCGGTGTGGGAGTGCCCGCGCTGCGGTGCGGAGGGGCTCAGCACCTCCGGCATCGAGCGTGAGGTCAAGGCCGAGAAGCCCGTCCGCACCCACTGGGACATGCTGCTCGAACGGCGCTCCGAGAAGGAGCTCGAGGACATCCTCAAGGAGCGGCTCGACCTGCTCCGAGGCGGAGAGATCGGTCCCGCCCACCTCCACCGCGCCACCAAGAAGCGCAAGGCGACGGCCTGAGCCCACTTGCTCAGTCGTCGACGACCTCGCCCCGGACCACTGGTCCGGGGCGAGTTGCACGTCCGGGCCCGGTCGCCCCGGTCGACCCGGTCGCCCCGGTTGACAGGGGCCCGATGACGGCGAGCCGGCGGGTCACCACCCCGGCGAGCAGCCGCCGGAACAGCGGCCGCGTGAACGGCAGGATGAGCAGGATCCCGAACGCGTCGGTCACGAAGCCGGGGCTGAGCATCAGCGTGCCGCCGATCAGGATCAGCGCCCCGTCGGCGAGCTCGGTGGCCGGCATCCGCCCGCTCTCGAGCGCGGTCCGCAGCGCCGTCCAGGCCCGGCCGCCCTCCCGCTTGATCAGCCACGCGCCGAAGAAGCTGTCGGCGATCAGCAGCAGGATGGTCCACCAGGCACCGATCACCTGGCCGACCTGGATCAGCACGTAGATCTCCAGGATCGGCACGAGCAGGAACGCCACCAGCAGGATCCACGGGAGACGACGACGTCGGGCCATGCGTCGAGTCTAGGTCGCGGCCCTCACCCCGTGCCGAACGCCGAGTCGGCGATCAGGTCAGACGTCTGCGCCGACTCGGCGGCGGTCCCAGGCGCGACGGGCCCGGTCGCGGCGCTCACGCAGACCCCACGTGGTGATCCGCTTCAGTGACTCGGTGGCGACGGCGCCGCTCATCTTCGACTCGCCGCGGACCCGCTCGACGAACTCGATCGGCACCTCGACCACCCGCAGCCCGGCCTGCAGGGTGCGGCTGACCAGGTCGGTCTGGAACACGTAACCGGTGGAGCGGACCTGCGCGAGGTCGATCCGCTCCAGCGTGGCGCGGTGGAAGAGCCGGAAGCCGGCGGTGGCGTCGCGGACGTCGATGCCGAGGAGCAGCCGGACGTAGAGGTTGCCGCCGCGTGAGAGCAGCTCGCGGTGCAGCGGCCAGTTGACGACACTTCCGCCGGGTATCCACCGCGAGCCGATCACCAGGTCGGCGTCGGGCAGGGCGTCGACCAGGCGCTGCAGCTGCTCGGGCTGGTGGGAGCCGTCGGCGTCCATCTCGCCGACCACGTCGTAGTCGCGGTCGAGCGCCCACGCGAAGCCGGCGAGGTACGCCGCTCCCAGGCCGCCCTTGGCGGTGCGGTGCAGCACGTGCACGCGCGTGTCGTCGCGGGCGAGGTCGTCGGCGATGTCGCCGGTGCCGTCGGGCGACTGGTCGTCGACGACGAGGACGTCGAGCCCGGGTTGCGCGGCCAGCAGCCGCCCGACGATCCACCGCAGGTTCTCGGCCTCGTCGTAGGTGGGCAGCACCATCACGATCCGCCCAGGCACGATCCGCCCCGGCACGATCCGCCCAGGCACGGTCCGCTCAGGCACGCGACACCTCCGGCTCAGCCTGCTCGGACTGCTCGGCTGCGGGTGCTGGTGCGGGCCGCGATCCTCGGCGGTACGCGAGCAGTCCCAGGGCGAGCCCGACGAGGGTGAGTGCCGGCGCGACGAACCGCAGCGCCCACCCGACCCGGGTGCCGGGGGTCATCCCGCCCTTGAGCTCGACGGTCTCGACCACGACGTCCTGGGTCAGGCGCTCGGTGCGGTCGAGGACGGAGCCGTCGGGGGCGATCACGCCGGTCACCCCGTTGGTCGCGGCGACGACGACGTACCGGCCGGACTCGATGGCCCGGGCCCGGGTGATCGCGAACTGCTGCTCGATCTGGTCGGTGAAGATGAAGCTGGCGTTGCTGGTCTGCACGGTCAGCAGGTCGGCGCCCTCCTCGAGCTGGGCGACGAAGCCGTCGTCGTAGCCGACGTCGAAGCAGATCGCGTCGCCGACCTCGATGCCGGCGACCCGCAGCGGCTCGGTGCGGGTGCCGCTGAGCATGTCGCGCGGGATCCGGGCCAGCTGCCCCCGCTCGGTGATGCCGGTCCTCTCGAGGAGGCTGCGGAAGGGGATGTACTCGCCGTAGGCCACCGGGTGCCGCTTCGCGTAGCGGTCTCCGGCCCCGGTGACCGGATCCCACACGATGCCCTGGTTGAGCACCTGCGTGTCTCCGCGGTCGACGATCGCGCCGACCATGATCGGGACGCCGATCGCCTCGGTGGCGGTGCGGATGCCGTCGTTGACGCCGAAGTCGGAGAACGGGTCGCGGGCCGTGGAGTTCTCGGGCCAGACCACGAAGTCGGGCTGTGGTCGGGTGCCGGCGGCGACGTCGTCGGCGAGGCCGACCGTGGCGTCGACGTGGTTCTGGGTGAGCCCCTCGGGGTCGGCCAGGACGTCGTCGCCCCTGCCCGGGACGTTGCCCTGGACGGCGGCGACGGTGGTCTCCCCCGTCGTCTCGAGCGTCCACGGCACCAGGGTGGGCAGCACCGCCACGGCCGACACGGCCACGACGGCGGCGCCGGCGAGCAGGCGCTGGTCGCCGCGCGGCGTCAGGAGCAGGCGCGCGAGCAGGAACCCGAGGGCCGCGACCAGGAACGACGTCCCGTTGACTCCCACGTAGGCCAGCGCCGGCGCCACCGGGGTGTCGACGACGCCGAAGCCGAGCCGGCCCCACGGCATGCCGCTGAAGGGCCACTCGCTGCGGACCACCTCCATCGTCGTCCAGGCGGCGGCCAACCATGCCGGCCACGCACGCAGCCGGTGCAGCACCGTCGCGACCGCGCCCAGCAGGCCGTAGAAGAGCGCCTCGACCGCGGCCAGTGCCACCCAGGCCTCGGCGCCGATCGACCCCTTCATCCACCAGATGTGGACGAAGTAGAAGGCGACCCCGAAGGCCAGACCGACCGCGAACCCGGCCCGGGCGCGCAGGTCACGGGTGCTGAGCGCGTACGCCGCCAGCGCGAACGGCATCAGGTAGGCGATCGCCACCGGCTCGTAGGCCAGCGAGAGCGTCACCCCGGCGACCGAGGCGACGAGGAGGCGGAGCAGCACAGGGCGAACGGTACCCGGGGCTGCTGGGCCTGCAGGGCTCCGGGAGAGCCCCCCAACCCTTCGGGCCGTCCGCCGGGCATGACGGGATGCCATGCCGAGGTCGTTGTCTAGGGGTGGGGAGCTCTCCCGTGTCGCGCTCTCGCGGTGCGGACCGACCTCCGCGGACCGGTTCGAGGAGATGTTGGCGCTACACCCCTCCGACTCCGGCCACTCGGACGTCGGTCCACGTGCCACGACCTGCACGAGCGGACGCCGCACACACTCGCCCCGTGCGGCCGGAGTGTCAACAGCGCCGTGACCTGCGAGAACGTCCAAAGTCGCAGGTCAGCCCGCTGGCTCATCACCAGAAATAGCCCGAGAAATTGTCATTCCGTCCGGCGTGTCGTGAGCGACGCGCCGCCGGCCGGTGCTACGTCGCCGGGACGACGACGGTGCCCGTCGCGGTGGTCGCCAGGACCGGTGGGTCGAGCACCTCGGCGGCGCCCGGCTGCGCCCCGGTCGCGGCCCCGCGGGCGACCACGTGGACGGTGAACTCCATCACCCGCGAGCGCGTGCCGACCCGGACCAGCTCGGCCGTCACCTCGAGCACGTCGCCGGCGCGCACCGGAGCCTTGAACTGCACGTCGTCGTACGACGCGAACAGCCCTTCGTCGCCGTCGGTGCGGATGCACAGCTCGGTGGCGACGTCGCCGAAGAGACCCAGGCTGTAGGCGCCGTCGACGAGGTTGCCCGCATAGTGCGCGTGCGAGGAGGGCACGTAGCGACGGTGGACGACGCGGGTGCCGGTGATGTCGTTCACGGGGGTGCTCATGAGGCGGTCCTCTCCAGGGCGGGAGCCAGCTTGTGGGCGATGAACGAGGCGACCTCGCCCGGGGTCGTGCCGCGGCCGAAGACCCGGTCGACGCCGAGCTCGTCGGCCATCTTCTCGTCGAAGCGGGGGCCGCCGACGATCAGCAGCGGTCGCCGGTCGGAGGGGTAGGACTCCCGGAACGCCGCCGACATCTCGCGGGTGTTGAGCAGGTGGGCGTCGCGCTGGGTGACGACCTGCGAGACGAGGACGGCGTCCGCCTTCTCGGCGCGGGCCCGCTCGACCAGCTGGGGCACCGAGACCTGGGCGCCCAGGTTCACGACCTTGAGCTCGCGGTAGTACTCGAGGCCCTTCTCCCCGGCGAAGCCCTTGATGTTGAGGATCGCGTCGATCCCGACGGTGTGCGCGTCGGTGCCGATGCAGGCCCCGACCACCGTCACCCGGCGTCGCAGGGCCCGCTTGACCGAGGCGTTGACCTCCTTGGGGGTCAGCAGCGGGTAGTCGCGCTCGACCACGACCACCTTGCTGGGGTCGACGACGTGGTTGACCCGGCCGTAGACCACGAAGAACGTGAAGTCGGGACCCATCGGCTTGGCGTGCACGACCAGCGCCGGGTCCATGCCCATCTTGTTCGCGAGCTGCTCGGCGGCGCCCTCGGCGACCTTCGAGTGTGCGATCGGGAGGGTGAAGCTCAGCTGCACCATGCCGTCGCCGGTGGTGTCGCCGTAGGGGATGACGATGCCCATCAGAGAGCGTCCTTTGCGTCGAGGATCTCGGTGGCCGGGTTGTAGTAGCCGCTCGACTTCTTCGCGACGCCGTCGAGGCCGCGGCCGGCGTCGGCGGGGCGCTTCATCAGCCCGAAGGTGCCGTCGGCGATGGCGTCGAGCATGCCGTCGTCGACGATCCTCATCAGGAGGTCGATGGACTCGGAAAGCACCTGGCGGGCGCGCTGGTTGATGTAGCCGTCGGGGGCGGGGTGGAAGTCCTCGTGCAGGTTGCCGGCGGCGTTCATCACGTAGCGGACGTTCTGCAGGGCGATGTCGCGGTCGGAGAGCCACGGGGTGACCACGGCCTCGGTCATCATCCCGACGAGCAGGATGCCCTGCCCGGTGAGGGCGCCGGCCAGGTTGAAGAAGCCGTCGAGGAGGTTGCCCTTGAACACGTCGCCGGTCATGTGCCGCGTCGGCGGCATCCACTTCAGCGGCGCCTTGGGGAAGATCTCGCGGGCCAGCAGGGCGTGGGCGAGCTCCATGCGGAACGAGT
>CAWGVK010000008.1:0-25679 GCA_963825985.1 uncultured Actinomycetota bacterium | reverse complement strand
GTGGCCGCGAACCGGCCGACTGCGTGGCCATCGAGGACTCCGACACCGGCTGCCGCTCCGCCGGCGCGGCGGGATGCACCGTGCTCGCCATTCCCAACCACGTCACGATCCCGCCCGCCCCCGAGCGCGTCTTCCGCGACACCCTCGAGGGCCTCACGCCGAGCGACCTCGGTCAGCTGCTGGTCTGAGGCTCGGTGCCGGGCAGCGGCGGCGGTGTGCCGCCCCACACCGGGCAGATCGCCTGGTGCGGGCACCACGAGCACAGCGGGTTCCGCTTCGGGCGCCAGTCGCCGGAGTAGCGAGCGAGCTCGATCGCCCGCCAGACGGCGTCGACCTTGCGCTCGGTTGCGACCAGGTCGCGCTCGTCGGGGCACGAGCGCACGATCTCGCCGCTCCCCAGGTAGACGAGCTGGAGCATCGCCGGCACCGTGCCGCGCATCCGCCGCAGCACGGCCGCGTAGAAGCGCAGCTGGAACAGCGCCCGGCTCTCGAAGCCGACGCCGGGAGCGCGGGCAGCTCTTGTAGTCGACGATCCGCACCGCGCCGTCGGGTGCGACGTCGATCCGGTCGACGATGCCGCGCATCGTGAGGCCCGACTCGAGCGCGGCCTCGACGTACAGCTCCCGCTCGGCCGGCTCGAGCCGCTGCGGGTCCTCGAGCGTGAACCACCGGCGAACGGCGGCGCGGGCCGTGGCGAGCCACGTCGCGACCTCGCGCTCGTCGGCGAACAGGTCGCGGACCTCGGGGTAGCGCTCGCGCATCTCCTCCCAGGCCGGCGCCACCATCGCCTCGGCCGCCGCGGGGGTGCGCTCGGAGGCCGGGTGGTCGAAGACCCGCTCGAGCACCAGGTGGACGAGCGTGCCGCGGGTGGCGGCGGTGGAGCCCGGCTCCGGCAGTCGGTCGACGGTACGGAAGCGGAAGAGCAGCGGACAGCTGAGGAAGTCGCCGGCGCGGCTGGGGGAGAGGGACGGCGCCGGCTTCGGCTCCGACAGCTCCACGGTCACGCCCCGAACCTAGGACGTCGCACCGACACCGTCGGGCCGGCTCGCCGCGGCTACCGTCGGGTGGTGCCCGCTCCTGTCTCCCCGACCACGACGGGCGGGCCCGGGAGGTCCGCCTGGGGGCCTGGCGCGGCACGTCGCTGGAGGTGTCGGCGGGCTGCCTGCTCGTCGTCCTCCTCCTGGCCGTCGTGTTCGCACCGCGAGCGGAGGAGGCGCGTCCCGCGATCGGCGACTGGGGCATCGTGGTGGGTGCGGGCGTCGGGGTCCTGGTGTACGTGTCGGCCCTGCTGCACGAGCTCGGGCACGCTGTCCTGGCCCGCCGGTACGGGCACCAGGTTCCGGCCATCGGCCTGAGCATGGCCGGTGGACGGACCGCCGTCGTGGGTGCCGCCAGGACGCCGCGCGAGGAGCTCCTCACCTCGGCCGCCGGCCCCGCCGTCTCTGTGGGGGTCGGTCTGGTCGCGCTGGTCGCCGCCCTGGCCAGCGATGACGCCCTCCTCGTCGAGGTGCTGGAGGCGCTCGTGCTGGCGAACCTGCTGCTCGGTCTCCTCGACCTGCTGCCGGCGCCGCCGCTGGACGGCGGCCGCGTGGCGCGAGCGGTCGGCTGGTGGGTCGGCGGCACGAAGGCGACGGGCGTCCGGACCGCCGTTTGGAGTGGCCGGGCCGTCGCCGTCACCGTGCTCGCCTACCCCTGGCTGGCGTTCGTCACGTGGTCGCCGATCCCCTTTCCGTTCCTCGTGCTGGTGTGCGCAGGCGTCTTCGTGATCCTCTGGCTCAGTCGCCGCTGCCGAGGCCGGTACCGTGCCGCGGTGACCGAGGACCCGACCCCCGACGTGCCGGTGGAGGCGTGGTCCGGCGTCCACCGTGGCCCGCTGCGGCAGGGCGAGTGGGTGCGGCTCATCGACGCGAAGGGCCGGCGCCACAACTTCGAGCTCGAGGCCGGCCAGCGGTTCTTCTCCAGCCGCGGCCACGTCGAGCACGACGAGATCATCGGCCGCGAGGAGGGCTTCACCGTCGGCTCCTCGGGCGGCGCGGAGTACCTCGTGTTCCGGCCGCTGCTGTCGGAGTACGTCGTGTCGATGCCCCGCGGTGCCGCGGTCGTCTACCCGAAGGACGCCGCCCAGATCGTCGCGCTCGCCGACATCTTCCCCGGTGCGGACGTCGTCGAGGCCGGCGCCGGCTCGGGCTCCCTGACGTGCTCCCTGCTGCGCGCGGTCGGCCCGTCGGGGCGGCTGCGTTCGTACGAGCGGCGCGAGGAGTTCGCCGACGTCGCCCGGCGCAACGTGACCCAGCACTTCGGCGGCGACCACCCGGCGTGGACGCTCACGCTCGGTGACCTCGTCGAGGCGCTCCCGGCGTCCGACTTCGCTACGACCGCCTGATCCTCGACCTGCTGGCGCCCGTGGGACTGCCTCGACGCCGCCGCGGACGCGCTGCGACCCGGCGGCATCGTGTGCGCCTACGTGGCCACGACGACCCAGCTGTCGCGGTTCGTCGAGACGGTGCGGGTGCACGGCGGGTTCACCGAGCCGTACGCCTGGGAGTCGCTGGTGCGGGACTGGCACGTCGAGGGGCTCGCCGTCCGCCCGGGCCACAGCATGATCGGCCACACGGCCTTCCTGGTGACCGCCCGACGGATGGCGCCGGGGGAGCGGCCCCCGCTGAAGAAGCGTCGTCCCGCGCCGGGTGCCTACGGGCCCGACTACACCGGGCCGCGGCCGGGGACGGTGAACCCGGTCGAGGAACCGTCGTGAAGCCGTTCCTCCTGCTCTCGATCCGCGCCGAGCCGCCGGCGGCCGACGACGAGTACGCCGCGTTCGTCCGCTGCCTCGGCGTCACCCCCTGCCGCGACTGCAGCTGGGCGTCGACGCGCTCGACGTGCGACTGGGGGACTGGGGGGGCGTCCTGCTCGGCGGCGGCTCGTTCACGTTCTCCGACCCCCCGGCGGCCAAGTCGCAGGTCCAGCTGCGCGCCGAGGCCGAGCTGCTGCCGCTGCTCGACGCGGTGGTCTCCGACGACGTGCCCTTCCTGGGCGCCTGCTACGGCATCGGGACGCTGGGCAGCCACCAGGGTGGCGTCGTCGACCGGCCTACCCGGACCGGTCGGGCCGCTGTCCGCGACCCTCACCGACGCCGGCCTCGCCGACCCGCTCTTCGCCGGCGTCCCGCGCGACTTCGCGGCGTACGGCGGCCACAAGGAGGCCCTCGTCGACCTGCCGCCCGAGCAGCGATGCTGCTCGCCACCTCGGCGGCGTGCCCGGTGCAGGCCTTCCGCGTGGGTGCAACGTCTACGCCACCCAGTTCCACCCCGAGCTCGATCTGGCCGGCCTCCACACGCGGATCGACACCTACGCCACCTTCGGCTACTTCGACCCCTCCGAGGCCGGCGCGCTGAGCGCCGCCGGCGCCGCGGTCGAGGTCCTGCACCCGATGTCGCTGCTCCGCAACTTCGCCGGGCGCTACTTCCTGAGCCCGGCCGGTCCGTCTGCTCCGCGGCGCTCCGGAGGTGCGCGGTTTGGTCACCAACGACACACTTCCGGCCGGGATGCGCGTCGTTGGTGACACAAACGCGCACACCGAGCGCCGGGAAACCCGCCGTCTTTGACCGACACCGCCTGTGTCCCCTATCGTGGGCCGATCAGGCGGGTAGGGTCGAAAGCACAGGAGGTGGTACCGGATGTCGAGCATGGGTGACGGGAACGGCGGGCGACCGCGGCTCCGAGGAGCTGGTGCCCAGGTGCGGTTCCTCGAGTCCGAGGTCTCCGACCTGCGCCGCCGGCTGTCCGACGCCCCGACCACGTCCCGCGGGCTCGAGCTTCGGCTCGCCGACACGCAGCGGTCGCTGGCGGCTGTCACCTCGCAGAACGAGCGCCTGGCCCAGACGCTGCGCGAGGCCCGCGACCAGATCACCAAGCTCAAGGAGGAGGTCGACCGGCTCGCGCAGCCGCCGGCCGGTTTCGGCACCTTCCTCACCCGCAACGACGACGACTCGGTCGACGTGTTCACCGGCGGCCGGAAGCTGCGGGTCAACGTCAGCCCCGCCGTCGAGCTCGACGAGCTGCGCCGGGCCAGGAGGTCATGCTCAACGAGGCGCTCAACGTCGTCGCCGCCCTCGAGTACGAGCAGGTCGGCGAGGTCGTGATGTTCAAGGAGCTGCTCGCCGACGGCGACCGCGTCCTCGTCATCGCCAACGCCGACGAGGAGCGCGTCGTCCGCCTCGCCGAGCCGCTGCGCGAGCGTCACCCTCCGCGCCGGCGACTCGCTGCTGCTCGACACCCGCGCCGGCTACGTCTACGAGAGGGTGCCGAAGTCGGAGGTCGAGGAGCTCGTCCTCGAGGAGGTCCCCGACATCGGCTACGGTCGAATCGGCGGCCTCTTTGGGCAGATCGAGCCCATCCACGACGCCGTCGAGCTGCCCTACCTGTACCCGGAGCTGTTCCTCGAGCACGAGCTCAAGCCCCCCAAGGGCGTGCTCCTCTACGGCCCTCCGGGCTGCGGCAAGACCCTCATCGCCAAGGCCGTCGCGAACTCGCTGGCCAAGAAGGTCGCCACGCAAAGAGGCCGGCCAGGAGGTCAAGTCCTACTTCCTCAACATCAAGGGCCCCGAGCTGCTCAACAAGTACGTCGGCGAGACCGAGCGGCACATCCGGCTGGTCTTCCAGCGGGCCCGTGAGAAGGCGAGTCGAGCGGCACGCCGGTCATCGTGTTCTTCGACGAGATGGACTCCCTGTTCCGCACCCGCGGCTCCGGGGTCTCCTCCGACGTCGAGAACACGATCGTCCCGCAGCTGCTCAGCGAGATCGACGGCGTCGAGCTGCTCGAGAACGTCCTCGTCATCGGCGCCTCCAACCGCGAGGACATGATCGACCCCGCGATCCTGCGGCCCGGACGGCTCGACGTGAAGATCAAGATCGAGCGCCCCGACGCCGAGTCCGCCCGCGACATCTTCAGCAAGTACCTCACTGCGACCTGCCGCTGCACGCCGACGACCTGGGGAGTTCGGCGGCGACCGCGACGCCTGCGTGGCGGCGATGATCCAGGCGACGGTCGAGCGGATGTACACCGAGACCGAGGAGAACCGGTTCCTCGAGGTCACCTACGCCAACGGCGACAAGGAGATCCTGTACTTCAAGGACTTCAACTCCGGCGCGATGATCCAGAACATCGTCGACCGCGCCAAGAAGATGGCGATCAAGGACTTCCTCGACCAGCACCAGCAGGGCATCCGGGTCTCGCACCTGCTCCAGGCGTGCGTCGACGAGTTCAAGGAGAACGAGGACCTCCCCAACACCACCAACCCCGACGACTGGGCCCAGATCTCCGGCAAGAAGGGCGAGCGGATCGTCTTCATCCGCACGCTCATCACCGGCAAGCAGGGCACCGAGCCGGGCCGGTCCATCGACACCGTCGCCAACACCGGCCAGTACCTGTAGGTCGGTTCGCGACGCCGGCCGGTGCCGCCGGGTCGCGTCGTGGTCACCGACGACGCAACCGTGCGCCGAGATCCTCGCCGTCGGTGACCGACGACACCACGCCGGGGCCGGTCGGCCGGTGCGACCGCGCTGCCGAGGTAGCCGTAGGACCACGGTGAGCGCGGACCCGGGAGGTACTCGGCGCGTACTCGGACGACGTCGAGGCCCGCACCGTGAGCAGCGCGGGGACGTCGCGGCTCAGGTGGCACCCACCGGCCACCCGCCGCTGCAGCGGGTCGAGCCGGCGCTGCCATCGCGCGATGCGCGGGGTGGGCGCGAGCCGTGCTCGAGAAAGGCCACCGTGCCTCCCGGTCGCAGCACCCGTCGCATCTCGGTGGCGGCGAGGGCGGGGTCCGGGATCGTGCAGAGGGTGAAGGTGCAGAGCACGTGGTCGTAGGAATCGTCCTCCGCAGCCAGCCGCTCGCCGTCCAGCCGCTCCGCCGACCGGGACGTCGCTGCGCGCCCGGCGTCGCTCGGACATCGCCCAGCCACGGTCGGACGGCTCGACCGCGTCGACGCGGGTGACCGACCGCGCAGGTGGCGCAGGTGAGTCCGCTACCGAAGCCCACGCTCCAGCACGCTCCCGGAGAGGTCGCGCAGACCTCGACCCGCAGGTCGCCGATCTCGTGCCCCCGCAACGACCAGTCGACCAGGTGCGGGACGACGCGCTCGGTCCACCAGCCCACGAGTCGGCCGTCGGCGAGACGGCCGACCCGTAGGCTCGACCACATGAGCGTCCGCCGGGTGATGGGCACCGAGATGGAGTACGGCATCTCGGTGGTCGGTCAAGCCACTGGCCAACCCGATGGTCGCGTCGTCGCAGGTGGTCAACGCCTACGCCTCGGCCACGGTCCAGGCCCGCCGCGCGCGCTGGGACTTCGAGGAGGAGTCGCCGCTGCGCGACGCCCGGGGTTTCGACATGTCGCGCGGCGTCGCCGATCCCTCGCAGCTCACCGACGAGGACATGGGCTGGCCAACGTCATCCTCACCAACGGCGCCCGGCTCTACGTCGACCACGCCCACCCGGAGTACTCCACGCCCGAGGTGACCACCCCCCTCGACATCGTGCGCTGGGACAAGGCGGGCGAGCAGGTCATGCTCGACGCCGCCAAGCGCGCCGCGCAGTCCCGGGCGCCCGACGATCGTGCTCTACAAGAACAACACCGACAACAAGGGCTCCTCCTACGGCGCCCACGAGAACTACCTGATGCGCCGCTCGACGCCGTTCGCCGACATCGTGCGCCACCTGACGCCGTTCTTCGTCAGCCGCCAGGTCGTCACCGGCGCGGGTCGCGTCGGCCACGGCCAGGACGGGCGCGAGCAGGGCTTCCAGCTCAGCCAGCGCGCCGACTTCTTCGAGGTCGAGGTCGGGCTCGAGACCACCCTCAAGCGACCGATCATCAACACCCGCGACGAGCCGCACGCCGACCCCGAGAAGTACCGCCGGCTGCACGTGATCATCGGCGACGCCAACCTCTCGGAGGTCTCGACGTACCTCAAGGTCGGCACCACGGCGCTGGTGCTGGCGATGATCGAGGAGCTGTTCGTCTCGGGCGACCTCAGCATCGACGGCCCCGTCGCCGCGCTGCGGGCCATCTCCCACGACCCGACCCTCCAGCAGACGGTCACGCTGCAGGACGGCCGCCGGCTGACCGGCGTCCAGCTGCAGCTCGAGTACCTCGACCTGGCCCGCAAGTTCGTCGAGGACCGGTACGGCGCCGACGCCGACGCCCAGACCGTCGACGTCCTGGCCCGCTGGGAGTCGATGCTCGACCGGCTCGAGCGCGACCCGATGCTGCTGCGCCCGCGAGCTCGACTGGGTGGCCAAGCTGAAGCTGCTCGAGCAGTACCGCAACCGCGACTCGCTCGAGTGGGACGACGCGAAGCTGCAGCTCATCGACTACCAGTACTCCGACATCCGCCCCGAGAAGGGCCTCTACCAGCGGCTGGTCGCCAGCGGGCCGGATGGAGCGGCTGCTCGACGAGGACGAGGTCGACTCCGCCATGCACGACCCGCCCACCGACACCCGTGCCTACTTCCGCGGCCGCTGCCTGGAGAAGTACGCCGAGGACGTCGCCGCCGCCTCCTGGGACTCGGTCATCTTCGACCTCCCGGGCCGCGAGTCGCTCCAGCGCGTCCCGACCATCGACCCGCTGCGCGGCAGCAAGGCGCACGTCGGTCACCTGCTCGACCACTGCGACACCGCCGAGCCGCTGTTCAGCGCCCTGACCCCGCTGAACCTGCTGTACCTCGGCCCCTCGGCGCGTCAGATGTCGTCGCGGGCCCGCGGGCGGCGCTGGTGCGGTCGGCGACGCCGATCCGCCGGAAGACGCTGCCCACGTGGGCCTTGACGGTTCGCTCGGTGATGCCGAGGCGGCGGGCGATCTGCTTGTTGGCGAGGCCCTCGCCGACCAGCGCCAGCACCTCCCGCTCCCGTGGGCTCAGCTCGGCGGCGGGCGACGTCGGGCCCGACGCCCGGTGTCGGTAGCAGGACGCCCGCGACCCGCGGGTCGAGCGGCACGTGGCCCTGGTGGCGGAGCGGTGGGTGAGAAGCGTCGCGGGTCGGTGTCCTTGAGCAGGTAGCCGACCGCGCCGGCGCGAGCGCGTCGCGCACCCGTGTCCTCGTCGGCGAAGGAGGTGAGCGCGACGATCCGGCGTGCCGGGGCGCGGCGAGGATCAGCGCGGGTCGCCTCGATGCCGTCCAGCACCGGCATCGAGAGGTCCATCAGGACGACGTCCGGGCTGTGGCTCAGCGCCAGCGCGACCGCCTGCCGGCCGTCGGTGGCCTGGCCGACCACGCGCGAGATCGGCCGCGCTGCCGAGCAGGCCGGCCAGCCCGGCCCGGACCAGCGGTGGTCGTCGACGAGCAGCACCCGGATCATGTGCCGGCACCTCCAGCCGCAAGCGGGTCCGGCGTCCCGGAGCCGGCTGGCCACCGCCAGCCCGGCGCCGCACCCCGGGCGCAGCGTCGGCGATCAGCCGCAGGCCGAAGTGGCCGCGGCGGCCGCCTGAGTCGGCCCGGTCGGGTCGAAGCCGGTGCCGTCGTCGTCGACCTCGAGCCGGACGCCGCCCTCCGGCGCGAGCGTCAGCTCGAGCCGACGCTGCCGGCGCCGGCGTGCCGCGACGGCGTTGCGCAGCATCTCCTGGGCGACCCGGAACACCGCCTCGCTGCTGCTCGGCGTCGCAGGGCGGCCACGGCTGCCGTCGTCGACCTGCAGCCGGATCGTCGGTGTCGCGGCCGGACCGCGGGCCGCCGCCAGGTCGCGCAGCGCGGCCGGCCAGCCCGGCGGCGGCGAGGCTGGCGGGTAGATGTCGACGAGCAGCGACCGCAGCCCGCCGACCCCGTCGCGGACGGCGGCCGCGGCCTCGGCCAGCCGGCCGGCCAGCTCGGCGTCGCCCTGCGCGGCGGCCCGCTCAGCGGCTCGCCGGCGACCAGCGAAGGAGGCGGCGGCCAGCTCCTGGACCACCCCGTCGTGCAGCGTCGCCGGCGATCCGGCGTCGCTCCTCGGTCCGAGGCGTCGAGCGCCCGGCGCATGCAGCAGCCTCGCGCTGTCGCGCTGGGCGCGCGCGGGCGCCGCCGGTACGAGCAGCCAGAGCAGCGGTGCAGCAGCACCAGCGCCGCCACCAGGCTGCTCACGTCGATGCCCGGCGAACCCGCGCCACAGCTCGTCGCTGCGCTGGTGACGACCGTCGTAGCGGAAGTAGGTCTCGAACAGCAGCGGCCTGCCGCCCGGCGTCTAGACCGGCCGGTAGACCTCCAGCAGCTTGCCGCGGTCGCTGCTCGTAGCGGTTCTCCGGGGCGTCTCAGGTCGGTGACGCTCGGCCTCGCGTGCGGGGCGTCGCGTCCGGGCGCTCGCGCTCCTCGTCCTCGAGCTCGAAACGCTGCCCGATCAGCCGGGGCTCGTCGGAGTAGAGGACCGTGCCCTCCGGGGTCCACAGCTTGACGCGGACGATGTCGTCGCCGAGCACATGCCGACGGACCACCTCATCGAGGCGCGCGTGCGCCGCACCATCGCCGTCGAGGACGCCGTCGGTGAGAGCGGCTCGATGACGACGTCGGCGAGCAGCTCGGCTCGGCGGGACGCGGCCGCGACGGCCTCGTCCTCGGCCTCGCGCTGCGCGGCGTACGCGCCGACGACCGCGACCCCGACCAGGACGAGGACGGTCAGGAGGAGGACCTGGCCGTAGACACGGTGGGGCCGGACCTGGTCGTCGCGGTCGAGGGCCGGCCGCATCGCCGTGAGGCGGCGCCAGGGCAGCGCGTCGGAGCGGGGGGCCACTGGCTCAGTATCCGACGCGCTGCCCAGGCTGGTGCGGGTGCTCAGCGGATCGACGTTCGCCAGCGGGCTCAGACGGTGACGCGCGCGACGCAGGTCTGGCCGTTGTGGGTGGCCCGGAAGACGGAAGGTGTCGCTGCCGGCGGCGTTGCCGGCGCGACGCTCGATGCTGAACGAGCCGCTGCGGCCGGCGGTGCGGGAGGAGCCGTCGGCGACGAGGTGGCCGTTCCGGCGCAGCTTCCAGCGCCAGGTCTGGCCGGCGCGGTTGCTGTCGACCTCGGCCTCGACCTCGAGGCGGCCGTCGTCCGGCTTGGCCTTGATCTTCCAGTCGGCGCGGCCGGAGCAGGAGCCGGTACGGATCGTGGCGTCGCCGTCGGAGGCGTGGGCGGTCGTCGCGGGGACGGTGGCGCCCAGGACCGCCAGGCTGCCGGCGGCGAGGGCGAGAGCGGTGGTGCGGCGTGTGGTCATGGTGGACAGCCTGCGGGCTCGGCGGTCGGAGTCGACAGTGTCCAGTGGTACTAGGACCCGCGGGAGGGGTGGTCTGGCTAGGCTCGAACCATGGCCCAGGAGCAGAAGCAACCGCGCAAGTCGCAGGAGACCGAGGAGACCACCGAGGTGGCTCGCCGAGACCGACGTCGCCGAGCGCAAGGAGGCCCTCGACAGCGACGTCGACGACATCCTCGACGAGATCGACGAGGTGCTCGAGTCCAACGCCGAGGACTTCGTGAAGTCGTTCATCCAGAAGGGCGGCCAGTGACGCCCGGTCGACCCCCGACTCCCGCCTGCCGGCCGCCTACCTGCAGCCCGGCATGTCGTCGTTCAGCGACTTCCTGGCCGGCCAGGCGCCCGACCTGCTGCCCGGCGCCGGCGTGCCGCTGCCACCGGGCGGCGTCGGCCGACCTCGCGCCGCACGGCACCACGATCGTCGCCGCGACGTTCGCCGGCGGCGTCATCATGGCCGGCGACCGGCGCGCCACGATGGGCAACGTCATCGCCCAGCGCGACATCGAGAAGGTCTTCCCGGCCGACGAGTACTCCGCGCGTCGGCATCGCCGGCACCGCCGGGCCTCGCCGTCGAGATGGTCCGGCTGTTCCAGACCGAGCTCGAGCACTACGAGAAGATCGAGGGCTCACGCTGTCGCTCGACGGCAAGGCCAACCGGCTCTCCGCGCTGATCCGCGGCAACCTCGGCGATGGCGATGCAGGGCCTGGCCGTCGTCCCGCTGTTCGCCGGCTACGACCTCGACGCGCCGGCCAGGGCCGGATCTTCAGCTACGACGTCACCGGCGGCCGCTACGAGGAGACCGCGTTCCACTCGGTGGGCTCCGGGCTCGCTGTTCGCCCGCGGCGCGCTGAAGAAGCTCTACCGCGACGACCTCGACGCCGAGGCTGCGTCGAGGTCGTCATCCAGGCGCTGTACGACGCCGCCGACGACGACTCCGCGACCGGCGGCCCCGACCTGACCCGACGGATCTTCCCGGTCGTCCAGGTGATCACCGCCGAGGGCGGCACCGCGGTTCCCGACGACGAGGTCGCGGCGACCGCCGACCGCGTGATCGCGGCGCGGATGCAACGCCCCGACGGCCCGCGCGGCCGCGCTGACGCAGGGAGGTGGCGCCGCATGAGCACGCCGTTCTACGTCTCGCCCGAGCAGCTGATGAAGGACCGGGCCGACTTCGCCCGCAAGGGCATCGCCCGGGGCCGCTCGGTCGTCGCCGTCCAGTACGCCGACGGCATCCTGTTCGTCGCCGAGAACCCCTCGCAGGCGCTGCACAAGGTCTCCGAGATCTACGACCGGATCGCCTTCGCCGCGGTCGGCCGCTACAACGAGTTCGAGAACCTCCGGATCGCCGGCGTCCGGCTCGCCGACATGCGCGGCTACTCCTACGACCGGCGCGACGTCACCGGCCGCGGCCTGGCCAACGCCTACGCGCAGACCCTCGGCACCATCTTCTCCAGCGGCGGCGAGAAGCCCTACGAGGTCGAGATCTTCGTGGCCGAGGTCGGCGACACCGCGGCCGACGACCAGCTCTACCGGCTCACCTACGACGGCTCAGGTCGCCGACGAGCACGGCTTCGCCGTGATGGGCGGTCAGGCCGACGCGGTGGCCGCGCAGCCTCGAGGCGAGCTACGCCGACGGCCTCGCTCGCTCGACGGCACTCCGGGGCGCCGTCGACCGCGCTCGGACAGACCGAGTCCGGCGACCGGGTCATCCCGACCGAGGACCTCGAGGTCGCGGTGCTCGACCGCACCCGCACCCAGACGCGCAAGTTCGTCCGGCTGGCGCCGACCCGGCTCGACGCGCTCCTCGGCGAGCGCGGCCCGACCCGGGAGCCGCGCCGGTGACCGACGCGCAGGCCGGCGGCGGCGGCGGGCCTCCAGGACGCCGTCGCCGCGACCCCGGCCGGACCCGACCGACCAGGTCAGCGGCGCCGTCGCGCCGCTCGAGGACCTCACCGGAACGGGCGAGCCCCCCATCGCCCCGCCCCTGACGAGGCGCGGCGGGCGACGACGAGTTGCCGCGAGGGTTCGGGTCGACCGGACGTGCGCGGTCGTCCGGACGCCGCCGACCGCCGAGCTGTCGCCGTTGGGGACCAGACCCGCGTCGCTGCAGCCGGCCCGCCGGCCGCCAGCCGGCCGCCGGGTCGGCGGTCGAGGTGCACCACTCGCGGCCGTAGGCTCTGGCGGCCACATGGACCGGCGGATCTTCGGGATCGAGAACGAGTACGGCGTCACGTGCACGTTCAAGGGGCAGCGCCGCCTGAGCCCCGACGAGGTGGCGCGCTACCTGTTCCGCAAGGTGGTCAGCTGGGGGCGCAGCAGCAACGTGTTCCTCCGCAACGGCGCGCGGCTCTACCTCGACGTCGGCAGCCACCCCGAGTACGCCACCCCCGAGTGCGACGACGTCGCCGAGCCTGGTCACCCACGACAAGGCGGGGGAGCGGGTCCTCGAGGGACTCCTCCTCGACGCCGAGCAGCGGCTGCACGACGAGGGCATCGCCGGCGAGATCTACCTGTTCAAGAACAACACCGACTCGGCCGGCAACTCCTACGGCTGCCACGAGAACTACCTGGTCGGCCGGGCCGGCGAGTTCAGCCGGCTGGCCGACATCCTGATCCCGTTCCTGGTGACCCGCCAGATCGTCGTCGGCGCCGGCAAGGTGACGCAGACGCCGCGCGGCGCCAGCTACAGCGTCAGCCAGCGCGCCGAGCACATCTGGGAGGGCGTCAGCAGCGCCACGACCCGCAGCCGGCCGATCATCAACACCCGCGACGAGCCGCACGCGGACGCCGAGAAGTACCGCCGCCTCCACGTCATCGTCGGCGACTCCAACATGAGCGAGACGACCACGATGCTCAAGGTCGCCAGCTGCGACCTGGTGCTCCGGATGATCGAGGAGGGCGTGGTGATGCGCGACCTCACGATGGAGAACCCGATCCGGGCGATCCGCGAGATCTCCCACGACGTCACCGGGCGGCGGAAGGTGAGACTGGCCAACGGGCGCGAGGCCAGCGCCCTCGACATCCAGGGCGAGTACCTCGCGAAGGCGCGCGACTTCGTCGACCGCCGCCAGATCAGCACCCCGATCATCGAGCGCTCGCTCGACCTGTGGGAGCGCGGGCTGAAGGCGGTCGAGTCCGACGACCTGGGCCTGGTCGACCGCGAGATCGACTGGGTCATCAAGTGGAAGCTGATCGACCGCTACCGGGCCAAGCACGGGCTGCCGCTGGGCCACCCCCGGATCGCGCAGCTCGACCTCGCCTACCACGACATCCACCGCAACCGCGGCCTCTACTACCTGCTCGAGAAGCGGGGTGCGGTCGCCCGCGTGACCACCGACCTCAAGGTCTTCGAGGCCAAGTCGGTGCCGCCGCAGACCACCCGGGCCCGGCTGCGCGGCGAGTTCATCCGCAAGGCCCAGGAGAAGCGTCGCGACTTCACCGTCGACTGGGTGCACCTCAAGCTCAACGACCAGGCCCAGCGCACCGTCCTGTGCAAGGACCCGTTCCGCGCCCACGACGAGCGGGTGCAGCGCCTCATCGACGGCATGTGACCGCGAGGCTCTCAGCCTGGCCTTGTAGGCTGCCGTCGCCAGACCCTGCGCGACCGCCCCCTGAAGGTAGAACCGTGCTTCGACGCTCTCGTCGTCCCGCCCGCGTCCGTCCCGCCCCTCGCCCTCATCCTCTCCGGCACTCTCGCCGCCTGCGGTTCCGACGAGGGTGGCACGGGTCGAGCCGCCGACCGGCTCGACGCCGTCGACCATCAGGGCGACCCCGGCGAGGTGCCGGCGGTCGAGTGGAAGAGCCGATGACGGCGGGCAAGCTCGAGGTCGAGACCCTGGTGGAGGGCGAGGGCGCGGCGCTGGAGAAGGCGACCAGGTGTTCGTCAACTTCTGGCTCGGCGACGGCTACACCCAGAAGACCGCGTTCGACACCTACGGCGAGGAGACCGCCGCCTCGCTGCTCACCGTCGGCGGCGAGCCCGCCCAGCCGCACTCGTCGAGGACGTCGTCGGCGGCTTCCTCGGCACCGAGTCAAGGCCGGCGTCACCCGCGGCACCCGGCTGGTGATCACGGCGGCGCCACGCCCGCTGTTCGGCCAGAACGTCGCCGCCGAGCCGGTCGCCAAGGGACATCGGCAACGACGACGCGCTGCTCGTCATCGCCGACGTGCTCGACGCCGAGCCGCTCGCCGGCGCCGGACGGCGACGCAGCCGTCCCGTCGTGGGCGCCGAAGATCGTGTTCGAGAAGGGCGGGCCCTCCGCGTTCGACTTCGCTGGCAGCCCGAAGCCCGACAAGGAGCTCCGCGTCGGCGCCCTGATCAAGGGCACCGGCGACGAGGTCGCGAAGGGCGACCTGATCCTCGTCGACTACCTGGGCCAGGTCTACGGCGGCGAGAAGCCCTTCGACGAGAGCTTCACCAAGCGAGCCGCTCCCCACGCCGATCGGCCTCGGCGCGTCGTCAAGGGCTGGGACCAGGGCCTCGTGGGCGAGACGGTCGGCAGCCGGGTGCTGCTCAGGATCCCGCCGGACGGCTACGGCGACAGGGCACCGGGCGAGACATCCCGCCGAACTCGACGCTGTACTTCGTCGTCGACATCCTCGCCGCCGTCTGACGGCCCCGGCCCGAGGCACCCGAGCGAATCAGCCATGAGCGCGGCGAAGACCGAGCGGCTGATGAACCTGCTCATCATGCTGCTGGTCCAGACGCGCCTGGTCGCCAAGGAGCGGATCCGCGAGATCCTCTACCCCGACGCCACGGCCGAGGGCTTCGAGCGGATGTTCGAGCGGGACAAGGAGGAGCTGCGCTCGCTCGGCGTCCCGATCAGGTCGGCCAGATGGACGCCTACTTCGACGACGAGCCCGGCTACCGGATCCGCCCCGACGAGTTCTCCCTGCCGGAGGTCGACCTGGCGCCGACGAGGCGGCGGTCGTCGGGCTGGCCACCCGCGTGTGGGAGCACCAGCGCCTCGCCCGCGCCACCACCGAGGCGGTCCGCAAGCTCACCGCCGCCGGCGCCGACATCGACGTCAGCGCCCTCGAGATCGCCCAGCCCCGGCTGACGGCCGACGAGCCGGCGTTCGACGTGTTCTTCGAGGCGATCCTCGAGCGTTCGGTCGTCGAGTTCGACTACTGGCGCACCGGCCGGGCGGCCCCCGCCCGCCGCCGCCTCCAACCGTGGGGGGTCACCCGCTACTCCGGACGCTGGTACGTCGTCGGCTTCGACCTCGACCGCGACGACGAGCGCGTCTTCCGGCTCTCCCGCGTCCAGGGCGAGGCGCCGCCGGGTCGGCCGGCCCGGTGCCTACACATCCCGGCCGGCACCGACATCTCGGCGGCCACCCGGCGGCTCGCCCCGCCCAGGCCGACGCCGTCGTCGTCCTGGCCCGCACCGCGACCGCGCTGCCGCTGCGCCGCGCCGCCGACACGGTCGAGACCGACGTCCCCGGCCCCGACGCGCACGCGGCTGGGACCGGCTCACCCTCACCCGCGCCTCGGTCGGCGTGGCCGACGAGGTGCTCGGCTTCGGCGCCAACGTGTACGTCGAGGCGCCGGCCTCGCTGCGCGAGCAGGTCGTCAGCCGCCTCGGCGGCGGCTGGCCGCGTCGAGCCGTGCCCTCCGCGGTCGCCGGCGCCAAGGAGCAGGTCGCCCGGCTGCTCACCCTGGTGCCCTACCTGCACTCGCGCGGCACCGTCGGCCTCGCCGAGGCCGCCGCCGCCCTGGGCGTCACGCCGAGGTGCTGCTCCACGATCTCAAGGTCCTCTTCATGTGCGGCCTGCCCGGCGGCTACCCCGACGAGCTGATCGACGTCGACCTCGACGCCCTCCAGGACGACGACGGCGGTGCACGGCGACGGCGTGATCCGGGTCAGCAACGCCGACTACCTCGACCGCCCGCTCCGGCTGACGCCATCGAGGCCTCGGCGATGATCGTCGCGCTGCGCGCCCTGCGGGCCGGCGCCGCCCCCGACACCGCCGAGATCGTCGACCGGGTGCTCGCCAAGCTCGAGACCGCGGCGGCGTCCGGTCCGGCGGCGCCCGGTCGCCGTCGACCGCCCGACCGGCGGGACGACCCGCCCCGGCCCTGCCCCGACGAGCTCGACCAGCGCTGGCCGAGGCGCGTCCGCGCCGGTGCAGGTCGAGCTCGACTACTACGTGCCGGCCCGCGACGAGCTCTCCACCGGGTGGTCGACCCGCGGGGGATGGCCCGCCACGACGGGTTCACCTACCTCGACGCGTGGTGCCACTCCGCCGAGGCCCCCCGGCTGTTCCGCCTCGACCGGATCGCCGACGCCGTCGTCCTCGACACGCCGGTCGCCACCCCGGTCGAGGAGCCGCGCGACCTCAGCGACGGCATGTTCGCCCGTTCCGACGAGACCACCCTGGTCACCCTCCGTCTCGCGCCGGCGGCCGCTGGGTCACCGAGTACTACCCGGTCGAGGCGGTGCGACCGGCGCCGACGGCACCCCCGTCGGCACGGTCGAGGTCGACCTCCTGGTCGCCGACGAGCGCTGGCTGACCAAGCTGCTCCTGCGGTTGGCTCCGAATGCCTCCGTGATCGCTCCGGCCTTACGGCGCCGGCCTCACAGCCGCCGCACAAGACGCACTGCCTCACGCCTGTAGCTGAGACGCCCTTCAGCCGTAGGTGACGAGCCGTACCATCGAGACGACAACCCACCGAGAAGATTGGGCCTCCATGTTGAACCCGCTGATTGGCATGCCACAGGGCGCCGAGTGGCTCGTGATCCTCGCGATCGTCATCCTGGTGTTCGGTGCGGCCAAGCTCCCCGACCTGGCCCGCGGCACCGGCCAGGCCCTGCGCATCTTCAAGTCCGAGACCAAGGGTCTCAGACGACGACGAAGACGACGACACCGAGACCACCGACGCCGAGCCGGCCGCCACCGCGAGCTGCCGCCCACGAGCTGCCCCGCCCAGCGGCGAGCCGTGCGCCGGTGACCCCGGGCCCGGTCACCGAGCAGCAGGCCGACAACAACAAGGGCTGAGGCGTCCTCGGTCAGCCCCGCCGTCCGTCCGTTCCATCACCGGCGTCGCCAGGCTTTTCGTCGGCAAGCCCGTCCACCCCATCGGCGACGACGGGCGGATGGCGCTCTCCGACCATCTGCGTGAGCTGCGCGCCCGCATCCTCAAGTCCGTCCTGATCATCCTGGTGGGCCTGGCGGTCTCGCTCGTCTTCTTCGACCAGCTCTTCGACGCCGTCTACTGGCCGATCAACCAGGCCCAGGCGCCCTGCAGGGATCCAACGTGCCGACGAGCAACGGGCCCGGCGCCGGCCTGCTCATCTACCTCAAGCTCTGCGGGTTCGCCTCGATCGTGCTGACCAGCCCGTTCTGGCTCTACCAGATCTGGGCGTTCATCCTGCCCGGCCTGCACGCCCGCGAGCGCAAGTGGACCCGGGTCTTCGCCTCGATCGCCGGGCCCCTGTTCATGGCCGGGATCGCGCTCGGCTACTTCACGCTGCCCAAGGGCCTGGAGATCCTGATCGGGTTCAACCCCGACGGCCTGACCAACCTGGTCGACTTCGACGGCTACCTCTCCTTCTTCAGCCGCACCCTGTTCGTGTTCGGCATCGCCTTCGAGATCCCGCTCTTCGTGGTCCTGCTCAACCTCGCCGGCGTCGTCAAGGGCAAGTCGCTGGGGGCCACCGGGCCTGGATCATCGTGGGGTCTTCATCTTCGCCGCGATCGCCACGCCGTCGGCCGACCCGTTCACGATGACGCTGATGGCCGTCCCGATGGTCGTGCTGTTCCTGGTCTCCGAGGTGATCGCCCGGTTCAACGACCGTCGGCGCGCCGAAGAACCCGCTACGCCGACCTCGACCCCGACGAGGCGTCGCCTTCCATGACGGTCCCTCGCCCGAGGACGTCGACCCCTCGACCTCCCCGACAGCTCGGCACCTGCCCCGTCACCTGGACGCCGACGTCGGGCTGCACGGACCACCTCGTGCGCGGCAGCTGCGCCCCGCCGACGGCGACCCGGTCGCCTGCGACCTGCTCGCGGTCGACCAGGCCTACCCGGCCCCGGTGGCCGACGACGCGCTGCGGCTGCGCACCCACCAGGCCTGGCGGCACGGCGAGGTCCACCTGGCCGTCGTACGACGGCCGGCTGACCGTGCTGGTGCCCGGCACCGTCTTCACCGCCGACCTCGTGCTCGAAGCCGTCGCCCGTTCGCGAAGGCCCTCGGCGCCCCGCCGTGGCCTTCGCCGCCCACCTCGGCTGGGTTGAGATCTGCGCGGTTCGGTCACCAACTAGGCTCCTGCGAGCCGGATCTGCGTCGTCGGTGACCAAACCGCACACCTCACCGACCCACGACCGCCCGGCCACTACCGTGTCGCCGTGCCCGCCCGCGCCGCGATCGCGCTCCTCACCAACCCCACCGCCGGCAAGGGCCGCGGGTTGCGGGTGCGCGACGCCGTGCTGCCGCGTCTGCGCGGCCGCCGGGCTGCGCGTCCCCGCTGGTCGGCCGCGACGCCGACGAGGCGCTCGACCTCGCCCACGCCCTCGCGGTCGCCGACGGCTTCGAGGCACTGGTGGTCGTGGGCGGCGACGGGATGGTCAACATCGGCGTCCAGGCGGTCGCCACCCGGCGGGTCGGGCTCGGCGATCGTGCCGTCGGGTACCGGCAACGACGTCGCGCGCTACGTCGGGCTGAGCCGCACCGACCCGCTCGCCGCCGCCGACCGGATCGTCGCCCGCCTCGCCAAGGCCGGAGCCGCACCCTCGACCTGGCCCGGTTCGGAGCCCGCTACTACGCCACCGTGATGGCGGCCGGCTTCGACGCGGTCGTCAACGAACGCGCGAACCGGATGACCTGGCCGAAGGGGCAGATGCGCTACAACCTGGCGACCCTGGCCGAGCTGCGCACCTTCACCCCGTTGTCGTACACGCTCGACCTCGACGGCCGGAGCGCCGCCTCGACGCCATGCTGGTCGCCGTCGGCAACGGGCCGTCGTTCGGCGGCGGGCTGCGGATCGCCGAGGGCGCCGAGCCTCGACGACGGGCTGCTCGACGTCGTGGTGATCAAGCCGATCAGCAAGACCGAGCTGGTGCGCACCTACCCGAAGCTGTTCAAGGGCACCCACACCACGCATCCGCAGTACGAGCGGCACCGCGTGCGCACGGTGACCATCGCCGGCCCCGGCATCGTCGGGTACGCCGACGGCGAGCGGTTCGGACCGCTGCCGCTCACGATCGAGTGCGTCCCCGCGCGCTCTCTGGAGGTGATCGCCGCCATGACCAGCCGAGAGCGCGGCCGAACGTACGCGGCGTACCGCAAGGACGCCCGGCACCCCGTCTTCCGCGACTTCACCGCCCACTACGACTTCGCCCTCGACGACTTCCAGGTGCGGGCCTGCAAGGAGATCGAGGAGGGCCGCGGCGTGCTCGTCGCCGCCCCGACCGGGTCGGGCAAGACCATCGTCGGCGAGTTCGCGGTGCACCTGGCCCTGACGACCGGACGCAAGGCCTTCTACACGACGCCGATCAAGGCCCTGTCGAACCAGAAGTACCACGACCTGGTGGCCCGCTACGGCCCCGAGCAGGTCGGCCTGCTGACCGGCGACAACGTCGTCAACGGCGAGGCGCCGATCGTGGTGATGACCACCGAGGTGCTGCGCAACATGCTGTACGCCGGCTCCCGCACCCTGATCGGCCTGGGGTTCGTGGTCATGGACGAGGTGCACTACCTCGCCGACCGGGCCCGCGGCGCGGTGTGGGAGGAGGTCATCATCCACCTGCCCGAGTCGGTCACCCTGGTGTCGTTGTCGGCGACCGTCTCGAACGCCGAGGAGTTCGGCGAGTGGCTGGCCACCGTGCGCGGCGAGACCTCCACGATCGTCGAGGAACGACGTCCGGTGCCGCTCTACCAGCACGTGATGGTCGGGCGCCGCCTGCTCGACCTGTTCGCCTCCTCCGACGTCGACGCGGCGGCCGGCTTCGTCAAGGAGGGGGCACCGGTCAACAACGAGCTGCTGAAGATCGCCCGCGACGACCTGGGTCGTCGCGGATCAAGGACCGCCGCGCGCCCAAGGGCCAGCGCCAGCAGCGCGGCAAGCCGGTCGGCAACGGACGACGGATCTGGATCCCCAGCCGGTACGACGTCATCGAGCGTCTCGACCGCGAGCGGCTGCTCCCGGCGATCGTGTTCATCTTCAGCCGGGTCGGCTGCGACGCGGCCGTGGCCCAGTGCCTCGGCGGCACCCGGCTCACCACGCCCGAGGAGCGCGACGAGATCGTCGCCTACGTCGACGCCGCCTGCCGCGACCTCGAGCCGACGACCTCCACGTGCTGGGCTACCACGACTTCCTCGACGGGCTCTCCCGCGGCGTCGCCGCCCACCACGCCGGGATGCTGCCGGCGTTCAAGGCCGTCGTCGAGGAGCTGTACGTGCGCGGCCTGTGCAAGGTGGTGTTCGCGACCGAGACGCTGGCGCTGGGCATCAACATGCCGGCACGCACGGTGGTGATCGAGAAGCTCTCGAAGTGGAACGGCGAGACCCACGCCGACATCACCCCGGGGGAGTACACCCAGCTCACCGGCCGGGCCGGACGGCGCGGCCTCGACACCGAGGGCCACGGCGTCGTGCTGTGGCAGCCCGGCATCAACCCGCGCGAGGTCGCCGGGCTGGCCTCGACGCGCACCTACCCGTTGCGCTCGTCGTTCCGGCCGTCGTACAACATGGCGGTCAACCTGGTGCACCAGTTCGGCCGGGAGCGCTCGCGCGAGCTGCTCGAGCAGTCGTTCGCGCAGTTCCAGGCCGACAAGGCCGTCGTCGGCCTGGCGCGACAGCTGGCCAAGAGCGACGACGCGCTCGCGGGGTACGCCGAGGCCGCGGCCTGCCACCTCGGCGACTTCATGGAGTACGCCGGTCTCCGCCACCGCATCGGCGATGTCGAGAAGTCGGCGAGCCGGGCCCGGCGCACCGACCGGCGCGAGGAGACCGTCGAGTCGCTGCGCATGCTCAAGGTCGGCGACGTGATCCAGGTGCCCGTCGGCAAGTTCGCCGGGTACGCCGTGGTCGTCGACCCCGGCTGGAGCCCCGACAACCCGCGACCCTCCGTCGTCACCGCCGACCGGCAGGCGCGCCGGCTGGCGATGATCGACTTCCCGACCCCGGTGGCCGCGCTGGCCCGGCTCAAGGTGCCCAAGTCGTTCAACGCCCGCAACCCGCAGATGCGGCGCGACCTCGCCTCGGCGCTGCGCGACCGCACCCACGGGCCTGCCCCCGCCGCCGTCGCCGCGCGTCGCGGCCGGCCGCCCGGCCTGGCGGTCGACGACGAGATCGCCGACCTGCGGGCACAGATGAAGGCGCACCCCTGCCACGGCTGCGCCGACCGCGAGGACCACGCGCGGTGGGCCGAGCGGCACTTCAAGCTCGACCGCGACGCCGCCACGCTGCGCCGCCGGATCGAGCAGCGCACCAACACCGTGGCCCGCCAGTTCGACCGGGTCTGCGAGGTGCTCACCGCGCTCGACTACCTCGACGGCGACGAGGTCACCGACCAGGGCCGGCACCTGATGCGGCTCTACGGCGAGATGGACCTCGTAGCCGCCGAGGCCCTGCGCCTGGGTCTGTGGGACGACCTGGCGCCGTCCGGCCTGGCCGCGGCCCTCTCGGCGCTGGTCTTCGAGGCCCGGCGCGCCGACGACAGCGAGGTCACCGCGGGTGCCGGGGGGCGCCATCGGCGACGCACTCGGGCACACCCAGCGGCTGTGGGCCGACCTCGACGCCCTCGAACGCGCGCACAAGCTCGACTTCCTGCGCCCGCCCGACGTCGGGTTCGCGTGGCTGGCCTACCGCTGGACCGAGGGCGACGACCTCGACGACCTGCTCAGCGCGACCGACCTGTCGGCCGGTGACTTCGTGCGCTGATGAAGCAGCTGCTCGACCTGGCCGGCCAGGTCGCGGACGCCGCCGGCGACGCGCCGGCTGCGCCGCCACCGCCCGCGAGGTGGTCCGCCTGGTCAAACGCGGCGTGGTGGCCTACTCGGGCCTGGCCGACTGACCCGCCCGTCGGTAGTCCCGGCTGTTCGGGCCCCAACGGGACCGTGCCGCGTCACGGGGCCCAAACAGCCGGGACTATCGCACAGGCCGGTCAGCCGACGCCGGCGACGGCGTCGGCGACCGGGACGTCGCCGCCGACCAGGTTCCACTGGTGGCCGACCGTGGCGGGGCGTCGACGACGGCGGCCACGACGGCCGCCACGTCGGCGCGGGTGACGTCGCCGCGGGCGACGTCCGCACCCAGGGCCACCAGGCCGGTGGCCGGGTCGTCGGTGAGACGGCCGGGGCGGATGATCGTCCAGTCGAGGTCGCTGGCGCGCAGGGCGGCGTCGGCGTCGCGCTTGGCCTCGACGTAGGCGCGCCACACGTCGCCGGTGTCGTCGGGCAGCGGGTTGTCGACGTCGATGGCCGAGACCTGCACGAAGCGCCGGATGCCGGCGTTCCGGGCGCCCTCGATCGACTTCAGCGAGCCCTCGAGGTCGACGGTGCGCTTGCGCTCGATGTTGCCGTCGGGGCCGCCGCCGGCCGCGAACACCACCGTGTCGCAGCCGGCGAACGCCGCGGCGAAGGCATCGGCGTCGTCGCGCTCGATGTCGAGCAGCCCGACCTCGGCCCCGAGCGCCTCCAGCTCGGCGCGGTACTCCTCGCGGCGCACCAGCGCGACCGGCTGGTGCTCGGTGTCGCGCAGGACGCGGAGGAGGTGCTGGGCGACCTGGCCGTGGCCACCGACGATGGCGATGTCGACTCATGACGGCCCGATTACGAGCCCGTGCGGCAAGCACGCCGACCAGCCGGGTGGCCCGCGACTCGAGGCCCCACTGGGTCGCGAGGGAGGCGACCCGGTCGGGGTCGGCCGGCGTGGTCGGCAGCGCCTGCTGGCGGTCGAGGTCGATGTCGCGGGCCACGGCCACGACCGTCGGTGCCACGGCCAGGTAGTCGGCGGCGGCCTTGATCTTGCCGCGCGCCGGGCGCCAGGTCGAGCCGGGTTCGCGGCCGCGGCGACGGATGCCGTCGATGTCGCCGAAGCGCCGGAGCAGCGTGCGCCGCCGTCTTCTCGCCGACGCCCGCTACCCCGGGCAGGCCGTCGGAGGCGTCGCCGCGCATGGTGGCGAAGTCGGCGTACTGTGGGGGCGATGCCGTACTTGTCGCGGATCCCGTCGTCGGTGACCGTCTCGCGACGGCCGACCCCTTGCCGATGTAGACGATGCGGATCCTGCCTCGTCGTCGACGAGCTGGAACAGGTCGCGGTCGCCGGTCACCATGTCGACCGGCTGGCGGCGCCGTGGCGAGGGTGCCGATCACGTCGTCGGCCTCGTAGCCGTCGGCGCCGATCACGCAGATGCCGAATGCGTCCAGCACCTCGCGCATCATCGGCACCTGGCGCTCCAGCGGGTCGGGCACCTCCTCGACGTCGGGGCCGGCGGGGACCTCCTCGACCACGCGGTGCGCCTTGTACCTGGGGATCAGATCGACGCGCCACTGCGGGCGCCAGTCGACGTCCCAGCAGCGACCAGGTGGGTGGGCCCGTGTCCTCGACGAGCTTGGCGACGAAGTCGAGCATGCCGCGCACGGCGTTGACGTGGGAGCCGTCTGGCGCGGCGTTTCTCGGGCACGCCGAAGAAGGCCCGGAAGTACAAGGAAGCGGAGTCGAGCAGCATCAGGCCGCCGGGCCCCTTGTCCTGGGTGTTCTGCGTGCTGGTCACGCGGCGCATCCTGCCACGCGAGGACCCCTAGGCGTGACGCGCGTGACGACCGAGCTCCAGGCCACCGACCGCAAGATCCGGGAGCTGCTCCCGCCTCCGACGGCCGGATGTCCTTCCACCGACCTCGGCAAGGCGACCGGGCTGTCGACGTCCGCGGTGCACCAGCGGGTCAAGCGGCTCGAGCAGCGCCGGCTGATCCTGGGGTACGGCGCCACCGTCAACCACGACGAGATCGGGCTGCCGCTCACGGCGTTCATCTCGATCCGCCCGATCGACCCGTCACAGCCCGACGACTCGCCCGATCGGCTGCGGCAGATCCCCGAGATCGAGTCGTGCTGGTCGGTCGCGGGGGAGGAGTCCTACATCCTCAAGATCCGCGTCGCCAACCCGTCGGACCTGGAGGACCTCCTGGCCCGGATCCGCGCCGCCGCCAACGTCTCCACCCGGACCACGATCGTGCTGTCGACGCCGTACGAGAGCCGCCCGGTCGTCGGCGACTCCGACTGACCCCGGCGCTCACTCGGGAAGGGGTCCATTTCCCCGGTGAACCGGTGAAATTGGCGCTTCCCACCGAAAGCATCCCGTGGGAGGCGACGGCTTTGCGTGGGCAGTGTGACCCGTGTGGTCAGTGATCAGCCCGCGATGAGGAAGTCGCGGATCAGCGCGACGAGGCGCCGGGGATTCTCGAGACTCGGCCCACGTGATGCGCAGGCAGCGCCAGCCCGTGACGCGACGGACGAGGTCCTCGCGCTTCTTCTCCTCCCAGACGGCGTCGCCCGGGTCCTGGCCGGGGCGGAGCAGCTTCGTGTACTTCGCCTTGCCGTCGACCTCCATCCAGGCGCCCAGGCTCGGCCACGCCCAATCGAGGCGGGCCACCACCCGCCCGTCCAGCCGGACCTCGTACTGCGGCTCGGGGCACGGGAGCCCACCGCGCCAGCAGGTGTAGAACGCCCGGGTCTCCGCCAACGACTCGACGCCCTCTCGGGCGAGCCCGAGGACGACCCCAGTGGCGCGGGTACCGGGTTGCTGCTGCATGGTCGCGTAGCGATCGAGCAGCTCCGAGCGCGTCGTCGCCCCCGTGTGGAGGAAGTGGTTGATGATTCCGAGCGCGACCTCCACCGGCGGCCCGGGTCGTGACGTCGATCGCCGTCCGAGCCGCGCTGGTGAAGGGGATGCCGTCGGTCACCACGATGTCGTCGGGCTCGAGGACGCCCTGGTGCTGGTGGACGCCGGCCTCGATCCGGCCCGCCCTGCTGTCGCGGCGGATCCCCTGGACGTCGGTCAGGTCCAGCCGCCAGAGGGGCGCGTTCCATCGCACCACGGCAGCACTCTCGTGCGAGATCACGAGGTCGGAGTGCGCTCTCTTCAGGACGCCGTGCACCAGCAGCTCGTGGCGTCTGCGGTCGTCGGCCAGCCGGGCGGTCTCGCCGCTGGTGAAGGTGCCGTGCCGCAGCCGCACCCAGTCACCGGAGCGCACCAGCTTCCGGATCGACCGATCGGTGTGACCCATCGCCAACGCCTCCGAACGCAGCCAGACGTCGTCGACGCCGATCGCGGACTCCACTACTTCGTCCATGCCGGAGGAGGTGTCCCCTCGCCGGGCCGCTCACACCTGCCCGTCCGTCGCCTGTGGAGAACTGCAGCCACGCCGATGGACAGGTAGGCGAGCACCGGGCCACAACCGCCCCACGGGTCCCACAGTC
>CAWGVK010000007.1:0-140565 GCA_963825985.1 uncultured Actinomycetota bacterium | reverse complement strand
TCCGAGGCTCGTCAGCGTCACGGAGATATCCCTCCGAGGCCACGGGACGGCACGGGACGGGCACCTGTTGGGCGTCCGAAGTTCGGGGGCTTCCGGACGCTCTTGAGACCGAGCGGCGCCTTGTTCGGGCGCGGAGCGGACCAGATGCCCGGTTTGCCCGCGCGCTGCCACGACTCGCGTTGCCTGCGCTCTGCGATGAGTCAGGGGAGACATCCGCCGTTTGGATCCGCACGATCGACCACGGGAAACCGGTCTCAAGCGTGTACCTGACGCTTGAGCGCGCGCAACGTCCTCTTCGCGTCCTGTGCCGGCGCGTAGGGCCCGGGCATCACAAACACCTTGGCGCCGCCCAGCTTGCGGCGCCGCAGCAAGCCGTTGCCGTCGAACCCTCCCAGCAACGTCGTCGCCGCCTGTTTGAACGCGAAGATCACTAGCGGCACGTCGAGCGCGGCGAGCTTGCCCTCCAGCAGCTCGCGGCCATGCGCGAGCTCCTGCTCTGCGACCTCGCTGGCCTTGGCCGTGGGCCGCTTGACGACGTCGGTGAAGCCGATGCCGGCAGCGAATGCGGCGTCGTCCTCGTAGCCGTCGATCTCGACGGGCAGCGCGCCGATGGTGCGCAGCCGCCGCCACAGGGTCTTGCCAGTGTTGCCCTGCCAGTAGTGGCCGGCCGCCACGCTGGGCGGCGCGGGGTTGATGCCGATCACAACCGCGCGCAACCCGGGCCGCAGCAGGTCGGCGAGCGTCGTCACCTGCTTGCCCATCCATTCCTCGCGCACCTGGTGATGCCCGGCCCCACGCAGACGCGGGATTGATAACGCCGCGGAAGCTGCCCGGCCGCGTGGCAGCGAAGGTCGTTGCGCACGGGAGCGCCTTGTCCGGGCGCTCTCCGCGGCGGTCGCTTTGTCGGACGCCCTGATCGCGTGCGAGGCGTCGCGTTGGCCGTGACGCTTGCGGAAGTCGCGCTTGAGCGACTCGGCCTCCTTGCGCGTGAAGGCGTAGCGACTGTGCTTATGGTGTGAAGACACGCGCGGATCGCCTTCGGCCTTCAGCGCACGCAGGAAGTTGCGAAACTGCAGCCCGGTGACTCCGAGTTGCCGTGCAATCTCCGGCGCGGTTACGTCGGCCGTCATGCCTCTATTATCGCGCTGCGTCTGCCGGACTGACAGACATTGGCCAGGGCCTACCGAAGCGTTCTGGGCCAGGTGCTTCACGGGGTCCGTGCGGGACCGCGCGACGGAGTGGCCGCCGCGACCTTGCGCCTCGGTGCAGCGCCGGAGGCGACATCGGGCGATAGGTCGGCCCGCGGACGCCGGCGTGCAGATTCTCTTGGAGGACAAAGCTGCTGTAGCTGCTGCTCATGCTCGCCGTGCGGCCCAAGGCCTGTCCGGCAGGTGGCGCGGGCGAGACGTGACAGCGCCGCCACCAAGCAGAGCCGGTAGATCGAGGGCTTCAGTACCAGGTTGCATGCATGCTCGCGCCGTGGAGGCGAGCTGCCGCGCGGAGGCGATGTCGATCCCACGATTCGGTACTTCCACACGGGAGTGCAGAAGACTCGGACACAGAGCACCTCGAGGTTGCCGCCGCCGGCGTGAGATACGACGTGTCGGCGCGGTCGTACCTCGGGGCCTCGGGTCGGGGAGCCGTGGCCGCCTCGTCCACCTCAGTTACGGTCCGTTCGGTGGAAGC
Organism: uncultured Actinomycetota bacterium; assembly: GCA_963825985.1. Taxonomy (GTDB): domain Bacteria; phylum Actinomycetota; class Actinomycetes; order Propionibacteriales; family Nocardioidaceae; genus Nocardioides. The sequence continues at coordinate 138,879 of CAWGVK010000007.1, read as the reverse complement.
CGCATCGGGAGCCACGATGAGCACGCGCGAGCAGGTACGTACCGCGTTCGCCGCCTACAACGCTGCGGCCGACCAGGACCACCTGCGTCAGGGCGAAGAGGAGCGGGCTGAGATCCTGCGGCGCTTCCCGCGCGAGGCGTGGCGCGACATGCAGCTGACCGACTACGCGATCGGTCAGGAGGACTCAAGTCACACCTACTGCCGATGGGTCGAGTTTCAAAGCGAGCACCTCGGCAGCATCCGCGGCGGCCAGTCGGCGAAGCTGATTATCTACCACCGCAAGGACGGAAGCTGGCACTACGACAGCGCCGCCTTCTCGTCCGTAAGGAAACGTGGACTGCCGTAAGCGGCGCCTTCGATCGTGCAATCGCGCTCGCCGGCGAACACAAATGGAGCGCCATCGACGACCTCGACCCACTCCGGGCGGGGCAGGCGCTCCTCGTCAAGACGCTGCACATCTACCACCCCGACCACGTGCTGCCCGTTGCGTCGCGGGGGCACCTGCGCCACTTCCTCGGCCTGCTGGATCGCACCGAGGCCCACGATGGCGCGCTCACGGCCATCGCGCTAACCAGGTGCTGCTGGCGGCGCTGCGCGACCTCGACCACGCGGAGCGATCGACGAGGGAAATGGAGCGCTTCCTGTATCGCCACTTTCCGCCGCCCCAGAGCGCCGCGTGGTGGAAGATCTCGCCCGGCGAGCAGGCGTCGCTCTGGGAGCAGTGCCGCGCCAATGGCTACGTCTGCGTCGGCTGGCCCGCGATGGGCGACCTGCGCGAGTACGCGAGCAAGGACGAGTACAAGCGCGCCTTCGAGCAGGCCTATGAGGACCTCTACAATCACCAGCCGCACATCGTCTCGAGGAAGGCGAACGAGTTCTGGCGGCTGATGGAACTGCGCCCGGGCGACCGGATCGTCGCGAACCAGGGAAAGTCGAAGATCCTCGCCGTCGGCACGGTGCGTGAGCCCGTCTACGGCTTCGACTCTGCGCTTGGCGACTTCCCGAACCTCATCTATGTCGACTGGGATGAGCGCTACGCGCGCGACATTGCGACCCAGGGCGCGTGGCTAAACACGATCGATAGGGTCACGTCGGAGCAACGCAAGCTCATCGACTCGGGTGTTGGTCCTGCTACGCGCGCCGAGTCCGAACCCGACGAGCCGCCCGTGCTCTACCTGCGCCTCGAGGAGGCGCTCGCACACAAGCGCCAGGCCGTCCTGTACGGGCCTCCGGGCACGGGTAAGACGTTCCACGCGCTGCGCTTCGCTGCGTGGTGGCTCGCACGGCGCAACGGCGAGGAGCGGCCAGCGATGCTGTTGAGCGACCCCGACGCCTGGGCCGCCGCGATGACGCGCTACGGCGGGCGCAGCCTCGCGAGGAACGCCTGGCTCGTCGTCGTGAACCCGAATCAGTGGCCCTGGCAGGAGCTCTTCCACCTCGGCTCCAAGGACTTCCACGCGGGGCGACTGCAGCGCAACCTGCCACTCGTGCAGCCGGGCGACCTCGTCATCTTCTACGAGTCGCGTCCCACGAAGCGCCTGGTCGCCCTCGCCAAGGTCTCGCGCCCCTACGCTCCCGCCGCAGCGGGCGCGCCGCCGACGTTCGGGATCGTCCCCGTACATCAGATCGCCGACGGTCTGACCTACGAGGAACTTACGGCAGACGAGGAGCTCGCGCAGTCCGAGCCACTACGCCATCGCTTCCAGGGCACGATCTTCCGCCTCGCGCCGGAAGAGGCCGAGCGGATGCTGACGCGACTCGCCGAACGGGATCGTGACGTCCTCCAACATGCCGAGCACGAGGAGGAGGTCGGGCAGTACACGCTGACGACGTTCCACCCGTCCTACGGCTACGAGGACTTCGTCGAAGGCTACCGGCCCGTGCCCGCCAGCGGCGGCGAGCTCATTCTGCGTTGGAAGACGGCATCTTCAAGCGCCTGTGCCGAGCGGCCGATCCGATCCCGAGCACCAGTACCTCCTGGTCATCGACGAGATCAACCGCGCAAACGTCGCCAAGGTCTTCGGCGAGCTCATGACCCTCATCGAGGCCGACAAGCGCGGGATCGACGTCACGCTGCCCCAGAGCAAGGAGCGTTTCCGCGTCCCGGAGAACCTCACGATCATCGGCACGATGAACACGGCTGACCGCTCCATCACGCTGCTCGATGTCGCGCTGCGCCGGCGCTTTGCCTTCGTCGAGCTGATGCCCGAGCCCGAGCGCATTGAGCAAGCGGTCGGTCCGCTGCACCTCGCGGACTTTCTCGCCGCGCTCAACCGCAATGTCGCGCGCTTCGCCGGGCGCGAGAAGCAGGTGGGTCACGCGTACTTCATGCCCGGCGGTCGCGTCATCAGCGAACCCGCCGACTTCGCGCGCATCTTCCGGCTCGAGATCGTCCCACTGCTGCAGGAGTACTGCTACGAGGAATACGGCCTCCTAGCGCAGATCCTTGGGCCCAAGCTCGTCGACGTCGACGCCCAGATGCTCAACGAGGAACTGCTCGACGATCCCGACGCGCTCGTCGAGGCCCTCGCCGGCCACTACGCGTCATCGGTCGACGCCGGATGATTGCGTCGTGCGCGGCTGAAGCCAATGCCGCCGGCACCCGCGCGGCTTACACGATCCCCGAGCACCGCACCTGCATGATTCGCAGCGCGCAGCTCTCGTCTGATGACCGTGCGTTCTGTGCGCGGCTCGAAGCGGCGGGCAAGCTCGAGGTCCTCGACCTGCACGACGGGGTGCGCGTGACTACGGTCGAGTGGGTCGGCGTAGTCCAGCTGTCGCAGCTCGAGCTACGTGTTGTCCCAAAGCTCGCCGGCGAGCACCTCGGCCTGCTACGGATGCTCGAGTGGACGAGTGGCCTTGAGGCACTGCGTCCTACCGGCACCGAGCGCCGCATCGACGCCTCCGGAGCACACCTGCTCGACTTGATCTCGATGCTCTTCACCCGTCTGACCGAGCCGATCGTGCGCGGTGGACTGCGCAGCGCCTACGTCGAGCGCGAGGAGGCGCTTCCGGCCCTGCGCGGCCGGCTACTGCTCGACCGCCAGCTGCGCCAGCGCGCCGGCCGGCCGGACCGACTCGAGTGCCGCTTCGATGAACGCACCACGGACATCTTCGACAACCAGCTGCTGCTTGCCGCAGCGCGCCACGCAACACGGCGAACGCAGAGCCCCGAGGTGCGCCGGCGTGTCGGCCGGGTGCGCTCGCAGCTCATCGACGCCTGCGACGACGCCACAGTGAGCCTGCCGCGCCGCGGGCTGCACTATGACCGGCTCAACCGCCACTACGAGCCTGCGCACGAGCTGGCGTGGCTGGTCCTGGAGGGAATGGGGCTTGAGGATCTCTTCCGCTCAAGCGTCGTCGGCGCCCACGCGTTCTTGATCGATATGAACTTCTTGTTCGAGCGCTTCGTCGAAAAGCTGCTGTCGATGGCGCTCGCCGAGCACGCGGTCAACATCCGCTTTCAGACGACCTCGCACCACGTCCTGCGCCGCGTCGACACCGGCAAGGCCTACAGCGCGCAGCGCCCGGATGTGCTGGCGCAGCTCGGAACGCTTGCCGTGGACGTCCCGCTCGACGCCAAGTACAAACGCTACAGCGACAAGAAGGTCTCCACCGGCGATATCGCGCAGTCGCGCGACAGCACCAGCCCGGGACAGCTCACCCGATGCTCGACCGCCTGTCGTACATCGAGCTGCTCCTCGGTCAGCTCTCCGAGGCCGAGGCGCACGCGCTGGAGGGTCTGCGACTGGCCGGCGACCTCGAGCTGGACAGCGGGATCGCACTCGCCACGCTGTCGACCCTGTACGCCTACCGAGGCGCCGAGGCCGAGTGCCGAGGCCACGCCGCCCAGGCCCACGAGCTGGCGACGCGCCGGCGCCTGCGGATGGTCGACGCGGGAGGGCAGTGGGGCATCGGTCTGCTCGAGCTGGGTGCCGGCAGACCGACCGACGCGCTGGTCGCACTGCTCTCGGTCGCCTCATCGACCGAGGGGCACCCCGGCATCCTGCGCTGGGCGACCCCCGACCTGGTCGAGGCAGCGGTGCGCGCTCGGGAACCGGACCTGTGTCTCCCCGCGCTCGCGCGGCTGGAGGCCTGGGCGGCCGCGAGCGGGCTGCCGATCCCGAACGCGGCCCTCTCCCGGTGTCGTGGCCTGCTGTCCACGGGAGAGGAGTCGGTGGAGCACCTGCGCCAGGCCCTGCTGCACGACGAGCAGGACACGCGTCCCCTCGAACGAGCGCGCATCCAGCTGCTCCTGGGTGAGGCTCTGCGGCGCGACCGCCAGCGCGTCCGAGCCCGCGAACACCTGCGTCTGGCCCTCGGCACGTTCGACCGCCTCGGCGCCGCACCCTGGGCGGCGCGCGCCACGTCCGAGCTGCGCGCCACGGGCGAGACCACGGCAGGTCGGAGCGCCTCCGACACGGCTCACCTCACGCCCCAGGAGCTCCAGATCGCCCAGTTCGCCGCGGAGGGCGAGAGCAACGCCGACATCGCGGCCAAGCTCTTCCTGAGCCGACGCACGGTTGAGTACCACCTCGCGAAGGTCTACACGAAGGTCGGCGTGACCTCGCGCCGCGACCTCGCACTGACTGACCTGGTCGGCCCATAACCGAGCCAGCCACGGTGCCGAGTCCTCCGACCTGGGTCAGAAGCGGCGGGATCAGACCCGCACCCGACGGTGCGGCGTCAGACCTCGGTGCGGCCGTCGTTGTCCTTGGTGCGGATGCCGATCTTCGAGCCGAGCCAGACCAGCGGGTCGAACTTGCGGTCGACGACGCGCTCCTTCATCGGGATGATCGCGTTGTCGGTGATCTTGATGCCCTCGGGGCAGACCTCGGTGCAGCACTTGGTGATGTTGCACATGCCGAGGCCGGCGGCGTCCTGCGCCAGCTCGCGCCGGTCGTTGGTGTCGAGCGGGTGCATGTCGAGCTCGGCGTACCGCAGGAAGAACCGCGGGCCGGCGAAGGCCTGCTTGTTCTCCTCGTGGTCACGGACGACGTGGCAGACGTTCTGGCACAGGAAGCACTCGATGCACTTGCGGAACTCCTGGCCGCGCTCGACGTCCACCTGCACCATCCGGCGCTTGCCGTCGGCGTCGCGCGGCGCCGGCGTCGAACGTACGGCAGCTCCTTGGCCTTCTCGTAGTTGAACGAGACGTCGGTGACCAGGTCGCGGATGACCGGGAAGGCCCGCATCGGCGTGACCGTGATCGTCTCGGCGCGGGTCGAAGTCGGACAGCCGGGTCATGCACAGCAGCCGCGGCTTGCCGTTGATCTCGGCGCTGCACGAGCCGCACTTGCCGGCCTTGCAGTTCCAGCGGACCGCGAGGTCGCCGGCCTGGGTGGCCTGCACGCCGGTGGATGGCGTCGAGGACGACCTCGCCCTCCGACACCTCGACGGTGTAGTCGCCGAGCTCGCCGCCCTCGTCGTCGCCGCGCCAGACCCGCATCTTCAGGTCGTAGCCGCTCACTTGGACTCCTCGAAGTACTTCTTGAGCTCGTCCGGCATCTCGGGCAGCGGCTTCTCGTGCAGGTCCACGCCGGTGCCGTCGTCGTCGAGGGCGACGACCAGGTTCTTGGTGCCCCACTCGGGGTCGGGCCCGGGAAGTCGTCGCGGGTGTGACCGCCGCGCGACTCCTCGCGCGCGAGCGCCGCCTTCGCGATCGCCTCGGCGACGATCAGCATGTTGCGCAGGTCGATGCGCGAGGTGCCAGCCGGGGTTGTACTGGCCGGTGGCCCTCGACGTTCATCGCGGCCGCCCGCTCCTTGAACGCCTCGATCTCCCCCAGCGACGCCTCGAGCTCCGCGGCCGTGCGGATGATGCCGACCAGGTCGTTCATCGACTGCTGCAGGTCGGCTGGATCGTGTACGGGTTCTCGCCCGCCCTCGACCTCGAACGGCGCCAGCGCGCTCTCCTGCGCCGCCTTGCACGTCGGCCTCGTCGACCTGCGGTCGGGTGTCGCCGAGGCCGCTCGGCGTACGCCGTCGCCGCCTCGCCGGCCCGCTTGCCGAAGACCAGCAGGTCGCCGAGCGAGTTGCCGCCGAGCCGGTTGGAGCCGTGCATGCCGCCGGAGCACTCGCCGGCGGCGTACAGGCCGGTGACCGCGCTCTCCTGGGTGTCGGGGTCGACCTCGACCCCACCCATCACGTAGTGGCAGGTCGGGCCGACCTCCATCGGCTCGGCGGTGATGTCGACGTCGGCCAGCTCCTTGAACTGGTGGTACATCGAGGGCAGCCGCTTGCGGATGAACTCCGGCGTCGCGCCGCGAGGCGATGTCGAGGAAGATGCCGCCGTGCGGTGATGCCGCGGCCGGCCTTGATCTCGGAGTTGATGGCGCGGGCGACCTCGTCGCGGGGCAGCAGCTCGGGGGGCCGGCGGTTGTTCTTCTTGTCGTCGTACCAGCGGTCGGCCTCCTCACTCGGTGTCCGCCGTCTCGCTCTTGAAGAACTCGGGGATGTAGTCGAACATGAACCGCTTGCCCTCGGAGTTCTTCAGGATCGCCGCCGTCGCCGCGCACCGACTCGGTGACCAGCAGCCCCTTCACCGACGGCGGCCACACCATGCCGGTCGGGTGGAACTGCACGAACTCCATGTTGATCAGGCTCGCGCCCGCGCGCAGCGCGAGCGCGTGGCCGTCGCCGGTGTACTCCCACGAGTTCGAGGTGACCTTGAACGACTTGCCGATGCCGCCGGTCGCCAGGATCACCGACGGCGCCTCGAACAGCGACGAACCGGCCGGTCTCGCGCCAGTAGCCGAACGCGCCCGAGATCGTGTCGCCGTCCTTCAGCAGGTCGGTGACCGTGCACTCCATGAACACGTCGATGCCGAGCGGCGACGGCGCGCTGCTGCAGCGTGCGGATCATCTCCAGGCCGGTGCGGTCGCCGACGTGGGCGAGGCGGGCGTACTTGTGGCCGCCGAAGTCGCGCTGCGAGATCAGGCCGTCCTCGGTGCGGTCGAACAGCGCGCCCCAGTCCTCGAGCTCCATGACCCGCTCGGGCGCCTCCTGCGCGTGCAGCTGCGCCATCCGCCAGTTGTTGAGCATCTTGCCGCCGCGCATGGTGTCGCGGAAGTGGACCTCCCAGTTGTCCTCCGGCCAGAGGTTGCCCATGGCCGCGGCGATGCCGCCCTCGGCCATCACCGTGTGCGCCTTGCCGAGCAGCGACTTGCAGACGATCGCGGTCCGGGCGCCCGGCGTCGTGGGCGGCGATGGCGGCGCGCAGGCCGGCGCCGCCGGCGCCGACCACGACCACGTCGTACTGGTGGCGCTCCATGCCGCCCTTGCGAGCTGCCAGACATCTCGTTGCCGGTCATCGGGTGCCGGTCAGCTCGAGCTCATGCAGAAGAACCTCAGGTCGTCGATCGTGCCGGTGGCGAGCAGGAGATGTAGAGGTCGACCAGCGCCACCGAGAACAGCGAGTACCAGGCGTACGGCCGTGGTGGGTGTTCAGCTTCGAGACCCACGTCCAGAGCCTGTAGCGCACCGGGTGCTTGGAGAAGTGGCGCAGCCGGCCGCCGACGGCATGGCGGCAGGAGTGGCACGACAGCGTGTAGAGCCAGATCAGGACGACGTTGACGAGCATCAGCAGCGTGCCGAGGCCCATGTGGATCCCGTCGGACTCGCCCTCGGCGGGCGGAACGCCAGCACCACGTCGAAGGTGAGCACCAGGCCGACCACGACCGCGGCGTACCAGAAGTAGCGGTGGGCGTTCTGGAGGATCAGCGGGAAGCGGGTCTCACCGGTGTACTGCCTGTGCGGCTCGGCGACCCCGCACGCCGGCGGCGAGAGCCAGAACGCCCGGTAGTAGGCCTTGCGGTAGTAGTAGCAGGTCATCCGGAAGCCCAGCGGGAAGATCAGGATGATCAGCGCCGGCGACAGCGGCCACCAGTCGAAGGGCTGGCCGAAGTCGGAGGCCCCCTCGACGCAGTCGCCGAGGCACGGCGAGTAGAACGGCGACAGGTAGGGCTCGGAGTAGTAGTCAGAGCCGCTGAATGCTCGGACCGTGGCGTAGACGACGAACGCGGCGAAGACCACGAACGTCGTCAACGGCGAGAGCCACCACCGGTCCTGCCGCAGCGTCCTGGCCTCGATCCGTGCCCTGGTCGGGCCCTGCACGCCTGTCGTCATCCGCGTCCTTCGCTCGAGCCTCGTCGGCCGGTGGTCCCGGCTGAGTCTCGCACAAACCCGTCGCGATGTGAAAGGGGCCACGCCCTCCGCGGGCCGAGGGATCAGGCGTGCCGCATGAACCCCAGCGGGCGGTAGGAGTGGCCGGGGAAGACCTTCGACGTGGAGGCGCCGAACCGCTTCGCCGCCACCTCGCCGAGCACGTTGCGGTAGTCGGTGGTGACCCGCAGGTCGGCCTCGTAGCCGCCGGAGAGGCCCGGCCAGCGGCCGTGGTAGCCACCGCGGACGCCGGCGCCGGCCACGAACATCACGTTGCCGTAGCCGTGGTCGAGACCCCAGCTGTCGTTCTCGACGACCCGGCGTCCGAACTCGCTCAACGTGACCAACGTCACCTTGCCGGCGTGGCCGCCGAGGTCGCCGAGGAACGCCGCGATCGAGCCCGCGAGGTCGCGGGCGTTGTCGGCCATCCAGCCGCCGTCGGCGTTGCCCATGTCGGTGTGCATGTCCCAGTCGCCCTGGTCGACGGTGATCACCTCGACCCCGACGTCGCCGCGGATGATCCGGGCCGCCGTCGACAACGCCCGGCCCAGCTCGCTGTTCGGGTAGTCGGCGGTGTTGTCGTCGGCGCGCTTGGCCGCACCGAAGCCACCGATCGCCCCGAACGCGGAGCGCATGCTCTGGCCGAGCAGGCCCTTCTCGTTGTTCCACATCTTGTGCAGGGAGGCGACCTTGCGGCCGTCGCCGTCGGCGCCGGGGATCGCGACGTCGTCGACCCGGGACGACGACATCGTGCGCGCGGGTCCGTACAGCGACGTCGGCAGCACGCCCCCGACGCCGAAGCCCTGGAGCGGTGACGACCCCGGTGTGCTGTTGACGAGGCGGTTGAGCCAACCGACCCGGGCGGTCGACCCGGGGTCGGCGTCCTCGACCTCCTCCATGGCCGCGAAGTGCGAGCGGTTGGCCACCGGCAGGCCGGTGGCGTGGACGGCGGCGACCTGGCCGGCCTCCCACAGCGGCGAGAGCGCCTCCAGGCTCGGGTGCAGGCCGAACGTCGCGTCCTTGTGCAGGAGCGCCCCCGAGGGGATGCCGATCCGCGGACGGGCCCGGTAGTAGACCGGGTCGGCGTGGGGCACGACGAGCGAGAGTCCGTCGGTACCGCCACGCAGGGAGACGACGACGAGCACCGACTTCGCCTTCGCCGCCGCGGCCGGCGAGGCGGTGACGACGGCGTTGCCGACGACGGTGGTGGCGCCGGCCAGGGCGAGGGCGCCCTTGACCAGGCCGCGGCGCGAGACGCCGGTCTGCATGGCGGCGTACTCGTCGCAGCACGGCGCGTCCGTGTGGGTGCGGGTCATGGCGGTCACCTGCTCAGGTGGTCGGGAGAGTCGAGGAAGACGGAGAGGAACCGGGGGAAGAGCCACTGCACGAGGGCGTGGTCGGCGTCGATGGTCTCCCGCCTCTTGATGTCGGTGGCGCGGCAGCAGGCCTCGAGCAGCCGTGCGGACGCCGGTCGGTGCAGCACGATCCGGGCGACGTGGTCGACCAGGTCGTCGAAGCGGACGGACCTCGCCGGCAGCCACTGCTCCGGTGCCCTGTACTTGACGGCCGTGTCGGGCCACCAGCCTCCGGCGAGGTTCTGGTGCTCACGCATCGAGGCGAGCAGCCGCGACGGCGACGACCACGAGGCGTTGTCGATCGGCTGTCCGTCGGGCGAGGCCCAGCCGTACGGCGAGACGCCGATCGACCGCGCCTGGTAGATGATCTGGGTGGCGGCCGAGCCGCCCCCGGCGTCCCCGCTCGCGGGCCTCCGGATCTTCACGCCGAGGGCACGGTAGGTCGCGACGACGTCCTCGCCCGGGTCGCGCACCTTCTTGTCGGCCGACCTCGCGAAGGCGCTGGACGCGACCAGCGCCCGCAGCACCGGCTTGATGGCCGTGTCGTTCCTCAGGTAGACGTCGGCCAGTCGCGCGACGAGTGCGCGCGAGGGTCGGTCGCCGATGAACTTGGTCGCGAGCTTGGTGGCGATGTGCTCGGCCGTGCGCGGGTGCCGGGCGAGGTAGCGCAGGTAGGCCCGCGTGACCTTCCGTCCGTCGGCGGACTTGTTCTTGTGGCGGAAACCCTTCACCTCCACGCGCCCGACGAAGTGGTCTTCGCTCCGGTACACCGGCGCCCAGCTCTCCCAGTAGTCGACCGACCAGCCGGTGAGGATCCGCGCGGAGCTCTTGACGTCGCGCTCGTTGTAGTTGCCGACACCCACGGTGTGCAGCTCGAGCAGCTCGCGGCCGAGGTTCTCGTTCGGGTGCTCCTTGGTCGACTCGGCCGCGTCGAGGTAGATGAGCATGGCCGGGTGGGTGACGGCCTCGACGAGCATCTCGTCGAAGCGGCCGAGCGCGTGGCGTCGGATGGTCTCGCCGTACCGCACCCGATGGGTGAACTGCTCGTCGCCGACCACCGGGACGTGCAGGTGGTTCTCCCAGAACTCGGTCATCATCTCGTGCACCTGGCACCGCGACTTGACCCGGCGCAGCAGGCACCACCGGGCGTAGTCGTCCATCACCTCCCAACCACCCTCGACCTCGGTGATCTGCCGCTTCCACAGCTCGGCGGGTCGACGACGCAGGCTCGGGTACCAGCGGGCGAGCTTGTCCGCCTGCCGATCCTTGATCCGCCCCGGCCGCAGCTGGTCCTCGAACCAGCGCGTCGGCCCCACCCTGCTTGCGCACCCGCTTGGCGAGGTCGGGCGTGATGCCGTAGGAGAAGCGGCTGACCAGCAGGCGGTCGCGGCGGGGCAGCAGTCGCGGCGCGCGGCGTTCGGGGCGCGGGGCGGTGGTGACAGCGAGAGTGGCCATGGCCGAGGACTCCTGGTGGCGGGGGTAGGCACCGGAGGAAGCGAGATCACCCTAGGGGCAGAGTTCACGTCGCGTCCACGGCGTGGTCGGTCGGGCGTGGCAGGGTCGTCGTCGGCCGAGGTGAGGCTGTCGCCATGAGGATCGCCCTCGTCACCGAGACCTTCTACCCCGCCGTCGACGGCACGACGACCACGCTCAAGGCGGTCGCCGACCGGTTGGTCGACCTCGGCCACACGGTCCGGATCATCACGCCCGGCCCCGGCCTGACGACGTACCGCACCTCGCAGGTCGTGCGGATCCGCCCCCTCGAGCCCACCGGCGCCCAGGTGCGTGCCGCGCTCGACCAGTTCGGCCCCGACCTCGTGCACGTCACCTCGCCGGGCGCGCTCGGCCGCCGGGCGCTCAAGCACACCCACCGCTCCGGCGTCCCCTCGGTGGTGGTCGAGCAGTCCCCCGTGCTCGACCTCAGCGCCGACTACTGGCGGGTCAAGGTGGCCGAGCGCACCGACCGGGTGCTCGTCACGTCGAGCTGGATGGTCGACCGGCTCGCCGAGTTCGGCGTGGACGTCGGGCTGTGGCGGCCCGGCGTCGACACGGCCGCGTTCACGCCGGCGCTGCGCGACCAGTGGCTGCACGACTCGTGGTCGCGCGCCCGGTCGGCGTCGGGTCCCCTCGTGGTCGTGGGGTACGTCGGCGGGCTGCACAAGCGGCACAGCGTCCGCCGGCTCGCCGAGCTGGCCCGGGTGCCCGGGGTCCGCCCGATCATCGTGGGCGACGGGCCGCAGCGCGCCTGGCTGGAGTCGCGGCTGCCCGGCGCCAAGGTGACCGGTCCGCTGTGCACCGGCGACCTCACCGTCGCGATGCCGACGCTCGACGTGCTGGTGCACCCAGGAGAGCACGAGACCTGTGCGCACGCGCTGCGCGAGGCCGCGGCGGCCGGGGTGCCGGTGGTCGCGCCGCGTTCCGGTGGTGCGCTCGACGTCGTCCGCCACCTGGAGACCGGGCTGCTCTACGACCCGGCCGACCCGCGGGCGATGCGCCGGGCGGTCGAGGCGGTGGCGGCCGATCGCCACCGTGGCCTGCTGGGGGCGCACGGGCGCGAGGTGGTCGCCGGGCGCAGCTGGACAGCCGCGGTCGACGAGCTCGCCACGCACTATTCGGCCGTGCTGGGGCGCCGCGTCACCCTATGATTCGCCGGTGAACACCCCGCGGCGTTCTTCTGCTCCCCCGCTGCGCTCCTCCGCCGAACAACGCCGTGGGGACCCCGTATGAGCTCGGCCTCCCAGATCCTCGAGCGCGACTCGGAGCTGGCGCGCATCGCCGACGCTCTCGACAGCGCCGTCGCCGGCAACGGCCGCGTGCTCGTGATCGAGGGACCCGCCGGCATCGGCAAGACCCGGCTCGTGCGCGAGGCCCGCGGGCTGGCCCGGCAGCGCGGCTTCGGGCGGCTGCAGGCCACCGGCGACGACACCGAGACGTCGATGGCGTGGGGCGTCGTGCGCCAGATGGTGGAGCGGTCGGTGTCGCGCTACAGCGGCGACGTCCGCCGGGCGATCCTCGACGGCCCCGCCGGCGCGGCGCTGCAGGCGCTCGACGTGGCGCCGGCGAGCACGGCCGGCGACGCCGAGATCGCGCGCACCCTGCACGCCCTGTGGTGGGTGGCGATCGACCTCTCGTCCACCAGGCCGCTGCTGATCACGGTCGACGACGCCCAGTGGGCCGACCAGCCGTCGTTGCGCTTCCTCGGCTACCTGGCCCGACGCGTGGCCGACCTCCCGATCGCCCTGGTGGTGGGCACCCGTCCGCCCACTGGTGGCACCGGCCCGCTCACCGAGCTCACCGTGTCGCCGTACGTCGAACGGCTGCTGCCGGAGGTGCTCTCGCCGTCGGCGGTGGCGGCGTTCCACACGCCCGAGGGCGTGACGCCGTGCGCCGACGTGGTCGCCGCGATGCACGCCGCCTGCGGCGGCAACCCGTTCCTCACCGGCGCCCTGCTCGACGAGCTCGTCAACGCCGGCCACGACGTCAGCAACCCGGTGACGGCCGAGGCGATCAGCGGGCTCGGCCCCGCAACGATCTCGCGCGCCATGCTGAGCCGGCTCTCCCCCGCGGCGCTCGGCCTGGCCGGCGCCGCCGCCGTCCTCGGCCTCGATGCCAGCCCCTGGCTGGCTCGTCGCGTCGCCGGCATCGACGACGACGCGCTCGAGCAGGCGGTCGCCCACCTGGTGCGGGCCAACGTGCTGGTGGGAGGTGTCGACGGGCTCACGTTCGTGCACCCCGTGATCCGTGAGGCCACGGTCGCTGCGCTCGGCCCGCTGACGATCTCCGGCATGCACGCCCGGGCCGCGCTCGAGCTGCAGGCCCGGCACGCGCCCGCGAGCCAGCTGGCGGCCCACCTTCTCGTCGCCCCGGTCGGCACCCTCCCCGACGCGGCCGACCTGCTCACCCAGGCGGCGACGTCCTCCCTGGCGGCCGGCGACCGTGAGGTGGCCGCCGACTGCCTCGAGCGTGCCCTCCTCGAGCGGCCCGGCGACACCGCTCTGCGCGAGCAGCTCGGCGCCACACTGCTCCGGTCCGGGCGGCCGGCCGAGGCCCGCGAGCACCTGGTCGCCGCGGCGGAGTCCGCCACCGACGTCCGACGCCGCGCCGAGCTGCAGGCCGCCGTCAGCCAGGCGACGCTGGCGGGTGAGGGCACCGAGGCCGCCGTCGCCGAGCTCGAGCACAACCTCGCGACCTGGCCGTCGCTGGCCGACGAGCCGATCCGGCTGGTGCTCGAGGCCGCCCTCGGCGTGACCCGGCAGTTCCTCCCGGCCCAGCGCCGTCAGGCCTTCGAGCACCTGCGGCAGTTCGAGGACCTCGGCGGCGCGACGTCCGAGGAGCGCACCCTGCTGGCGTTGCTGGCCCAGCGCGGTCGGCACCAGAACCAGCCCTGCGCGCGGGTCGCCGACTTCGCCCGGCGAGCGCTGGGTGACGGCGCCCTCTTCGACGACGCCGCCCGCGGAGAGGGCCTGGTCGGCTGGACCCTGGCGATGATGGCGCTCGTCTCGGCCGACGGGGTCGCCGAGGGGCGCACCGAGATCGAGCGCGGACGCCGGCGGGTCGTGCGCGCCGGGTCGCCGGTCGACTTCGCCATGCTGGCCAACGCCTCGTCGTTGCTGGCGTGGCGCACCGGTGACGTCGCCGCGACCGAGGCCGAGGCCGACGCGGTGCTCGCCGCGATCCGGCACGAGCCGGTCCGGCCCGAGGTGGTCTCGCTGCGGGCCACCGCCACCCACTTCCTGTGCTACGTCGCCATGGAGCGTCGCGACCTGGCCGCGGCGAAGGCGGCCCTCGCCGAGTTCGACGCCGAGGCCGAGGGCATGCGGGTGATCCCGACGATCTGGCTGCTCGAGGTCCGCGCCCGCACCTGCCTGGCCGACGACGACCCGCACTCCGCGCTGCGGCACCTCGACGACCTGCGCCGCGAGATCGAGGCCGCCGACGTCGACCCGGCCGGGCTGGCGTGGCGGCTGCCGGCGGCGGTCGCCCACGCGCGGCTCGGCCACGACGACATCGCCCGCGAGCTGCTCGCCGAGCAGGTCGCGCTCGCCGCACGGTGGGCCTCGCCGACCGACCTGGGCGAGGCGATGCGCGTCGCCGCCCGCTTCGAGCCGGACGCCGGCGTACGCGTCGAGCGGCTGGGCGAGGCGGTGGCCGTGCTCGCGTCGGCGCACGACCGGCTCGAGTACGCCAAGTCGCTGGTCGACCAGGCCGAGGCGTGGCGCACCCTCGGCCGTCGTACCGACGCGCGCGAGCTGCTCCTCCAGGCCACGGAGGTGGCCACCGCCTGCAGCGCCACCGCCCTGCAGAGCCGGATCGCCGATGCCCTGCAGTCGTTGGGCGACCGGCCCCGCCGGGTGCACGCGCCGGGGCCGGAGTCGCTGACCGCCAGCGAGCGCCGGGTCGCGTCGCTGGCGGTGATCGGACGCAGCAACCGTGACATCGCCCAGGAGCTGTTCGTCTCCCCCAAGACCGTCGAGAACCACCTCGGCCGCGTCTACACCAAGCTCGGCATCGGCAGCCGCCGCGAGCTCGCCGGCGCCCTCGGGTGACCTGCCCGGCACGAGACCCGGACGCGCCTGGGGCATAAGTCACACCTGGCGGGTGAACCCGGGTCCTCCGTCAGCCGTATGGTGGTTTCTTGTGGCAATGACGACGCGCCCCGCCCTGGTCAAGGGATCCCGTGCCGCGCGATCGACGATCGCGCTGAAGATGCTCATGGCCGTCAGCGGTCTCGCGTTCATCGCGTTCGTGCTCGCGCACATGTACGGCAACCTGAAGGCGTTCTCCGGACAGGACGCCTTCAACGACTACGCCCACCACCTGCGCGAGCTCGGTGAGCCCCTCCTGCCCCACGAGGGCTTCCTCTGGATCTCCCGGGTCGGCCTGCTGGCCGCGCTCGTCGTCCATGTCGGCTGCGCGATCGCGCTGTGGCGGCGGGCCGGCAGGGCGCGCTCGACGCAGTACGTCGTGAAGAAGAACAAGCACTCCAGCTTCTCCTCCCACTGGATGCGCTGGGGCGGGCTGACCCTTCTCCTGTTCATCGTCTGGCACCTGCTGAACTTCAGCTTCGGCAAGATCAACGTGAAGACGGGCGAGACCGGTGACGCGGCCGGCGACCCCTACACGCTGCTCGTCGAGAGCTTCGACACGTGGTGGCTGACGGTCATCTACCTGCTGGCCATGGTGGCGCTCGCGCTGCACCTGCACCACGGCACGTGGAGCGCCGCGCAGACCCTCGGGCTGACCAACAACGCCAAGGCCCGCCGCAACGCGAAGGCGATCGGCACCATCCTCGCCGTGGTCGTGGCCGGCGGGTTCTCGCTGGTGCCGATCTTCGTGCTCGCCGGCGTCATCGACTGAGACGGGACTCTTCTTCATGACCGACATGCCCGACACCACCAACACCTTCGACCCGTCGCACACGGTCGACCACCACGAGGAGTACGACGACGCCGCCGGCTACTACGTCGACGGCGACCAGGTCGGCGACACCAAGGCCCCCGGCGGACCCCTCGACGAGCGGTGGAACACCCGCCAGTTCGAGGCCAGGATCGCCAACCCGGCCAACCGGCGCCGGCTCTCGGTGATCGTGGTCGGGACCGGCCTGGCCGGCGCCTCGGCGGCGGCCACCCTGGGCGAGGCCGGGTACGTCGTGAAGTCGTTCTGCTACCAGGACTCCCCGCGCCGGGCCCACTCGATCGCGGCCCAGGGCGGCATCAACGCGGCCAAGAACTACAAGGGCGACGGCGACTCCGTCTACCGACTCTTCTACGACACCATCAAGGGCGGCGACTACCGCTCGCGCGAGTCGAACGTGTACCGCCTGGCCCAGGTGAGCACCAACATCATCGACCAGTGCGTGGCCCAGGGCGTGCCGTTCGCGCGCGAGTACGGCGGCCTGCTCGACAACCGCTCGTTCGGCGGCGTCCAGGTCTCGCGCACGTTCTACGCCCGCGGCCAGACCGGCCAGCAGCTGCTGATCGGCGCCTACCAGGCCCTCGAGCGCCAGGTCGCCGCCGGCACCGTGAAGTGCTACACCCGCCACGAGATGGTCGAGCTGATCGTCGTCGACGGTCGGGCCCGCGGCATCATCGTGCGCGACATGGTCACCGGCGAGATCGAGACCTACTTCGCCGACGTCGTGGTGCTCGCCTCCGGCGGCTACGGCAACGTCTTCTTCCTCTCCACCAACGCGATGGGCTGCAACGTCACGGCGTCCTGGCGGGCCCACCGCAAGGGCGCCCTGATGGCCAACCCCTGCTACACGCAGATCCACCCGACCTGCATCCCGGTCTCGGGGGCGCACCAGTCGAAGCTCACCCTGATGTCGGAGTCGCTGCGCAACGACGGCCGGATCTGGGTGCCGAAGAAGCAGGCCGACTGCACCAAGGACCCGCGCGACATCCCGGAGGAGGACCGCGACTACTACCTGGAGCGGATCTACCCGGCGTTCGGCAACCTGGTGCCGCGCGACATCGCGTCGCGGCAGGCCAAGAACATGTGCGACGAGGGCCGCGGCGTCGGACCCGAGGTCGACGGCGTCCGCCGCGGGGTCTACCTCGACTTCGCCGAGGCCATCGACCGGCTCGGCCAGCCGGCCATCGAGGACAAGTACGGCAACCTCTTCGACATGTACGCCCGGATCACGGGCGAGGACCCGTACGCCGTGCCGATGCGGATCTACCCCGCCGTCCACTACGTGATGGGCGGACTCTGGGTCGACTACGACCTGCAGTCGAGCATCCCCGGCCTGTTCGTCACCGGCGAGGCGAACTTCTCCGACCACGGTGCCAACCGGCTGGGGGCCTCGGCCCTCATGCAGGGCCTGGCCGACGGCTACTTCGTGCTGCCCAACACGATCCGCGACTACCTCGCCGAGGGTCCCTTCGAGAAGGTGGCCGAGGACGACCCGGCCGTCGTCGAGGCCCAGGAGACCGTGAAGGCCCGGATCGAGACGTTCATGACCACCGGCGGAACCCGCAGCGTCGACTCCTACCACCGCGAGCTCGGCAACATCATGTGGGAGTACTGCGGCATGGAGCGCACCGCGGAGGGTCTGCGCAAGGCGATCGACCTGATCCGCAGCCTCAAGGACGACTTCTGGCGCAACGTCCGGGTGCTCGGCTCGGCCGACAGCATGAACCAGTCGCTCGAGAAGGCCGGCCGCGTCGCCGACTTCTTCGAGCTGGGCGAGCTGATGTGCATCGACGCGCTCAACCGACGTGAGTCGTGCGGCGGCCACTTCCGGGGCGAGTCGCAGACCGAGGACGGCGAGGCGCTGCGCCACGACGACCAGTACGCCTACGTGGCGGCCTGGGAGTGGGGCGGTGACGGCGAGAAGCCGGTCCTGCACAAGGAGCACCTGACCTATGAGTTCACCGAGATGAAGCAGCGGAGCTACAAATGAGGGTGACCCTGAACATCTGGCGCCAGCCGAACGCGTCGAGCGAAGGTGGCATCCACACCTACGAGCTCGACGACGTCTCGGAGGACATGAGCTTCCTGGAGATGCTCGACGTCCTCAACGAGCAGCTGAACGCCGAGGGCGAGGAGCCGATCGCGTTCGACTCCGACTGTCGCGAGGGCATCTGCGGCCAGTGTGGGCTGATGATCGACGGCGAGGCGCACGGCCCCGAGGTCACCACCACCTGCCAGCTGCACATGCGCTCGTTCCACGACGGCGACAGCATCACCATCGAGCCGTGGCGCGCCGACGCGTTCCCGGTGGTCAAGGACCTCGTGGTCGACCGCAGCGCCTTCGACCGGATCATCCAGCAGGGCGGCTACATCTCGGTCAACACCGGTGCCGCCCCCGACGCCCACGCCACGCCGGTGCCGAAGGACAAGGCCGACCGCGCCTTCGACGTCGCCACCTGCATCGGCTGCGGCGCCTGCGTCGCGGCCTGCCCGAACGGCTCGGCGTCGCTGTTCCTCGGCGCGAAGATCACCCACCTCGGCGAGCTGCCCCAGGGCCAGGCCGAACGCGACAGCCGGGTCGTCAACATGATCGGCCAGCACGACGCCGAGGGTTTCGGTGGTTGCACCAACATCGGCGAGTGCACCGCTGCCTGCCCCAAGGAGATCCCGCTCGACGTGATCTCGCGACTCAACTGGGACCTCCACGCCGCGCTCCGGCACGGCAAGTAGGCCACCTGCTGTTCCTGGGGTGGGTGTGGGCTGGTGTGCCCGCGCGCTCGGCGGGCCGGGTCTCGCCGGCGCGGGCACACCCTGCGTCACTGGTGGCCCCCTGGTCACACGGATCACGTCGGCGGGACGAAACTCTGGGTTCTGCTACCAAGTTTCGTACGAGAACCGTGAGTTTCACCGGTTAACCGGTGAAACTCACGCTGCCCGGAAGGCCCAGAGGCAGCGGTGAGCCAGCTACCAAACCGTCGAGCAGAAACGGCACTAGCTCACCGCCGCCTGGGGCCACTGCGACCCAACACGACCAGAGTGCATCGAGGTGCTCGTGGGGCACCCGGCACCAGGCCGGGCGCTGGGCGCCCGCGCAGGCGCCCGCGCATGCGGCGGCGCGGGCGCAGCCCGTGCCGTTGGCGCGCCGGAGAAGCCGACCGTCAGGGTCCCGCGGTCAAGGACGCCGAAGGCGCCGGCTTGCCGGGCGCCGCAGGCGATCCGTGAGGGCGGGAGACGGTCGGCTACGCGCGCGGGCGCCCGAACAGTGAGACCAGGCAACAGTCAGCGGCAGGTGGAGGCCGTCAGGACCGATCGGCCTCAGGTGTACCGGTCGACGGTGCGAGGATCCGCGGCGCGCGCGGCGGGGGCGTAGTCGAAGCGGCCCGGAGCCCAGCCGGACTCCGCCGGCGACCAGAAGAAGAACGTCACCCTGCGCTCCTCGAAGCGCCACCGGCCGTCGGCACAGCGCCGCATCCGGTCGGTGTACCTCCCGGCGGCGATGTGGGGACGGTCCTCGACGACGCACGGCTGGTCGAGCCAGGTCTCCCCGGTCGCCCGGTCACCGTCGGTGTCGAGGTCGATCGTCTCGTTGCTGCTGAAGTGCCACCAGGCCTGGAGCGGCCCCTCCTGCAGGGCTGGGAAGAATCGGCGCAGCTCGTCTCGACCCGTCGCGGTGGACAGGCCGACGAAGCAGCCGTCGTCGGTGAAGAGCTCCGCCAGGTCGTCCCAGCGCCCGTCGTCGAGGTACTGGCAGTACCGCGCTCGCAGCTGGCCGATCTCGTGCAGGTCCTCGAGACGTCGTACCCGGGCCTCGAGGTCCATCACCCCACTCCGACCGGGTCCACGAGGGCCACGACGGCCGCGCCGGTCGCGGCGACGAGCCGGTCGAGCGTGACGTCGGGCGCCAGCTCGACGAGGCGGAACGCGTCGCCGGCCACGTCGAGCACGGCCAGGTCGGTGATGACGCGCGAGACGACGCCCTTGCCGGTCAGCGGCAAGGTGCACTCGGCGAGCAGCTTGGGTTCGCCCGTGCGGGTCAGGTGCTCCATCAGCACGATCACCTTCCGAGCTCCCGACACCAGGTCCATGGCGCCGCCCATGCCCTTGACCATCGCGCCGGGCACCATCCAGTTGGCCAGGTCTCCCGTCGCGGACACCTGCATCCCGCCGAGGACGGCGACGTCGATGTGACCGCCCCGGATCATCGCGAAGCTCGTCGAGGACGGGAAGAACGACGACCCCGGCAGCACCGTGACGGTCTGCTTGCCGGCGTTGATGAGGTCGGGGTCGACCTCGTCGTCGTAGGGGAACGGGCCGACGCCGAGGATGCCGTTCTCGGCGTGCAGCGTGACGGTGGAGTCGTCGGCGAGGTGCGCCTGGACCATCGTCGGCAGCCCGATCCCGAGGTTGACGTACTCCCCCTCACCGAGCTCGGCGGCCGTGCGGCGCGCCATCTGGTCCCTCGTCCACGGCATGTCAGCTGCTCCTCTCGCGGGTGGTGCGCTTCTCGACGTCCTTGCGGAGTGCCTCCTCGGCGCTCAGGGCCACGACCCGCTGCACGAAGACGCCCGGCAGGTGGATCTCGTCGGGGCCGAGCTCACCGACGTCGACCAGCCGCTCGGCCTCCACGATCGTGAGTCGCCCGGCCATGGCCGCGTCGGGGTTGAAGTTGCGCGCGGAGGCGTGGAAGACGCAGTTGCCGGCGCGGTCGGCGACGGCGGCCCGCACCAGCGCGACGTCGGTGACGATCGCCTCCTCGAGGACCATCTCCCTGCCGTGGAAGGTCCGCACGTCCTTGGGTGGCGAGGCCAGGGCGACCCTGCCGTCGGGGTGGTAGCGCCACGGCAGCCCGCCCTCGGCGACCAACGTGCCGACGCCGGTGGGCGTGTAGAACGCGCCCAGCCCGGCCCCGCCGGCGCGCAGTCGCTCGGCGAGCGTGCCCTGGGGCGTCAGCTCCACGGTGAGCTCACCGGAGAGGTACTGACGCCCGAACTCCTTGTTCTCCCCGACGTACGACGCGATCACCCGAGAGATCCGACCCCGCTCGAGGAGCAGGCCCAGACCCGCCCCGTCGACCCCGCAGTTGTTCGACACCACCGTCAGGTCGCCCGCACCCTGGTCGAGCAGGGCCTCGATCAGGATCCACGGGATCCCGGAGAGTCCGAACCCGCCCACGGCCAGGCTCGTCCCGTCCGGGATGTCGGCGACGGCGTCGGCCGCGGTGGCGACCACCTTGTCGGCGCTCACGGCGTGGCGCCGAGGTGCTCGAGGATCGCCGGGGTCACGACACCCGGCTGCTGGGCGTTGGCGAGGTGCGCCGCGTCGGGGACGACGAGCAGGTGGCCGTCCTGGACGGCGTCGGCGATGGCCTCCAGGTGGGGAGGCGGCGTCGCGGGGTCGTCCGCGCCGGCGATCGCCAGCGTGGGGGCGCCGATCGACGACAGGTCGGAGCGCAGGTCCATGGCCGCGATCACCTCGCAGCAGCCGGCGTACCCCTCGGCGGCGGTGCCGGCGACCGAGGCCTCCGAGTCGGCCCTCACGTCGGGGTTGGCCTCGAGGAAGCCCGGGGTGAACCACCGGGCGACGACGGCCCCCGCGACGGCCTCGGCACCGTCGGCGCGCACGGTCGCCGCGCGGTCGGTCCACGACGACGACGGGGTGAGGTGCGCGCCGGTGCAGAGCACCACCAGCCGGTCGACCCGCTCCGGGTTGCGGGCGGCCAGGCGCATCCCGGTCATCCCCCCCAGCGACAGCCCGATGAAGTGCGCCCTGTCGACGCCGAGGAGATCGAGCAGCCCGACGACGTCGTCGGCCAGGTCGTCGATCGTGTACGGACCGTCGGGCACGGGAGATCCTCCGTGGCCACGGGTGTCGTAGCGCACGACGCGGAACCGTTCCTCGAGCGGTGCCAGGTTGGCGTCCCACATCGCGTGGGTGGCGCCGAGCGAGTTCGACAGGACGACCACCGGGGCGTCGTCCCTGCCGCTGACGACGTGGTGGACGGCGACCGCGCTCATGGGGTCACTCGCTCGAAGATCGCGGCGAGGCCCTGGCCCCCACCGATGCACATCGTCTCGAGCCCGTAGCGGCTCTCGCGACGTCGCATCTCGTGCGCCAGGGTGGCGAGGATCCGGGCGCCGGTGGCGCCGACCGGGTGGCCCAGCGAGATGCCCGAGCCGTTGGGGTTGAGCCGCTCGTCGCCCGGGTCGACCTTCCACTCGCGCAGGCAGGCGAGCACCTGCGCGGCGAAGGCCTCGTTGACCTCGAGCACGTCGATCTCGTCGAGGGTCAGGCCCGCGCGGCCCAGCGCAGCGGCCGTGGCGGGCACCGGTCCGATGCCCATCACCTCCGGTCCGACCCCGGCGACCGCCCACGACCGCAGCGCGAGGAGCGGCCGCAGGCCGCGCCTGTCGGCCTCGGAGCGGGTGGTGACGACGCACATCGCCGCGCCGTCGTTCTGGCCACTGGCGTTGCCGGCGGTCACCGTGGACTCCGCGTCGAGCTTCAGCCGGACGGGACGCAGGGCGGTGAGCTCGTCCAGCGTGGTGCCGGGGCGCGGGTGCTCGTCGCGGTCGACGACGGTGTCGGGCTCGCCGCGACGCCCGGGCACGGTCACCGGGACCAGCTCGTCGGCGAACCGCCCCTCCTCGTGGGCCGCCACCGCACGCTCCTGGGAACGCACGGCCATCTCGTCCTGGTCCTCGCGTGAGATGCCGTACTCGCGGCGCAGGTTCTCGGCCGTCTCGAGCATCCCGCCCGCGACCGGGTGGTGCCTGCCGCCGGCCGCCTCCCGCCCCCGGACCAGGCGGTCCATGCAGCTCGACGCTCCCCCCGCGCACGCCGGTGCGCAGGCCGAGCGCGTAGTGCTCGACGTTGGACATCGACTCCGCTCCCCCGGCCACCACCACCGTGGCCGCCCCGGTGGCGACCTGGCCCGCGGCGTAGAGCACGGCCTGCAGACCGGACCCGCAGCGCCGGTCGACCTGGACGCCCGGAACACCGGTCCCGAGGCCGGCGTCGAGCGCGGCGACCCGGCCGATGGCCGGCGCCTCGCCGCTGGGGTAGCACTGGCCGAGGACGACGTCGTCGACGTCACCCTCCGACAGGCCGGTGCGACGCACGAGCTCGCCCAGGACGTGGGCGGCCAGGTCGGAGGCGCTCAGCGGGGCGAACACGCCGCCGAACCTGCCGACCGGTGTCCGGATGGGTTCGCAGATGACGATGTCGTCCATGGTCCGAATCTAGGCGTTCAGGAACGATATGGAGAAGTATCTATTTCTGGTCGACTGAAACTCTGCAAGTATGACTGGGTGGAACTGCGTCACCTTCGGTACTTCGTCGCGGTCGCCGAGCAGCGACACTTCGGGCGCGCGGCCGAACGCCTGCACATGGCCCAGCCGCCGCTGTCGCAGCAGATCCGTCAGCTCGAGGCCGAGCTGGGCGTCACGCTGCTGTCCAGGACCACCCGGCGGGTAGACCTGACACCCGCCGGCGCGGCCTACCTCGAGCGCGCCCGCGACATCCTCGCCGCCGTCGACGCGGCGGCCGACGAGGTCGGCCGGGTCGCGGCCGGTCGGACCGGGCGCCTGGCGATCGGGTGCGTCGGGTCGGCGACCTACTCGCTGCTGCCCGCCCTGGCCCGGACGCTGCGCGCCGAGCTCCCCGACGTCGACTTCGGCTTCCAGGGCGAGATGCTGTCGCCCGACCAGGCGGCCGCGCTGCGCGACGGCACTCTCGATCTCGCCCTGATGCGCCGGATCGAGGACTCCGGGGGCCTGACCATCGGCGAGATCCGCCGCGACCGGTTGCTGGTGGCGGTACCGAAGGGGCACCGGTTCGCCGCACGCAGGCGGCTGCGGCTTGCCGACCTCGACGGGGAGGACCTCGTCGTCCACGTCGGTGGTGGGCGCTCGGCGATGAACGCGACGGTGCTGCAGCTCTTCGAGTCGGTCGGGCTCGAGGCCAGGGTGGCGCACGAGGTCGGCGAGACCTCCACGCTGGTGACCTTCGTGGCCGCGGGCCTGGGCCTTGCCCTCGTCCCCGAGCCCACGGCGGCCCTGGCCGTGCCCGGGATCGTCTACGTCCCCCTGGTCGGGACGCCCGGCGTCGACCTCGTCGCCGCGACCCGCGCCGGCGACGACAACCCGGTGCTGGCGCGGGCGCTGGCCGCGCTGACCGGGCTCGGCGACGAGAGACTGGGCACGGGTCAGTAGAAACCGTCGCGCGCGCCGGGGGCCAGGTTGCGCCGGCGCGCCGCCACCAGGGCCAGGTCGCGGCTGATCGCGTCGGCGACCTCGAGCAGGTGCGGGACCACGTCGTGGAGCACGACGTCGGGATCGGTGCGCCCGCGCGACGTGGAGTAGGCCAGGGCGGCCACCACCGCTCCCGACGGGTCTCGCACCGGGGCGGCGGCCGAGAGGAAGCCCGCCTCGAGCTCGCCGTCCACCAGGGCGAAGCCCTGCCCGCGCACCCGGTGCAGCTCGTCGCGGAAGGCCACGGGGTCGCTGATGGTGGTCGGCGTCAGGGCCGGCAGGCCGGCCTCGATGACCCCGTCGACGACGGAGGCATCCGCCCAGGCGACCAGGACCCGACCCATGGAGGTGGCGTGGACCGGGAGCCGGCTCCCGATGTCGACGTTGAGGCT
The DNA here is from genome assembly GCA_963825985.1 of uncultured Actinomycetota bacterium. Lineage (GTDB taxonomy): Bacteria > Actinomycetota > Actinomycetes > Propionibacteriales > Nocardioidaceae > Nocardioides. The sequence continues at coordinate 114,306 of CAWGVK010000007.1, read as the reverse complement.
CATGACCCGCCGCACGTGCACTCGAGCGACGTAGACGACGTCGGACCCGTCCAGCTGCGCGAGCGAGGCGGACTCGTGGGTGAGCTCGGTCAGGCGCAGGAGATGTGGCTGGGCCACCTCGGCGGCGGAGTGCGTCGCGACGTAGTGCTGCCCGATGGTGAGGACCCGTGGCGTCAGGGTCCACCGCCGACCCTGCGCGGCGACGTACCCCAGCTTCTGAAGGGTCAACAGGATCCGGCGGACCGCGGGGCGTGAGAGCCCGGTCGCCGCCGCGAGCTCGGCGAGCGTGGGGTCGGGCAGGTCGCGGTCGAAGGCGAGCAGGACGGCGAAACCCCGCTCGATGCTCTGGATGACGTCGCGCGACTTCTCGGGGTCGGCCGCCCCTGGCGAGGGCCCATTCATAGGCCGAACCTCCTGATCGGGAGCAGATGGGTACTGATGGGGGTGCTCTCACCCGTTGACTTCGGCATGTGACGACGCCCACAGTCGGATGAACGCAAAGCGTGCAGAACGTACGCAGAGCGTACATGGAGGTGGGACAGATGGAGGCACGAGAGCTGCGGAACGCGTTCGGTCAGTTCGCCACGGGCGTCACCGTGGTCACCTGCACGAACGCGGACGGCGAGCCGCACGGAGCGACGGTCAACGCGTTCACGGCCGTCTCCCTGGACCCCCCGCTCGCCCAGGTCACCCTGGGCCGCGACTCCAAGGCCTGCGAGTTCCTCAAGGGCAAGTCGTTCGCCATCAACGTCCTCGCCGCCGACCAGCTCGACGTGGCCTGGCACTTCGCCGGCCGGCCCGCCGACGACGCACCGTCGTGGCTGGAGGGGCCGACCGCACCCGTGCTCGAGGGGACGGCCACGACCATCTCGTGCCGCCCCTGGAGGACCTACGACGGCGGCGACCACCTGATCGTCATCGGCGAGGTGGAGCAGGTCGAGATCCCCGGTCGCGAGCCGCTCCTCTTCCACGGCGGCGCCTTCCGCCACCTCAGCCCGCTCGAGACCGGCGTCCACTGGGACGGCTCGATCGACAACCCCGACCACGGCTGGTTCGACGCCACCGCCGTCTTCACGCCGCTGTCCGAGTCGGCAGCGCTCACGACCCGGCACTGACCCATTCCGCACACCGCTGCACCAACCGAAGGGACTTCCATGACCGCCACGCAGGAACGCACCAGCACCCCCGTCGAGCACGGACCCAACGACGTCCGCCCGATGACCGGCGACGAGTACATCGAGTCGATCCGCGACGACCGTGAGATCTGGATCTACGGCGAGCGGGTCAAGGACGTCACCGAGCACCCTGCCTTCCGCAACCCGGTGCGGATGACCGCCCGCCTCTACGACGCCCTCCACGAGGACGCCGTCAAGGGCACCGGCGTGCTGACCGTCCCGACCGACACCGGCAACGGCGGCTACACCCACCCGTTCTTCCGCACCCCGCACAGCTCGGCCGACCTGGTGGCGGACAAGAACGCCATCGAGGCCTGGGCCCGTCAGACCTGGGGGTGGATGGGCCGCAGCCCCGACTACAAGGCCAGCTTCCTCGGCACACTCGGCGGCAACACCGAGTTCTACGCACCCTTCGAGGACAACGCGAAGCGCTGGTACAAGGAGAGCCAGGAGCGGCTCACCTACTGGAACCACGCGATCATCAACCCGCCGGTCGACCGCGACCTGCCGCCCGACGAGGCCGGCGAGGTCTTCATGCGCGTCGAGAAGGAGACCGACGCGGGCGTCATCGTCTCCGGCGCCAAGGTCGTCGCGACCGGGTCGGCGATCACCAACTACAACTTCATCGCCCACTACGGCCTTCCGATCAAGAAGAAGGAGTACGCGATCGTCTGCACCGTGCCGATGGACGCGCCCGGCATCAAGCTGATCTGCCGTCCGTCGTACACGATGTCCGCCGACGTGATGGGCAGCCCGTTCGACTACCCGCTGTCGAGCCGGATGGACGAGAACGACACCATCTTCGTCTTCGACAAGGTGCTCGTGCCGTGGGAGAACATCTTCGTCTACGGCGACGTCGACAAGATCAACGGCTTCTTCCCCCAGTCCGGGTTCATCCCGCGGTTCACCTTCCACGGCTGCATCCGGCTCTCGGTCAAGCTCGACTTCATCGCCGGGCTGCTGCTCAAGGCGCTGGAGGCCACCGGCAGCAAGGACTTCCGCGGCGTGCAGACCCGCGTGGGTGAGGTGATCGGCTACCGCAACGCCTTCCGCGCGCTGGCCGACGCGATGGCACTCAACCCCGACGAGGGCCCGAACGGCTCGGTGCTGCCGAAGCTCGACTACGGGTTGGTCTACCGCCAGCTGATGATCTCGGCATACCCGCGGGTGAAGGAGATCATCATGCAGGACGTCGCGTCCGGCCTGATCTACCTCAACTCCAACGCCGTCGACTTCAAGACCCCCGAGATCCGGCCCTACCTCGACAAGTACGTGCGCGGCTCCAACGGCTACGACGCCGTCGACCGGGTCAAGGTGATGAAGGCGCTGTGGGACGCCGTCGGCTCCGAGTTCGGTGGCCGCCACGAGCTCTACGAGCGCAACTACTCCGGCAACCACGAGAACGTGAAGGCCGAGATCCTGTTCGCCGCCGAGGCGCAGGGAGAGACCGACGCGATGAAGGGCTTCGCCGAGTCGATGATGGCCGAGTACGACCTCGACGGCTGGACCGTCCCCGACCTCGTCAACCCCACCGACATCAACCGCATCCTCAACCGGAAGTGAGGCACCGCATGACCACCACCCAGCAGTCCCCGAGCGCAGCGGGTGCCGGGGCCAACGCCAGCCAGAACTTCAAGGCCAGCGGCGCCACCCAGGACATCGCGGACACCCCGCCCGAGCGCGTCGCCGCGATCGTCACCTCCGTCCTGAAGGGCGTCCACGCGGCGATCCAGGAGCACGACGTCACCTACCCCGAGTTCCAGGCCGCCAAGGCGTGGCTGATGGCCGTCGGCGAAGGTGGCGAGTGGCCGCTCTTCATGGACGTGTTCGTCGAGCACGCCGTCGAGGACCAGGTCGCGAAGTCCCAGACCGGCACCAAGGGCTCGATCCTCGGGCCCTACTACCTGCCCGACCAGGTGCGGCTCGGCTCCACCTGCCAGCTGCCCCGGCGCGACGACGAGCAGGGCACCCCGCTGGTGCTCGAGGGCCAGGTCCGCGACGTCGACGGCACAGCGCTCGCCGGGGCCGAGGTCGACATCTGGCACGCCGACGCCGACGGCTACTACTCCGGCTTCGCCCCGCACCTGCCCGACGGCAACCTGCGCGGCGTCGTCGTGACCGACGCGGAGGGGCGGTTCGCGATCACCACGGTGCAGCCCGCGCCGTACCAGATCCCGACCGACGGGCCGACCGGCCAGCTGATCGGCGCGGCCGGCTGGCACCCGTGGCGTCCGGCGCACCTCCACATCCTGGTGCGGGCCGAAGAGCCACCGACCGGTCACGACGCCAGCTCTACTTCGCCGGCGGCGACTACCTCGAGTCCGACGTCGCCGAGGCCACCAAGCCCGAGCTGGTCATCGACCCGCAGGACGACGGCACCGGGACCCGTCGGTCGACGTACGACTTCGAGCTCGAGCCGGCCTAGCTCCGTGTCCGACGACGACCTGACCATCGACCGTGTCGAGACCGTCATCACTCGACGTGCCGCTGCGGCGACCCCACAAGTTCGCGCGGGTCACGATCGACGCGCAACCGGTGCTGCTCGCGTTCGTGCACACCCGCGGGGGCGTCGACGGGAGTCGGCGAGGGCGTGGTGCCCGGCGGGCCGTGGTGGGGCGGCGAGTCGGTGGAGTCGATGAAGGTCACCATCGACACCTACCTCGCTCCCCTGCTCACCGGGCGCCGGGTCGACGACATCGAGTCGATCTGGCGCGACCTGGGCGACCGGGTGGCCGCCAACCTGTACGCCAAGACCGCCGTCGAGGTCGCCCTGCACGACGCCTGGGCGCGGGCACTCGGCGTGCCGGTGCACACGCTCCTCGGTGGCCTGGCCCGCAGCTCCGTCGACGTGACCTGGGCCCTGGGCGCGGAGCCGGTGGAGGTCGTCGTCGAGGAGATGCAGCGCATCCTCGCCGCGGGCACGCACCGCAGCTTCAAGCTCAAGATGGGCGCCCTCGCCCCCGCGGACGACGTCGACCGGATCGCCGCGATCGCGGAGAAGATGTCCGACCAGGCCAGTCTCCGCGTCGACCTGAACGCCCGGTGGGACCTGCTGACCTGCCGTTCACTGCCTGCCCGCGGCTGGCCCGGGCCGGCATCGACCTCATCGAGCAGCCGGTCCCCGGCGAGCCAGGTCGAGGCCCTGGCCGAGATCAACGCGCTGCTGCCCATCCCGGTGATGGCCGACGAGAGCCTGCGCACCCCCGTCGACGCGCTTCGCCTGGTCCGGCTCCGCGCCGCGGACGTGTGGTCGATGAAGGTCACCAAGGTCGGCGGCCTGCGCCGCGCCCGCGACATCGTTGCCATCGGCGCGGCCGCCGGGATCCCGGTCCACGGTGGCACCTCGATCGAGACCGGACTCGGCACCGCGGCGTCGCTCCACCTGGCGTGCGCGGCACCCGGCGTCAGCTGGGGCAGCGAGCTCTTCGGGCCGCTGCTCTTCGCCGAGGAGGTCCTCACGACGCCGCTGCGCTTCGCCGACGGGTCGCTGCACCTGCCCGACGGCCCGGGGCTCGGCGTGGAGCCCGACCCGGACGCCGTGCGCGCGATGCGACGCACCGGCCTGACCCGCGACTGACCGACCACACCGCCACACGAGAGGACACCGCCGTGCTGTTCCACGTTCGGATGGACGTCTCCGTCCCGCACGACCTGGACCCCGAGGTTCGAGCCGACCTGCTCGCACGCGAGAAGGCGCGCGCGGAGGAGATCCAGCGCTCCGGCAAGTGGCCGCAGCTGTGGCGGGTGGTCGGGGAGTACGCGAACATCAGCATCTTCGACGTCGCCTCGACCGACGAGCTGCACGACCTGCTCACCAGCCTGCCGCTGTTCGGGTTCATGCAGATCAGGGTCACGCCGCTCGCCACGCACCCGTCCAAGGTGGAGTGATGCGCCACCACGACTGGCCCGCCGCCGCGCTGTTCCCGCACGGCTCCGTGGTCACGATGGGGGTCTTCGACGGGTTCCACCGCGGCCACCAGCTGCTCCTGGACCGGGCGGCCGGACGGGCCGGCGAGCTGGGCCTGCCCACGGTGCTGGTCACCTTCGACCCGCATCCGCTGGTCGTCCTCGCACCGGAGCGAGCACCGGCCCAGCTGATGCCGCTGGCCGACCGGGTCGACCACGCCCTCGGCCACGGCGCCGACCACGTCGTGGTGCTCCCGTTCACCCGCGAGCTCGCCGACCAGGGCGCGGACGAGTACGTCGGTGCCGGCCTGGTCGACCGGCTCCGGTGCCGAGCGCTCGTGGTCGGCGCCAACTTCCGGTGCGGTCGGGGCGGGGTCGGCGACCTCGCCTACCTGACCCGGGCCGGACGCCGATGGGGCTTCGAGGTCGACGGCCTCGACCTGGTGCAGCACCGGGCCCGGACGTGCTCCTCGACAGCCATCCGCCGGGCGCTCGCCGGTGGTGACGTCGCGCTCGCCTCGGACCTGCTCGGGCGCGACGACGGACGCATCCTGGCCCTGGCAGGGGCTGGAGTGCCCTGACGTCAGCCCCGACCCGTCGCGAGCGCGTCGCCGGCAGTGCCCACCAGCCTCACGAGTTCTTCCTCCGCCGGATCAGCGCGACCAGGGCGAGGGTGGCGCCGCTGCCCGCCGCGAACGACGGGAACCACCAGGGCCGCTTCGAGGCGACGGCCCCCGGCTTCCCACCCGTGAGCGTCACCGCGGTGAGGTCGGGCGTGACCGGCCCCTGCACGGGGTCGGCGGGCTCGGCCTGACGCAGTGCCCGGGCCTCGGGGGTGGTGTAGGCCCACGCGGCGGCGTACAGCACCAGCCGCGAGAAGTAGTTGATCCACACCAGCAGGATCAGGGCGATCCCGAAGGCCTGGAAGGCGGGCTGGCCCTCGGTGGAGGCCAGCAGCAACGTGGAGACCTGCTTGAGGATCTCGAAGCCGACCGCGCCGAGCAGGGCGCCCGACCAGAGCGAGCGGGGGGGCACGTGCGGCTCGGCCAACAGCTTGAAGAGCGCGAAGAACAGCACCGTGTTGGCCGCCAGGCCCAGGAGGATCGCCACGATGCGCACCAGCCAGCCGAGCTCGGAGCCGAGACCCAGGAAGTCGAGAACGTCGGTGGAGAACCCGGCGACGAACCCGGCGACGGCCCCGAGATCACGAGCACGAACCCGATGACGACGAGGGCGATCAGGTCGCGCAGCTTGCCCTTGACGAACGACGGCTGCTCGCGCTCGGGCGTCTCGAACACCGTGAGCAGGGCGGCGCGCAGGGCGGAGACCCAGCCGAGCCCGGAGTAGAGGACGCCGAGCACGCCGACGACGCCGGCCAGTCCGGAGAACGACTGCACGTCGTCGAGTGACAGCTGCGTCGCCCGGCCCGATGATGCCGGGCAGGACCGAGTCGATGGCCGAGACGAGGTTCTCGTTGGCGTCGGGGTACACGTCGGACACGTAGCCGACCACGAAGAAGGCCAGCGCGAGGATCGGGAAGAACGACAGGAACCCGAAGTAGGTGACCGCCCCGGCCTGCTGGCCGGCCTTCACGACCGCCGTAGTGCTCCTGCATACGCAGCACGTGGTCGAGCGCCGGACGTCGTTCACGCGCCTGCGCCAGGCGCTGCTTGACCGAGACCATCGCGAGGTCATCCGTCCGGGTTGGCATCGACCGGTGGCACGCGAACCGGCGCGAGGCCTGCCAGCCCCGCTCCCGGTCGTGCACATAGAGGTGGAAGGCATCGACGGTGAAGTCGCACTCGAACGAGGCGAGGCCGTCGAAGGCCTGGTCGGCCTTGTCGTCGGCCAGGTGGTGCGCCACGGTCACGTGGGGGTGGTACGGGAAGTGGAGGTCGACGTCGAGCGGGCCCTGGCGGACGGCGCCGGCGAGCTGCTCGCACTGCGAGATGCCCTGGACCAACGTCACGAAGACCACCGGCGAGATCGGACGGAAGGTGCCGGTGCCGCGTAGGTGCACCGAGAACGCCGGCACCTGCGTCGCCGCCTCCTCCAGGTGCTTCTCGACGACGTCCAGGTCGTCGCCGACCTCGTGGGCGGCACCAGCGTGACGTGCGTCGGGATCATGGTTGCCGTCGTGTCACCCAGGGCGGTCCGGTAGTCCTGCAGCTCGGAGGCCCAGGGCTCGGGGATCGCGACGGCCACTCCGATCGTCGGCATCCGGCGACCCTGGCGCGCGGCCGGGGCGACGAACCCCACCCGCTGGTAGACGTCGCGCAACGTGGCCTGCGCCACCTCGCCCGCCTGGGTCGCGCCGGCGGTCAGCACCGCCGTCAGGTGCGCCTGGTCGTCGAGCAGCTCGAGCGTGCGGTCGCGGAACGGCGTCACGAACGTGACGACGGCGTCGGCGAGGTCGGACTTGAGGGCGCCGTAGCCCTGCCCGGCGTACTGCTCCTCGAGGTCGGAGACCGCGGTGCCGGTGAGCGCCGAGAAGATGGTGAGCAGGTTGCTGACGCCCGGCTTCTCGTCCGGGTCGAAGCGGATCTCGGACCCGGAGTCGGTGACGGCGGACCGGATCTTCTTGGCGCTCACCGAGGGCTGGTCGAGCATCTCCACGATGCCGGACGGCGACGACGCCGACTTCGACATCTTGGCGGTGGGGTCCTGCAGGTCGCCGATCTTGGCGGTGGCCTTGAGGATGTAGGGCTCGGGCAGCCGGAAGGTCTTCTTGTAGCGGTGGTTGAAGCGCTGGGCGAGGTCGCGCGTGAGCTCGAGGTGCTGGCGCTGGTCCTCACCGACCGGCACGTAGTGCGGCCGGTAGAGCAGGATGTCGGCGGCCTGGAGCACCGGGTAGGTGAACAGGCCGACCGAGGCGGCGCCCTCGCCTCCCTTGGCGGACTTGTCCTTGAACTGCGTCATCCGGCGCGCCTCGCCGAACCCGGTCAGGCACTGCAGCACCCAGCACAGCTGGGCGTGCTCGGGCACGTGGCTCTGCACGAAGACGGCCGACCGGGCCGGGTCGTGCCCATGGCGAGCAGCTGCGCCGCGGCCCGCAGGGTGCGCTCGCGCAGCACCTTCGGGTCCTGCTCGACGGTGATCGCGTGCAGGTCGACGACCATGTAGAACGGCTGGTGGTCGCGCTGCAGGTCGACCCACTGCCGCAGTGCCCCCAGGTAGTTGCCGAGATGGAACGAGTCGGCGGTGGGCTGGATGCCGGACAGCACGCGCGGCCGCGCACCGCCGGACGGGGCGACCGGGACCATCACGTCCGGCTGCGTCGTGGCAGACATGGGCGTCATTGTTCCCGATGCCACCCGCGGCCGCTCTGGGAGGATGCCCGCGTGCCCACCACCCTCTCCTTCGAGCAGCACCTCACCGGTCTCCAGGAGGCGACGCTCACCTTCTCCCGCCACGCCACGGCGGCCGGCCTCGACGTCGACGTCCCGTCGTGTCCGGGCTGGACGGTGCGCCGGCTGATCGGCCACCTGGGCGCCGTCCACCGCTGGACGGTGGGAGCCTTCGGCGACCTCGACCTCGACCTCGACCCGATCGAGAAGGCGGGACGCCGCAGCCCCGACCCACTGGAGTGGCTTCGCGACGGCGTGATCGATGTCGTGCAGACCCTGGTCTCGACGCCCGAGGACGCCGGCGCCGCGGCGTTCCTGCGTGACGCACCACCGCCGCGACGCTTCTGGGCCCGACGCCTGTGTCACGAGACGACGATGCACGCCCTCGACGCCCAGGCAGCCACGCTCGGCCGGCTGCCGCGCGCCGACGACACCTCGATCGGCCGCGAGCTCGCGCTCGACGGACTCGACGAGCTGTTGATGGGCTTCGTGGCGCGCACGTCATCGCGGCTGCGGTGCGCGACAACGACCACGATCGCGGTGCTGCCGACCGACGCCGACCACTCGTACACGGTCACGGTCACCGGCCAGCCACCGGTGAGCGTGCGGCACGAGGGGACGGCGTCCGGCGACGTGACCGTCGAGGCCACCGCCGTCCAGCTCTACCTCGCCCTGTGGCACCGCTCCGACGAGCTGACGTCCGACATCTGGCCGCTGTGGCACCACAGCGCCGTCTGACGCCGCGAAAACCGCGGGCGTCGCGGCGTCGCTCCGTGACAGGCTTGCGGCCATGTCAGCACCCACCCTCTCCGACGGCACGGTCACGATCCGCGAGCTGACCGAGGACGACGTCCAGGGCTGCTACGAGCAGTGCATCGACCCCCAGTCGATCCAGTGGACGCAGGTGCCGTCGCCGTACTCCCGGGCCGACGCGCGCGACTTCTGCCTGCGGTTCGCGCCCGAGGCGTGGGCCGACGGGTCGCAGTGGATCTTCGCCGTCGCGAGCGGTGGCCGGTACGCCGGCAACATCGCCCTGCGCGACGAGGGCCACGGGCGCGCCGAGGTCGCCTTCGGGGCCCACCCGGCCGCGCGCGGCACCGGTGCGATGGAGGCAGCGTTGCGGCTGCTCCTCGAGTGGGGGTTCACCACCCAGCGGCTGCGCACCGTCATCTGGCGGGCGAACGTCGGCAACTGGGCCTCGCGCAACCTGGCGTGGCGGCTCGGTTTCACCCTCGACGGCGTGCTGCGGCAGTCGCAGCTCTCGCGCGGCGAGCTGGTCGACGCTTGGGTCGGCACCCTGCTCGCCGGTGACCCTCGCGAGCCGAGCGGGCGCTGGCTGAGGTCACCCCTGCTCGAGGGCGACGGCGTCCGGCTGCGGCCGTTCGGCGACGGCGACATCCCGCGCGTCATCGAGGCCTGCTCCGACGAGCGCACGCAGCGCTGGCTGGGTCGGATGGCCTCGCCGTACACCGCTGCCGACGCGCGCGGGTGGTACGAGATGAACGCCGAGAACCAGGCCACCGGGTCGGGCACGTTCTGGGCGGTCACCGCACCTGATGCCGACGTCGCGCTGGGCTCGATCGAGCTCTTCCACGCCGACGACCGCAGCTGCGAGATCGGCTTCTGGACCCACCCCGACGCCCGGGGCCGTGGGGTTACCCGGGCGGCGATGCGGGTGGTGACGTCGTGGGCGTTCGACGAGCTAGGCGTGCGCCAGGTCTGCGCCACGGCGGCCGTCGACAACGCGGCGTCGCGGCACGTGATGGAGGCGTGCGGGTTCAGCCTGGCCGGTGTGGAGCGGCTGGGCACGACCGTTCGCGACACGCCCGGCGGCACCGGGAGACCGGCCGATGCAGCGCGCTACGACGTGCTGGCGGAGGAGTGGGCGCGGCGCTGAAGCGCGGCCGAGGCCAGGATCACGAGGAGTCCGGCGGCCGACAGCCCGATGCCCACCAGCGCCGGGGCGCGGTAGCCGTGGCCCGCGGCGATCACCAGGCCACCGAGCCAGGCGCCGAGTGCGTTGGCCACGTTGAGCGACGCGTGGTTCATCGCCGCGCCGAGGGTCTGGGCGTCGCCGGCGACGTCCATCAGTCGCAGCTGGAGGTTCACGACCAGCACGGAGCCGAGGACGTGATCGCGAAGGCCACCGGCAGCAGCAGCCAGCCGGCCGGGGCGGCCGCCACCAGAGCACGAGGGCGAGACCATGCCGGCCGGCCGATCAGCAGCGAGCGGAACACCGACCAGTCGGCCAGCCCGCCCGCGGCCCAGGTGCCGGCCACCATGCCGAGCCCGAAGAACAGCAGGAACACGGGACGGCGCCGTCGCCGAGGCCGCCCATCTCGGTCACGTCGGCGCGATGTACGAGAAGACCGCGAACATGCCGCCGAACCCGATCGCGCCGGCCAGCAGCGTCAGCCACACCTGGGGCTTCGAGAACCCGCCTGCCTCACGGCGTCCGGTCGCCTCGGCGTCGCCCGGGCAGGCGGGCACGAAGCGAGAACCAGCGCCACGGTGACCAGCGAGAGGCCGTCACGCCCCAGTAGGCCGAACGCCAGCCGAGGTTCTGGCCCATCCAGGTGGCGACGGGACACCGACCACGTTGGCGACCGACAGGCCGAGCATCACCGAGGCGACCGCGCGTCCCTTGCGGCCGGGCGCCGCCATGCTGGCGGCCACCAGCGCGCGACCCCGAAGTAGGCGCCGTGCGGGAGCCCGTCGAGGAAGCGCGCCAGCACCAGCCACTCGAGCTGGATCGCCACCGCGCTCAGGGCGTTGAAGATCGCGAACGCCGTCATCAGCGCCACGAGCAGACCGCGCCGCGGCCAATTCGCGCCGAAGAACGCCAGCACCGGTACCCCCGACGACGACTCCGACGGCGTAGGCGGAGATCAGGTGCCCGGCCGTCGGGATCGACACGTCGACGCCGGCCGCGATCTCGCGGATCAGGCCCATGGTGACGAACTCGTTGGTCCCGATCGCGAACCCGCCCATCGCCAGCGCCAGCACGGCCAGCCGGAAGTGGCGGGCCGAGGCGACGGGCGCCCCAACGGGCGCGACGGGTGCGTCGGTGGTCATGAGGCCTTCCGGGTCGGGGCGTACCCATCCTCCAACCCGGCCCGCCTCGGTGCCTATTCCGGGCGGCGTCGGACGACGGTGTCCTTGCTCACCCGGACACGGCCTCGGCGAGGTGGCCCAACGACGCCTCCAGCGCATCCTGCGACACCAGCGGGAAGGTGATCTTCCTCAGCAGCTCGGGGTCGTCGACGGCCGACCAGTCGTAGGCGAGCGTGACGCGGGTGCTGTCGGGACCCTCGGCCTCGAGCTCCCACACCCACTCCCAGCCGGGAGGCTCCTGGCCCGCGGGTGCCGTCTGCCAGGCGAGCAGCTTGTTCTCGTCGTACCCGATCACCGTGTTGTCGGTCTGGTAGTCGCCACCCATGTGGTCGCCGGTCATGTTCATCCGGAACGACTGGCCGGTGCCGGTGATCCGGTCGGAGCGCTCGTCACTGACGACGAACCCGGACCCGTCGAGCTCGGCGTGCCGCTCCGGGTTCGAGAGCACCTGGAACACCGCGGTGGTCGGTGCGTCGATCGTGCGGTGGACTTCGATCCGCTTCTGGTCGGTCATGGCTCCACTGTGGGCACGACCCGTGCGGGTTCTCACCACCCCGGCGGGTTGTCTGCGCCGCTCAGCAGAGGCCCTTCACGTCGTCGACCGCCGCCTCCAGGTCGGCCTGGGCCCGGTCGACGGCCTTCGTGTCCACCGGCGCGCCGTCGGCTGCGTCCTTCGCCTCGCCGAGAAGGTCCTCGATCGCCGTCTTCGCCTCGCCGACCTTCGCCTTGATGTCGCCGTCGACGCCGCGCTCGGCGGCCGCGAGCGCGTCGCGCAGAGCCTGCAGCTCGCGCTCGGCCGCCTGCGGGTCGGCACCGATCTCGTCGGCGGCCGAACCGGCCTGCTGCCCCGCCTCGTCGACCGCGCTCCGGGCGACCGCGCAGGTGGCGTCACCGGCCGCGTCGCGGGCGGCATCCTCAGCTTCGGAGCAGCCGGTCGCGAGGGCGGCGAGGACGACGAGGGCTGAGACCGTGGTGGGGATACGCATCCAGCCAGGGTGACAGACCGGGCGAACTCGCTCAGCCGGCGAGGTGGCCCCAGGCCGGCGCCAAGGTCGACCACGGCCCGATCGCGGCGACCTCGCCCTCGACCAGGACGACGACCCGGTCGGCCTGCTCGAGCGCGGCCCGCTTCGAGGTGGCGCCGACGACCGTCGTACCGCGCCGGCGCAGGGCCGCCCACAGCTCGACCTCGGTGGCGGCGTCGAGCGCGCTGGAGACGTCGTCGGCGAGGAGCAGCTCGGTGTCGGCCGCCAGCGCGCGGGCCAGGGCGAGCCGCTGCACCTGGCCGCCGGAGAGCCGGACGCCGCGGTGCCCGACCACCGCGTGGGCGCCGCCGGCGTCGGACACGTCCGGCTCGAGGCGCGCGTCGGCGACGGCCTGCTCGAAGCCGCGCCGGTGCCCCAGGCGGACGTTGTCGTCGAAGGTGCCGGACAGCACCCGCGGCACCTGGGCCACGTGGGAGACCTGCCCGGGACGCAGGAACGTCTGCGGCTCGACGACCTCGTCGCCGTTCCAGCGGATGCTGCCGGTGTGGTCGACCAGGCCGGCCAGCGCCGCGAGCAGGCTCGACTTGCCCGAGCCGACCTGGCCGAGCAGCAGCACCAGCTCGCCACGCTCGACGGTGAGGTCGACCCCGACGACGCCGCGCGTGCCGTCGTCGTGCACGGCCTCGACCTGCTCGAGCTCGAGGCGGCGCAGCGGCACCCGCGGCGCCGACGCCGGCTCGGGCGCGTGGCCCCCGACGAGGTCGACGCCGTCGGGGACATCCATCAGGTCACCGCCGCCGGCCAGCCTGGTGGTGGCGACCTGCCACGAACGCGTGCCCGGCGCCTCGGTGATGACCGAGCCGGCCACCCGCCCGAACCAGTCGAACCCGTTGACGGCGCCGGCCACCAGCAGGGCCGTGGCGAGGTCCCAGCCGCCGAGGAAGTAGGTGGCCCAGGCCGCCACGACGCCGCACTGCACCATCACGATCGGCACGCCGTCGAGCACGGCCTGCACGCGGTGCTCGAAGACCGCCGCGTCGACGCGGCCACCGTCGACCTCGCGCAGGTGGGCGTGGACGTCGGGCGTGGCCGCGGCGAGCTTGACCGTGCGTGCCGACTCGAGGGCCGAGACCAGCGAGCGGCCGAACCGGGCGCGGGCGGCGGACGACTCCGTGGCCGAGCGACCGGCGATCGGCCGGCCCGCCGTCGAGGCCAGGGCCGAACCCACCATCACGGCGAGCAGCACGCCGCCGGCGAGGAGGCTCCACCCGGCGACGGCGGTGACGACCACGATGGCGACGCCGTTGGCGAAGTCGACCCAGCGGTCGGCGTAGCGGGCGAACCGGTCGGCGTCCATGGACCGGGCGACCACCTCACCGGGCGGGGTGCGGTCGAGGCGGTGCTGGTCGGTCTGGCCGAGGAGGACGGCCATCCGCACCCGGAGCATGACCGCGATCCACCACTGCACGTAGCGCCGGATGGCGGCGACCAGGATCAGCGGCGCGGCCATCAGGCTCACCACCAGCGCGACCGTGAGCAGCACGGGCGTCTCGCCCTGCTGGAGGTCTTGCACCAGGTTGCCCCAGACGAACCCGGTGACCGCTCCGTAGGCGCCCGACCAGGGCGGCCAGCAGGAACATGCCGGCGCCCAGCGCGCCCCACTGGGGGTGGATGAGCAGCGCGCGGGTGATGCCGCGGGCCAGGCTCGGCCCGTCGGCGATCGCCGGCGGTGCGGGCGGGGTTCCGGAACGACGGACGCCGCCCACCTCGAGGGACGTCGACGACTCGCTCTCGTCGGGGATCTGATCGTCGTCGGAGCTGGCCCGGAGCAGGTCGCGGAAGGGACCCGGGGCGGCGGCCAGCGCGGCGCGCGGGCCCTGCTGCACCACCCGCCCGGCGTCGAGGACGGCGACCAGGTCGGCCCGCGCCGTGGTGGTGAGCCGGTGGGCGACCAGGATGCCGGTGCGACCGCCCAGCAACCGGTCGGCGGCGCGGACCACCAGGGCCTCGGTGAGCGGGTCCATCCGGGCGGTGGCCTCGTCGAGGACGACGACGTCGACCTCGCGCACGAGCAGGCGGGCGAACGCGACGAGCTGCTCCTCGCCGGACGACAACGTGGTGCCGCCGGGGCCGAGCAGGGTCTCGAGGCCGTCGGGCAGCCCCGCGACCCAGTCGGTGAGCCCGAGCTCGGCCACGGCGTCCTCGATCCGCGTGCGCGGGTGGTCGGCGAAGAGCGCGATGTTCTCGGCGAGGGTGCCGGCGAGGATCTCGGTGCGCTGGGTGACGACGCCGACCGCCGCCCGCAGCTGCTGCAGGTCGAGGTCGAGGACGTCGACGCCGCCGAGCAGCACGGTGCCGCGCTCGGGCTCGACCGCCCGCGACACCAGGGAGGCCAAGGTGGACTTGCCCGAGCCGGTGCGGCCCACGAGCGCGCAGGTGCGCCCGGCGGGCACCACGAGGTCGACGTCGCGCAGCGCGAACGACCCCTCGGCGTAAGAGAAGTGGAGGTGGCGCAGCTCGAGGTCGAGTGGCCCCGCCGGCACCGGCCGGCCGCCGACCGGCTCGGGCTCGGACTCGAGCAGCTGGCGCAGCCGGATGATCGCCCCGAGGCCGGCTTGCAGGTCGGGCAGTGCCCGCGCGACCTGGTCGATCATGCCCACGAACGTGGAGGTGACCAGGAAGAGCGTCACCAGCCGTGCGACGGAGAGGTCGCCGTTGACCACGAACGCGACGCCGGAGACCGCGACGCCGGCCAGCAGGGCGTGGAGCAGGACGCCGGCTCGTCGGCTGGCGCGGTTCTGCACCGCCAGGACCCGGTCGAACTTGTCGTGGATGTCGGCCGACAGCAGGCTGAGCCGACGGACGACGTGGGCCTGGCCGAGGCTGGTGCGCAGGTCGTCGCGGCCGGCGATGCCCTCCTCGAGCGCGGCCGCGTGGTCGGTCCACGCGATCTCCTCCTCGATCTTGCGGGTGGAGATCTCGCCGAGCAGCGGTCGCACGACCAGGACGGCGGCGGTGCCGAAGAGCGGGAACAGGAACCAGGCGGGCCACCAGGTCACGCCGGCGACCACCCACATCGGCAGGGCGGCGAAGACGGTGCGCAGCACGTCCCACACCTGGCGACGCACCAGGCTGCCGACCTCCCAGGTGTCGTCGTCGACCCGGTCGAGCACCTCGCCGACCGCCTGCTCGGACAGCTGGCTCAACGGCTGGTGCAGCGCGGCGCTGAGCAGGTCGCCGCGCAGCCGCCCCTCGGCCCGGTCGACCACCGTCGCCCAGGCGGTGCGGCCGGCGGTGTCGAGCACGGCCGCGCCGATCACGCACAGGGCGAGCAGCCACACCAGGCGGCTGGTCGGGTCGTCGGCCAACCGGCCGGCGACCACGGTGCCGGCGGTCTGGCCGAGCGCTCCGACGGCGGAGGCCACGAGCGCGACGCCCGCCACCGGCCCCCGCAACCGTCGCCAGTCGACCCGGCGCTCGGGTGGTCGCGGCGCCGGCGCCGGCTTCTCCGACGGCGGCGTCGCACCGGCGTCGGGGAGCAGGGCGCTGGTCGTGGTCATCGCATCTGACGCTACGCGGATGCGCCGACAGTCTCACCCGGGTTTCGGGCGGCTCGCGCAGGACTCAGAGTGAGGCGAGCGCCTCGTTCAGCGTCTCCGACGGGCGCATCACGGCGTCCGCCTTGGCGTCGTCGGGCCGGTAGTACCCGCCGATGTCGGCGGGACTGCCCTGGACGGCGTTCAGCTCGGCGACGATGGTCTCCTCCTCGGCCGCGAGCTTCTCGGCGAAGGGCTTGAACACCGCCGCCAGGTCGGCGTTCTCGCTCTGGGCCGCGATCTCCTGCGCCCAGTAGAAGGCCAGGTAGAAGTGCGAGCCGCGGTTGTCGATGCCGCCCAGCTTGCGGGTCGGCGACTTGTCGTTCTCGAGGAACGTTCCGGTGGCCTTGTCGAGGGTGTCGGCGAGCACCTTCGCGCCCTGGTTGCCGAACGAGTCGGAGAGGTGCTCGAGCGAGGCGGCCAGCGCGAAGAACTCGCCGAGGCTGTCCCAGCGCAGGTAGTTCTCCTTGACCAGCTGCTGCACGTGCTTGGGCGCCGAGCCACCGGCGCCGGTCTCGAACAGGCCGCCGCCGTTCATCAGCGGCACCACCGAGAGCATCTTGGCCGATGTGCCGAGCTCGAGGATCGGGAACAGGTCGGTGTTGTAGTCGCGCAGCACGTTGCCGGTGACCGAGATCGTGTCCTCGCCGCGACGGATCCGCTCGAGCGAGTACGCCGTCGCCGCGGGCGGCGTCATGATCTCGATCGTCAGCCCGTCGGTGTCGTGCTCGGGCAGGTACGCCTCCACCTTCGCGATCAGGTTGGCGTCGTGGGCGCGGGTCTCGTCGAGCCAGAACACCGCCGGCGAGCCGGAGGCCCGGGCTCGGGTGACGGCGAGCTTGACCCAGTCGCGGATCGGGGCGTCCTTGGTCTGGCAGGCGCGCCAGATGTCGCCCGGCTGGACGTCGTGCTCGATCAGCACGTCGCCGTTGGCGGCCGTGACCCGGACGGTGCCGGCTGCCGGGATCTCGAAGGTCTTGTCGTGCGAGCCGTACTCCTCGGCGGCCTTGGCCATCAGGCCGACGTTGGGCACCGAGCCCATCGTGGCGGGGTCGAAGGCGCCGTGGGCGCGGCAGTCGTCGAGCACGGTCTGGTAGACGCCGGCGTACGACGAGTCGGGGATCACCGCGAGGGTGTCGGCCTCTTCGCCGTCGGGACCCCACATGTGGCCGCTGCTGCGGATCATCGCGGGCATCGAGGCGTCGATGATCACGTCGGAGGGCACGTGCAGGTTGGTGATGCCCTTGTCGGAGTCGACCATCGCCAGCGCCGGGCCGTCGGCCAGCCCCTGCTGGACGGCGGCCTTGATCGCCGCGCCGTCGGGCAGGCTCTCGACCGCGCCGAGCAGGGCGCCCAGCCCGTCGTTGGGGCTGATGCCGGCGGCGGCCAGCTGCTCGCCGTACTGCTCGAAGAGGGTCGGGAAGAACGCCTGCACGACGTGGCCGAAGATGATCGGGTCGGAGACCTTCATCATCGTGGCCTTGAGGTGCGCCGAGAACAGGACGTCGTCGGCCTTGGCCCGGGCGACCTGCTCGGTGAGGAAGCGGCGCAGCGCGGCGACGTCCATGTAGGTGGCGTCGACGACCTCGCCGGCGAGCACCTGCACGCCGTCCTTGAGCACCGTCTCGCTGCCGTCGGCGGCGACCAGCGTGATCGTCAGCTCGTCGTCGGCGTCGATCACGACCGACTTCTCGTTGGAGCGGAAGTCGTGCTCGCCCATGGTGGCGACGTTGGTCTTCGAGTCGCTGCTCCACGCGCCCATCCGGTGCGGGTGCGCCTTGGCGTAGTTCTTGACCGACAGCGGCGCGCGGCGGTCGGAGTTGCCCTCGCGCAGCACCGGGTTGACGGCGGAGCCCTTGGTCTTGTCGTAGCGGGCCCTGGTCTCCTTCTCCTCGTCGGTGGACGGGCTCTCGGGGTAGTCGGGCAGGTCGAAGCCCTGACCCTGCAGCTCCTTGATCGCCGCCTTCAGCTGCGGGGTGGACGCCGAGACGTTGGGCAGCTTGATGATGTTGGCCTCGGGCTTGGTGGCCAGCTCGCCCAGCTCGGCGAGGTGGTCGGCGACCCGCTGGTCGTCGCTCAGCCGGTCGGGGAACTGGCTGAGGATCCGGCCGGCCAGCGAGATGTCGCGGGTCTCGACGTCGACACCGGCCTGCGCGGCGTACGCCGCGATGATCGGCAGGAAGGAGTACGTCGCCAGCAGCGGCGCCTCGTCGGTGTGGGTGTAGATGATCTTGGCCATGGGTGTGGTCAACTCCTGCACGATGGAAACGTCTTGACGTCAAGATACCTGATGCGGTGTTCGGGGTGATCCGCGGCCAGCCTTGCATCAGCGCGTCGCCCCGGCCAACCGGCACCCGGCCGGTACTAGAGTGCTGCCGACCCGAAGGTTTCGCACCCCCAGCTCGAAGGGCAGGTCCGCGCACATGGACTCCACCACTCCCCCTCCCCCGACCCTCGTCCAACGGCTCGGAGCGGAGGCCATCGGCACCTTCGTGCTCATCGTCCTCGGCGTGGGAAGCGTGGCGGTGCTCGCCAACGCGGGCCCGTCCGAGGACGGGCTCGACGCCACCCTCTTCAACGTGACCTCGATCGGGCTCGCCTTCGGCATCGCCATCGTGGCGATGGTCTACTCCTTCGGCCGAGTCTCCGGCGGTCACTTCAACCCGGCCGTGTCGGTCGGTGCCGCCCTGGGCGGCCGGATCTCCTGGAAGGACGCCGGCCTCTACTGCGCGGCCCAGGTGGCGGGTGGCATCGCCGGCGGCCTGGTGCTGGCGATCATCCTGATCACCGGCGACACCGGGTACGAGCTCGGCGACCCGGACATCGGCCAGAACTTCTTCGGCGACGAGGGCGGCATCGAGCTGTTCGGCGCGCTGATCATCGAGCTGGTCCTGACCTTCATCTTCCTCACCGTGATCCTGGCGGTGACCGACGAGCGCAACGAGCACCCGGCGCTCGCGCCACTGGCGATCGGCCTGACACTCGCCGCGATCCACTTCGTCGCGATCCCCGCCACCGGCACCTCGGTCAACCCGGCCCGGTCGATCGGCGTCGGCCTGTTCGCCGGCACCGACGCCATCGTCCAGCTGTGGCTCTTCATCGTGGCGCCGTTGCTCGGCGGCGCGCTGGCCGGCCTGGCCTACCCGGCGATCTTCGGCCACGCCAGCGACCCGGTGCCCGGCTCCGGTCTCAACTTCGGCGCCAAGGCGGGTGCCGTACCCGGCTACGGAGCCCCCGACCAGTTCCAGCAGCAGTGGAACCAGCCCGGCGTCTCGCCGGCCTACAGCGCGCCCGACGCCGGCTACCAGCAGGGTGGCTACGACCAGGGCGCCGTCCAGGGCGGCTACGACCAGGGCGGGTTCCAGCCCCCGCAGCAGGGCGACTACCAGCAGGCGGCGACCCCCGCCCCCGCCGAGCAGCCGATCATCCAGGACGGCTGGCAGTGGGACCCGCAGGCGCAGCAGTGGATCCCGGCCCAGCAGCAGCCCCCGGCTCCGGGCGCCGGCGGCTCGTGGCCGACCCCCGGCGAGCAGACGCAGGTACGCCCGACCGACAACCCCTGACCGCCGGAACGCTTCTCAGGAGGCCTCGTCGAGCTCGAGCTCGGCGAGGCCGTCCTCCGTCTCCACCAGCACCAGGCCCACGCCCCGCTGGTACGACGCCCGCTCGACGACGTCGTCGGTGACGAGCTCGAGGACGACCTCGTCGACGTCGACGTCGACCACCTCGGCGCGCAGCTCGACGCCCGGCACCCCGGCGCGTCGGTAGCCGTCGCCCACCCGCGGGGTGGCGGCCATCAGCAGCCCGGCCTCGGCGCCGCCGACGCCCGCCTGCCACTCCCCCGCCCGGCCGAACCACCACACGTTGCCGCCACGGTCCTGGGCGTAGTAGTCGGTCTCGGCACCCAGGGTGACGGCGGTCGTGGGCACACCGGCCACGCGGGGGCCCGGCGCCACACGTCGCTCGACCGGCTGCCCGTCGCCGTTCGTGTACGTCGGCGCCGGCTCCGACGTCAGGGCCAGCCACGGGTTGTCGACGACGTCCACGAAGTCGGTGGCGTCGGGTGTCGGCGTCGGGATGACGAGCTCGTCGACACCCGCCGGGGGGCTGGGGTCCGACGCCGACCCGCAGCCCGTCGCCGCAAGCACGAGCGCCAGCGCCGGGGCGAGCGCAGCGACGCGACGTCGTCCACGGTGGTTCATGGCGCCCATCGTCCCGCACACCACGAGCCCCCGTACGGCGGGGCGCCCGCCCGCTGCTAGCGTCGGATCGCCGTCACCACCACACATCTAGGGAGTCGTCGTGAGCTCTGCTCCGCTGAAGATCGCCGTCACCGGCGCCGCCGGCCAGATCGGCTACAGCCTGCTGTTCCGCCTCGCGAGTGGCTCGCTCACCGGCGACCGTCCGATCGAGCTACGTCTGCTCGAGATCACCCCGGCCCTCAAGACGCTCGAGGGCGTGGTGATGGAGCTCGACGACTGCGCGTTCCCCGGCCTGGCCGGCGTCGAGATCGGCGACGACGCCGAGAAGATGTTCGACGGCGTCAACCTCGCCCTGCTCGTCGGAGCCCGCCCGCGCGGACCCGGCATGGAGCGCGGCGACCTGCTCTCGGCCAACGGCGCGATCTTCACCGCCCAGGGCAAGGCCCTCAACGCCGTGGCCGCCGACGACGTGCGAGTCGGCGTCACCGGCAACCCTGCCAACACCAACGCCCTGATCGCGCTCACGAACGCACCCGACATCCCGGCCGAGCGCTTCTCGGCGCTCACCCGGCTCGACCACAACCGCGCCATCTCGCAGCTCGCCTCGAAGACGGGAGCCCCCGTCACCGACATCACGAAGATGACGATCTGGGGCAACCACTCGGCCACCCAGTACCCCGACCTGTTCCACGCCGAGATCGCCGGCAAGAACGCCGCAGCGGCCGTCGGCGACCAGGACTGGCTCGAGAACACCTTCATCCCCACCGTCGCCAAGCGTGGTGCCGCGATCATCGAGGCGCGCGGCTCCTCCTCGGCCGCCTCGGCCGCCTCGGCCACCGTCGACGCAGCCCGCGACTGGCTCTACGGCTCGGCCGACGGCGACTGGGTCTCGATGGCGGTGCAGTCCGACGGCTCCTACGGCGTGCCCGAGGGCCTCGTCTCGTCGTTCCCCGTCACCACCAAGGACGGGGACTGGTCGATCGTCCAGGGCCTCGACATCGACGACTTCTCCCGTGGCCGCATCGACGCCTCCGTCGCCGAGCTCGACGAGGAGCGCGCCGCGGTGACCGAGCTCGGGTTGATCTGACAACCCTGGTCGGTCAGCCGGGCTGATCGGGGATGCTGCCCGCCAGCCACCACAACGTGACCGCCACCGCGACCAGGATCCCCACGTCGACGAACCGGTGCCGGACGGCGAGCATGCCGGCGTCGCGCTGCGGGAGCAGCAGCCGCACGGCACCCGCCGCACCGAGGGCGGCCGCGAGCACGCGCACGCCCACGCGCCAGTCGCTGGTCATCACGATCGCGATCGCCACGACGGCCGCGGCCAGCACGCCGATGTAGAACGCGCCGCCGATGGTCGACGGGTACCGCCGGTCGCCCTCGTCCGGTGGGTCGGGGGTGGCCAGAGGGTCGGCCGGGTCGGCAGGGTCGGTCACGGTGATCAGGACAGCTCCTGCTCGGCCCGGGAGACGATGTTCGAGAGCAGCATCGCGCGGGTCATCGGGCCGACACCGCCCGGGTTCGGCGACACCCACGCGGCGACGTCCCACACGTCGTCGGCCAGGTCGCCGGCGATCTTGCCGTCGACCCGCGAGACGCCGACGTCGAGCAGGGCCGCGCCCGGCTTGACCATGTCCGCGGTGATGATGCCGGGGACGCCGGCGGCGGCGACCACGACGTCGGCCTGCCGCACGTGCGCGGCGAGGTCGCGGGTGCCGGTGTGGCACAGGGTCACCGTGGAGTTCTCGCTGCGCCGGGTGAGCAGCAGGCCGAGGGGCCGGCCGACGGTGAGCCCGCGGCCGACCACGACCACCTCGGCACCGTTGAGCTCGACCCCGTGGCGCCGCAGCAGCTCGATGCACCCGATCGGCGTGCACGGCAGCGGCCCGGCCTCGCCGAGCACGAGCTTGCCGAGGTTCGTCGGGTGCAGGCCGTCGACGTCCTTGTCGGGGTCGACCCGCGAGAGCAGCGCGAACTCGTCGAGGCCGGTGGGCTGCTGCACGAGGAACCCGGTGCACGCCGGGTCGGCGTTGAGCCGATCGATCGCCGACTCGACCTCGGCCTGGGTGGCCGTGGCCGGCAGGTCGACCCGCAGCGACTCGATGCCGATCTGGGCGCAGTCCTTGTGCTTGGCGCCGACGTACCAGTGCGAGCCCGGGTCGTCACCCACGAGCACCGTGCCGAGTCCGGGGACGACGCCCCGCTCGCGAAGCACGGCGACCCGCTCGGTGAGCTCGGCCTTGATCACCTTGAGCGTGGCGGCGCCGTCGAGGGTCTGTGCGGTCACGATCGTCATCCTGTCAGTCGCGTGCTGTGAAGTGGTTGCGTGGCCGTGAACCTCAGGAGTGTCTCGGCACGCGCGTCGCGACCGCGTCCCGCGGACGCGGCGCTGCTCGACCCGATCACTCCTGAGTGCGGGCGGCTTCGCCGCCGCACTCAGTGAGCGAAGTGCCGGGTGCCGGTGAAGTACATGGTGACGCCGGCGGCCTCGGCCGCCTTGACGGTCAGCTCGTCGCGCTTCGAGCCGCCGGGCTGCACGATGGCGGAGACGCCGGCGTCGATGAGCACCTGGGGGCCGTCCTCGAACGGGAAGAACGCGTCGGAGGCCGCGACCGACCCGGCGGCCCGCTCACCGGCCCGCGTCACCGCGAGCGTGCACGAGTCGACCCGGTTGACCTGGCCCATGCCGATGCCGACCGAGGCGCCGTCCTTGGCCAGCAGGATCGCGTTGGACTTGGCGGCGCGGCACGCCTTCCAGGCGAACGCCAGGTCGTCCAGCACCTCGGGTGTCGCCGCCTCTCCGGTCGCGAGCGTCCAGGTCGTCGGGTCGTCGCCGCCGCCGTCGACGGTGGCGTCGACCGCGTCGCGCTGCTGCACGAGCAGCCCGCCGGAGATCGGGCGCATCTCGACCCCACCCCGGGTCTGCGGCTCGCAGACGAGGATCCGGATGTTCTTCTTGGCCTGCAGGGCCTCGACCGCCCCCTCGTCGTACGACGGCGCCACGATCACCTCGGTGAACACCTCGGCCACCTGCTCGGCCATCGCGAGCGAGACCGGCACGTTGGCGGCGATCACGCCGCCGAACGCCGACACGGGGTCGCAGTCGTGGGCGCGGCGGTGGGCCTCGGCGACGTCGGCGCCGACCGCGATTCCGCACGGGTTGGCGTGCTTGATGATCGCCACCGCCGGCTCGTCGAAGTCGTAGGCGGCGCGGCGCGCGGCATCGGCGTCGACGTAGTTGTTGTACGACATCTCCTTGCCGTGCAGCTGCGTCGCCTGCGCGAGCCCGGTGCCGAACCCGTTCACGTAGAGCGCGGCGGCCTGGTGCGGGTTCTCGCCGTAGCGCAGCCCCGCCGCCTTGTCCCACGTGCCACCCATCCACGCCGGGAAGCCGCTGCCCTCGGAGGTGTCGGTGAGCACGTTGCCCATCCACGAGGCGACGTGGACGTCGTAGGTGGCCGTGTGCACGAAGGCCTCGGCCGCCAGGCGCTGCCGCTCGGCGAGCGTGAACCCGCCGGCGGCTGCCGCGGCCAGGACGTCGGCGTACCGCTCGGGCGAGGTGACGATGGCGACCGACGGGTGGTTCTTGGCCGCGGCGCGCACCATCGACGGTCCCCCGATGTCGATCTGCTCGACGCACTCGTCGGGCCTCGCCCCCGAGGTGACGGTCTGCGTGAACGGGTACAGGTTGGAGACCACGAGGTCGAACGGCTCGATGCCGAGGTCGGCCAGCTGCTGCACGTGGGAGTCGAGGCGGCGGTCGGCGAGGATGCCGGCGTGCACCTTCGGGTGCAGGGTCTTGACCCGGCCGTCGAGGCACTCGGGGAAGCCGGTGAGGTCCTCGACCTTCGTGACCGGGAGGCCGAGGGCGTCGATCAGGGCGGCCGAGCCACCGGTCGAGACCAGCTCGACGCCGGCGTCGTGCAGGCCGCGGACGAGCTCGTCGAGGCCGGTCTTGTCGTAGACGGACACCAACGCCCGCTTGAGAGGGATCCGGTCAGCCATGAGGTGTGTGCTCCTGCGTCGATGAGATGTCGATGAAGGGGGCCACCCAGGCGGTCGATGGCCTCGACGATCACTCCCCGGTGGTTGCCCACCCGCGCCAGTCGTGTCGCGTCAGACTATCGGGCAGGCGGCGGCGTACCGAACCGGACCCGGCGCCCCTCGATCGTGAATCCGTCGCGCGCCATCCGGCCGACCGCCTCGACGAGCATGCCGCGCTCGGCGGTCTTGATCCGCTCGTGCAGCGACTCGACGGAGTCGTCGACCTCGACCGGCACCGTCGACCTGGGCGACGATCGGGCCGGTGTCGACACCGGCGTCGACCACGAAGAGCGTCGCGCCGGTCACCGTGACCCCGTAGGCGAGGGCGTCGGCGGGCCCGTGCATGCCCGGGAACGACGGCGACAGGGCGGGGTGGGTGTTGACGGTACGACCGCCCAGCTCGTCGAGGAACGACTCACCGACGAGCTTCATGAAGCCGGCGAGGACGACGACGTCGGGCTCGAAGCCGGCCACGACACCGGCGAGGTCGGCGTCCCACGCCGCGCGGCTCTCGGCGTCCTTGACCCGTCGTACGAACGTCGGCACGCCGGCTCGCTCGGCCCGGGCCAGACCCTCGATCCCGTCGCGGTCGGCGCCGACGGCCACGACCTCGGCACCGTAGGTCGGGTCGGCGCAGGCGTCGAGCAGGGCCTGGAGGTTGGTGCCGCTCCCGGAGACGAGGACGACGAGTCGGCTGGGCACGCGCAGACCCTACTGAGGCCGTGTCTCCCACCTCAAGGCGGCGCCAGCGCCGCCCAGGCCGCACGCTGACGGCACCGCAGATGCTGGAAGTACGAACGAGTACGACGGCGCACCTGCGGCGTCGTCATCGCACGACATGAACGACGCTCGCATCCACCAGAGGTAGCAGCCACGGCCTAGACGTCGAGCGAGACCTCGACCGGCATGGTCCGGCGCTGCCACCACGTGATCGCCAGGCCGCCGAGCAGACCGCCGACGCCGAACGAGGTGACCGCGTGCAGCAGCGTGTCGAACGCGTACGGCGCGACGTCACGCATCCGGCCCGGGCCGACCGCACCGCCGGCCAGCGAGGCGGCCAGCGCGAACAGCACCCCGGCCGCGACGCCGCCGGCGACGCCGCGCACGGCGCCCTCGACGTAGTAGGTCGTCGGCCACGTGCGCTGGCACCACACGGCCGCGACGATGGCGACGAGCAGCGGCAGGACGACGAACCACCGCGTCCAGCCCGGCGTCGCCCCGTCGTCGGGCAGGGCCGCCAGCATCGGGAACGCCGGCAGCGGCCCCAGCACGACGACACCCGGCGTCACCAGCGTGCCGGTGCCGACCGTGAACCCCGGCCCGAGCAGGTAGCACCCGGAGAAGGCGACCGCGTTCGGCAGCACCACGAGGCCGACCAGGACCATCAGCGCGATCACCCGGGAGTCGGCGTCGAGCTGCGACATCACGTTGGCGGCGGTGCTGAAGTCGGCGACCAGCGCCAGGAGGAACGTGACCAGCGACACGAGCAGCCACAGCACGACCACCCGGCGGGTGACCTGGGCGACGGCCCGCATGGTCGCGGGCAGCCCCGACGTCCAGATCGCGGCCCGGCCGGAGCCGATCGCGATCGCCGGCGCCCCCACGAGGCCACACAGCAGCAGCGACCACAGCACCACGCGCGCGGTGCTCGGGTCGGTCTCGGGGGTGGCGGCGAGCGTGATCGTGGTCACGGCGACGACGACGTACCCCACGGTGAAGAGCAGGCCGGCGAACGGGACGACGAGGTCGCGCTGTCCGTCGGAGATGCCCTCGGCGTCCGGGCCGTGACCCGAGACCGATCGTCCGACCCGCTGCCCGATCCGCCACACGGCCCAGGCGCACACGACGGTGATGCCCAGCGGCATCGCGGTCACCGGCACCCCCTCGACGCGGACGCCGGAGCCATGGCCCATCAGCCAGGCCAGCGCCCCGATCCGGAGCCCGTCGCGCGGCGCGCCGTGCGCGCCGCCGTCGGTCAGGAACCACCCGGCCACGCCGCTCGCCAGGCAGACGAGCAGGGGGCGGCCGCGGCAACCAGACCCCCGGCGGCCGCCAGCAGCGGGAGCGGACGGCGGGCGGCGAGGTCCTGGCCCACCTCGGCCGCGGAGCGGCGGGCACGGGTGTCGGGTGGCAGGAGCGAGGTCATGACCGACCCATCGTGACCCGAGCGGCCGCGCCCCGAGCGCTCCCACGCCGAATCGGCTCTCACCCGCCGCTCCACTAAATTGGTGCCCGATGAGGGAACCCGACGAGTTCGACGCGTTCTACAAGAACGCCCGCGAGCGGCTGCTGATGCAGACGTACGCGATGACCGGCGACCTCGGCGCCTCGCGCAGGGCGGTCCGCGACGCGTTCGTCGTCGCGTGGCACCGCTGGCGCAAGATGTCGCGCCACGAGGCTCCCGAGGACGTCGTCCGCCCGCACGCCTGGCGGCTCGCGCAGCGCCGCAGCACCGCCCGGGTCTGGCACCGCGAACGCGACCTCGACCCCGACGTGAAGGCCACCCTCGACGCGCTCGGCAAGCTGTCGATGGCGCAGCGCAAGGCCCTGGTCCTGACCCAGCTCGCGTCGATCTCGATGCACCAGATGGCGCGCGAGGTCGGGCTGCCGCTGGAGGCCGCCGAGCGCGAGCTCCAGTCGGGTGCGACGGCGCTGGCCCTGGCCCGCGGCGTCGGGACCTCCGAGCTGCGGACCCTGTTCGAGCAGCTCGGCGCCTCGGTCGCTGGCCGCGGGCGCTGGCCCCGCTCCACGATCGTCCGTCGCGCCGGGGCCGCCCGCCGGCGCACCCATACCGCCCTCGGCGCGGCCGGCGCGGTAGCGGCGCTGGTGGTCAGCGGCTCGCTGGTCACCGACGCCGCCGGCGTCCGCCCGACCCTGCACGACATCGCCGACAGCACGCCACGGCCGCTGCCCGACGCGGAGGTCGACGACCAGGCCACGGTCGTGCTGCCGGAGGAGACGCTCCTCGGCGCCACCGAGCTCGGGAAGCAGTACGCCGAGCGCACCTGGACCGTGCAGCGCACCAGCGACAACAGCACCGGCAGCGGGATGGCGCTGCCCTGCCAGCTCGACCGGTACGCCGACCCGCGCGGCGACGCCGCGCTGGTCCGCACCTTCGAGGCGTCGGCCGGTCGTAGCCAGCCGCCGGCGACCGGCGCCCAGCTGAGCGAGGCCTCGGCGTCCCCGAAGGCCGCCCGGCGCGCGTTCCGTGCCACCACCGGCTGGTTCGCCGGCTGCGCCGAGACCCGGGTGCAGCTGCTCTCGACCGCGACCCCCGACGGTGTCGGCGACGAGTCCGCCCTCTTCGCACTCCGCTCGTGGACCGCTCCGGTGACGACGTACGTCGTCGGGGTGGCCCGCACCGGGCTGTTCACCACCACGGCCGTGATCGGTCGCGGCGGTGCCGAGCCGGCCGCCCGCGCCGCCGTGGCGGCCCTCCTGGCCGACGGGGTCAACCGGCTGTGCGCCCTGCCCGGCGCCGGCTCGTGTGCGGTGTCGCTGCCCGACCTCGCCGACCGGGCCCCGTTGCCCGCCGGACCCGAGCCGTCGATGATCTCCGAGGTCGACCTGCCGCCCGTCGCCAAGATCGAGCAGCCCTGGGTCGGCACCGAGCCGCGACGGGCGCTCACCAATGCCGCCGCCACCGGGTGCGACCAGACGTCGTTCGACGGCAAGTTCCAGGGTGCCCCGTTCAGCCGCAGCGCGACCCGCACCTTCCTGGTGCCCGAGGCGAAGCTGCCGCAGGAGTTCGGCCTCACCGAGACCGTCGCCGCCCTGCCGCCGAAGCCGGCGGCGGCCCTGGTCAGGCAGGTGCGCACGCGGCTCGCCAGCTGCCCCGGCCGCGATCTCAACACGGAGGTCGACCAGATCGTCAGCCGCGACGAGGGTGACACCGCGATGACCGCGTGGCGGCTCGACGTCAAGGTCTCCGACAGCCGCTCGTTCACGTTCTGGATGGCGATCCTGCGCGACGGCACGTCCGTCGCCCAGGTCGGGTTCGTGCCCGGGGGCGGGGCCACGCTCGAGCCCGACGAGTTCGTCGGACTGTCCGAGCGCGCGCTGCAGCGTCTGGCCGCGCTGCCTGCCCCCTGAGGGGCGCCCCACAACTTCTCGGGGCGTCGCCCCGTCCCACCCTTCGACCACCACGAAGGGAGAACGCCATGTTCACCACCCGATCCAGCATCGCCCTCGCCGCGGTCACCGCCGCGCTCGTCGTCCTCGCCGGCTGCGGGGACGCCGAGGAGCCCGTCGCCGCCGGCACCGGCTCCGACTCATCGCCGACGTCCGAGCCGACGTCCGAACCCACCTCTGAGCCCACGTCCCAGCCGACTCGCGTGCCCACCGGCGTCCAGGAGATCCCCGACGACTTCCCGCTCGCCCGCGACCTCCCCGAGGCCAACGGCGACGACGGCTCTCCCGTCCGGGTCACCGACTCGAGCACCTTCACCGACTTCCGGCTGTGCGGTGAGCCCGTCTGGTCTCCCGAACCCACCGCCGACGTCGCCGGCGTGACCTACAACGGCGAGGCGGAGGACACCCGCGCCCGCACCCTCGCCCTGTACGCCGACGACGCCGCCGCCACCGCAGCACTGACCCATGCGCGCGAGACGATCACCGCCTGCCCCGCGGGCACCGAAGGTGTTACCGAGCAGGTGTACGACGAGGTGGACGGCGACGCGGACGCTGCGACCTTCACCCACCGCTACCGCACCGACGGCAGGTTCGACACCGGCCTGGAGGTGCTGCAGATGGTCCGCGTCGGCAACGCCCTCTACCTCGCGTCCTACTACGGCGAGGGTGGCGGCAGCCCCGAGACCATCAACTCGTCCCTCGACTTCGCCTCGGAGTCCTCGGCCGGCGTCGTCGCGGCCATGAAGGCGTTCGACGCCTGAGCCGTGCTCGCTCGACGGCCTGTCCGGTGCAACCGGGCGGGTCGTCGGCGCGTATCCCCCTCGACTGCGCGCTCACCAGGGAGCGTGGAGCGGTGAGGACGGGTGGTGGACGTGGGTGGCCGTCGACACAGGTCGACACCGGTCGACGCCGTCGAGATCCGTCGTCGCGGCGACCGGCTCCGATCCCGCTGGTGGGCAGCGGTGGCGGTGTCCGTCGTCGTCGGCGCCGCCGCGGTGGCCGCTCTCGGCTGTCTCGTCGTCGGGCGCTGAGAGAAACCTCCCACGACGTGCAACCATCCGCGGCAGTGACGCGTACACAGCCTGACAGCAGGTGGTCTGCGCGCGTGAGGCCGAGCGGCGAGAGGAGGCGGCACCGGGATGGACGAGGCCGAGTTCGACGAGTTCTACGCGGCGTCGTACCGCCGACTGTGCAGCCAGGTCTACGCCATGATCGGCGACCTCGAGGAGGCTCGCGACTGTGTCCAGGAGGCGTTCGTCAAGGCCTGGGCACATCGTCGCAAGCTCGACCGGGCCGACCATCCCGAGGCGTGGGTCCGGTTGACGGCCCACCGCCTGGCGATCAGCCGCTGGCGCCGGACGATGCGTGGCCGCCGGGCTCCCGACCGCGCCCTGGGCCCGGACGCCGACACGTCTCCCGTCGACGCCGACCACGTCGCGCTGGTCGAGGCGCTCAAGCAGCTCCCCGAGGCCCAGCGACACACGATCGTGCTCCACCACATCGCCGACCTGCCCGTGCACGCCGTCGCGCTCGAGCTCGGCGTCGCCGAGGGCACCGTCAAGGCACGCCTGGCCCGCGGCCGGGCCGCGCTCGCCGTCCTGCTCGCCGACCACACTGTCTCGGACGGAGGGACCGCACATGCCTGACCTCGATCGACTCCTCGACGAGTTCGACCCCCGCGACGGCGACCTCGCGCCGAGTCCGGCCGAGATCCGTCATCGCGGTGACCGGCTGCGCCGCCGCAACCGCGCGCTCGCCGTCGTCGGCTCGGCCGTGGCCGTCGCCGTGATCGCCACCCCGCTGGCCCTGCTGAACCGCGGCGACGAGCAGACGGCGCCACCGCCGGCCGAGGAGCCGGAGAGCGGGCTCCTGACCCAGGTCCCCGACGGCTTCCCCCTGGCGTGGGAGATGCCGGCGACGAGTGCTGACGGCACCCCCGTGGTCGTGACCGAGATACCCGGGGTCGCCGAGCTCGCCTTCTGTGGTGAGACCGCCTGGACGCCCCAGGCGCCTGTGCCCACCACGGACGTCGCCGGAGCGACCTTCACCGGCCCCGATCCCGATCCGTCTGGAGCTGGTGACCCCGGCCCCGACGCCGACGTCAACGCCCGCACGCTCGCGGTCTACGCCGAGAAGGCCCAGGCCCGCGCCGCCCTCGACAGCATCCGCTCCGGCCTCGAGGGGTGCACCGACGACCCGTCCGGCGACCGCTTCCGGCCCGACCTGGTCCGCGGCAGCACCGTGTCCTACACGCGCATCGATACCGATGAGTCCGGCGAGGCCCTCGAGGAGGGCGTCACGGTCGAGCGCTACGGCAACGCGCTCCTGTTCGATCTCGTGCGTCGTGGCTCGATCCGCTCGGCCCTGAGCGACGGCAGGCTGCCCAGTGCTCTCGAGGTCTTCGAGGGAAGGCCGGTGCCCCGGCTCGAAGGCGTCAAGCTGGCAAGCTCGACCCTGTACCCCTCCGACATGCCCGCGGCCCGCGCCCTCCCGGCCGACGGGCTCACCGGTGCCCTCGGCCCGTGGAAGGCCGTCGACGTCGACGACGGCCCCTTCGTCGCCTGCCGGCCCGACGGCACCCTCGACCAGCTCGGGACGAGCCTGCGCTACACCAGCCAGTTCCGGGCCGGCTCCGAGCCCAGCGCCGACCTGTTGGTGTCGCTGGTCGAGTTCGGCGATGGCGCCACGGCCCGTGAGGCCCGCGACGTCGTGCAGGGCTGGGCCGACGGCTGCGGCTACGAGCAGACGTCGGCTGACGGCGACGGACGCTACCTCGGCACCCAACCGGTCGAGGCCGACGGCAACACCACCCGCCTCCACGCCCTCGGTCTGGCTCAGGAGGGGAATCGGCTCGTGGTCGTCGCCTACTCGGCCATCGACACCGGGAGCACGCGCGACGACCTCGTCGCCGAGACCTCGCAGGTGCTTGACCGCGGCCTCGGCCGCTGACGCGCACGACGGGCCCCGGCTGACGCCGGGGCCCGTCGTGACTGCAGCAGGGTTCAGAGAGCCTGCAGGACCTCCCGCATCAGCGCGGCGGTCTCGGACGGCGTCTTGCCGACCTTGACGCCGACCGCCTCGAGCGCTTCCTTCTTGGCGGCAGCGGTGCCCGAGGAGCCCGACACGATGGCGCCGGCGTGGCCCATCGTCTTGCCCTCGGGGGCAGTGAAGCCCGCAACGTAACCGACGACCGGCTTGGTGACGTTGTCCTTGATGTAGGCCGCAGCCCGCTCCTCGGCGTCGCCACCGATCTCGCCGATCATCACGATCGCCTTCGTGTCGGGGTCGGCCTCGAACGCCGCCAGGGCGTCGATGTGGGTCGTGCCCACAATGGGGTCGCCGCCGATGCCGATGGCGGTCGAGAAGCCGAAGTCCTTCAGCTCGTACATCATCTGGTAGGTCAGGGTGCCCGACTTCGACACCAGGCCGACCGGGCCGGAGCCGGCGATCGTGTGGGGCGTGATGCCGGCCAGCGACTCACCCGGCGTGATGATGCCCGGGCAGTTGGGTCCGATCATCCGGGTGCCCTTGTTGCTGGGACCCTGGAGGTACGACCAGACCTCGGCCGTGTCCTGGACCGGCACGCCCTCGGTGATCACCACGAGCAGGCCGATGCCGGCGTCGATGGCCTCGATGCAGGCGTCCTTGGTGAAGGCCGGCGGCACGAAGACGACCGACACGTCGGCGCCGGTCTCCTTCATCGCCTCGGCGACACTGCCGAAGACCGGCAGGTCCTTGCCGCCCAGCTCGACGCTGGTGCCGGCCTTGCGGGCGTTGACGCCGCCCACGATGTCGGAGCCGGCCTCGACCATGAGCGTGGTGTGCTTGGAGCCCATCCCACCGGTCATGCCCTGGACGATGATCTTGCTGTCCTTGTTCAGGTAGATCGACATTGTTTCTTCCCGTCCTCAGGCGTTGGCCAGCTCGGCGGCCTTGTCGGCCGCGCCGTCCATGGTGTCCACGAGCGTGACCAGGGGGTGGTTCCGCTCGTCGAGGATCCGGCGACCCTCGGCGACGTTGTTGCCGTCGAGGCGGACGACGAGCGGCTTGGTCGCCTCGTCGCCGAGGATGTCGAGCGCGCCGACGATGCCGTTGGCGACCTCGTCGCAGGCGGTGATCCCGCCGAAGACGTTGACGAACACGCTCTTGACCTGGGCGTCGTGGAGGATCACGTCGAGGCCGTCGGCCATCACCTGGGCGTTCGCGCCGCCACCGATGTCGAGGAAGTTGGCGGGCTTGACCCCGCCGTGCGCCTCGCCGGCGTACGCGACGACGTCGAGGGTCGACATCACCAGGCCCGCGCCGTTGCCGATGATGCCGACGGCACCGTCGAGCTTGACGTAGTTCAGGCCCTTCTCCTTGGCCTTCGCCTCGAGCGGGTCGGTCTCGTCCTTGATCTCGAACGCCGCGTGGTCGTCGTGGCGGAACTCGGCGTTCTCGTCGAGGGAGACCTTGCCGTCGAGAGCCTCGAGGACGTCGCCCTCGAGCCGCGCGAGCGGGTTGACCTCGACCAGCGTGGCGTCCTCCTCGACGAAGACCTTCCACAGCGACTGCACCATGGCCACGGCCTGGTCGACGAGCACGTCGGGGAAGCCGGCCTCGGCCACGATCGAGCGGGCCTTGGCCTCGTCGACCCCGGCGCCGGCGTCGATCGCGATCTGCTTCACGGCGTCCGGGTTGGTCTTGGCGACCTCCTCGATCTCGACGCCACCCTCCACCGAGGCGATGCAGAGGTACTTCCGGTTGGCGCGGTCGAGCAGGAAGGAGAAGTAGTACTCCTCCTCGATCGCCGCGGCCGGCGCGATCAGCACCCGGTTCACCGTGAGGCCCTTGATCTGCATGCCGAGGATCGCCTCGGCGTGCTCCTGCGCCTCGTCGGGGGTCTTGGCGAGCTTGACGCCACCGGCCTTGCCGCGACCACCGGCCTTGACCTGCGCCTTGACGACGACGACACCGAGCTGCTCGGCGGCGGCCCGCGCCTCGGCGGGCGTGTGGGCGACGATGCCGAGCGTGACGGCGACGTCGTGCTTGGCGAAGAGCTCCTTCGCCTGATACTCCATCAGGTCCACTGATCCACCATGTCTCTCGCGTCGAGCGGGCGGCCGGGACCGGCCGCGCACGTGTCTGGTTTCCTCGGGCACCCTAGTCCTGCTGGGCGGTGGTCGGGTCCTCAGGTCCTGATCGCGGGATCGTCCCGGTCCCGGTCGTCCACACCCGAGGAGGAGGGGATTTCGGGCTCCGTGACCCATCCGTTACAGTCATGGCTTGCTCGCGTCGCCCCGTGTTCATCTGGGCGCGACGCGTGACCATCATCTGGAGTCCACCGGGGGAGTCGTCTGTCCATGGGAAATCACCGAGCGGAACGCCGCGGACCCCGCCGCCGACCCTCGGTGACCGATACCGGATCCCAGACAGCTGTGACGTACGCCGGCCGCCGGGTGGCTGCCCCCGTCGACTTCCCCGTCGACGCCCCCACCGTGACCGCATCGTCGACCCACTACTTCGGCGACCTCGATGCGACGGCCGAGCTGCCGATGGCGCAGGCGCAGACGCCCGGCAAGCGCAAGGCCGTCAAGCACGCCGGCTCCCGCGGACCGCTGTTCAAGGGCGTGCCGTCGGCACCCATCCTCCTCGGGGTCGCGACGCTCGCCGTCGCCGTCGGCGGCACCCTCACCGCCGGCGCCGGGTCTCCCGCCCTCACCGGCAACATCGCCGAGCAGGTCCGCCCGGCGACCGCTCTCAGCGGGGCGGGTGGCGTCGTCCGCGTCGACACCCTGCGCGGCACCCAGCTGAGCCGCAACTCCGACCGCGGCACCCTCGCCCAGGCCACCGACTCCGACCTCGTCGAGGTCGCCGAGGCCCAGGCCGAGGAACGCAACGCGGCGCTGGGTGCGCTCGCCGCGCAGGCCGAGAAGCAGGCCAAGAAGATCGAGGAGAACCGCTGGCTCCTCCCCCTCAGCCCGTCGGTGATCACCGCCACCTTCGGTCAGTACGGCCTGTGGTCGAGCTACCACACCGGTCTCGACTTCAACGGCAACACCGGCGACCCCATCTCCGCGATCGCCAACGGCGTCGTGACGTTCGTGGGCTACGACGGCGCCTACGGCAACAAGACGGTCGTGACGCTCGAGGACGGCACCGAGCTCTGGTACTGCCACCAGACCGACCAGTACGTCTCCGAGGGTGACATCGTCACCGGCGGCGAGACCATCGGCACCGTCGGCACCACCGGCAACGTCACCGGCTCCCACCTGCACGTCGAGGTCCGCCCCGGCGGCGGCGACCCGGTCGACCCCTACGCCGCCTTCGTCGTTCACGGCGTCACGCCCTGACACGAGCATTCCCTCGGTGGTCGAGGAGGCGCGCCAGCGCCGTCACGAGACCCCGCTGATCAGAGCTTCTCCACGGGTGCGTAACGCAGCAGCAGCCGCTTGACGCCCTCGGAGCCGAAGTCGATCGAGGCGACCGCCTTGTCGGCCGCCCCCTCGAGCGCCACCACCGTGCCCATGCCGAAGGTGTCGTGCAGCACCCGGTCGCCGGGCTCGAGGCTCGGGATCTCGCGGGCCGGCTTGGCCTTCGAGGCCGCGTCGGCGCGGGCGGCCGCGGCCGAGAAGTTGCGGCGTCCGGCCGAGGTGGGCTGGCCGTAGCCGCTGGACGCCGGCGACGACGACGCGAGGTCGGGGCGGCCCCAGCTGGTCTGGGCGGCCTCGGTGCGGCGCCAGTCGACCAGGTCGATGGGCAGCTCGTCGAGGAACCGGCTGGCCGGGTTGTGCGACGGCGCCCCCCAGGCCGAGCGGACGACGGCCCGCGAGATGTAGAGGCGTTCGCGGGCGCGGGTGATGCCGACGTACGCGAGTCGGCGCTCCTCCTCGAGCTCGGGTCGGTCGCCGAGCGAGCGCGAGTGCGGGAAGACGCCGTCCTCGAGGCCGGAGAGGAAGACGGTGGGGAACTCCAGGCCCTTGGCCGTGTGGAGGGTCATCAGCGTGACCACGCCCTGGTCGTCGTCGCCGGGCTCGGCGGGGATCTGGTCGGTGTCGGCGACCAGGGCGACGCGTTCGAGGAAGTCGCCGAGCCCGGGGGTGACCAGGTCGGCGTCGACGTCGGCCGGGTCGGCGGACGGGCCGGCAACGGGGTCGTCGGAGAACTCGCGAGCCACGGCCACCAGCTCACCGAGGTTCTCGACCCGGGTCTCGTCCTGGGGGTCGTCGGAGGCCTCGAGCTCGGCGAGGTAGCCCGACTTGTCGAGCACCGTGTCGAGGACGACGTCGGCCCGCTCGCCGGCGGCGACCATCGACTGCAGCTCGTCGACGAGTGCGACGAAGCCCTTGATGTTGGTCAGGGAGCGGGTGGCGAGACCGGGAGCCTCGTCGGCGCGGCGCAGCGCCTCCCAGAAGGTGATCCGCTCGCGCTCGGCGAGCGCGTTGACGCACTCGACGGCGCGGTCGCCGATGCCCCGCTTGGGCACGTTGAGGATGCGCCGCAGGCTGACCTGGTCGTCGGGGTTGACCAGCATCCGCAGGTAGGCCAGCGCGTCGCGCACCTCGCGGCGCTCGTAGAAGCGCACTCCCCCGACCACCTTGTAGGGCTGGCCGGTGCGGATGAACACCTCCTCGAACACCCGTGACTGGGCGTTGGTGCGGTAGAACACGGCGACGTCGCCGGCCCGCTGGCCCTCGTCGGTGAGCTTGTCGATCTCGTCGCTGACGAACCGCGCCTCGTCGCGCTCGTCGTCGGCGACGTACCCGACGATGCGGGCGCCGTCGCCGGCCTCCGACCACAGCCGCTTCTCCTTGCGGCCCTGGTTGTGGCCGATCACGGAGTTGGCGGCGGTGAGGATGGTCTGGGTCG
This sequence comes from uncultured Actinomycetota bacterium, assembly GCA_963825985.1. Classification (GTDB taxonomy): domain Bacteria; phylum Actinomycetota; class Actinomycetes; order Propionibacteriales; family Nocardioidaceae; genus Nocardioides. The sequence continues at coordinate 77,954 of CAWGVK010000007.1, read as the reverse complement.
ACCGGTAGTTCTGCTCGAGCAGGATCGAGGTGGCGTCGGGGAAGTCCTGCTCGAAGTCGAGGATGTTGCGGATGTTGGCGCCGCGGAAGGCGTAGATCGACTGGTCGGCGTCGCCGACCACCATCAGCTCGGCCGGCTCGACCCGCTCGCCCTCGGCGAGCTCGGGGTCGTCGGCGCAGAGCTGGTGGATCAGCGCGTACTGCGCGTGGTTGGTGTCCTGGTACTCGTCGACCAGCACGTGGCGGAACCTTCGCCGATAGGTCTCGCGCACGTCGGGGAACATCTGCATCAGGTGCACGGTGGTCATGATCAGGTCGTCGAAGTCGAGCGCGTTCGCCTCGCGCAGCCGGCGCTGGTAGAGCGTGTACGCCGCGGCGTAGGTCTCCTCGAGGTGGTTGCGGGCGTCCTTGGCGACCTCCTCGTCGTCGCGCAGCTCGTTCTTGTGGTTGCTCACCCAGTGCAGCACCGGGCCGGGCTGGTAGCGGCGCGGGTCGAGGTCGAGGTCCTTGACGACCATCGTCATCAGCCGCTTCTGGTCCTGGGCGTCGTAGATCGAGAAGTTGCTCTTGTAGCCGAGCTTGTCGATCTCCTTGCGCAGGATGCGCACGCAGGCGGAGTGGAAGGTGCTCACCCACATGATGCGGGCCCGGCGCCCGACCAGCTCCTCGACCCGCTCCTTCATCTCGGCCGCGGCCTTGTTGGTGAACGTGATCGCCAGGATCGAGCCGGGGTGGGCCTTGCGCTCGGAGATCAGCCACGCGATCCGCCGGGTCAGCACCCGCGTCTTGCCCGATCCCGCGCCGGCCACGACCAGCAGCGGCCGCCCGGCGTGCCGGACGGCGGCTCGCTGCGGCTCGTTGAGCCCCTCGAGCAGCTCGTCGGGCGTCGGGCCGCGGCGGGTCGTGCGGGCCTCCTCGGAGGCGAGCCCCTGGACGCCGAGACCCTCGATGGCTGGCTGTGCTGACGGCTGTGCTGACGGCGTACTCATGCTGGCGCCAGCCTACGGGCCGCCGCTGACAGGCGCGGCGCCGATCGCATGTAACACGTTGCCCACTGCTCTTCAGGACAGTTGCAACTGTCCTGAAGAGCAGTGGGCAACGTGTTACAGCTCCCGGCCGCTCCCGGCCGCGATGGCCGCGACGGCCGCGATGACCACGAGTCGTCCACAGCCGGACGCCGGGAGGCGGCTCGTCCACAGGGACGAACCGACGTGGCCCGCGACCGAGCCAGCGAGTCGACCATTGCTCGCCATGAGAAGCACGTCCCCGCAGGTCATGGCCCACATGGCGAGGCAGCACGGCCTCGTCACCCGGCAGCAGGCGATGGGTGCCGGCCTCGACGGCGACGCCGTCGACACCATGGTCCGACACGGCACGTGGGCGTTCGTCCGGCGGGGCGTGTACGCCGGAGTCGCCTTCTGGGAGTCGCTCGACGACGAGGAGCGCCACATGCTCCGCGACCGCGCTGCGAGCCTGAGCGCGAAGAAGCCGCACGTCATGAGCCACGACTCGGGCGCCCGGTGGCTCGGCCTCGAGCTGCTGCGCTCGACTCCGGCGCTGACCCACCTGTCGCGACCCGGCCTGGTCGGCACCCACGTCCGCGGCGACATCAAGACGCACCTCGGGCCGTTCCACCCACTCCAGGTGGTCGACGTGGACGGCGTCCGCGTGCTCGACCTCGCCCGGACGGCGGCCGACATCGCCCGCGAGCACGGCAACCCCGCGGGCGTCGTCGCCATGGACTCGGCCCGTCGCCTCGGCGCCACCGTCGGCGACCTCGCCAGGGCCATCGATCCCAGGATGCGCAACTGGCCCGGAGTCACCCTGGCGCGCGATGCCCTCACGCGCAGCAACGGCGACTCCGACTCGGTCCTCGAGACCCTCACCGGCGAGGTGCTCGAAGAGCTCGGTCTCGGTCGGGTGCACCGCCAGTTCGGCCTCACTCGCGACGGACGCACGGCCTGGGCCGACTTCCGCGTCGGACGACAGCTCGTCGAGTGCGACGGGCTCGTCAAGTACCGGCGGGTCGAGGACGGCGGGCTCGCCGTCGTCGCACCCGAGGACGTGCTCGCCTACGAGAAGCTGCGCCAGGACTGGCTCTGCGGGTTCCGTCTCGGGATGTCCCGCGTCGTCTGGTCCGAAGCCTGGGGACCCGGACGTCAGGCCCTGCTCCGCCGGCTGCACCGCGAGATCAGTGCGACCCACTCCCTCCTCGGCACGTCGGTCGACGACCTCACGCCGTACCTCGCCCGCGGCCCGCGGCCACGACCCCGCCGTCGTGGACGCCGCAAGATCGGACCGTTCGCGGCCTGACCCGGCTCATGTAACACGTTGTCTACGGGACTCCAGGACAGTTGCAACTGTCTCGAAGAACAGTGGGCAACGTGTTACATGCCTCCGGCGATCACGCGTGCACCGAGCTCCAGAGGACGGCGACGCACACGTTGGCGACGGAGAGCAGGAGCAGTCCGACCCAGAGCCCTTGCGGGATGCGGGGCTTGCGGGTGTTGGCCATCACCAGCACGAGCAGCACCAGGCCGATCCCCGCCTTCACCGCGATCTTGGCGTAGTCGATATCGACGTCGAGGCCCTCGAGGACGCCGACCAGCGCGAGGCCGGCCACGAAGGCGGTGCCCACGCCGTCGCGCATCGCACCGTTGACCTTCTTCTCCCCCGGCCCGGCCTGGGCGACGAGCCCACCGATGAGGGCCGAGAAGCCGAGGATGTGCACGACCAACAGGACCAGACGCAGCGTCTCCATGCGCCGCAGGCTATCGACAGCTCAGCGCCCGGTGGCGGTGAAGTGCTGGTAGTCGAGCAGCGTCTGGAAGTCGCCACCCCACGACCAGCCGATCCGGGCGAACTCGCGGACGGCCAGCCCGCCGGCGAGCACCATGCCGGGTCGCTCCCGCGAGCGGTCGAGGTAGCTCGAGGCGAGCTCGGGCAGCACCAGGTCGTCCTTGAGGTAGGGGTTGACGAACGGGTTGACGTCGATGGCCAGGCCGTAGGCGTGGGCCGAGAAGCCAGACGACTCCCCCGTCGTCGGCCGGCACACGTACGCCGCGGTGTTGTTGCCGTCGCCGGTCGGTGGTGCGTCGAGCTCGGGCGGCTCGGGGATCCGCATCTCCTCGATCGGGAAGTCGGCGGCGTACAGGGCGCGGAAGACCGAGACGATCCCGTCGGCCTCGGACGCCGCCACCACGAGCTCGCCGGTGTGGGCCGCCCGGTCGAAGCCGCGGAACGAGACGGTCACGTAGCTGAGGTCGGCCAGCGCCACCGGGCAGGCGGGCGACCAGGTGAGGCGGTCGGCCACCGCGGGCGTGACCGGGCCGACGGTCGACTCGAAGCGCCGTCCGCGCGGCGGCGGGAGCAGGTCGCGGGTCGGGTAGCGCCGCTCGCGCAGCGACGGCGGCGTCGGCCGCACCTCGCCGTACCCGTCGGCTCGCAGCGGCAGCACGCGCGAGCCGAGCTGCCAGGCCGAGTACGACGGTTCGCGCGGCGTCGGCGACGAGCTCGGCGCCGCGGAGGGCGACGTCGGTGCCGATGCTGCCGGGGAGGACGACGGCGCCGGAGCCGGAGACTCGACCTCCGGGCCCGAGCACGCCGCCAGCGCCAGCAGCACCGAGACGAGCAGCGCCCGCATCTACAAGAGTCGCCGGTCGGAGGCCCAGCGCGTCAGCTCGTGGCGCGAGGAGAGCTGCAGCTTGCGCAGCACCGACGACATGTGGGTCTCGACGGTCTTGATGGAGATGAACAGCTCCTTCGCGACCTCCTTGTAGGCGTAGCCGCGGGCGATCAGCCGCATCACCTCCCGCTCGCGCTCGGTGAGCCGGTCGAGGTCCTCGTCGACGGCGGCGAGCTCGATCGACCCGGCGAAGGCGTCGAGCACGAAGCCGGCCAGCCGGGGCGAGAACACCGCATCACCCTCGGAGACGCGCCTGATCGCCGCCACCAGCTCGGGGCCGGTGATCGTCTTGGTGACGTAGCCGCGGGCGCCGCCGCGGATGGTGCCGATGACGTCCTCGGCCGCGTCGCTCACGGAGAGCGCGAGGAAGCGGGTCTCGGACGTGGCCGACCTGCGCATCACCTCGACGCCACCGCCGCCGGGCAGGTGGACGTCGAGCAGGACGACGTCGGGACGGTGCGTCGCCACGGCCGCCACCGCCTCGTCGACGTCGGCCGCCTCCGCCCGGATGTCGACGACGCCGGCGCCCGCCGCTTCCAGCTCGGCGCGCACCCCCCGCCGGAACATGGCGTGGTCGTCGACGACCACCACGCTGATCAGGCCCGTGGTCTCAGTCATCCTTCTCCTCCTCGTGACGCGGCAGGTGCAGGTGCACCTCCGTGCCCTCCCCGTGGTTGGAACGCACCTCTCCGGTGCCCCCGTGGCGCTGCATCCGGTCGACGATGCTGTGCCGCACCCCGAACCGGTCGTCGGGCACGTCGCCGGGGTCGAACCCGACACCCCGGTCACGCACGAACACGTCGACGGCTCCGGAGGTGATCTCGGCGTACACGTCGACGCGGGGGACGCCGGCATGCTTGGCCGCGTTGGTCAGCGACTCGCGGGTGGCCGCGACCACGGGGCGCAGCGGCTCGTCGAGGTCGCAGTCGCCGACGGCCACCACGTCGACGGTGATGCCGTGGGTGTCCTCGACCTCGGCCGCGACGCCGCGCAGGGCGCTCGCGACCGTCGAGTCGTCGGTGGACTCACCGGCGTACAGCCAGGCGCGCAGGTCGCGTTCCTGCGACCGCGCGAGACGGGCGACCGTGGCGCCGTCGCCGGCGTTCTTCTGGATCAGCGCGAGCGTCTGCAGCACCGAGTCGTGCAGGTGCGCGGCGACGTCGGCGCGATCCTGGGTACGGACCCGCTCGGAACGCTCGTCGGAGAGCTCGGACGCCAGGTGCCATACCCACGGTCCGATCACGATGCCGAGGGCGACGACACCGAGGACGCCGACGATGACCGCACTCCGCGCCTGCTCGAACGAGCCGTCGTCGAAGCCGACGATGAACCCCGCCGCCAGCAGCAGCAGCACCCCGGCGGCCACGCGGGCGTAGGACGCCCAGCCGCCGCTGCCGAAGACGATGCGGACCGGGTTGACCCGGCCGTTGGTGTCGAACCACCGCTCGCGCTGCGCCTCGTCGGCCTGGCGCCACAGCAGCGCGATGCCGGTCACCGCGATCGCGATCGGCCAGAGGACGGCGCCGCTGCCGAAGACGGCCTCGACGGTGAAGATCGCCGCGACTCCGAGCACACCGAGCACGACGATCGGTCCGATGTCGGTGAACCGTCGGCGCCGGGCCGGACGACGTCCGCCGCGGGTCGCGCTCTCGAGACCCGGCGCGGCCGGCTCGAACGCCGAGCCGGCCGGCAGCAGCACCCAGAAGGCGGCGTACAGGATCAGGCCGAGACCGCTGAGAGCGGTGCTCACGACGAACGCGAGCCGCATCCACAGCACCGGCCACCCGAGGTGCCGGGCAAGCCCGGACGCCACGCCGCCCACGATCGGCTCGTGGAGGTCGCGGGTGGCGCGGCGCGCGGCGCGCGGGACCGGTGGATGAGCGGCTGTGGTCATTTCCTGTCCATCGTCACACAGGGCGGGGGCGCACCCCATGAGGAAGCACCCCGGCCTGACCCTGACGTCCGACCGCCGCCGGACCGGGGGTCGGGTGCGGCAGGATCAGGGTCGTCCCCGATGGTGCACGGGCCCCCCGACACGCAGGCTGGAGCCATGACAACCAACCCACCCGAAGCGCCTGCCGATCCGGGCCCTCACGACCAGCCCGACGGGCCGCGGGTGACCCGTGACGAGATCCGCGACCTGGCCAGGCTGCGCCGCTCTCGCGACGACCGCAAGATCGCCGGCGTCGCCGGCGGCCTGGCTCGCCACTTCGACATCGACCCCCTCATCCCGCGCGTGGTGCTCGTCGTCCTCGCCTTCTTCGGCGGAGCCGGACTGCTGCTCTACGGCGTGATCTGGCTGATCGTGCCGTCCGACGGAGCCGACGACGCGACCGTCCGACTCGACGACCGCAGCCGCACCGTGGCGCTGGGCGTCGTCGGCGTCCTCGCGGCGCTGCTCCTGATCGGTGACAGCTTCGGCGGCTGGGGCTTCCCGTGGCCGATCTTCGTCGTGGGTGCGGTCGTGCTCGTCGTGATGCTCGCCCGCGGCCGCGAGCCGCGGGTGCACCCGTTGCTCAAGCAGGGCGCGTACCCCACACCCCCCGCCTACGCGGGGCCCGCGTACGCCGGCCCGCCCCCGCCGCCGTCGCGCCGCCGGGGGCCCGTGCTGTTCTGGTACGCGCTCGCCCTGATCCCCCTCAGCCTCGGCGTCCTGGGCATGGTCGACCTGGCCGGTGCCGGCATCGCCGACTCGGCCTACCCGGCGCTCGCGCTGGGCATCTGCGCGGCGACCCTGCTGCTGGGTGCGTTCTGGGGCCGCGCCGGCGGCGTGATCCTGCTCGGGCTGGTCGCGACCGTCGCCACCGCCGGCGCCACCGCCGTCGACGAGGTCGACGCCGGGCACGTCGAGGCCACCCCGGCCAGTGCCGCCCAGGTCGACGACCGCTACGACGTCACCTTCGGCGAGATCGAGCTCGACCTGACCGAGGTCACCGACCTCGACGCCCTCGACGGCCGCACCGTCGAGGTGGAGGTCGAGGTAGGAGGCAGGGTCGAGATCACCGTCCCCCGCGACCTCGACGTCGTCGTCGAGTCCAGCCTCGCGGCCGGCGAGCGGCGTGTGTTCGGCGACCGTGACGACTCCGGTGACGAGACCAACAGCATCGACGGCGGGGTCGACGCCCCCGAGCTGACGCTCGACGTGACGGTCGCCTTCGGCGACATCGAGATCAACCGTGAAGGAGGCAACTGATGAGCGACACCAAGTCCACCGAGCGAGGGCTGCTCGCCGAGGGCCGGCACCCCGTCAACATCGGCCACCTCGTGATGGGTGTCGCGTTCGCCGGGCTCGCCGTCGTGTGGGCACTGATCGCGGGCGACGTCGTCGAGGGTGACGACATCCGCTGGCTGCTGCCGGCTCCGTGGGTCCTGGCCGGGATCGCGGGCCTGGTCGGTCTGATCACCGCCGACCGCCGACGGGTCGGGTACCAGCAGGTCGGATGGGTCGAGCCGACCGAGGAGCCGCCCGCGGACCACGGCACCATGGAGGCGTGACGACTCCCTCCCTCGGCCGGATCACCAGCCGTGCCCGGCGCTCGACCGACCCGACCTCCTCGCCCCACCCGTCGCCGCCGCCCTGGCGGCATGGCCGCGGGCCGACGGGGTGGCGTCGTCGAGATCGATCCCGACATCGCCGACACCGCGGCGATGGCCGCGGCCTACGACCTGCCGCTCGACACCGGCGCCAACTGCGTCGTCGTCGCCGGACGCCGCGACGGGGAGCGAGCGCATCGCCGCCTGCCTCGTCCGCGCCGACACCCGCGCCGACGTCAACAACGCTGGTCAAGCGGCTGCTCGACGTCCGCAAGTGCTCGTTCCTGTCGATGGACCGCGCCGTCGCGGAGTCCGGCATGGAGTACGGCGGCATCACCCCGGTCGGGCTCCCGCCGGCCTGGCGGCTCCTCCTGGACGAACCCCGCTCGCCGACATCGACGTCGCCGTGATCGGCATCCGGCGTCCGCCGCTCGAAGCTGCTGGTGCCCGGCAGCTGCCCTGGCCGACCTGCCCGGCGCCGAGGTCGTGGACCACCTGGGCAATAACAGGTTGGATCAACCACACCTCCAGTCCGTACCGTCGGACGGTGCGCCGCCTCCCTCTCGACCACCCCGGCACGGCCGACCACCGTCGCCGAGCGCCTTCCTGTGGTGGCTCGCGCGGCACAGTGGGTCACGCTGCTCGGGGGCATGGCGTTCGGCATCATCTGGATGTGCATGCCAGGCCGTGATGCCGGCGGTCATCGGGCGCGCGATCGACCGCGGCGTCGCCGACAGCGGCCCGGCCTGCTGGTGTTCGCCGGCCTGATGCTGCTGATCGGGCTGGTGCAGGCGGTCAGCGGGATCATGCGGCACCGGTTCGCGGTGACCAACTGGCTCACCGCCTCCTACCGGATCGTCCAGCTCACCGGCCCGGCACTCCGTCCGCCTCGGCGGCTCGCTCCCGCGCAAGGTCACACCGGCGAGGTGGTCGCGATCGGCACCACCGACCTCTACCACCTCGGCAACGTATGGACGTCGACCGCCAGATTCAGCCGGCGCCATCGTCTCGTTCCTCCTGGTCGCGGTGATCCTGCTCAGACCTCGGTGAGCTCGGCCTGCTCGTGCTGCTCGGCGTGCCGCTGCTCCTGCTCGTGATCGGCCCGCTGCCTCAGCCGCTGCAGACGCGCAGCGCCGCCGAACGGCAGTATGGGCGACCTGTCCAACACCGGCACCGACATCGTCGGCGGCCTGCGGGTGCTGCGCGGCATCGGCGGCGAGGATGTCTTCCTCGACCGCTACCGGCGCGAGTCCCAGGCCACCCGCACACGCCGGCGTCAATGTCGCCAGGCTGCAGTCGGTGCTCGACGCGCTGCAGGTCTTCCTGCCCGGCGTCTTCGTCGTGATCGTCGTCTGGATCGGTGCGCCGGTCCGCCGTGACCGGCGCGATCACCCCCGGCGAGCTGGTCGCGTTCTACGGCTACTCGGCGTTCCTGATGATCCCGCTGCGCACCGCGACCGAGTTCGCCAACAAGCTGATCCGCGGCCCGCGTCGTCGGCGGTCCGCGTGTGCCGGCTGCTCGACCTCGAGCCGGACGTCGTCGAGCCGGTCGCACCGGCCGACCCGCCCCCGCCGGACTCCGAGCTCGCCGATGCCCGGTCGGGCCTGCGGGTCCGGCCCGGCACCCTGGTCGCGATCGTCAGCGAGCCCGCCCGACGAGGCGGCCGCGTTGGCCGACCGGCTGGGTCTGTGCGCGCCCGAGCCCGACGACGACGTCACCCTCGGCGGCGTCGCGCTCACCGCCCTGCCGCGCGAGGAGGTCCGCCGCCGGATCGTCGTCTCCGACACCGGCGCGACCCTGTTCTCCGGCCGGCTCGCCGACCGGCTCGCCCTCGACGAGCGCGGCCTCCGGCGACGTCTGGGACCGCTCGACCGCGCCTCGCGACCGCGTCGGCCGACGACATCCTCGACGCGCTGCCCGAGCGCCTCGACGCGCACGTGACCGAGCGCGGCCGCAGCTTCTCCGGCGGCCAGCGGCAGCGGCTGGTGCTCGCCCGGGTGCTCACCGCCGACCCCGAGGTCCTGGTGCTCGTCGAGCCCACCTCGGCGGTCGACGCGCACACCGAGGCCCGGATCGCGGCCCGGCTGCGCGCCCACCGCGCCGGGCGCACCACCGTCGTCACCACCAGCAGCCCGCTGATGCTCGACGCCGTCGACGAGGTCGCGTTCCTCCGAGACGGCGTCATCGTCGCCACCGGCACCCACGCCGAGCTGCTGCGCGGCGAGCCCACCTACCGCGCCGTCGTCACCCGCGAGTGGAGGTCGCAACCCGCATGAGCAGCCACCACCAAGCTGCCCGTCGCCGACACCGGCTCGCTACGCCGGTACGCCGGCGACCTGGCCCGACGCCACCCGCGGCTGCTGTGCTCGGCGCTCGCGCTGCACGTGCTGGCCGCGGTGGCCGGCTGGCCGCGCCCCGCCTGCTCGGCGAGCCTGGTCCAGGCGGTCGAGAAGGGCACGACCGTCGGCCACGTCGACCGGGTCGTCCTCGCCCTGGCCGGGTTCCTCGTGCTGCAGACCGTGCTCACCCGCTACGCCCGCTACCGGTCAGCCAGGTGCTCGGCGAGCAGGTGCTCGCCGAGCTGCGCGAGGACTTCGTCGAGAACACGCTGGCGCTGCCGGTCGGTGTCGTCGAGTCGGCCGGCTCCGGCGACCTGCTCACCCGCACCAGCCGCGACGTCGACCAGCTCGGCTGGTCGGTGCGCTGGGCCCTGCCGGAGTGGACGATCGCGGTCGTCACCGCCGTCCTCACCTTCGCCGCGGCGATCAGCGTCGGCTGGTGGGTGATCCTTCCGTGCCTGCTCGGCGTCCCGCCGCTGGTGGTCGGGCTGCGCTGGTACCTCGCGCGCGCCAAGGACGGCTACCTCGCGCGAGTCGGCGTCGTACTCGCAGATCAACGCGACCCTCACCGAGACCGTCGAGGGCGCCCGCACCGTCGAGGCCCTCGGCCTGGGCCACGAGCGGATCGCGCTCCATCGACGACGACATCGCCGAGTCGTACAACGCCGAGCGCTACACCCTGCACCTGCGCACGGTGTTCTTCCCGAGCATGGAGGTCAGCTACCTGGTCCCGACCGTCGTCACCCTGCTGTTCGGGGGCTACCTCTACACCCAGGGGCAGGTCTCGCTCGGCGACGTCACCACCGCGACCCTCTACGTGCAGATGCTGATCGACCCCGTCGACCGGATCGTCGCCATCCTCGACGAGCTGCAGATGGGCGCGGCCTCGCTGGCCCGGCTGCTCGGGGTCGCCCAGGTGCCCGACGACCGAGAGGTGTCGGGTCGCAAGCCGGCCGGCGACGAGATCGCCGCCGACGACGTGCGCTTCGCCTACGTCGAGGGCCGCGACGTGCTGCACGGCGTCGACCTCGACGTCGGTGCCGGCGAGCGGATCGCGATGGTCGGCCCCTCGGGCGCCGGCAAGTCGACGCTGGGGCGGCTGCTCGCCGGCATCCACCCTCCCCGCACCGGGTCGGTCACCGTCGGCGGCGTCGGGCTGGTCGAGCTGCCGCTGGGCGACCTGCGCGGCCACGTCGCGCTCGTCACCCAGGAGCACCACGTGTTCGTCGGCACGCTGCGCGAGAACCTCGAGCTGGCCGCGCCCCCGGACGCCGTGGAGGCCGACATCCGGGCCGCCCTGGACGCCGTCGACGCCCTCGACTGGGTCGACTCGCTGGCCGACGGGCTCGACACCGTGGTCGGGTCAGGCGGCCGCACCGTCACCGCGGCCCAGGCCCAGCAGATCGCGCTCGCGCGACTGGTGCTCGCCGACCCGCACACGCTGGTGCTCGACGAGGCGACGTCCCTGATCGACCCACGGGCAGCCCGCCACCTCGAACGATCGCTCGCCGCCGTGCTCGACGGTCGCACCGTGATCGCGATCGCGCACCGGCTCTTCTCGGCCCACGACGCCGACCGGGTGGCGGTGGTCGAGGACGGCGTGATCTCCGAGCTCGGATCGCACGACGAGCTGGTCGCCGCCGACGGCTCGTACGCCGCCCTCTGGCGCAGCTGGAACGGCGGCACCTGAGCCTCGGCCTCACCACGCCGGACGGTAAGTTGGCGCGCGATGAGCAAGGGGACCACGGGACCGCCCGGACACCGGGGCGACGTCCAGGGCCTGCGGGCGATCGCCGTGCTCGCGGTGATCGCGGCCCACGCGGCCGTGCCGGGCTTCGGGGGCGGCTTCGTCGGCGTCGACGTGTTCTTCGTGCTCTCCGGATTTCTCATCACCCGGCTGATCCTGGCGAGCATCGTCGCCGACGGACGGTTCCGGCTCGGGGCCTTCTACGCCCGGCGCGCGCGCCGGATCCTGCCGGCCGCGACCGTCGTCCTCGCCCTCACGGTGGCCGTCTCGGTCGTCTACCTCAACTTCCTCGACGCGCTCGACGCGACCCGCGACGCGCTGTGGGCGGCCTTCTTCGGCGCCAACATCAGGTTCGCCGGCCAGGGCGTCGACTACTTCGCGCTCGAGTCGTCACCGTCGCCGGTGCAGCACTACTGGTCGCTGGCGGTCGAGGAGCAGTTCTACGTCGTGTGGCCGGTGCTCGTGGCCCTCGCCGTGCTGCTGTCGCGCCGCCGCCGCCGTCCCGGCACGGCGCCGGTACGCACGATGACCCTCTTCGCCGTGCTGGTGGGCGGTGCCAGCCTCGCGTGGTCGGTGCACCGCACCGCGGCCGAGCCCGCCTCGGCGTACTTCTCGACGTTCACCCGCGCGTGGGAGCTGGCGGCCGGCGTCCTGGTGGCCCTGGCCCTGCACTCGCGCTCGGGCATCCGGCGGCACCGGGCGGCCGAGCCGCTGGCCGTCGCCGGCCTCGCCGGGCTCACCCTCGCCGTGGTCTCCTACGACACCTCGATGGCGTTCCCCGGCTACCAGGCCCTGCTACCGGTGCTCTCCACCGTCGCCCTGATCCTGGCCGGCTCCACCACCGCGGGTCTGCCCGTCGCCTCCCGGGTGCTGACCCTGGCGCCGCTGCGCGCCATCGGCGACTGGTCGTACTCGCTGTACCTGTGGCACTGGCCGCTCCTCGTCATCCCCCAGGTGCACCTGGGGCGCCCTCTGTCGGCCGCCGAGACCGGGCTCGCCGTGGCGGCCGTCTTCGTGCTCGGCCACCTCACCCACCGCTTCGTCGAGCAGCCGTTCCGGACCCGCGCGTTCTGGCGGCGCGACTGGCGCGCCCTGGTCCTGTACCCGGTGTCGCTCGCGATGGTGCTGCCCGTGGCGTACGGCGCCCACGCGTACGCGCAGCACCTGGGCGGCGAGCGCGGCGACGACCCTGCCGTCACCACAACCGCCGTCGGCATCAGCGGCGACGAGGTGACCGGCCTGGTCGAGGCGTCCGTCGTGGCCGGCCGGCGGGGCTGGCCGATCCCCAGCGACCTCACCCCCGACCTGCTGAACCTCGACGACGACCTGGCCGACGTCGGCGACTGCGACTACCAGCAGCCGGAGCGGCCGCTGTGTCGGCGCGGGTCGGTCGACTCCGACCAGGTGCTGGTCGTGACCGGCGACTCCCACGCCCGCGCCTGGATCCCGGCGTTCGAGCAGATCGCCGAGCGGGCCGGGTACGCGACGTACTACCTGGTCAAGCAGCAGTGCCCGGCCGCGTTCGTCGACGTCGGCCGGATGGGCGCCGAGGCCGTGTGGCCCGAGTGCACGGAGTTCCACGACTGGGTCGTCGATCAGGTCGCCGACCTGCAGCCCGACCTGATGGTGGTCGCGACGTCGCCGCCGCCGGCCGGCGTCTACGACGCCTCGGGAGAGATCATCGACGACCCCGACGCCATGGGCGACGAGCTGGCGGGCGGCTTCGACGACATGTTCGCGGCCTACGGGCCGCTGGTGGGCGAGCTGGTCCTGCTCTCCGACGTCCCGCGGCTGCCCGACGAGCCGGGACCCTGCCTGGCCGAGCGCGGCGCGCACCTGGGTGACTGCGCGTTCACCCCGATCAGCCGCGCCGAGGAGCTGGCGCAGCTCTCGGTCGACGCCGCCGAGCGGTCGGGGGTGCGCTCCGTCGACCCCACGTCGTGGATCTGCGCCGACGGGCTGTGTCCCGTCGTGGTCGGGTCGACGATCACCTACCGCGACCGCAGCCACCTCACGGCCACCCGGGCCGCCGAGCTGTGGTCGCCGCTCGGTGTCGAGCTCGGGCTGCTCGACCGGCCCCGCCGGCCCGAGAGTGCCGCTGGCTAGAGCCCGGAGATCCGCACACCCGAGTGGGTCTTGTACTTCTTGTTGATCGAGATCAGGACGGCGGTCAGCGGCTCGAGCTGACGGGCCAGCCGCAGCCGCCCGGCGTCGACGCCGTCGCGGCCCGTCACCGAGCGGGCCAGCTCGATGACGACGTCCTTGGCCTCGGGGTCGTCTCCGCAGACGAGCACGTCCTCGTGGTCGAGGTAGCCCCCCTCGCGCCACAGGGTGACCGCCGAGACGTGGTGGAAGGCGCCGACCAGGCGTGCGCCGGGAGCGATCCGCTGGGCCGACTCGGCCGCCGAGCCCTCGCCGCCGTCGACGACCCGGCCGTGCGGTCCGGCCTTGTCGAAGGCGAGCGGGTTGACGCACGAGACGACGACCTTGCCCTCGAGCGCCCCGCCGGCGGCCAGGGCCTCGACGAGCTCGTCGTGTCCGTCGTACGGGATGGCGAGCAGGACGACGTCGGCGTCGGTGACCGCGTCGGCGTTGCTCGCACCGCTCACCGCCCCGGCGCCCTCGTGGTCGGCGAGCCTCTCGGTCACCTCTGCGGCGACCGGCACGGCCTTCTCGGCCGAACGCGACCCGAGCACGACGGTGTGGCCCTCGCGGGCGAAGCGGTAGCCGAGGCCCTTGCCCTGCGGCCCGGTGCCGCCGATCACGGCGATGCGATGTGTCGTCACGACGGCGATGATGTCAGGGACCGGTCGCCCCCCGGCTGCCCGGTCACCCGCTGGGCTATCGTGACAGCATCACTGTCAGAGTCGACCCGCAGGAGCGCACATGAAGCTGTCCACGATGCTGATGTACGACGGCAACCCCCGTGCCGCCGCCGACCAGGTCGTCGCTCTGGAGCGCGCCGGGCTCGACCTCGTGTGGGTCGCGGAGGCCTACGGCTTCGACTCGCCGACCCTGATGGGCTACCTCGCCGCGAAGACCGAGACCCTCGAGATCGGCGCCGGCATCCTCAACGTCTTCTCGCGCACGCCCGGGGCCCTGCTCCAGACGGCCGCGGGGCTCGACAACGTCTCGGCGGGCCGCGCCGTCCTCGGCCTGGGTGCCTCGGGTCCCCAGGTCATCGAGGGCTTCCACGGGATGCCGTACGCGCGCCCCCTGGGCCGCACCCGCGAGGCCATCGACATCATCCGCCAGGGCCTGCGCCGCGAGCCGCTCGAGCACGCGGGCCGCAACTTCACCCTGCCCCTGCCCCCCGACCAGGGCCTCGGTCTGGGCAAGCCGCTCAAGCTGCTCACGAAGCCCGAGCGGCCGTCGGTCCCGATCTGGGTGGCGGCGCTCGGCGACAAGAACGTCGAGATGACCGCCGAGGTCGCCGACGGCTGGATGCCGCACCTCTTCTACCCGGAGAAGGCGAACGACGTCTGGGGCGACGCGCTCGCCGCCGGCCGGGCCAAGCGCTCGGCCGACCTCGGCCCGCTGCAGGTCACCGGCGGCGGGCTGCTCGCCATCGGCGACGACGTCAAGGGCATGCTCGACTTCGCGCGTCCCGTGTTCGCGCTCTACGTCGGCGGCATGGGCGCCAAGGGCAAGAACTTCTACAACGACCTCGCCTGCCAGTACGGCTACGAGGAGGAGGCCACCAAGATCCAGGACCTCTACCTCCGCGGCAAGAAGAAGGAGGCCGAGGCGCTCGTGCCCACCGAGTGGCTCGAGGCCGGCAACCTGGTCGGCCCTGCGTCGTACGTGAAGGAGCGGATCGCGGCCTTCCGCGAGGCCGGCATCACCCACCTCCAGGTCATGCCCGCCTCCGAGGACCCCGCCGCCACCGTCGCGCAGGTCAAGGAGTGGGTCTGAGCGAGTGGGTGTGAGTTTCACCGGTTAACCGGTGAAACTCCGCCTTCTGATACGAAACTTCGGGCCAGAACCGTCAGTTTCGTCGCCCGTGAGCGAGGGGTCGGTACCGACCTACGCGGCCAGGCCGGCCATCGCCAGGAGGATGCGGTTGGCAAGGTTGACCGGGTTGCCGAGGTCCGCCCACGTGACGCGGATGACGGTCCACCCGGTCAGCCGCCGGACGAGGTCTTCGCGGGCCTTCTCGCGCATCACCATGTCTTCGACAGACTCGCCGGGCTTGCGAAAGCGGTGGTACTTCTCCTTGCCGTCGAACTCGACGATGAGCCGAAACTGGGGCCAGGCGAAGTCGACGCGCGCGGCGACCGACCCGTCCGGGTGTCGCACTTCGTACTGGGGCTCGGGCATCGGTACACCGTGGGTGAAGAAGCAGTAGACGCAACGGCTCTCGCCCACCGATTCGATCCGTGCGTCAGCAAGGTGCAGCACGGGGTGCTGGCGCAACGAGTGCGGCCAGAAGGTCTGGATGTCGAAGACCTCGCGCAGCTGCTCGATGGTGGTCTCCTCGGCGTGGAGGAAGTGGTTGGCCTGGACAAGTGATGCCTCGACACCGTCAGTCGTTGCGACTTCGAGCACCGCTCGGGCCGGAACCGTCAGCCAGTGGCCGTGCTGGCGGCGCATATCGCCGACCCGACACTCACCCAGGTGGTGCTTCAGCCGGTTGGTCGTACGCCCTCCACCATCGAGGTGCGTGATGTGGGCCTTGCTGAGATCGAGCCCGTACTCGGGGCCGTTCTGGACCACGCACGAGCTGGCGTGGGAGAGCGCGACATGGTCGCCGTACTGGCGCATGACCGCCCGACAGAGCAGACGATGTCGCTCGGCCCGGTCGGCCGCGAGGTAGACCGCGCGCAGGCAGTAGGCGCCGTGGCGGAGCTTGACGAGCACTCTGCGGTCGACCAGTCGCGCGAGTGCGGTGTCACTGACGCCGTTGCTCACCGCTTCGCGGCGGAGCAGGATGCCGTAGGGATCGCAAAGGTGGGACACCGGTGTGGGCGGAAGGATCATGCGCGGCACCGTGCCCGGAGATCGACCTCGGCGCTCGAGCTCAACAGCCGACTGTGGACGACCGGCCCGCGTGGCGACCCTGTGGATGACTTGTGGACGCCTGCAGGGGCGGACCGGTCGCGACGAAACTCACGGTTCTGGTCTGAAACTTCGTACAAGAAGCGTGAGTTTCACCGGTTAACCGGTGAAACTCACACATGGTGCCCGACGCTCAGTCGCGCGACAACGACCGGGCGATCACGGCGTTGGCCGCGCGCTGGAAGCCGGAGACGACGGCCTCGAGGGTGAGGCGGCGCAGCTGGGCCACGGTCTGCTCGAGGTGGCGGGCGTCGTCGGGTGACGACGGCTGGCGCCGGTAGGGCTCGAGCACCTGGGTGTGCAGGATCGTGGTGAGCTCGTCGGCGAGGGCCTCCATGTGCCGGCGGATCGCGGCCTCGGCCAGGCCGAGGCTCTCCTCCGGGACGTCGACGTCGAGCAGCCCGACGCCCACGTGCAGGAACGGCATCACGCGGTACCCCTCCCCCTCGGGCTCGACGGCGCCGAGCTTGGCGAGCAGGCGGAGATCGGCGTCGGAGAGCCGGCGACCGGCCTTCTTCGCCAGCTGCGAGCGGGTGAGGACGGCGGGCGGCTCGGAGGTCCACGAGGTGAGCATCGCCCGCTGCAGGGCGAGCTCCTCGACGCTCGCGTCGCCGGGGATGCCGGCCAGCACCCGCTCGATCGCCTGCAGCGTGAACCCGTGGTCCTGCAGCGCCCGCACCAGCTCGAGCCGGGCCCGGTGCACCGGCCCGTAGTAGGCGATCCGCCCGCGGCGTACCGGTGCCGGCACCAGCCCCAGGCTGGCGTAGTAGCGCGTCGTGCGCACCGTCGTCCCGACCGCGGAGGCGAGCTCATCGATGGTCAGCAGGTCCGTCACAACGATGACAGTAGTACTGTCACACCAGTAGTGGCACCCCATGCCGACCAGCCGGAGGACACCGATGCCCGAGACCCCGTCGATCTGCGAGCAGGAGCACGAGGACTTCCGCCGCACCGCGCGCGCGTTCCTGGAGAAGGAGGTCGTGCCCTTCCACGAGCAGTGGGAGAAGGACGGCCAGGTCGACCGCGCCGTCTGGGCCAGGGCGGGCGAGACGGGCCTGCTGTGCTTCGACGTCGAGGAGCAGTACGGCGGCGCCGGGATCCGCGACTTCCGCTACAACATGGTGCTCGCCGAGGAGATCAGCAGGGTCGGCGCGAGCGGACTCGGCTTCGCGGTCCACACCGACATCATCGTCCCCTACATCAGCACCCTCGGCACCGACGAGCAGAAGCAGCGCTGGCTGCCGGGACTGGTCAGCGGCGAGCTGATCTCGGCGATCGCGATGACCGAGCCGGGCGCCGGCTCCGACCTGCAGGGCATCCGCACCAGCGCCGTCGACAAGGGCGACCACTACGTGCTCAACGGGTCGAAGACCTTCATCTCCAACGGGATCATGAGCGACCTCGTGATCGTCGTGTGCCGCACCGACCCCGACGCCGGTCACCAGGGCATCAGCCTGCTCGTCGTCGAGCGCGGCATGGCGGGCTTCGAGCGTGGCCGCAACCTCGACAAGATGGGCCTGAAGGCCGCAGGACACCTCCGAGCTGTTCTTCGACAACGTCGCCGTGCCGAAGGCCAACCTGCTCGGCGAGGAGGGCTCCGGCTTCGTCAGCCTGATGGTCAACCTCCCCCAGGAACGCATCTCGATCGCCGCCATCGCCGTCGCCGCGATGGAGCACATCATGGAGATGTGCCTCGAGCTACGCCAAGGAGCGCGAGGCCTTCGGCAAGCCGATCGGCAAGTTCCAGCACAACCGGTTCATGCTGGCCGAGATGGCCACCGAGGCCTACATCGCGCGGCTCTTCGTCAACGACTGCGTGATGAAGCTGAACGCCGGCGAGGTCGACACCGCGCTCGCCTCGATGGCCAAGTGGTGGACCACCGAGCTGCAGAAGAAGTTCGCCGACAACGGCGTGCAGCTGCACGGCGGCTACGGCTACATGTCGGAGTACCCGATCTCCAAGGCCTACACCGACTCGCGGATCCAGACGATCTACGGCGGCACGACCGAGATCCAGAAGGAGATCATCGGGCGGATGCTCGGCATCTGACCCCTCGGTCCTCGACCGGCTGTACGGCCCGCGGTACCCGATTGCGGGGAAATCGGCGATGAGTTGCGGTGGACGAACCGGTCTATCGGGGGAAACCCTGATGCCAACTGTCACCACCCTTTGGGAGAGTTCTTGCCATGCATCGTCAGATCGCCGGAAAACTCACCGGCCGCGTGTCCAAATGGCTCGTCGTCCTGGCCGTACTGGTCATCGCAGGCGGAATGAGCGGCTTCAACAGCAAGCTCGTCGACGTCCAGAACAACGAGGCCTCGTCCTGGCTCCCCCAGTCGGCCGAGTCCACCAAGGTCGCCGAAGAGCTCTCCTCGACCATCAACCCCAACGACATCCCCACCCTGGTCGTCTACGACCGGCCTGGGGGCCTGACCCCCGCTGACTTCGACGCCATCGACGAGCACGCCGGCGAGATCGGCGGGATCGACGGCGTCACCGACGCCGGGGTGATCTCCCCGAGCGACAACCCGGCGGCCGTCTCCCAGGACGGCGAGGTCGCCTACCTCTACCTCGTCTTCAACTTCGGCGACGACGGGTGGGCCAAGATCCCCGACGCGGCCAACGAGATCCGCGACATCGCCACGGTCGACGGTGTCACCGTCCACCTCGCCGGCTTCGGCGGCCAGGCCGCCGACGCCGCGGAGGCCTTCGAGGGCATCGACAGCAACCTGCTGCTGATCACCTTCGGCGTGGTCATCGTGATCCTGCTCTTCACCTACCGCAGCCCGATCCTGTGGCTCCTGCCCATCCTGAGCGCGGCCGTCGCCTACACCGTCTCGGGCGGGGTGGTCTATCTCCTGGCGAAGTACGCCGACCTCACCGTCAACGGGCAGAGCCAAGCCATCCTCGGCATCCTGGTGATCGGCGCCGGCACCGACTACGCGCTGCTGCTGGTCGCGCGATATCGAGAAGAGCTCCGCCGTCACGAGGACCGGCACGAGGCCATGGCCTTCGCGCTGCACCGGGCCGCCCCCGCGATCCTGGCCAGCGCCGCGACGGTCGCCGTCGGGCTTCTCTGCCTGGTCTTCGCCGACCTCAACTCCACCGCCGGACTCGGGCCCGTGCTGGCCGTCGGCGTCGGCGTCACCGTGCTCGTCATGGTCACGTTCCTGCCGGCGATGCTGGTCATCTGCGGGCGGTGGCTGTTCTGGCCCAAGCGCCCCGGGTTCGGCTCCCCCGAGCCGACTCAGACCGGCTTCTGGGCTCGGGTCGGGCGTCGCATCGTGCCCCGCCCCGCGCGGTGTGGGTCATCACCGCCGGTCTTCTGATGATCGCCGCTCTCGGCTTCCTGCGACTCGACGCCGCGGGCCTGTCGACCGAGGACACCTACACCAAGGAGTTCGACTCGATCAGGGGCCAGAAGGTGCTGGTCGACCACGGCCTGCAGGACGCCTCCAACACGGTCCAGGTGGTGGCCGCCACCGACCAGATCGGCGACGTCGCCACGGCGCTCGGCGACGTCGAGGGGGTCGGAGAGCCGGGTGGGTCACAGCCGATCAGCGACACCCGGTCCTACATCGAGGCACCCATCGACGCCGACATCTCCTCGACGGCGGCCTTCGACATCGTCGACGACACCCGCAGCGCCGTGCACAGCATCGGGGGCGCAGACGCCCTGGTGGGTGGCGGGTCGGCGTTCTACCTCGACACGAAGGTCGCCTCCGAACGCGACAACAAGGTGATCATCCCGATCGTGCTCGTCGTGGTGTTCCTGATCCTGGTGCTGCTGCTGCGGGCGTTGCTCGCCCCGCTGCTGCTCATGGGCACGGTGATCCTCTCGTTCGGCGCCGCGCTCGGCATCTCGACACTGCTGTTCCAGGAGGTCTTCACCCGGTTGCCGATCTTCGACAACGGCAACGGCTTCAACTACGCCGACCCAGGGTTCCCGCTGTTCGCGTTCGTGTTCCTGGTCGCGCTCGGGATCGACTACAACATCTTCCTGATGACCCGGGTGCGCGAGGAGACGCTCGAGAAGGGCACCCGCAGGGGCACCCTGATCGCCCTGTCGTCGACCGGCGGCGTGATCACCTCGGCGGGACTGGTCCTGGCGGCCACCTTCCTCGTGCTCGCCTCGATCCCGTTCGTGTTCCTGGTCGAGCTCGGCGTCGCGGTGGCGCTCGGCGTCCTGCTCGACACCATGATCGTGCGCTCGGTCCTCGTGACCGCGCTCAACCTCGACCTCGGGGGCAAGATCTGGTGGCCGAGCAAGCTCGACACCGAGGACGCGCCGCTCGAGCCCGCCGAGGCCGAGCACGTGACCGAGGAGGAACCCTTCGGCGAGCCGGTCGTGCGGTAGCGGAGTCCGGCCAGTCCCAGGGCGCGGGCCGGGATCACCCTCGGCCCGCGCCGGCTACCGTCATCTTCGTGAGACGACATGGTCCGCGACCCCGCAGCAGGTACGCCGAGCCTCGGCGCGCGTCGAGCGGGGCGCGAAGGTCGACGTCGCCGAGGCGGCGGCGTTGCTGGCTGCGACCGGCGCGGATCTCGACCGCTTGTGTTCGGCCGCGGCCCGGGTGCGTGACGCGGGCCTGGTCGCGGCTGGTCGGCCCGGGTGGTGACGTACTCGCCCAAGGTGTTCATCCCGGTGACCAAGCTGTGTCGCGACCGGTGTCACTACTGCACGTTCGTGGAGTCGCCGGGACAGCTGAAGCGAGCCGGCCACGGCATGTTCCTGAGCCCCGACGAGATCCTCGACATCGCCCGTCAGGGCGCCGACCTGGGCTGTCTCGAGGCGCTGTTCACCCTCGGCGACCGGCCCGAGGACCGGTGGCCCGAGGCTCGTGAGTGGCTCGACGAGCAGGGCTACGACTCCACGCTGGCCTACGTGCGGGCGATGGCGGTCCGGGTGCTGGAGGAGACCGGGCTGCTGCCCCACCTCAACCCGGGGGTCATGTCGTGGGAGGAGCTGAACCGGCTCAAGCCGGTCAGCCCGTCGATGGGCATGATGCTCGAGACCACCTCACGGCGGCTCTTCGAGACCAAGGGCGAGGCCCACTACGGCTCCCCCGACAAGGACCCCACGCTCCGGCTCCGGGTGCTCGAGGACGCCGGCCGGCTCTCGATCCCCTTCACCACCGGCCTCCTGGTGGGCATCGGCGAGACACTGACCGAGCGGGCGGAGACGATCTTCGCGCTGCGCAAGGTCTCCACCCAGTTCGGCTCGGTGCAGGAGGTGATCGTCCAGAACTTCCGCGCCAAGCCCGACACCGCCATGCGCCACAGCGACGACCTCGACCTCGACGACTACCGCGCCGCGATCGCGGTCACCCGCCTCGTGCTCGGCCCCAAGGCCCGCGTGCAGGCACCACCCAACCTGGTCGACCTGGCCGAGTGCCGCGCGCTGCTCGAGGCCGGCGTCGACGACTGGGGCGGCGTCTCGCCGCTGACCCCCGACCACGTGAATCCCGAACGCCCCTGGCCGAGCCTCGAGCGGCTGCGATCGATCACGGCCGAGTGCGGCTTCGACCTGCAGGCCCGGCTCACCGTGCATCCCGAGTACGTGCGCGCCGGCGAGCCGTGGCTCGACCCCCGCGTCTCGGGCCATGTCGCCGCGCTGGCCACCATGACGGTCCTGGCGCCGGACTCGCCCGCCCCGGCGTCCGGCCGACCGGGCAGCCGTGGCAGGAACCCGACGGCGGCTTCGCCAGCGTCGGGCGCACCGACCTGCACACCGCGGTCGACACCGAGGGCCGCACCGATGACCGCCGCTCCGACTTCACGGACGTCTACGGCGACTGGGACCAGGTCCAGCAGGCGGCCGACCTCACCGGCGCGCCCGCCGTCCTGCACGGCGAGGGTCGTGCGGCCCTGGCAGCCGCCGCGGCCGACCCTGGCAACCTCTCCGACGAGCACGCGCTGACCCTGATGACCGCCGAGGGCGACCTGCTCGACCAGGTCTGCCGCCTGGCCGACGACCTGCGCAAGGAGGCGGTCGGCGACGACGTCACCTACGTCGTCAACCGCAACATCAACTTCACCAACGTCTGCTATGTCGGCTGCCGGTTCTGCGCGTTCGCCCAGCGCCGCACCGACGCCGACGCGTTCTCGCTCTCCCTCGACGAGGTCGCCGACCGGGCCGCCGATGCCTGGGACCTCGGCGCGACCGAGGTCTGCATGCAGGGCGGCATCGACCCCGAGCTGCCGGCCACCGCCTACTTCGACCTCGTCAACGCGGTCAAGCAACGGGTGCCCGGCATGCACGTGCACGCCTTCTCCCCCATGGAGATCGTCAACGGCACCGCCCGCACCGGCCTGAGCGTCGAGGACTTCCTGATCAAGGCCCGCGAGGCCGGCCTGGGTTCCCTGCCGGGCACGGCCGCCGAGATCCTCGACGACGACGTCCGCTGGGTGCTCACCAAGGGCAAGCTGCCGGCCCGCACGTGGATCGAGATCGTGTCGACCGCGCACCGCGTCGGCCTCCCGACCACCTCCACGATGATGTACGGCCACGTCGACAACCCCCGCCACTGGGTCGGTCACCTCCGCGTCCTCAGCAGGATCCAGGACGACACCGGCGGCTTCACCGAGTTCGTGCCACTGCCCTTCGTCCACACCAGCGCCCCCATCTACCTCGCCGGCGTCGCCCGCCCCGGCCCCACTCTCCGCGACAACCGCGCCGTGCACGCGATGGCCCGGATCCTGCTCCACGGCCGGATCCACAACATCCAGACCAGCTGGGTCAAGCTCGGCGTCGACGGCACCCGCGCGATGCTGCAGTCGGGCGCCAACGACGTCGGCGGCACCCTGATGGAGGAGACCATCAGCCGGATGGCCGGCTCCGAGCACGGCTCCGCCAAGACCGTCGCCGAGCTCACCGACATCGGCGCCGGCATCGGCCGGCCCGTCCGCGAGCGCACCACGACGTACGGCGTACCGAGTCGTCAGCCCTGATTCCGGCCAAACCCCCCTGCGGGTGAGGCCACGGCCTTCGCGACCCGAGAACCTCGACACCAAGGGCCCGCAATCCGGGCCGTGTCACACATGTCAGGAGCACCCCCATGGGATTCCTTCTCTGGATCCTCGCCGTCATTCTCGTGGTCTTCGGCGTCGTGCAGCTGTTGCAGGAGCAGATCGTGCTCGGCATCGTCTGCATCGTCGTCGGTCTGCTGATCGGCCCCGGTGGATACAGCATCTTCAACAGCAGGAAGTCCAGGGCTTGACCCGCAAGTCCTGACACTGGGACGTCAAGCACGTCGACGAGGGCACTCCCCCTAGGAGTGCCCTCGTCGCACGTCCGGTCAGAGGTCGAGGACGACCTCGACCTCGAAGCCCTCGGAGTTCTCCACGTACAGTGCCGTGTGGTCGTCACCGCCCGCGTGCGGGTAGCGGTCGGCGTACATCTCGTGCCACCCGTGCGAGCTCGACTCGGCCCGCATCCGGTCGAGCAGGCTGCGGGAGTCGACGGTGAACGCGAGGTGGTTGACCCCGGGCTTGCACCGGTCGTGGGGCTCGTCGACCAGGTCGGGCGAGCGCTCCACGAACAGGTAGGTGCCGTCGGGGTGCGCCCACGAGGCACCCGCCCCCTCGCCGCGGTCGAACTCCCAGCCGAGCTCGCCGAGCAGCCAGCCCCACTCGTCGACGGCGACCGCCGGGTCGCTCACCCACAGGTCCCAGTGATGGATCGCGCGCGCCATGGACCCACCCTAGTGAGAGCGCCTGTGAGTACGGTGGAGCGATGACCGAGTCGACGCATCCGGACGAGTACGGCACCTACAGCTCCGACGACGACAACCAGCTCACCGGGCAGGACACCCTCGGTGACGGCTCGGGCAGCGACGTCGTCGACGAGCTCGACCGCGGTTACTCCCCGCCCGAGCGCTGGTCGCCGGCGCAGGGCTACGGCAACACCGCCCGCGAGGAGGCGACCGGCGAGAACTTCCTCCAGCGGCTCGCGCAGGAGGAGCCCGAGACCGTCGACGACGACGCCGAGGGTGACGAGCAGCTCGAGCCCGGCGACGAGCGCGAGGTGGGCGACGTGCGGTCCGGCCGGCTGGTGGCGCCCGCCGAGGGGTTCGAGGGGCTCGACTACGAGCAGGACGTCGTGGGCCGCGACGTCGGCATCGACGGCGGCGCCGCCTCGGCCGAGGAGGCCGCGATGCACATCGTCCCCGACGACGAGACCTGACGGTGGCGGCGTCGCACACGACCTACCGAACGGCGCGCTGAGCGTCGGGGGGCTGCTCCCCCGGCTTGCGGTTGAACTTCTCCAGGGACCGCTCGAAGACCGCGCGGAGCTCGGCGCTGTAGTGCTGGTCGAGCACCGACCGCAGCTTCGTGAGCGGATCGCCCTGGAGCCGGTGGGTGATCGACCACGGCATGGCGAACGCGTCGACGGCGATCTGCTCCATGACCGAGACGGGCAGGTCGAGCGACATCGACCAGAGGTTCCCACGATGGGCGTCGTACCGGACGCGGTACGGCGGGGGCACCTGGTCGAAGAGGTACTTCGGGCCGATTCCCCGCGCCCGCGGCTGCAGCTTGTAGAGGTTGAGGTCGTGATGGAGCAGCAGCTTCGGCCCGCTCATCACCGGGTAGAGGCACAACGTGTCGATGAGAGGCCATGGGTGCTGGTGGTTGGCATCGACGAACCCCATGTCGAACTCCTCGCCGCCCGAGACCAGGTCGACCGACATCGTGTGCGGTCGACGGTCGACCCGCACGGTGCCGCCGGGATAGATCTCGGGGATGAGGAACCCGTTCTCCTTCGTCGGGTCGCCGAAGAACGTGTTGTCGAAGTCGACCGTCACGAAGTGCTCGCCGCCGTGCTCGGCGAGGAGCAGGCAGGTGATGCCCGCCGTCATGCCGGAGGCGGTCCCGATCTCGACGAAGGACCGCGGACGGTGCCGGCCGATGACGTCGTCGAAGACCTCGAGCTCGTCGAGGGTCAGGGTTCCGAAACCCTGACGCCAGTGCGTTTCACGGATGCGGGACAGCTGCGCCTGGTCCACCAGGTCGACTCCTCGGTCGTGGATGGGTCGGCGCCACCCTGCCACAGCCGAGCGCGGAATCCAGCGTCAGAACAGCAGGTTCCGCGGCGTCGCGTGTGCAGCGTATGCACCGTGTGACCGTGTCGCCGCCTGCGCGCCGTCAGGGAGGGGCAGGTGCTGGTTCGTGCCCGGGTAGACCAGGTTCGGGTTGTCCATGAACGCCTCGGCGCTCATCACCGTCACCGGGCAGTAGTGACGGACGTCGTCGAGCGACTCCCGTCCCCCCACGGAGATCACGCGGTCGTCGGGGTCCTGCGGGATGCCGCTGTCGTTGCAGAAGATCCGGTCGTAGTCCCCGTCCGGAGCGACGACGATGAGGTCCGCGCCCTCCTCGCCGAAGACGTTGTCGACCCCGTCGCCGGGGTAGATCACGTCGTCGCCCTCGTCGGCCGTGACGTTGATGGCGCCACCCTGGGCAGGGAAACCGGGGCAGGGCACCTGGTGCGACGACGCGTCGAAGCCGGGGCACGAGTCGTTGCCCGGGCCGGCGTCGATGAAGTCGTTGCCCTCGTCGCCGTCGACATGGTCGGTGCCGGCGCCGCCGTAGACGCGGTCGTTGCCCGACCCACCCTGCGAGTGGTCGTTCCCGGGCCCACCGAGGACCCGGTCGTTGCCCTCGGCGCCGTGCAGCTCGTCGTCGCCGTCGCCCCCGTCGATCAGGTCGTGGCCCTGGCCGCCGTTGAGCACCCGGTCGTCGCCGGCCTCACCGGTGATCGTGTCGTTGTCGCCCAGTCCGGTGGCGCTGTCTGCCCCGGGCCCGCCCACCAGCTTGTCGTCGCCGTCGGAGCCGCCGAGGGAGTCGTCGCCGTCTCCGCCCTGCAGGTTGTCGTTGCCCGCGCCGCCGGCCAGCCGGTCGTTGCCGGCCTCGCCGAGGCCGACGTCGTTGCCGGCCCCCAGCTCGAGCGCGTCGTTGCCGGCACCGCCGTACACCCTGTCGCGGCCCTCGCCGGCCGAGATCCGGTCACGGCCGTCGCCCCCGGTACCCATGTCGTCGCCGGCGTTGAGCTGGACGACGTCGTTGTCGTCGCCTCCCGCGAGGGTGTCGTCACCGGCGGCACCCACGAGGGTGTCGTCGCCCGGGCCGCCGTCGGCCCGGTCGTTGCCCTGGGCGAGGCTGATCCGGTCGTTGCCGCCGTTGCCCGCCACGGTGTCGTTGCCGCTGCCCGCCAGCACCGTGTCGCGACCGCCGTTGGCGACGATCCGGTCGCGGCCCCGCATGGCGCTGATCGAGTCCCCCTTCGCGGTGCCGTTCAGGCGGTCGTTGCCCTTCGTGCCGTGGATGCCGCGCGCGTCGGCGACGGCAGGAGTGAGGAGGACGACGGCGAGGGCCAGCATCGCGCAGGCGCGACGGCATGGCCGAGAGGTGGGGGGAGCCATACTCAGTCCGTACCCGATGACGGCCGGTTTAGAAGTAAACCTTCACCCACGGAGGTGGGGTGACAGCCCGTCCACCCTGGCTAGACATGACAAGGCATCCCCGCCACCCCTCAGCCGACAGGACGCCATGAGCCAGCAGGACCCGACCTGAGTCCGCTCGCGGTCACGCCCGAGAGCTACATCCTCCTCGCCGGCGTCTGCCTGCTCCTGGCGGTCGCTCTGCCGACCCTGCTGCGACGGTTCGCGGTGTCACCGGCCCTGGTGCTGCTCGTCGTGGGAGTGGGGCTCGGGTTCACGCCGCTGGCCGACGGGCTCGCCATCGACGTCAGCGACCCCGACCACCTGTTCATCGTCGAGCACGTGACCGAGCTGACGGTGATCGTGGCCCTCATGGGTGTGGGTCTGGCCATCGACCGGCCCCTCGACCTCCTGCACCCGTCGAGCTGGCGGGGCTGGTCGCCCACCTGGCGGCTGCTGGCGCTGGCGATGCCGGCCTGCGTCCTCCTGGTCGCGCTGCTCGGCTGGGCCGCGCTGGGCCTCGCCCCGGCGACCGCGTTGCTGCTCGGGGCGGTCCTCTCACCGACCGACCCCGTGCTCGCCGCCGACGTGCAGGTCGGCGGTCCGGGGTCGTCCATCGCCGAGGACGCACCCGAGGACGCCCCCTACTCCAGCGACCCGACCGACGCCGCCAACTCCGGTGAGGTCCGCTTCGCGTTGACCTCCGAGGCCGGCCTCAACGACGGCCTGGCCTTCCCGTTCGCCTACGCCGCGGTGCTCGTGCTCGCCGGCGGCTCGGCCGGTGCCGGGATCACCGAGTGGCTGGGCTGGTACGTCGTGGGCAAGATCGTGATCGGTGTCGCGGTCGGCATCCTCCTCGGTCGCGGGCTCGGGCGGATCGCTTTCCGGTCCCCCTCGGCCTCGCTGCGGCTGGCCGAGCAGGGTGAGCCGCTGCTGGCGCTGGCGGCGCTGCTGACGGCGTACGGCGCCGCCGAGCTGGCTCACGGCTACGGCTTCCTCGCCGTCTTCGCCTGCGCCATGGCCCTGCGTTCGGCCGAGCACCGGCACGAGTACCACCGCGAGATGCACGACGTCGTCCAGCGGCTCGAGACGCTGCTCACGCTCGTGGTGCTGCTGATGCTCGGCATCGCGTTCTCGTCGGGTCTGCTCGCCGGACTCGACTGGCGCGGGGTGACCGTCGCCGTCGTCCTGGTGCTCGTCGTCCGTCCCGCGGTGGCGTGGGCCGCCCTGGCGGTAGCCCCGCGTCGAGACCCGCTGGCCGGTGGGCTCGACACCGGCGGACGGCTCGCGGTCGCCTTCTTCGGGATCCGCGGCGTCGGCAGCCTCTACTACCTGGCCTGGGCCACCAACGAGGCCGAGTTCGCCGACGCGGGCTGGCTGTGGTCGACGGTCGCGTTCACCATCGCCTTCTCGGTCGTGGTGCACGGGATCGCCGCGACGCCGATCATGCGCCGCCTCGAGGAGGAGCCGGCTGACAGCGACGACCCAGGGTCAACAGCCCGAGGTTGATGCTCACTCCCACTCGATGGTGCCGGGCGGCTTCGAGGTGATGTCGACGGTGACCCGGTTGACCTCGCTGACCTCGTTGGTGATCCGGGTCGAGATCCGCTCCATCAGGTCGTAGGGCAGCCGGGCCCAGTCGGCGGTCATGGCGTCCTCCGAGGTGACCGGCCGCAGCACCACCGGGTGGCCGTAGGTGCGGCCGTCTCCCTGGACGCCGACCGAGCGGACGTCGGCCAGCAGCACCACCGGCATCTGCCAGATGTCGCGGTCGAGGCCGGCCCGGGTCAGCTCCTCGCGGGCGATGGCGTCGGCGGCGCGCACGATGTCGAGGCGCTCGCGGGTGACCTCGCCGATGATCCGGATGCCCAGGCCGGGTCCGGGGAACGGCTGGCGCCACACCATCGACGAGGGCAGGCCGAGCTGCTCGCCGACCGCGCGCACCTCGTCCTTGAACAGGGTGCGCAGCGGCTCGACGAGCTCGAAGTCGAGGTCGTCGGGCAGTCCGCCGACGTTGTGGTGAGACTTGATGTTGGAGGCGCCCGCTCCCCCGCCCGACTCGACGACGTCGGGGTAGAGCGTGCCCTGCACCAGGTACGCCGTCTCGCCGGCACCCACGTCGCCGAAGACCCGGGCCTCGGCGGCCTCGAAGGTGCGGATGAACTCGCGGCCGATGATCTTCCGCTTCTCCTCGGGGTCGCGGATCCCCTCCAGCGCGCCGACGAACTGGTCGGCGGCGTCGACCACGTCGAGGACGTCGAAGACCTCCTCGAAGTCGTGACGCACCTGCTCGGTCTCGCCCTGCCGCATCATCCCGTGGTCGACGTACACGCACGTGAGCCGCTCGCCGATCGCCCGCTGCACGATCGCCGCCGCCACCGCGGAGTCGACGCCACCGGACAGCGCGCAGATCGCCCGGCCCTCTCCTACCTGGGACCGGATGTGCTCGACCTGCTCCTCGACGATGTTGAGCATCGTCCAGGTCTGGCGGCAGCCGGCGATGTCGTGCAGGAAGTGCTCGAGCACCTGCTGGCCGTGCTCGGAGTGCAGCACCTCGGGGTGCCACTGGACGCCGGCCATCCGCCGCTCGAGCGACTCGAACGCCGCCACCGGGGTGCCGGCCGTCGCGGCCAGCACGTCGAAACCGGTCGGCGCAGCCACGACCGAGTCGCCGTGCGACATCCAGACCGTGTGCGCGGCGGGGACGTCGGCCAGCAGGGTGCCGGGGTCACCGACCGTGACCGCGGTCCGGCCGTACTCGCGGGCGCCGGTGGGCGCGACCTCGCCGCCGAGCCCCTGGGCCATCAGCTGGAAGCCGTAGCACATGCCGAACACCGGCACGCCGGCCTCGAGCAGGGTCGGGTCGAGACCGGGGGCGCCCTCGGCGTACACCGAGGAGGGTCCGCCGGACAGGATGATCGCCTTCGGCTCGCGCGCCAGCATCTCGGCCACCGGCACGTGGTGGGCCACGATCTCGGAGTACACCCGCGCCTCGCGGACCCGGCGCGCGATCAGCTGCGCGTACTGCGCCCCGAAGTCGACCACCAGGACCAGATCGTGCTCGGGCGCCGTCATGGCCGAATCGTATCGAGATGACTCGGCGGTCGAGGAGGCCGGCCACGGGGTCTCGTGACGGTTCCCAGCGGAACCTCCTCGACCACCGAAACCTCGCAGGTCGAGGACGCCGGCCATGGGGTCTCGTGACGGTTCCTAGCGGAACCTCCTCGACCACCGAAACCCCCCAGGTCGAGCAGGCCGGCCACGCGGCCGGAATCTCCTCGACCACCGAAACCCCGCAGGTCGAGGAGGCCGGCCACGGCCGTCACGAGACCCCGGTCCCAGCGGAACCTCCTCGACCACCGAACCCGCAGGTCAGGAGGCCGGCCACGCGGCCGACCTCCTTGACCACCGAAACCCCGCAGGTCGAGGACGCCGGCCACGGGGTTCGTGACGGTTCCCAGCGGAACCTCCTCGACCACCGAAACCCCGCAGGTCGAGGAGGCCGGCCACGGCCGTCACGAGACCCCGGTCCCAGCGGAACCTCCTCGACCACCGAACCTCCAGGTCGAGGAAGCCGGCCACGGGGTCTCGTGACGGTTCCCAGCGGAACCTCCTCGACCACCGAAACCCCGCAGGTCGAGGACGCCGGCCACGGGGTCTCGTGACGGTTCCTAGCGGAACCTCCTCGACCACCGAGACCCCGCAGGTCGAGGAGGCCGGCCACGGCGCGGACCTCCTCGGCCACCGAAACCTCGCAGGTCGAGGAGGGCGGCCACGGGTCTCGTGACGGTTCCTAGCGGAACCTCCTCGACCACCGAAACCTCCCAGGTCGAGCAGGCCGGCCACGGGGCCGGAACCTCCTCGGCCACCGAAACCTCCGCAGGTCGAGGAGGCCGGCCACGGCCGTCACGAGACCCCAGACGCTCAAAGGCCCCGCCGGGGAGGGAGGTGGCGGGGCCTTGAGCGTCCACGCGTTCTGTCGGACTACGCACGGACCTGAACTCGGCCCTTCGGGAGGGAGCATGTGTACACCGAGTTCGCAGGCTCAACGAAGGCCCGCCAGACGGGTTACGGCCGGTCCAGAATGTTTTCAGGACACCCCGACGATGGGCAGGTGCAGGGCGCCGGGCGCGTGGGCCGGGACCGCGGGAGCCACCGGCGCGGTGGGCTCGATCCGTCGGTAGCCGGCACCCAGGTCGGGGCGCCGGTCGGCGTCCCCCTTGTTGGGCCACAGCGCCATCGCCCGCTCGGCCTGCGCGGTGATCGTCAGCGACGGGTTGACGCCGAGGTTGGCCGAGATCGCCGACCCGTCGGCCACGTGCAGCCCGGGATGGCCGAACACCCGCTGGTAGGCGTCGAGGACGCCGTCGTCGGCCGACGTGCCGATCGCGCAGCCTCCGATGAAGTGGGCCGTGAGCGGCATGTTGAACGGCTCGCCCACGTTGCCCCCGGGCGTGCCACCCAGGGCGCCGGCGATGCGGCGCACGGCCTCGTTGGCGACCGGGATCCAGGTCGGGTTGGGCGCGCCGTGGCCCTGACGCGACGTCATCCGCCAGTGGCCCGTGAGCTTGTTGCGCTTGCCGTAGGTGGTGATCGAGTTGTCGAGGCTCTGCATGACCAGCGCGATCACGGTGCGCTCCGACCAGTGCCGCAGGTCGTAGAGCTCGAGCAGGTTGCGCCGCTCGGTCCACATCGCCTTGAGCCAGGTGCGCCAGCGCGGCTCGTCGCCGTCGCCGTCGGTGAGGACGGTCTGCAGCATCGCCATCGTGTTGAAGCCCTTGCCGTAGCGGACGGGCTCGATGTGGGTCACCTCGTCGGGGTGCCAGCTGGAGGTGATCGCGACGCCGTAGGAGTAGTCGGTCGTGTCGGACGACGGCGCGATCGCCCCGAGGATCGACTCGGAGTTGGTGCGGGACAGGTAGCCGAGCCGGTCGGAGAGGCGGGGCAGGTGACCCTCGTCCTTCATCCGGTGCAGCAGCTTCTGGGTGCCGAGGGACGCCGCGGCGAACACCACGTGCTCGGCGGTGAGCGTGCGGGTCGTCCGGGCCGTGACCCGCCTGGCCTTCGTGAACTTGACGGTGACGTCGTACCCGCCGCCGCTCTCGCGGGGAGCCACCCGGGTGACGGTGGTGAGCGGGAGCACCTGGGCGCCGTGCTGCTCGGCGAGGTAGAGGTAGTTCTTCACCAGCGTGTTCTTGGCGTTGTGGCGACACCCGCTCATGCACTCGCCGCAGTTCGTGCAGGTGTTGCGCGCGGGACCCACTCCGCCGAAGTAGGGGTCGTCGACCCGCTCTCCCTCGGCCTGGCCGGGGCCGCCGAAGAACACACCCACCGGCGTCGGATGGAAGGTGTCGGCCACACCCATGTCGGTGGCGACCTTCTCCATCACGTCGTCGGCCGGGGTGCGGACCGGGTTGTCGACGACGCCGAGCATCCGCTTCGCCTGGTCGTAGTACGGCGCCAGCTCGTCCTTCCAGTCGGTGATGCCCGACCACTGCGGGTCGGCGTAGAACTGGTGGAGCGGCTCGTAGAGCGTGTTGGCGTAGACGAGCGAGCCGCCGCCGACGCCGGCGCCCGCGACGATCATCGTGTCGCGGACCGCGTCGATGCGCTGGATGCCGTACAGGCCGAGGGCCGGCGCCCACAGGTAGCGCTTGAGGTCGAAGGTGCCGGACGCGAAGTCGTCGTCGCCGAAGCGCGGGCCGGCCTCGAGCACGCCGACCCGATAGCCCTTCTCGGTCAGCCGGAGGGCGCTGACCGACCCGCCGAAGCCCGAGCCGACGACCAGGACGTCGAAGTCGTAGCCGGAAGGTGCCTGCGGTTCTGTAGCGAACGAACCGGGGCCCCCGCGGCGTTGTTCGGCGGAGGAGCGGAGCGGAGGAGCCGAAGAACGTCGTGGGGTGGTCATGCCCTGCCGAGCTTCTTCATCAGGCGGAGGTTGGCGGTCATCACCTTGGCGTAGGTCTTGTCGGACATGCCGAGCATCGGGGCGAAGCGGATCAGCCGCTGGGTCGCGACCGACTGCGACTCGGTGTAGCGGTGGATGCCCTCGCTGCCCTGGCGGCGTCCCATGCCCGACTCGCGCATGCCGCCCATCGGGGAGTCGATGCTCGCGAACGTCGCGCCGAACGCCTCGTTGATGTTGACCGTGCCGCACTTCACGTGGCGGGCGATGGCCCGGGCCCGCTTGCCGTCCTGGCTGTAGATCGAGGCGTTGAGGCCGTACTCGCCGTCGTTGGCGCGGGCCACCGCGTCGGCCTCGTCGTGGAAGCGGTAGAGGGAGACGACCGGGCCGAAGGTCTCGTGGCCGAAGCAGGTCATGTCGGGGGTGACGCCCTCGAGGATGGTCGGCTCGAAGAAGAACGGCCCGAGGTCCGGGCGGGCGCGGCCGCCGGCCAGCACCCGGGCGCCCTTGGCGACGGCGTCGGCGACGTGGGCGGTGACGGTGTCGAGCTGGTCCTGGGAGATGAGCGAGCCCATGTCGTTCTCCCAGGCGAGGGTGGCGCCGAGGGTCATCGCGTTGGTGCGGGCCACGAACCGCTCGACGAAGCGGTCGTAGACCTGGTCGGCCACGAACATCCGCTCCATCGAGACGCAGAGCTGCCCGGCGTTCGAGAACGACGCCCGGACGGCGCCCTCGGCCGCCTTCTCGAGGTCGGCGTCACGGAGCACGAGGAGCGGGTTCTTGCCGCCGAGCTCGAGCGAGCAGCCGATCAGCCGCTCCGCGCACTGCGCGGCGATGAGCCTGCCGGTGGCGGTCGACCCGGTGAAGCACACGTAGTCGGAGCGCTCGATCATCGGCGTTCCGATCTCCCGGCCGGGGCCCGCGACGACCTGCCAGAGGTCGGGAGGGAAGCCCGCCTCGTCGAGCAGCCGGGCGCCGAGCAGTGCGGTGAGCATCGTCTGTGCGTCGGGCTTGGCGACCACCGCGTTGCCCGCGAGCAGGGCCGGGAGTCCGTCGCACAGCGCCATGGTGAACGGGTAGTTCCACGGCGAGATGATGCCGACGACTCCCTTGGGCACGTGGTTGACCTCGACCCGCGTGAGGCCGGGGACGACGCCCAGCTTGCGCTGGGTGCCGAGGTGCTGGCAGGCCGTGCGCGCGTAGTAGCGCGCGGTCAGCGCGATGTGGAGCGGCTCGTCGAAGGCGTGCTTGCGGGCCTTGCCCGACTCGAGCACGATCAGGTCGATGATCTCGTCCTGCCGGTCGAGCACGAGGTCGTGCAGCCGCAGCAGCATCGCGGCGCGGTCGTCGAGGCAGGTGCGGGCCCAGGCCTCCTGGGCACGACGGGCTCGGGCGAACGCCTCGGCGACGTCGTCGTCGCTCGACTGCGGGATGTGCGCGAGCGGCGCCCCGTCGAGCGGGCTGGTCAGCGCGACCGTGCGGCCCGACGTCGCCGACAGCCGCGAGGTCAGGCGCTCGACGTAGTCGGGCTCCAGCGCGTAGGAGGCGGTCGGGTCGTGCTCGGGGTCGGCCGGCCCCTCCACCAGTGGTCCGCCTGCGGGCGTCGGGCTGCCGGGGGCACTCATATACCGAGGGTATGTGACCCCCGTCTCCGTTGCTACCCGTACGTAACAATGTGGCCCCTGACACACGTCGCTCTCGTGTCAACCAGGGCCCGCTGCGAGTCCGGCGGCTGCCGCAGGCAACGATCTGGTGCCGATCGGGACACATGTGGAGTGGGGTGATGTACTTTCCCGTGTGACCTCCGAGCCCGAGCCGACCCCGCTACCCGCGGACTCGTCCTCGCGCGCGCCTGTCACGACGCTGCTCCTGGTCGCGATGCTCGTGGTCGGCGGCCTCGTCGCCAACCTGGTGGCCCAGAACACCGCCAGCTCCTCCGAGCCCGCGGCGGTCCAGACGGTCGAGCCCACGCCGGAGCCCGGCATCAACAACGCGATCTTGTTCCTCGTCGACGACATGAGCGACTTCTCGTGCGCCGAGGCGCGGCTCTACCTGCCGCGCAGCAGCGAGTGGCTGGTCGACCAGGGCATGTGCTACGAGAACGCCACCACGGCAACGCCGGTCTGCTGCCCCGCCCGGGCCCAGATCCAGACCGCGCAGCTGCCGCACAACAACCGCGTCCGCAGCCAGCACGACGCCTTGCGGCTCCGGGCCGACCGCACCGTCCAGGCAGACCTCGGCGCGGCCGGCATCACGTCCTACGGCATCGGCAAGAACCTCAACGGCGTCAAGGTCGCCCAGTACTTCGGCCCGCTGGCCCTCGACACCGGGTTCGACACGTTCGACTTCTGGAAGTCCTACCGCAGCGGCGCCGGCCAGTTCGAGCTCTACGACGACCTGGGCGTGCCCTCGGTGCCCGACACGGGCCTCTCCAACACCGAGACCAACGGCATGTTCATGCACGACTTCCTCGACGAGCAGCTGGCCTCCGGGGAGCCCTTCTACGTCTACGACGCGTTCGTGGCCCCGCACAACCAGCAGGCCGGAGGCGGCCGCTGGGCCCTGCCGACGGCGTCGCCCGAGAACGCCAACCGACCGGTGCCGCCGTTCCGCTACGCGCCCGAACGGTTCACCGGCGACAAGCGGCCGATCTTCCACACCCCGCTGCGTCGTGGCCGCGCGTTCTACCAGCGGCTCTTCACCGCGCGGGCCCGCGCGATGTACGACGTCGACGACCAGATGGCGTCGGTGTTCGAGCGGCTCGAGGCCGAAGGCGTGCTCGACGAGACGGCGGTCATCTTCGCCAGCGACAACGGCTACACCGACCGCGGGCAGGTCAACTGGCTCAGCAAGTCGATCCCCTACCCGGCGGCGACCGACATCCCGATGCTGGCCTACTACCCGGGCGGGAGCGCCGGCGTCGACCGTCGCCAGGTCTCCCTCGTCGACATCGGCCCCACCTTCTACGACGCGCTCGACGTCACGCCCCAGCACGTGGTCGACGGCCACTCACTGCTCGGCGACCACCGGCGCAACGTGGTCTTCGCCGAGTTCAAGGGCGAGGACAACCAGCTGGTGCGGCAGGAGTCGGGCCTGCTGTCGACCAAGCTGCGGTCGTGGAAGATGGTCAAGCGCGACGGCATGGCCTACGTGGAGTGGTACCGGGCGAACGGCGCCGTGCTCTCCCGCGAGTTCTACACCGACCGCGCGATGACCAAGAACCTGCTGTACGCCGGCCACTCCAAGTTCCGGCCACCCCGGCCGCTGCTGCGCCGCTTCGCCGCCCTGCTCGACCGCACGGCAGCATGCAAGGGCACCGTCGAGCAGGGCAGTCCGCGCCCCTGTCCGTGACCTGACGCCCGGCTATCGTGGCGCGATGCCCACCCACGACGTCACCAACCAGGTCCCACCGCTGGTCGGTCACGACACCGCGCAGGACGCGGCCCTCCTGGCCGCGCTCGCCCGTGAAGGTGCAGCCTGGGCCACTGACGAGGTCGCGGCCCTGGGCCGGCTGGCCGGCACCGAGAAGTCCCAGGACTGGGGCCGGCTCGCCGAGAGGTACCCACCGACGCTGGTGAGCCACGACCGGTTCGGGCACCGGGTCGACGAGGTCGAGTACGCGCCGGCGTACCACTCGCTGATGACGACCGCGGTCGGTCACGGCCTGCACGCCACGCCCTGGGCCGACGAGCGCCCGGGCGCACACGTCGCGCGGGCGGCGAAGTTCCTCGTGTGGAACGTCGACGCCGGCCACGGCTGTCCGATCTCGATGACGTACGCCGTGGTGCCGGCGCTGCGGACCGCCCCCGACCTCGCGGCGACGTACGAGCCGCTGCTCGCGTCGACGACCTACGACCCCGGGCTGCGGGTGCCGACCACCAAGGCCGGGCTGATCGCGGGCATGTC
Organism: uncultured Actinomycetota bacterium; assembly: GCA_963825985.1. Classification (GTDB taxonomy): domain Bacteria; phylum Actinomycetota; class Actinomycetes; order Propionibacteriales; family Nocardioidaceae; genus Nocardioides. Next base: position 41,337 of record CAWGVK010000007.1, on the reverse strand, counting down.
GATGACCGAGAAGCAGGGTGGCTCCGACGTCCGCGCCAACACGACGCAGGCGGTGCCGCAGCGCGACGGCAGCTACCGGCTCACCGGTCACAAGTGGTTCACCTCGGCCCCGATGAGCGACCTGTTCCTCGCCCTCGCCCAGGCGCCGGGTGGGCTGTCGTGCTTCCTCGTGCCTCGGGTGCTGCCCGACGGGGGTCGCAACGCGATGCACCTGATGCGGCTCAAGGACAAGCTCGGCAACCGGTCGAACGCGTCGTCGGAGATCGAGTACGACGATGCCGTCGCGTGGCTGGTCGGCGAGGAGGGCCGCGGGGTGCGGACGATCGTCGAGATGGTCAACCTGACCCGTCTCGACTGCATCCTCGGCACCAGCGCCGGCATGCGCACCGCCACCGTCACCGCCGTCCACCACGCGCGGCACCGCTCGGCGTTCGGACGCCGGCTGGTCGACCAGCCCCTGATGAAGCACGTGCTGGCCGACCTGGTCGTGGAGTCGGAGGCCGCCACGGTGGTGGCGATGCGGCTCGCCGGCGCGACCGACCGCGCCGTCCGCGGTGATCTCGACGAGGCGTCGTTCCGACGGCTGGGCCTGGCGGTCAGCAAGTACTGGGTGTGCAAGCGCGGGCCGGCGCACGCCGGCGAGGCGATGGAGTGCCTCGGCGGCAACGGCTACGTCGAGGAGTCGGGGATGCCGCGGATCTACCGCGAGCTGCCGCTGCTGTCCATCTGGGAGGGCTCGGGCAACGTGGCCGCCCTCGACGCGCTGCGGGCGATGGGGCGCGAGCCGGAGTCGGTGGAGCGGTTCTTCGCCGAGGTCGAGCTCGCCGCCGGCGCCGACCACCGCCTCGACGACGCGGTCGCCACGGTGAAGAAGGAGCTCTCCGACATCGACGAGATCGAGCTGCGCGCCCGCCGGCTCGTCGAGCAGCTGGCGCTGGTTCTCCAGGGCTCCCTTCTGGTGCAGCACGCGCCGTCCGCCGTCGCCGACGCCTTCTGCGCGACCCGGCTGGCCCGCGACTGGGGTGGCGCGTTCGGCACCATGCCGAAGGGCCTCGACCTCGACGCCATCGTCGAGCGGGCCTTCGTCGACGTCCCCTGACCACTCGGTAGGTTCCAGGGCATGGCGACCCCCTTGCCCATGGGCACCAACCAGCGGCTCAGCAGCCCCGCCGGCGAGGTGGTGGTCGAGCACCGGGCCGACGCCGGCGTCGACGTCAACCTGACCGCGTTCGTGGTCACCGCCGACGGCAAGGTCCGCGGCGACGACGACATGGTGTTCTACAACCAGCCGTCGGGTCCGGGCGGGTGCGCGACCTTCGTGGCGCCCGAGGCGTCCGGCGACGTGCTGCGGCACCGGCTGGCGTTCGACCTGAGCCGGCTGCCCGACGGCGTGGAACGGATCGTGGTCGCGCTCTAGCCCCCGGCTTGGTCTGGCCGGCCGACCCGGGTCGGCGGTGACCTGGGTACCGAGTGGTCGAGCAAGACGGTCACTGGCTCACCGCTGGCCGAGGCCGCCGAGACGCCAGCTGTACGTCAACGGAACCGCCCGGCGGCGACCAGGCTCGGCAGTCGCTCCGGCGGCAGGGTCTCCTCGACGACGTAGCGCCGATCACCCGAGTCGGGCGCGTGCAGCAACGTGTCGGGGGCGGTGACGAAGCCGACGTGGGTGATGCGGGTGCCGGGGCCGGCCTTGGCGAAGAACCACAGGTCACCGGGCTGTTCGCTGCCGAGCTCGACGGGCTCGCAGGCGGTGGCCTGGTCGGAGGCGTCGCGAGGCACCGTGACGCCGCAGGCGCGGAAGCTGGCGTGCACCAGCCCCGAGCAGTCGATGCCGTCGGTGGTCAGCCCGCCCCAGACGTACGGCGTGCCGAGGTAGCCGCGCGCGACCTCGACGACGCTGACGTCGTCGTGGGCGAGGTCGGCGACCCGGACCCAGCCGGGGTAGCCCATCGGGTCCTTCGACGACGCCTGGCCCGGCGCGGTGACTCGCAGCCAGTCGCCGGCGGCCTCGTGCACCTCGGCCCGCTCGCCCACGAGCAGCTGGGTGACCTGCTCTGCGTCGTCGTCGGGAGTGGCGAGGACGCCGGTGACGCGGATGGCTCTCATGCAAGGACTCCTTCGATGCCCAGGCCCGGGGTGTCGGGCAGCAGCAGGCGGTCTCGGTCGTAGGTGGGCCCGCCGGCGTACGGCGAGGCGGTGGCCCACCAAGCGGCGTCGAGGTCGGGCAGGCCGGTGGTGCCGACGGCCGCGACCAGGGCGGCAGCGGCGCCGATACCGACGTGCGACTCCATCATCGAGCCGACGATGGTGCCGAAGTCGTGCAGGTGCGCGATGCGCAGCAGCTCGAGCGCCGTCGTGAGGCCGCCGCACTTGGCGAGCTTGACGTTGACGAGGTCGGCGGCGTCGAGCCGGATGATCTCGACGAGGTCGTCGAGGGTGAACAGCGACTCGTCGGCCATCACGGGCGTGTCGACGTGGGCGGTCACGTGGGCGAGACCGAGGACGTCGCGGGCCGGCACCGGCTGCTCGACCAGCTCGACCGCGGTGCCGGCGTCCTCGAGGGCGCGGATCACGCGGATCGCCTCGAACGCGTCCCAGCCCTGGTTGGCGTCCAGTCGCAGCGCCACGTCGGGCCCGACCGCCTCACGCACGGCGCGCACCCTCCCGAGGTCGGTGACCGCGTCGGTGCCGACCTTGAGCTTGAGGGTCGCGAAGCCCTGCGCCACCCGGGCCACCGCCGCCTTGGCGAGGGCGGCGGGCTCGCCCGCGGCGAGGGTGACGTCGGTCTGCACCTGCGTCGCACCAGGCCGCACGCCGCCGGCACGCGTCGCGAGGTGAGCCGCGAGGGTGAGCCCCGCCCGGCGCGCGGCCAGATCGTGCAGCGCGATGTCGGCCGCCATCTTGGCCGACCGGTTGGCGACGACGACCCGCTGCACGAGAGCGGTGCTCTCGACGAGGTCGGACGACGATCCGACGAGGGCACCGGCGATCGGTCCGTCGAGACAGGCCTGCGACCCCGCGAGCGAGTCGCCGGTGACCTGCCAGACCTGCGGGGCCTCGCCCCACCCGGAGGCGCCGTCGGCGTCGACGATCTCGACGAGCACGGTCTCGATCGTGGTGGTGCTCCGCAGCGCGGTGACGAACGGCGTGTGCAGCGGCACGCTGAGCCGCCGGGTGCGTACCTCCGCGATCGTCGTCACCGGCGACGCTCCCACGCCTCGGCGGCGATCGCCGCGATCACGACCTGGGCCGCGTCGTGGGTCTGGTCGGTGCGGGTGAGGACGGTGAGGGCGAACGGCTCGCCGTCGTCGGGACGCACGATCGCGACGTCGTGGGTGATGCCGTCGACCCAGCCGGTCTTGTTGGCGACCTGGGTGCCCGGCGGCAGTCCGGCCGGGATCGCGTCGCGGTAGCGCTGGCCGCGCATGACCTCCTCCACGGCAGGCGGCGTGTGGTGGAGCAGTCGGCCGAGGTCGCGGGCGGTCACGTCGTTGCTCGAGCCCGACTCGCGGGCGGCGGCGTCGCCGATGCCCCTCGTGATCGTCGTGAGCGGGCTGCACCCGGCGTCGGCCAGCACCGCGCCCACCTCGGCGATGCCCACGTGCTCGAGCAGCAGGTTGGTGGCGATGTTGCTGGAGTCGACGATGGCGCGGCGGCGCAGCTCGCGCAGCGTCTCGGTGTCGCCGAGCGCGGCCCAGGTGGTGTCGTCCTGGTCGTCGTCCTGGTCGAGCACGAACCGCTCCCCCGGCACCTGCGACGCGAAGTCGGCGTGCACCGGCACCGCCGCGTCGAGGTCGACCTCTCCGCGCACGTGTCGACGCTCGGCGGCGGTCGCGAGCGGCACCTTCATCAGGCTGGCGGCGTACGCCGGCTCGTCGGCGTCCTGCTCCCACCAGGTCGTGCCGTCGAGACCGCCCTGCCAGACGGCGACCAGGTGTTCGGCTCCCACCCCTTCACCCTAGGCGGCCTGACTCACGAGCGTCGGATGACCTCCGCCAGCACGATGCGGTCGGCGCCGTCGCGGTAGGCCACGTCACGCCCGCCGGCGCCGTAGAGCCGGTCGGCACCGAGGCCCCCCGTCATCCGGTCGTTGCCGTCGGCACCGACGATCTTGTCGGCGCCGTCGCCGCCCGACACCGTGTCGTTGCTCTTGCCCGTGCGGAGCCAGTCGTTGCCCGCTCCGCCCTGCACCCGGTCCCTGTTCTGGGCGCCGTTGACGAAGTCGGCTCCGGCGCCCGTCACGACGGTGTCCCTGCCGGCGTCGGCCAGCACCCACACGCGGTAGCGCGCGGAGATCGCGGAGGCGTTGATGTTGTCGTTGCCGAGGCGCGGCCACACCTCGAGGAAGACCTGCTTGCCCGCGAACCGAGGCGGGATGCTGCACAGCGCGGCGACCCCCCGCGGCACCGACTGGCGCACGCAGTTGCGCGGCAGCTTGCGCCAGCGCTGGGTGCCGGTGTCGACGTAGCGCACCTTGCTGCCGACCTCGGTGATCGTGAGGTGGCTGCTCTGCTGGCCGGCCTCGTAGCGGATGCCCCACTTGGACACCGAGATCTGCGCCTGGTTCTTCAGCGGCACCGGTGGGCCGTGCTCCCCGAGGAGCTCGGTGGGCGGCAGGTTGCCGCCCCGGGCCGCGGCGGGCGTGGTCAGGGTGAGGGTCGCCGCGGTGGCGGCGACGCAGACGACGGCAATCAGTCGAGCAGTACGTGAGGACACGAAAGTCTCCGAGAGGGGTGGGGGGGCGGCCTCGGGCCGGTCACGCAGCACGAGCGCGGAACCTTCAACGTAGCCCGTGTCCCCGGTCGTCGTCACTTCCCGCCGGGTGCAGCGCCCGTGCATCCGGGACAACCGAACCCGCCGCTGGCGCGTCTACCTGTCGTGACGTCTCGCCGCCTGCTGACCTGCGCGGCGTCCCTGGCCTGCGCGATCGCGGCAGCGGCCGGCGTCCCCGGCCCTGCGGAGGAGGTCCCGGCGCGCGGTGCTGCCGCCGTCCTCGCGGCCGCCGCGCCCACCCCGGCTCCGACGCCCTCCGAGCCCGAGCCACCCGAGCCACCCGAGCCACCCGAGCCACCCGCGCCGCGTCGGGCCACGCTCGTGATGGGCGGCGACCTGCTGTGGCACAACACGGTGTGGGCCTCGGCCGCCGCGGACGCCGCGGCGACGGGTCGGGGGCGGTTCGACTTCGACCCGATGTTCGCCCAGCTCAGGCCGCTCGTCGAGGATGCCGACCTCGCGCTGTGTCACGAGGAGGTGCCCTTCGCCCGGCCGGGCCAACGCCTCCAGAGCTTCCCGGTCTTCGCGGCGCCGGCCCAGGTCGCGCCGTGGGTCGCGAGCATGGGCTTCGACGGCTGCACGACGGCGTCCAACCACGCCGTCGACCAGGGGTGGGAGGGCCTGAAGCACACCGCCGACCTCCTCGAGGCCAACGGCGTGGCCCATGTCGGCACCTTCCGCAGCCCGGCCGAGCGGCGCCGTCCCGTCATCCTCACCACCGACGGCGGCGTCCGGATCGGCGTGGTCGCCGGCACCTACGGCCTCAACGGCTTCCCGCTGCCCGAGGGCCGGCCCTGGTCGGTCTCGCTGTGGGACGCCGACAACCTGCTCGCCCAGGCCCGCCGGGCGCGCGCGGCCGGCGCCGAGATCGTGGTCGTGCACCTGCACGGCGGCAACGAGTACGACCACCTGCCCAACCCCGACCAGGTCGCCCTGGTCGAGCGGCTGACCCGCTCACCCGACGTCGACCTGGTGCTCGGCGAGCACGCCCACGTCGTCCAGCCGATCACGAAGGTCAACGGCACCTGGGTCGTCTACGGGATGGGCAACATGGTCGCCCAGCAGGAGTCGTTCCGCAGCGACACCTACCAAGGGATCACGGTGCGCTTCACCTTCCGCGAACGGCCAGACGGCCGCTTCGAGGTGAGCGACGCCGCCTACGTCCCGACCACCTGGAACGAGTACGGCGTCGGCGGCCCGATCCGGATCCAGCGCATCGTCACCGCCCTCGCCGAGGGCCGCGGCGATCGGACCCGCCTGCTCGCGGCCCGCGCCGCCGTCCGCGAGGCCGTGCACGGGCTGGGCCGCACGCCGGGCCTGCACGAACGGTAGACGGACAGGACGACGCCCCGGGTCCCGAGATCCCGGGGCGTCGCCCTGTGTCGTCAGCGGCCGGGGTAGGCCCAGGCGGACACGTTCTGCGTGTCCTCCAGACCCGTGAAGCCCTCGGCCGGGGTGTAGGTGTCCTCGCTGAAGCGGACGTTCAGGTCGTCAGCGGTGCCACCGATGTTGTCGGGTCCGGCACCGAAGAGGTTCTGGAAGTTGGCCCCGCCCGAGTCCATCAGGTTGATCTGCTCGGAGGTGTTGTCGGTGTGGTAGCTGCCGATCATGTGCCCGATCTCGTGGGCGGTGACGTTGCCGACACCCTGGGCGACGAACCTCTCGGTGTCGCTCTCGTCGGTCAGGTAGGTGTTCAGCGAGGCCGGGCCCGCCGGGTTGCTCAGCACGTCGAGCAGCACCAGGGCGGTGTCCTCGTGCCCGTAGTTGCCCGGGTCGATGTACTGCGCGATGCCGATCGTGTTGATGCCCGACTCGTCGATGGTGCCGCCGACGACGACCCGCGAGACGTTGGTCTTGCCGACCAGCTCGGGGTGGGTGCGCGAGTTGACCACGGTCACGTCCGGGTCGTTGAGCCCGCCGTCGCCGGTCTCCTCGAGGTTGGCCCGCACCTGGTTGGTGATCTTGTTGATCATGGCGCGCTCGCGGGCCCGGGTGATGCCCCACTTGCCGAGGAACGCCGAGAACGGCGACAGCTGACGGACGCCGGGTCCGCCCCAGAGTCCGGTGTTGACGCGGCCGCCCTCGAAGTCGAGGAGCACCGTCTGGTTCTTGTTCTTGTCCAGCTGGGCGCCGGGGCGGTAGCCCTCGATCTGCACCGAGTAGTCGCCGACCAGGCCGGAGACGTCGAGGACGTACCAGCCGGCCTCCTCGGCGACGTAGCCGAACGTCGTGTTGCCGCCGCCGGGCAGCGGCGACTCCGGCGCGTACAGCGACGAGGCGTCGACGCCGGGAGCGCCGACGGCCTGCGACTCGTCGGGGCGGTAGACGGTCAGCGTGTCGGCGTTGCCGTTGGCGACACCGCCGACCGTGTCACCGGGACGGAGCTTGACGGAGTACAGGTCCTTGTCGGTCTGCGCCTGGGTGATCGCGAGGTCGTAGGGACCCTCGTCGGCACCACCGGCACCCGAGCCGCTGTCGTTGGGGTCTGCGGGCAGCGGGCCGGCCGAGGAGTAGCCACCGACGAGCAGGTAGTAGGTGCCGTCGGCCGCCGAGGAGTACTCGAGCAGGCTGGCGAACCCGGCGCCGCCGTCGTCGTCGGCAGCGACGACCTCACCGGTGGCGTCGTAGAGGGCGAGGATCGTGTCGGTCGCCTGGCCGGAGGTGTCGGCGACCAGGCTGAGCCCGGCCTCCAGGTCGACGGAGTAGACGTCGAAGTCGTTGGTGGCGTCGCCGGTCGAGCCGTGCGGGCCGTCACCGAGGACGCCGGTGGTGGTGACCGCCGAGGTGCCGGCGATGCCGGTCGGGGTGGCGAGCGGGATGGCGCCGTTGTCCTCCGCGCCGGGCGCGAGCTCGTCGGGGGCGGGCGTGGGCAGCTCGGCCTGCGAGCCGATGATCCGCACGACGTTGTTCTTCGCCTTGGCGGTGCCGAACTCGGGGATCCGCTCGGCGTTGCCGAAGCTGTCGTTGGAGCCGGCCGTGCCGGCGGGCTCCTCCTCGTCGTGGACGACGACCGCGGCAGCGGCCGGGGTGACCGCGTTCGCCTCGCTGCGGGCGGCCTTGAAGGCCTGGGACCCGGAGCGGTTCTCGCCGGCCGCAGCCATCCGCGCCTTCCAGCCGGCGTAGTCGGCCTGGGTGGCGTCGGCCAGGTTGGCCAGGTAGGGGTTCGGGCCGAGGTTGCCGCGGGCACCCGGAGTGGTCTTCGGTGCCACCTGGAATCCCGCCGACAGGGCACGCTCCTGGTCGGCGGTCAGGTCCTGAGAAGCAGGAGCGGCCATGGCTCCACCGGCGACCACCAGGGCGGTCAGGGTGAGGCCGATGGGGCCGATCGCGCGTGATCGGCGTCGAGCAGAACTCGTCATGTACGTTTCCCTCTGCGAAAAGACGGCCGGGGAACCGCGCGTCGTGCTGGTCAGCACACCTCGGGCGGACCCCCGATGGCCCGGAAGGCGAACCTAAGTCGACCGGGTCGCTAGGGGAAGAGTCGAGGGTGTCGTCAAGGGAAAACCCTCACCGCCCGGCGCAGGCCCGCTCGCAGGACTGCCCGGGCCGTCGAAGTATCTACTCGACGACGACCTCGACCCGCTGGAACTCCTTGAGGTCGGTGTAGCCCGTGGTGGCCATCGAGCGGCGCAGGGCGCCGATCAGGTTCATGGTGCCGTCGGCGACCCGGGACGGGCCGAACAGGATCTCCTCGAGGCTGCCGACCTGGTCGAACTTGACCCGCTGGCCGCGGGGCAGGGCCTCGTGGTGCGCCTCCGCGCCCCAGTGGAAGCCTCGGCCCGGGGCGTCGGTGGCGCGGGCGAACGGCGAGCCCACCATGACGGCGTCCGCGCCGCAGGCGATGGCCTTGGCGATGTCGCCGGACTGGCCGATCGAGCCGTCGGCGATCACGTGGACGTAGCGGCCGCCGGACTCGTCGAGGTAGTCGCGCCGGGCCGCGGCGACGTCGGCGACGGCGCTGGCCATCGGGACGGCGACGCCCAGCACGGTGCGCGTGGTGTGGGCCGCTCCCCCGCCGAACCCGACCAGGACGCCGGCCGCGCCGGTGCGCATCAGGTGCAGCGCCGCCTGGTGCGTGGCGCAGCCGCCGACGATGACCGGCACGTCGAGCTCGTAGATGAACTCCTTGAGGTTCAGCGGCTCGGCCTGGCTCGACACGTGCTCGGCGCTGACCGTGGTGCCGCGGATGACGAACATGTCGACGCCGGCGTCGACCACGACCTTCGCGAACTCCTTGGTGCGCTGCGGCGAGAGGGACCCGGCCACGGTCACCCCGGCGTCGCGCACCTGGCGCAGCCGCTCGGTGATCAGGTCGGGCTTGACCGGCTCGAGGTAGATCTCCTGCATCCGCGCGGTCGCGTCGGTGCCGTGCAGGCCGGCGACCTCCTCGAGCAGGTCGGTGGGGTCGTCGTACCGGGTCCAGAGGCCCTCGAGGTTGAGCACGCCGAGACCTCCGTGACGGCCCAGCTCGATCGCGGTCGCGGGCGACATCACGGAGTCCATCGGGGCGGCGAGCACCGGCAGGGCGAAGCGGTAGGCGTCGATCTGCCAGTCGATGCTGACCTCTTCGGGGTCGCGGGTGCGGCGGGACGGCACGATCGCGATGTCGTCGAAGGAGTAGGCGCGCCGGGCGCGCTTCGCCTGGCCGATCTGGATCTCGGTCATGGGCGGCAGGCTATCGAGGTCGGGCGGCCGGTGACGCATTCTCGTGCCAGGCTCGTGCCAGGATCTAGGCCATGGCACCTGCGCGCGGCTACACCGGCTGGTTGGGAACCATCCTCGGCACACCCGACCCACCCGGCCTCGGTCGGTTCTACCAGGGGCTGCTCGGTGGTGAGCTTGACGAGCGCGACCCGGGTTTCGTGACGCTCCTGGTGCGCCCCACCGACACGACGAACCTCGCCTTCCAGCTCGAGCCCGACCACGTGTCACCCACCTGGCCGGTCCCGGGCCCCGGCGACCAGCAGATGCAGGTGCACCTCGACGTCGGGGTCTCCTCGGTCGCCGAGGCGGTCGAGGACGCGGTCGCGCTCGGCGCCCGCTTGGCCGACGACCAGCCGCAGGACGACGTCCGGGTCATGCTCGACCCGGCCGGCCACCCGTTCTGCCTCTACCTGGATCGCTGAGGCCCGCGGGCAGGTGCCCGCTCAGGCGCCGGTGTAGTTCGGCGCCTCGACGGTCATCTGGACGTCGTGCGGGTGGCTCTCCTTGAGGGAGGCCGAGGTGATCCGCACGAACCGGCCCTTCTCCTGCAGCTCGGCGATGGTGCGGGCGCCGACGTAGAACATCGACTGGTTCAGCCCGCCGATGAGCTGGTGGGCGACGGCGGCCAGCGGGCCGCGGAAGGCGACCTGACCCTCGATGCCTTCGGGCACGATCTTGTCGTCGCTGGCGACCTCGGCCTGGAAGTAGCGGTCCTTCGAGTAGGACTTCTTGCCGCGGCTCGACATCGCACCGAGCGAGCCCATGCCGCGGTAGGCCTTGAACTGCTTGCCGTTGACGAAGACCAGTTCGCCCGGCGACTCCTCGCAGCCAGCGAGCAGCGAGCCGACCATGACGCTGTCGGCGCCGGCGACGATCGCCTTCGCGATCTCGCCGGAGTGCTTCATGCCGCCGTCGGCGATGACCGGGACGCCGGCCGGCTTGGCGGCCAGGGACGCCTCGTAGACCGCCGTGATCTGGGGGACGCCGACACCGGTGACGACGCGCGTCGTGCAGATCGAGCCGGGCCCGACCCCGACCTTGATCGCGTCGGCGCCCGCATCGACGAACGCCTGCGCTCCCTCGCGGGTCGCGACGTTGCCGCCGATCACCTGCGCGTGGCGGGTGGCCGGGTCGTTCTTGAGCCGCCGCACCATCTCGAGCAGCATCCGCACGTTGCCGTGGGCGGTGTCGGCGACCAGCACGTCGACGCCGGCCTCGATCAGGGTGGTCGCGCGCAGCCAGGCGTCGCCGAAGTAGCCGATGGCCGCCCCGACCATGAGCCGCCCGTGGGCGTCGTTCGACGCGAGGGGGAACTGCTCGCCCTTGACGAAGTCCTTGACGGTGATCAGCCCGCCGAGGCGGCCCTGCTCGTCGACCAGCGGCAGTCGTTCGCGCTTGTGGCGGCGCAGCAGCAGCGTCGCGTCCTCGCGGGAGATGCCCACGTGGCCGGTGATGAGCGGCATCGGCGTCATCACCTCGTCGACCTTGGTGGTCGCCCACTCGGCGACCGGGGTGAACCGCAGGTCGCGGTTGGTGATGATGCCGAGCAGACGGTCCTCGGTGTCGACCACGGGCAGGCCCGAGACGCGGTACTCGCCGCAGATGCGGTCGAGGTCCTCCAGCGTCCGGTCGGGGGTGATCGTCACCGGGTTGGAGATGATCCCGGTCTGGGTCCGCTTGACCAGGTCGACCTGGTAGGCCTGGTCGTCGATCGACAGGTTGCGGTGCAGGACGCCGAGGCCGCCCTGCCGGGCCATCGCGATCGCCATCCGCGACTCGGTGACGGTGTCCATCGCGGCGCTGATCATCGGCACGCGCAGGCTGATCTCGCGGGTCAGGCGCGTCGTGGTGTCGATCTCGTCGGGCGCCAGGTCGGAGTGTCCGGGCAGCAGCAACACGTCGTCGTAGGTGAGACCGAGGGCGGCGAACTTCTCAGGAACCTCCACATCTCCCAGGGTACGGCGTCCACCGGCCGGGGTGAGTCGCGGCCCTGGGCGCTACGGCAGGCTTGCTGAGTGACCGAGACCCTCCCTCCCCACGTGCTGGTGCTCTTCGGGGCCACCGGCGACCTCGCGGCACGCAAGCTGTTCCCCGGTCTCTACCGGCTGGCCGCCGCCGGCCGGATGCCCGACGAGTACGCCGTCATCGGGTCCGGTCGGCACTCCCCCGGCACCGACGACGAGTTCCGCGACCAGGTGCGCGAAGGTCTCGACGACACCGTCGACGACCTCGACGACGACGTCGCCGCCGACCTGCTCGGCCGGATCACCTTCCAGACCTCCGACGCCGACGACGGCGCCGACCTGGCCGTCGCCGTCCGCGAGGCCGAGGAGGGGCTGCGGTCAGGGAGCGACGACGTGCGCCGCCTGGTCTACCTCTCGGTGCCGCCGGCCGCGATGGAGCCGATGATCGGGATGCTGGGGCGCGAGGGCCTCACCGAGCGCGCCCGGCTGGTGGTCGAGAAGCCGTTCGGCCTCGACCTCGACAGCTCACGCAGCCTCGACGCCGCCCTCAAGGACGTCGTCGACGAGGAGCAGGTGTTCCGCATCGACCACTTCCTCGGCAAGGAGGCGGTCCAGAACATCCTCGCGCTCCGCTTCGCCAACGGCCTCTTCGAGCCGGCCTGGGACCGCCGCAGCGTCGCGTCGGTGCAGATCGACGTTCCCGAGACGTTGGCGATGGAGGGGCGGGGCAGCTTCTACGAGTCGACCGGGTGCCTGCGCGACATGGTCTCGACCCACCTGTGCCAGCTGCTCGGCTTCGTCGCGTTGGAGGACCCCGGCGAGCTGGGCGAGCGCGCGGTCCGCGACGCGAAGTCGACGGCGTTCGAGGCCCTGCGCCCGCTCGACAAGGACCGCGTCGTCTACGGGCAGTACGCCGGCTACCGCGAGGAGGACGACGTCGCCGACGACTCCGACGTCGAGACGTTCGTCGCCCTCGAGATGTACGTCGACAACGACCGGTGGCGCGACGTGCCGTTCTACCTGCGCACCGGCAAGGCCCTCGCCGAGACGCGCCGCACCATCACGCTGCGCTTCCGCACGCCCGAGGCGACGCTGCTCGACGGCGGCGAGGGCACCGACAACGAGCTGGTGCTCGAGCTCACCGACGACGTCACGATCGCGATCGACGTCCGCGCGAAGCGTCCCGGCCCGACGATGGACCTGGTCGAGGGCACCTTCCGCCTCGACCTCGAGGACGACGCGCCCGGCGACGACCCGCTCGAGGCCTACGAGCGGTTGCTGCTCGACGTGATGCGCGGCGACCAGACGTTCTTCACCCGCGCCGACGAGGTCGACCGGCTCTGGCAGGTGGTGCAGCCGCTGCTCGACGACCCGCCCGACGTGCACCCCTACGAGCAGGGGTCGTGGGGGCCGGACGCCGCCCTCGACCTGCCGGCCGGCGGGTGGCGGCTGCGGTGAGCGGCGACGACCGACGGCAGACCCCCATCGCCGACCACGGCATCGTCGGCGACCTGCGGACCTGCGCCTTGGTCGCGATCGACGGGACGATCGACTGGTTCTGCGCCGGCCGCTTCGACTCCCCCAGCGTCTTCGGGAGCATCCTCGACCCCGACGCCGGCTCCTGGACCATCGGCGTCGTCAACGGGCACACCCGCACGACCCAGTTCTACCTGCCCGACTCCGCGATCCTGGTCACCCGCTTCCTCACCGAGGACGGCGTCGCCGAGGTGCACGACTTCTTCCCTCTCGTGGAGGCGCACGAGACCGACCACCAGCAGCGCATCATCCGGCGCGTGACGGCGGTGCGCGGCGAGGTGACGATCCGCACCGAGCTGCGGCCCCGTCCCGACTACGGCCGCGTCACCCCCGATGTCCAGGTGGTCGACAACGGCGTGCTCTTCACCGGCGGGGTCCTGCGACTCGGACTCACGGCCACCCACGACCTCGACGCGGGCGACGACGGGGTGAGCGCCGAGATGGTGCTGAGCGCCGGCGAGAAGGCGCAGTTCTGCCTGCACGTGCTCGACGACGACAAGGACCTACCCGACGCCCACGACGTCGACGACCTCTTCGACCGGACGGCGCACTTCTGGCGCGACTGGCTCGCCCAGTCGACCTACACCGGTCGGTGGCGTGAGATGGTCGACCGCTCCGCGATCACCCTCAAGCTGCTCACCCACGAGCCGAGCGGCGCCGTGGTCGCCGCCCCCACGACGAGCCTGCCCGAGGAGATCGGCGGCGGGCGCAACTGGGACTACCGCTACGTGTGGATCCGCGACGCCGCCTTCACGCTCTACGCCCTGCTGCGGCTGGGGTTCACCGACGAGGCGGAGTCGTTCATGACCTGGCTCTCCGAGCGGCTGGGCGAGGGACCCGTCGACGACGACCTCGGCCCCCTGCGCAACCTCTACGACATCGACGGCAACGTGCCAGGCGACGAGCACGAGCTCGACCACCTGCGCGGGTACGCCGACTCGAAGCCGGTCCGCGTCGGAAACGCCGCCGCCGCGCAGCTGCAGCTCGACATCTACGGCGAGCTCATCGACTCGGTCTACCTGTTCAACAAGTACGGCCCCGGCATCAGCCACGACGCATGGGCCGACCTCACCGGCGTCGTCGACTGGCTGATCGACAACTGGGAACGCCACGACGCCGGCATGTGGGAGATCCGCGACGACCCCCGGCCCCACACGGTCTCGCGGCTGATGTCGTGGGTGGCGATCGAGCGGATGATGCGCACCGCCCGCCAGCGCGGACTGCCCGGCGACCTGGGTCGCTGGCAGAGGTGCGCGACGACATCCAGCGCCGGATCATGGAGCACTGCTGGGACGACGAGGTCGGGGCGTTCATGCAGTCGGAGGGCTCGGAGACCGTCGACGCCGGCGTGCTGCTGATGCCGATGGTGAAGTTCGTCGCCCCCAACGACCCTCGGTTCCTGTCGACCCTGAAGGTGCTCGAGGAGCGGCTGGTCTCCGACAGCCTGGTCTTCCGATACGACCTGGGGCGCACGACCGACGGCATCGACGGCCCCGAGGGCACCTTCTCGCTCTGCTCGTTCTGGTACGTCGAGGCGCTGACCCGCACCGGCCGTCTCGAGGAGGCCCGGCTGGCGCTGGAGAAGATGTTCACCTATGCCAACCACGTCGGGCTCTACGCCGAGCAGATCGGCCTCACCGGCGACCAGCTCGGCAACTTCCCGCAGGCCTTCACGCACCTGAGCCTGATCAGCGCCGCCATGAACCTCGACCGCGCGCTGGGGTGAGCGGGTCACAGAGGCCGGACGCCGTCGATCTTCCAGACGTCGTCACGCCGCACCATGTCGACGAGCAGCCGGCCGCGCACCAGCACGAGGGGCGGGTCGCCGCGGTCGACGGGGGTGCCGGAGACGAGGCGCTGGTCGACGTAGACGAGGCAGGTGACGGCCGACTCACCGCGGGTGCGCACCACCCCGGCGCCGCGGACGACGGCGTCGGTGACGGCCTTGCGCTTGAGTGCGAACGGGCGGGAGTCGCGCTCGAAGGTGCGGCCGAACACCTCCGCGAAGCGGGCCGTGGTCAGCCTGGTCGAGGCTCGCACCGCAGCACGCAGGTCGCGATGGTCGTAGGTGAGCAGCACGGGGACGCCGGCGACCGCGGCCGCGACGGCATCGCCCGCCGGGCCGACGAGGTCGGCGGGCTCGTAGGCTCCGCCGGACGTCGCGGGCGGGCCGGCGGCGTCGGCGTCCGGCCGGGTCACCGCCAGCACGATGCTGAGCGCTGAGCCGGCCAGCACCAGCACCATGAGCACGGTCACGAGTCGCCCGCGCATGCTCACGCCACCTCGTCGAGCGCGGAGACGAGCCAGCCGCCGTCGACCAGGTCGAGGGTCACCCGGGTGCGGTAGCGCGTCGTGCGGCTCTCGCCGGCGCGGGCGGTCGTCACGTCGACGGCCACCAGCACCTGGGCCTCGTCGGTGACGAGGTACTCGGTGGCGGCTCCGTCGCGGGCGAGGGACGCCGAGAGCACCAGGCGGCGCTCCACGATGCGCTGGGCGAGGTCGGGCGCGGCGGCGTCGTACTCGGTGACGAACGAGCTGGTGCCCAGTGCCCGCATCCGGTCCATGTCGTCCTCGACCCGGCGGTGGTCGAGCGTGAAGTACGTCCGGGCGGCGCGGCGCGCGGCGACCACGGCCTCGCCGGCGACGTCGTCCTCCCAGCCGTCGGCACCGACGTCGGCGGGCCGCACCGGCTCGGCGCTCGCCGTGTCGTGGCGGTCGAGCACGAGGATCGCGGAGGTCGCCACCAGGGCGACCAGCAGCGTGAGAAGCAAGGCAGGCAGCACCCAGGAGCGCCCCTCGGCAGGCGCGTCAGCATCCATCGATGCCTCCCTCCCCAGGGCTGGACCGTTCGGCCACCACCCTCGCACGAACCCCGCGATTGCGGACCGAAAAGCGGCGACGGCCCGGTGCCGAAGCACCGGGCCGTGCGTCGTACTGGTCGAGCGAGGGTCAGTGACCGTGGCCGTGGCCGTGGCCGCCGGCGGCGGACTCGTCCTCGTCCTCGGGCTTCTCGACGATCAGCGTCTCGGTCGTCAGCAGCATCGCGGCGATCGAGGTGGCGTTGACCAGCGCGGACCGGGTGACCTTGACCGGGTCGAGGACGCCCTCGGCAACGAGGTCGCCGTAGGTCTCGGTGGCGGCGTTGTAGCCGTTGCCGACGCCGAGCTCGCGGACCTTGGTGGTGACGACGTAGCCGTTGACACCGCCGTTCTCGGCGATCCAGCGCAGCGGCTCGTCGGCCGCCTTGCGCACGATCCGGACGCCGGTGGCCTCGTCGCCGCTCAGGCCGAGGTCCTTCTCCAGCACCGACACGGCGTGGATGAGCGCCGAGCCACCGCCGGGCACGATGCCCTCCTCGATCGCGGCGCGGGTCGCGGAGACGGCGTCCTCGATGCGGTGCTTCTTCTCCTTCAGCTCCACCTCGGTGGCGGCGCCGACCTTGATCACGCAGACGCCGCCGGCCAGCTTGGCCAGCCGCTCCTGCAGCTTCTCGCGGTCCCAGTCGGAGTCGCTGGACTCGATCTCGGCCTTGATCTGGTTGACGCGGCCCACGACCTCGTCCTTGTCGCCGGCACCGTCGACGATGGTGGTGTCGTCCTTGGTGATGACGACGCGACGCGCGGTGCCGAGCACCTCGAGGCCGACCTGGTCGAGCTTGAGCCCGATCTCGGGCGCCACGACCTGGCCACCGGTGAGGGTGGCGATGTCCTGCATGAGCGCCTTGCGGCGGTCACCGAACGCGGGGCTCTTGACCGCGACGGCGTTGAACGTGCCGCGGATCTTGTTGACGACCAGCGTCGAGAGCGCCTCGCCGTCGACGTCCTCGGCGAGGATGAAGAGCGGCTTGCCGGCCTGGATGACCTTCTCGAGCAGGGGCAGCAGGTCGGCGATCGCCGAGATCTTGCCCTGGTGCAGCAGGATGTAGGGGTCGTCGAGGACGGCCTCCATGCGCTCCGGGTCGGTGACGAAGTACTGCGAGATGTAGCCCTTGTCGAACTGCATCCCCTCGGTGAACTCCAGCTCGGTGCCCATGGTGTTGGACTCCTCGACGGTGATCACGCCGTCCTTGCCGACCTTGTCGAAGGCCTGCGCGAGCAGGTCGCCGATGATGGCGTCGCGGCTGGAGATCGTGGCGACCGAGGCCATGTCCTCGCGGGTCTCGACCTCGCGGGCGGCCTCGCTCAGCGCGTCGCCGACGGCGGCCGCAGCGGCGTCCATGCCGCGCTTGAGGCCCATCGGGTTGGCGCCGGCGGCAACCGCACGCAGACCCTCGTGGACCATCGCCTGGGCGAGCACGGTGGCCGTGGTGGTGCCGTCACCGGCGACGTCGTTGGTCTTGGTGGCGACCTCCTTCGTCAGCTGGGCACCGAGGTTCTCGAAGGGGTCGTCGAGCTCGATCTCACGGGCGACGGTGACACCGTCGTTGGTGATGGTCGGCGCGCCCCACTTCTTGTCGAGCACGACGTAGCGGCCCTTCGGGCCGAGCGTCACCTTGACGGCGTTGGCGAGGGCGTCCACGCCACGCTCGAGGGCGCGGCGGGCGTTCTCGTCGAACTCCAGGATCTTGGGCATACGGATACTAGCTCCTTGCGAGAGTGGCGAAAAGTCGAGTCGGGCCGTGTGCCTGTCGCCGATCGCTTGATCGGTCGTCAGGCACACGACCCGGGAAATCAGGAAACGACAGCGAGCACGTCGCGCGCGGAGAGGATGAGGTACTCCTCGCCGGCGTACTTGACCTCGGTGCCGCCGTACTTGCTGTAGATGACCTTGTCGCCGAGCGCGACGTCGACCGGGATCCGACCGTCGCCGTCCTCGTTGAACCGACCGGGACCGACCGCCACGACCTCGCCCTCCTGGGGCTTCTCCTTGGCGGTGTCCGGGATGACCAGGCCGGAGGCCGTGGTCTGCTCGGCGTCGAGGGGCTTGACGACGATCCGGTCCTCGAGAGGCTTGATGTTGACCGACACGATGCCGACCTCCACTTTCATGTATCTCTGCGGGCTCACGTTGGGGCTTGCTGGAGAACGCCGTCGCGGGGGTCGTTCGCTTCGCAAGCGCTGGCACCCTCGGGTCGAGAGTGCCAGAACCGAAACTAGCACTCGCCCCACACGAGTGCCAGGGAGGGTCGGCACGGAACCTGCGAGGATCGCCGGCATGGACCTCGATGCGTTCCGGTGGCTGCTGACCGACGACGGCAGGCCCTCCTCGCCGCCGCGGCCGAGGAGACCGGAGACCCGCTCGCGGTGCAGACCCGGCTGCGGCGTACTGCCTCACCCGATCGGGTCGCCGTGGCCCTCACCCAGGTCGAGCTGCGCCGGCGCGCCGAGCCCAAGCTGGGGCCGAGCGCGGCCCGGATGTACTTCACCCCCGACGGGCTCGAGCAGGCGACCCGGCTGTCGGTGGCGCGACACCGGGCCGGTCGGCTGACGGCGTTCGACACCCGGACCTTCGTCGACCTCGGCTGCGGCATCGGCGGCGACCTCATCGCGGCCGCCGAGGCCGGCATCACCTGCGTCGGCGTCGACCTCGACCCGGTGCGGGTGGCGGTGGCCGAGGCCAACCTCGCTGCCCTCGGTCTGGCGGGCGCGGTCAGCGTCGCCGACGCCACCCGGATCGACACCAGCCCGTTCGACGTCGCCTTCGCCGACCCGGCCCGGCGGACCGGTGCCGGCCGCACGTTCCACGTCGACGACTGGACGCCGCCGTGGTCGTTCGTCGAGACCCTCCTGGCCCGCGACGCGTGCGTGAAGGCGGCGCCCGGCCTCCCCCACGAGCTGGTGCCCGACGGCGTCGAGGCCGAGTGGGTCAGCGACCACGGCGAGGTGAAGGAGGCCGCCCTGTGGGCGGGCCGGCTGGCCACGGCCCGGCGGCGCGCCACCGTGATCGGAGACGGTGGCCTGGCCACGCTCACCGACGAGGACGACCCGGGACCCGGCGCCGTCGGCGTCCGCGCGGTCGGCGCCTTCCTCTACGAGCCCGACGGCGCGGTGATCCGCGCCGGGCTGGTCACCGCGGTCGCGGCCGGGGTCGGCGGCGGCCTGGTCGACGAGCACATCGCCTACGTCACCTCCGACGACTCGTTCCGCAGCCCCTTCGCGCGCGGCTACCGCGTGATCGAGGAGCTGCCCTACCGCGAGAAGCAGCTTCGGGCGGCGCTGCGCGAGCGGGGCGTCGGCCGGCTGACGATCAAGAAGCGGGGCGTCGACGTCGTCCCCGAACTGCTGCGCAGACGGCTCGACCTCGGCGGCGACGTGGAGGCCACGATCGTGATGACGCGGGTGGCGGGAGCCGGCACGACGTTGCTCGTGCAGCCGTTCTGACCCTGCCGGGCTACGACGTCCCCGACAGCTCGGCGAAGACGACCACGTTGTCCTCGTACGTTCCGGCGTCGTCGAGGCCGCCACAGGTGATCAGGCGCATGCCGGCGTGGTCGATGTCGCCGTAGACGGCGCTCGTGGGGAACTCGGACTTTGCGAACTGCTCGGTGCGGGTCACCCGGAAGACCGCCGTGCTCCCGTCGTCGCGGAGCACCGTGATCTCGTCGCCGGCCGTGAGCTCGGCCAACCTCTCGAAGACGCCGGGCGAGCCGTTCCAGCGCACGTGCCCGGCGACGATCGCCGGACCGAGCTCCCCGGGGTCGGCGAGCCGACGTACCAGCCGGCCGGGAAGCCGTCCGGTGGCACCTCCAGGGTCCCGTCGGCGGTGAGGCCGAGATCCATCACGTCGATGTCGACGCCGATCGCGGGGACCAGCAGCCGGTCGGGCTCGGACGACGACATCGGCGACGCGTGCCCCATCGGCTGGACTGCGGCGGGCCCGGTCCTCCGGGGCCTCGACGGGATCGGATCGCCCTTCGGGGGCGCCGCCGCGGCACTGGGCTCGACCGGCCCGGAGTCGGCTCACTGCCGGACGCGCTGCCGTCGTCGCGGGCACCGATCGTGACCGCCGACGGCGGTTCCGGTCAGGATCACTGCCGTCGACAGGACCGCCGCCAGGGTGCGGGCCCAGGGGGACCCCGACCGGCGCCGGTGTCGTCGCCGTCCCAGCGTCACGGCTGTCGGCGCCGCCGGGTCACCTGTAGTCCAACCGCGAGGACGCCGGCGCCGAGGGCGAAACCCCACACCCAGGGGGCTGCGCCGACCGGCGAGGCCACGGTCCCGGTGTCACCGGTGTCGACCCCGCCCGACGGAGGTTCGTCGATCTGGCTGCCGCCGCCGCCGTCACCGTTGCCGCCGCCGCCACCGTTGCCGCCGCCGTCACCGTTGCCGCCGCCGACCGTTGCCGCCGCCACCGTTGCCGCCGCCGCCGTTGTCGCCGCCACCGTTGCCGCCGCCACCGTTGCCGCCGCCCCCGTCATCGCCGTCGTCTCCGTCGTCTCCGCCACCGCCGTCATCGCCGCCGTCGGAGACGCGGCACAGCGGGGACGTGATCACGTTGGTGTCGAGGGTGACCGCGCCGATCCGGGCGAGGGCCCGCCCGCGCAGGCGAGCACCGGTCTGCATCGCGATGCTCTGGTCGGCCATGACGGTGCCGACGAACGACGTCGTGGTGCCGATGGTGGCCGAGCTGCCGACCTGCCAGAACACGTTGCACGGGTTGGCTCCCCTGATCAGCACGACGGAGCTGCCCGAGCCCGTCGTCAGGGTCGAGCCTGCCTGGAACACCCACACCGAGTCGGGGTCGTTCTGGCCGTCCAGGGTCAGGGTGCCGTTCAGCGCCATCGCAGCGGTACGTCGGTAGACCCCACCGACGAGGGTCTCGCCGCCCAGCTCCGGGTCGGCCGCCGTGCGCGGCGACTGCCCGGCTGCGTCGTTGTACGCCGTCGTCAGGTCGGTCTTCGCGGTCCGCGCCACCTGGTCGCCGGCGTGCACCTCTCCCCCGATGACCATGGAACCGGCGCCCGTGATCGCTGTGCCTGGGTGGACCCCGATGCCGCGGTTGACCACCGTGGTGCCCGTGTTGGTGATCGTCGAACCGGCCAGGACCGAGAACGGTCTGGCGGTGCCGAGCGGCACCACCGTTGCCTCCGCGTGCGCCACCCCCGCCAAGGGAAGGACGACGATCCAAGCAGCAAGGGCCGCGACGAGACCGACGCCGAGAGCGCGACGGGTCCGGTGGGTGGGGGGATGAACCATTGGGGTGCTCCGGTCACAGAAGAACTCGCCTACGCCTAGTCGGTAGCCGAGGATCCGGACACAGAGAAGTGCAGCTGGAATGTGCAGTTCCCCCGATGCGGACTATAGGCACGTCGGGGCCGCCTGCCTATCCCTCACGGACAAATCGGTCCAACGC
This sequence comes from uncultured Actinomycetota bacterium, assembly GCA_963825985.1. GTDB lineage: Bacteria > Actinomycetota > Actinomycetes > Propionibacteriales > Nocardioidaceae > Nocardioides. Next base: position 20,068 of record CAWGVK010000007.1, on the reverse strand, counting down.
TCACGAAAGGTCACCGGACGCTGCCCCAGCATGCTGGGATCCGGTTGCCTACACCCCCGAGGGTGTCGTTTACGGTGTTGGCGTGTTCTCCTCTCTCGGTCGCCTTGCCTCTCGTCGTCCCTGGTTCGTGATCGCAGGCTGGGTGGTGTTCGCCGCGCTCGTCGTCGGCTTCGCCCCGGCCCTCGAGACCACGACCGACCAGTCGGAGTTCCTGCCCGACGACTACGAGTCGATCCAGGCGGCCGAGATCCAGGCCGACGCCTTCCCCGACACCAACACCACGGTGGGCGCGATCGTGGTCTTCGACCGTCCCGACGGCGAGGCGCTCAGCGAGGACGACGTCGCGACCGCGAACGGGATCATGGGCGACGTCGGGGGCAAGCTGGGCGAGGCGCTCGACCGCGTGCAGCCCGCCGACCCGAACCAGCCGGACGCCCTGGTGACTCCGTCGGAGAGCGGCGAGATCGCCTTCTCGATCATCGGGCTCGCCGAGGACGCCACCGGCTACGAACCCTCGGAGTTCGACTCCGTGACCGACCTGCGCGACGACCTCGAGGCCGCCACCGAGGGCACCGACCTCGAGTACGGCGTCACCGGGGCGCTCGCGCAGAGCTACGACAACCAGGAGGCGTCGAGCGACGCCCTGGCCATCGTCGGTGCCGCCACGGTCCTGCTGATCGTGGTGCTGCTCGCCGTCATCTTCCGCAGCGTGATCATCACGCTGATGCCGATCGTCGTGGTCGGCGTCGTCTCGACCATCGCCACCGGCCTGATCGGTACCGCCAACAAGGTCTTCGGCCTCCAGGCGAGCAGCGACGTCGAGTTCCTGCTCATCGTGGTCCTCTACGGGATCGGCACCGACTACATCCTGTTCTTCCTCTTCCGTTACCGCGAACGGCTGCGTGAGGGCGAGACCACCCGCCCGGCCGTCGGGCACGCACTCGAGCGGGCCGGCGAGGCGATCGCGTCCGCCGGTGGCGCGGTGATCGTGTCGTTCATGGCCCTGGCGCTGTCCTCGCTGGGCATCTTCCGCTCGCTGGGCCCGGCCCTCGCGATCGCGGTGGGCGTGACCCTGCTGGCGTCGCTGACCCTGGTGCCGGCCGTCGTCGCCGTGCTCGGGCGCGCCCTGTTCTGGCCCTCGAAGAAGTACCTCGTCGAGCCGAAGTCGGCACGGTTCGCCGCGGTCGGACGGTCGCTGGCGCGACGTCCGGCTCGCTACGCGATCGTCTCCGGCGGCCTGCTGGCGGTGCTGGCTGCGGTCGCGTTCACCTTCACGCCGACCTTCGACCTCGGCGACTCCGGCCTGCCCGACGACGTGGAGTCGACGATCGCCCTCGACAACTTCACCGAGCGTCTCGGCCGGCGCGAGCGACCCGGCTCGTCATCCTCGCCTCGACCGAGGGGCAGGAGATGCCGAGGACGACGCGCAGGCGCTGGCCGACGCGGTCGGTGGCGGCCGAGGGTGTGGCGTAGGCCCGGCTGGGCCAGGCCAGCGGAGGACGGCACGACCTGGCCGGTCACCTTCTTCCTCGACGAGAACCCGGCGTCCGACGCGGCCATCGACGACGTCCGCGGCCCGGTGCGCGACGTCGCCCACGACGCGGCACCCGACGGCACCGAGGCCTACGTCGGCGGGACGACGTCGATCTTCGTCGACTTCCAGGCGGCCATGAACCGCGACTACTCGATCGTCTTCCCGGTGGCGGCCCTCGTGATCATGCTGATCCTCGCCCTGCTGCTGCGCAGCCTGGTCGCGCCGTTCTACCTGATGCTCTCGGTCGGGCTCGGCTTCGGAGCCACCCTCGGCGCGACGACGCTGCTCTTCGAGCATCCTCGGTGGAGGACGGCCTGATCTTCCTGCTACCGATCTACATCTACCTGTTCGTGGTGGCGCTCGGCACCGACTACAACATCTTGATGATCGCCCGGCTGCGCGAGGAGGCCCGCGAGGGCAGTCGTCGCGCGACGCGGCGGCCGAGGCCCTCAAGCACGGCGGGCCCACGGTCGCGGCGGCCGGCGTGATCCTCGCCGGCACGTTCGCCTCGCTGATGCTGGCGGGCAACTCGCTGCTCGTGTCGATGGGCTTCGCCCTGTCGTTCGGCATCATGGTGTCGGCGTTCGTGATGGCGATGTTCTTCACGCCGGCCCTCACTGCCCTGATCGGGCACGCCGCGTGGTGGCCGGGACACGGCGACGAGAAGAAGGACGAGCTGGAGTCGCCGGAGCTAGTCAAGCGCTAGCGCTGCCCTCTCCGCCCCGATCGTGGTGTCGTCACCATGACCGGTGTGGACGACGGTCTCGTCGGGCAGCGCGAACAGCCGGGCCCGGATCGAGGCGACGATGAGGTCGGCGTCGCTGAACGACCGCCCGGTGGCCCCTGGCCCACCCTGGAAGAGCGTGTCGCCCGTGAAGACGCAGCCGAGGTCGTGCACGTAGAGGCACACCGCGCCCGGCGCGTGACCCGGCGTGTGCAGCACCTTGAGCGAGGCGCCGGCGATCTTGAGGCTCTGCCGTCGGAGAGGTCGACGTCCCACAGCGAGTCGGGGTGGGTGAGCTCCCACAGCGGCTTGTCGTCGGGGTGCAGCAGGATCGGCGCTGTCACCTGCTCGCGCAGCGCCGGCGCCACCCGACGTGGTCGTCGTGGGCGTGGGTAGCACGATCGCCTTCACCTGACGGCCGGCGACGACGTCCAGGATCGCGGTGACGTCGTGCGGGGCGTCGATGACCACGCACTCCTCGTCGTCGCCGACCACCCAGATGTTGTTGTCGACCTCGTGGGTCTCGCCGTCGAGGCTGAACGTGCCGGACGCGACCGCGTGGTCGACGCGCAGGTTGCCCATCAGAACACCACCACCGAGCGCAGGACGTCGCCCTGGTGCATCCGGTCGAACGCCGCCTCCACGGCGTCGATGCCGATCTCCTCGGTCACGAACGCGTCGAGGTCGAGTCGGCCCTGCTGGTAGAGGTCGACCAGCATCGGGAAGTCGCGGCTGGGCAGGCAGTCGCCGTACCAGCTGGACTTGAGCGCGCCGCCGCGGCCGAACACGTCGATCAGCGGGATGTCGGGCAGCTTCATGTCCGGCGTCGGGACGCCGACCAGCACGACCGTGCCGGCCAGGTCGCGGGCGTAGAACGCCTGCTTCCAGGTCTCGGGGCGGCCGACCGCCTCGATCACCACGTCGGCGCCGAACCCGCCGGTGAGCGCCTGGATCGCCTCGACCGCGTCCGTCCTCGCTGCTGTTGACCGTGTGCGTGGCGCCGAGCGCCTTCGCCGCCTCCAGCTTCTTGGCGTCGATGTCGACGGCGATGACCGTGCTCGCCCCGGCCAGCGCCGAGCCGGCCACCGCGGCCACGCCGACGCCGCCGCAGCCGATCACGGCCACGGACTTGCCGCGGGTCACCGCACCGGTGTTGATGGCGGCGCCGATGCCGGCCATCACTCCGCAGCCGAGGAGGCCGACCGCGGCCGGGCGGGCCGACGGGTCGACCTTGGTGCACTGGCCGGCCGCGACCAGGGTCTTCTCCGCGAACGCGCCGATGCCGAGGGCCGGGGCTGAGCTCGGTGCCGTCCTCGAGGGTCATCTTCTGGGTGGCGTTGTGGGTGGCGAAGCAGTACTGCGGCTGGCCGCGGTCGCAGGCCCGGCAGTCACCGCAGACCGCGCGCCAGTTGAGGATCACGAAGTCGCCGGGGGCTACCGACGTCACGTCGGGGCCGACGGCCTCGACCACGCCGGCCGCCTCGTGTCCCAGCAGGAAGGGGAACTCGTCGTTGATCCCGCCCTCGCGGTAGTGCAGGTCGGTGTGGCAGACCCCGCAGGCCTGCACCTGCACGACGGCCTCGCCCGGACCCGGGTCGGGCACGTTGATCGTCACCAGCTCGACGGGCGCTCCCTTGGCCTTCGCGACGACGGCCTTGACCTGCTGCATGTGTTCCTCCTGGTCGGCACCGGTGTGTGCGGTCTCAGCCAACCGTAGGGGGCGGGCGATTGCTCGAGGCAGGAGGTTCCCGGACGACCCTCGTGAGGCTTCAGAGCTTCCGGGCGATGGCCGGCGCCCGGGTACGCAGCGCGTCCAGGGCGCGACGCGTCGGACCGGGCCCGCCCGTGGTCTCCATCAGCCGTTGCAAGCCCAGTCGGGGGCGGGGGCACGTGGGCTCGCCGCCCGGCCGGCGCAGCGTGTGCCCCGTAGGCTGCGACTCATGGTCTCGTCGCTCCGTGTCGCGCTCCGGAACCGTCTCACCGCGGCGATGCGTGCCCGTGACCGGCAGACCGTGGGAGCGATGCGCAACGTCCTCGCCGCCCTGGAGAACGCCGAGGCGGTGCCCGTGACGCACGGGACTCCGATGCCCACGTCAGAGCACGTCGCGGGCGCCGCGGACGGTCTCGGGGCCGGCGAGGCGCCGCGCCGATCCCTGACCCCGGACGACGAACGTGAGGTGGTCGAGCGGGAGGTCGCCGAGATGCGGTCGTCGTCAGCGGCGCTCGCCGCGGCCGGTGAGCACGAGCGGAGCTCGGAGCTGGTCCGGCTCGCCGAGACCGTCGAGGACGTCCTCAGGAGCTGAGCTCCACGAGCGATTGCAACCTTCGCCGAGCTGTTCGCGTCTTGGTCACGTGATGCATGGACGGAGGCGATGATGCAGCTGCACAGCCGGGCCAGGCCCGAGACTGGGAGCATGGGTTCGCGAGCCGAACGGCGTGACGCCGAGTTCACGGCGTACCTGCAGGCGCGGCAGCCGAGCCTGCTGCGCACGGCGTACCTGCTGACCGGCGACCGCAACCATGCCGAGGACGTGCTCCAGACCTCGCTGGCCAAGCTCTACCTGGCGTGGGACAAGGTGCGAGACCGCGACTCGGTCGACGCCTACGTGCGCCGGATCATGGTCAACGAGAACAACTCGATGTGGCGGCGCGGCTGGAAGAAGCGCGAGCACGCCACCGAGGTGATCCCCGACGCTCCCCACCACGACGAGTACGACGAGGGCCGCAGCGACGCGCTCTGGGACGTCGTCCAGTCCCTGCCGCCGAAGGCGCGGGCGGTCGTCGTCCTGCGCTACTACGAGCAGCTCAGCGAGGCGGAGACCGCCGACGTGCTCGGCATCTCGACCGGCACCGTCAAGTCGCAGTGCAGCCGCGCCATCGCGGCCCTGCGCGAACGCGTCCCCGCGGACCTGCACCCCGGCCGACCGGAGGCCTCCTGATGAACGACCACGACAGCACCTGGGAGAGCGAGATGAGCAGCGAGTTCGACCGCCGCGTCCGCGACCTCCACGAAGCACCTCTGACTCTCGGCACCGTGAGGGGCAGGGCCATGAGCATCCGACGCAAGCGCCGCGTCGCCGTCGCAGGCGGCGTCCTGGCCGCCGCGGCCGTGATCGTCCCCGCGGTCATCGTCGCGGGCAACGCCCTCGGCGACGCCGACGAGGGGCCGGGTCCCGCTGCACCCACCGCCACCGACTCTCCGACCCCGACCCCGACCCGGGCCCGTCCGACCCCGAGGCGATCGGCACCGGCTACCTGGACAAGAAGACCTACCACCGCCCCGACGGCACTGCGTTCGAGCTTCCGGACGCGACGTACCAGACCGCCGCCACCCTCGGAGACCAGGTGCTGGCCACCCGCAGCGACGGCAACATCGTGGTCGTCGATGTGATCGACCCCGAGGGTGAGGTGGTCGACTCCATCGCGTCGACGACCTTCCCGGTCGCCAGCGCCTCGGGCGAGATCGTTGCCTTCATCGACCCCCAGGGCGACCTGCGCGTCAGGTGGGACGGCGGCGACGCCGTGCTGGCGGAAGGGATCTCCATCGGCAACGAGGTGGTCGCGGTGACGGGCGGCCCCACGTGCGACGCGGAGTCCGACTGCCGCGTGTACCTCAAGTACGGCGACGCCAAGGACCCCGTCGTGGTGGCGGGCAACGGCGACACGTCACGGCCGGTACCGGACGCGTTGACGATCACCGGCGCCAACGCCGACGGCCTGGTGTCGGTCGTGAACGAGTTCCCGGACGACCTCAGCTCGTGCGGCGGCGTCTACGACACGACCGCGGGCGAGTACCTCTTCGAGACCTGCGACTACACGGTGCGGCAGGTCGCGCCGGACGGCCGCCACGTCATCGCCACGCCGTCGTACTCCGACGGGTTCGGTGCCGGCTGGGTCGTGATCCTCGACATGGAGGGCACCGAGATCGCCCGCCTCGAGCCCGAGGACGGCGCGCTCCCCGGCGGCTTCGCGTGGCTGGACGACGAGCGCCTCGCGGCACCGGTCCACTTCTTCGGGGCCCAGACGTGGGAGATCGTCACCCTTGCTGTGGACGGCTCGACCGGCACCGTCGCCGGCCCGGTCAAGGGCACCGTCGACGACTTCAGGTTCTTGCTGACCGGCTGACGGTCTGACCCGTCAGCGCCAGACGACCGAGGCCAGCACGGCCTCGATCACGGTCTGTCGCTCGGCGTCGGACACGGAGCGGGACAGGCTGACCGAGATGCCGACGATGTCGCCGTCCACGAGGGTCACGAAGGCGTCCTCGACCTTCGTGCTGCCGACCCGGCCCTGCACATGACGCATCTCGACCCCGGACACCACGACCGGCTCGAGCACCGTGCCCTGCGAGCCGAAGGTGGTCTTGTTGGTGGCCCGCTCCAGCCCCTGGGGCGTGACGTCGGGGTCGAGCGCCGGGAGCTGGCTGAGGGTCATGGTCCGGCCCACGTCGCCGCCGTTGCCCGTCGCGAGGAAGCTGGTCAGGTCGGCGTCCTTCGCCCAGCCCTCGGGAAGGTTGACGGTCGCCGCCGGCATCTCGAGCAGTGGCCCGGACGCCGGCTGCGTGGTCGGCTCTGCGGTCGTGGACGGCGTGGAGGGCGCCGACGGCGACGCGTCGCTCGTCTCGCTGACCGGCGCGGTGTCGGGTCCGTCCGGTTCGTCGGAGCACGCGGCCAGCCCGCCGAGCAGGAGGACGGCGCCGGCGAGCAGCCGGCCCGGACGGGCCCGAGAGAGTCGGGTCATGGACGGCGTCCTTCGTTCCGAGGCGACAGGGGCACCGAGCGTAGACGTTTTGCCGTGACTCGAGCCGGGTACTCAGCCTGTGGCTCGGACGGGGTGTCCGCGCGACGACGAGGAGACCGCCATGTACATCCCCGAGTACACCCCCGACACCGTCGGCGAGGTGCTGCGCGAGCTCAGTGTCGAGGAGGCGACGATCCGCGAGATCGTCGGCATCCTCGAGCGCGGTGCCGACGACATCGGCAGCTTCCGTCTCCGAAGCGTGAACCCGCAGAAGTTCGGCGGCTCGCAACGCGGCGAGAACCTGGGTCGCCACACCGAGATTGCGCACCGGCACGTCCTCGAGGCGATGGACCAGATGGTCAGCGGGCTGCGCGGTTACCAGGAGAACGTCCACCGGTTCAACGACGAGCTCGTCTTCACCGACCAGGACGGCGACGACCGCGCCCGCCGGACGACGGCCAGGGTGCAGGCGGCACCGTTCGTCGTCGTCGAGCAGGACGACCGGTCCACGACCTCGCGGAGGGAGTCCTGATGGCCGGGCAGCAGGAGATCCGCTTCCGCACCTACCTCCAGGGCGCCGACCCGGACCCGATCGACGACGCGGCGGTCGAGTGGGAGCGGTGCGCCCAGCTGCTCGTGGTGGTGGCGCGGTCGCTGGAGACCGCGGCCGAGCGCGACGAGGAGATCGGTGGCCGGACCGGCCCGGCCATGGGCGTCGCCTTCCACGGGGCCTCGGACTCGATGGCCACCAAGGCCCGGATCCTCCAGAGCGGCAGCGAGGCCCTCGGCCGTGCCGCCCGGGTCATCGCCAACGCCATCGAGGCGCGCGGCGACCTCGACACCAAGTCCGACCTGGAGCCTCGGGCCGACCCCGGGCCCTACCTGGCGCCCGTCGGGACGCCCACGCCCGACGACGTCCGCGCCCGGACGGAGCACGGCGGCCGGGTCGCCGAGCACCAGAAGCGCTTCGGTGCCCGCGAGGAGGTCTCCCGGAAGTGGGCCGACCGGATGGACGAGGTCTTCGCCCGTGAGATCGAGGTGATGAAGAACGTCCACGGCAAGGGACGCCGTCGCACCGGACTCCATGACGACCCGGGCCTGCCCGAGCCGCCGGTCGTGATCGTCTGTCCCCCACCCCCGCCGCCCGTCTGGCCGCCGGTGGTCGTCGTCTGTCCTCCGCCCCTGCCCCCGGTCGTCGAGCCTCCGGTCGTCGAACCTCCTGTGGTCGACCTGCCGGTGGTCGACCCCCCGGTCGACGAGACCGGTCACGAGCCCGGTGTTCCGCAGGGCCCGGGCGGTCAGGTGCCACCCGGGCTCGGTACCGGTTCGGTGTCGGCGCCCGGAGGACCGTCGGCGCCCGGCGGCATCTCCTCGAGCGCTCTCGGCCTGGGCGCTGCCGGTGTGCTCGGCGCCGCCGGCCTCGCCGCCGCGATCCGGGGCGGCGTCTCCGGCGCCCCGGGAACGCCGAGCGCGGTGCGGCACCGATCGGCACCTCCGCCCGATCCGTCGGCACGGCGGGTGCGGCCGGAGCCCTCGGACGCGGTGCCGCCGGCGGAGTGGCCGCCGGCGGGCGAGGCGCCGCCGGTGCTCGTGGTGCCACCGCCGGAGGCATCGGCGCCACGGGACGCCGGGGCAAGCGCAAGGAAGGCGAGCGGGAGGGCCGTGACCGCGACCTGTTCGACGACGGCCGCGACTGGGTCGACGACGACGGCTCCGCGCCCGGCGTCCTCGACTGAGGTTCGATCGCTCAGAGCGCCAGCAGCATGACCACGGCCGTGGCGCCGTCGCGGTAGTAGCGGCGGCGCCGGTCGATCTCCACGAAGCCGCGGGCTGCGTAGAAGGCGGTCGCGTCCGCGTTGTCGTCGCGCACCTCCAGCAGCAGCCGGTCGACCGCGCCCGCCCGCGCCTCCGAGAGCACTCCGTCGAGCAGCGCGCTGGCCAGACCGGTACGGCGGTGGCTCGGCGTCACCGCGATCCGCTGGAGCTCGGCGATGTCGGCCACGATGCTCGCCGCGGCGTACCCGGCGACGTGCCCGTCGACCTCGGCGACCAGGTAGACGACCGTCGGCAGCTCGCCCGAGACGCCGGCCGCGACCAGGCCCGGCGACCAGGCGTCGACGCCCAGGTTCTCGGACTCCAGGGCGGCGATCGCGTCGGCGTCGGCGCGCGTCGCCGCCCTGATCACGAGACCGGCTTCGGGGCGCCGGGGATCTCGGCGTCCGGCCGGCGCAGGTACAGGGGCTCGGGGTCGAGCAGCTCGGCGCGCTCGTCGACGACCGTCAGGCCCAGCCACGCGGCCGACGGGCGCCGGGGGCCGACGGCGGTGGGGAACGCCTCGGGGTAGAGCAGCGGCCCCTCCCCCACGACGGGCGCGTCGGTGGCGACGGCGGCCGGACGGTCGACGGCCGGTCCGCTGGTGCGGGTGCCGTCGGCGTCGTACGCCGCCAGGTAGACCTCCTTGCGGCGGGCGTCGGTGGCGACCAGGAACGGCGCAGTCACCGCGCCGGTGTCGACCGCCTCGACCGCGAGCGCGTCGAGCGAGCAGACGCCGTACACCGGCACGTCGAGCACGAAGCCGAGGGTGCGGGCGGTCACCAGCCCGACGCGGAGCCCGGTGAACGGCCCGGGACCGACCCCGACCGCGACCGCCGTGAGGTCGAACCGGGTCGCGTCGGCGCGTCTCAGCGCCTCCTCGATCAGCGGCGCCAGCTGCTCGCCGTGACGCATCGCCTCCTCGGAGGCCAGCTGGGCCCGCACGACGTCGTCGTCGAGCACGGCCACGGAGACCGTGGGCGAGGCGGTGTCGAAGGCGAGCAGCACGGGCCGATGCTAGTGGGCGTCAGTGGGTCGCCCAGCGCGGACCGAGGCGAAGGATCTCGACGGTGCGCTGGTCGTCGCCGTCGGTCTCGGGGTGCTGGAGGGGGCGGGGCGGGTGATCCGGATCTGCAGCCGCGAGTCGGCGAGCTCCTCGGCGAGCCCCTCGCCCCACTCGACGACCGTGACCGCGTCGTCGAGGGAGGCGTCGAGGTCGAGGTCGTCGAGCTCGGCGGCGCCGCCGAGGCGGTAGGCGTCGACGTGCACGAGCTCGGGCCCGCCGCGGGTCGAGCGGTGCTCGCGCGCGATCACGAACGTCGGCGACGTGACCGCTCCCTCGACCCCCAGACCGCGGCCGAGCCCTTGGGTGAACGTCGTCTTGCCGGCGCCGAGGTCGCCGGTGAGCACCACCAGGTCGCCGGGCCGCAGGTCGGTGGCCACCCGCGCGCCGAGCGCCCGCATGTCCTCGGCGGTGGGCACGTCGTGGAACGTGGGCACCGCCCGCACCAGCTCGACGTACGGCGAGCGACGGTCGGTCTGCACGAAGCCCCGGTGCGCCCAGAACGCGACGGTCGCGGGGAGCTCCTCGCGGGCGACGACCCGCAGCCACGGCCGGCCGACCGCGGCCTCGGACGCGGCCTGGATGAGGGCGGCGGCGACGCCGTGCCCGCGGGCTGCCGAGACCACCCCGAACCGGCGCAGGTAGACGGCGTCGCCCACGGCGTCCATCAGCAGCGCACCCACGGGCTCACCGTCGACGTAGGCGACCAGGCCGCCGCCGAGCGCGAGCCGGGTGGCGACCGACGACTCGGTCTCCGACAGGGCGTCGGCCGGTGGGTCGAGCACCGGCCGGCTGCCGAAGGCGTCCTGGATGATCGTCAGCACCACCGCCGCCGACGCGGAGCCGACGCGCCGGACGGTGACCCTGCTCGTCAACGCGCAGCCGCCCGCGTGGTCGCGGCGGTGATCAGCTGGTCGAGCTCGGCGTTGACCTGGTCGTGCCGCTCCAACGGCACCATGTGGCCGGCCCCCTCGCACTCGAGGAGCCGCGAGCCCGCGATCCGCACGTGCAGCTTGCGGGAGTGGCCGACCGAGGTGAGCTTGTCGTCGGTGCCACAGATGATCGAGACCGGCACCTCGTCGAGCGCCTCGACGCCGTCGAACTTGTCGAGCCCGCGGAAGCTCGGGAAGAAGTCGGCGACCACCTCGAACGGCGTCTGGGAGAGCATGTCGTCGACGAACGAGACGTACGACTCCGGTACGTCGCCGCCGAAGGCGAAGCGGTTGGTCGCGACGTTCGCGACCGCGCGGCCTGCGCGGCGGAGGGAGTCGACCACCCCGTGCCCGCGCTGCAGCGTCGCGACGGCGCGGTGGGTGAACCGGCCGGTGAGCCGCGCGGGCAGCATCGGCAGCAGCACCCGGCTGGGGTCGAGCCCGCCGGCCGTGGTGGAGAGCAGACCGATCCCGATCACCTTGGTGCCGATCAGCTCGGGGAACTGCTCGGCGAGGGCGACGATCGTCATCCCGCCCATCGAGTGGCCGATCAGCACGACCGGCCCCTCGGGCACGACCTCGTCGAGCACCTGCTTGAGGTCGCGGCCCAGCTGCTCGATGGTCGCGTGCTCGCGGCCCGACCGGCCCGAGCGTCCGTGGGAGCGCTGGTCGTAGAAGACGCTGCGGACCAGGCCGCGGTAGGCGGCACGCTGGAAGTGCCACGAGTCGAGGTTGAGGCAGTAGCCGTGGGCGAACACGACGGTCACCGGCGCCGAGGGGCGGCGCCGGCGTCCGGTGGGTTCGGCGAGGTCGTCGACCTCGACGTGCAGCGGGACGCCGTCCTCGGCGACCACGGTGATCGGGTCGGCGCGCAGGGCACCGAAGGCGACGTCCTCGCCCGCGACCCGGCTGATCGCCCGCTGCTGACGCAGGATGCCGACGGCGGTGCCGGCCGCTGCCAGGCCGACCGCGCCGCCGACCGAGCTGAGCACCCAGCGTCGAGCGGTGCTCATCCGGGGTCCCCGCGGTGTTGTTCGCGGAGGGAGCGAAGCGGAGGGAGCGAAGAACAGCGTGGGGTGGTCATGGGAGGTCCCCGTCGACGTACCGCCGGGTCATGCGTCCTCCGATGCGGGTGACGATCTCGTAGTTGATCGTGCCGCACGCCTCGGCCCAGTCCTGCGCGGTGGACTGGCCGGCGACGGGCGGGCCGAAGAGGACGACGTCGCTGCCGGCCGGCGGCTCGTCGCCGCCGAGGTCGACGAGGACCTGGTCCATGCAGACCCGGCCCCGCAGCGGGCGGCGCTTGCCGTCGACCACCACCTCGGCGACGTTGCTGGCGTGCACCGGGATGCCGTCGCCGTACCCGACGGGCACCAGACCGATGGTGGTGGGCGCGGTGGCGGTCCAGGTGTGGCCGTAGGAGACGCGAGTCGCCGGCCGCGACGTGCTTGACCATCGCCAGGCTCGCGCGCACCGTCATCGCCGGCCGCAGGTCGGTGCCGTGCGCGACGGTCGGGGCGGGGTCGAGGCCGTACGACGCGATGCCGACCCGGACGGCGTCGTAGCGCGCGCCTGGCCGCAGGATCGCGGCGGCCGAGTTGGCCAGGTGCCGCAGCTCGGGGCGCAGGCCCGCGGCGTCCGCCAGGGCGAGCGCGTCGTCGAAGGCGGCCTGCTGGGCGTCGTTGGCGGGGTGGTCGGGCTCGTCGGCGCACGCGAAGTGCGACCAGACGCCCGTGACCCGCCAGTGCCCGGCGTCCTCGCCCGCACGGGCGCGGGCGAAGAGGGCCTCCCACTCGCCGCGGGGGGCTCCTCCACGGTTGAGCCCGGTGTCGACCTTCAGCTGCACGCGCGCCGGGGCGCCCACGTAGCTCGCGGCGGCGGCGACCTCGTCGAGCTCGCCCACGGAGTACGCCGTGAGGTCGACGTCGGCGCGGATCGCGTCGTCGTACTGCTCGTCGGGCACGGTGAGCCAGGTCAGCAGCCGCCCGGTGTCGCCCGCGGCGCGCAGGGCGCGGACCTCGTCGAGGGTGGCCACGGCGAGCCACTCTGCGCCGGCCTCGCGGGCGGCGCGCGCGACCGGCAGCATGCCGTGGCCGTAGCCGTCTGCCTTGACGACGGTGATCATCGTGACGCCGGCGATCTCGCGGAGGAGCCGCACGTTGTGACGGATCGCGGCGAGGTCGACGACGATCTCGGCCCGCGCGTTCATGCCCGCCATCCTCCCAGGGTCTCCCCGATGACACGCGGAAGGGCCCGCGCGACGTCGCCGGCGGTGAACGAACCACCGACGCTGGTCGCCGCGGCTCCGTGCAGCCACGACCCGACGCTGGCCGCGTCGAACGGCTCGAGTCCGGCCGCGGCCAGGGCCCCGATCACGCCACCCAGCACGTCGCCGGCGCCCGCGGTGGCGAGCCACGGCGTGCCGGTGGTCGTGACGCGGACCCGGCCGTCGGGGTGCACGACCAGCGTGCGGCGGCCCTTGAGCAGCACGACCGCGCCGTAGTGGTCGGCGGCGCGGCGGGCGTGCGCGAGCGGACGTGCCTCGACGTCGGCACGGTCGGCGTCGAGCATGCTCGCGAGCTCGCCGGCGTGCGGGGTGAGGATCGCGTCGGGGCGGTCGCGTGGTGCGTGGGCCAGCGCGTCGGCGTCGACCACGGTCGGGACCCCGTCGGCGAGCGAGGCGACGAGGGTCTCCGCGGCCAGGGTGCCGCTGCCCGACCCGACGACCCACGCCTGCACCCGCCCGGCCCCCACGACCTCCGGGTGGTGGGAGCGGACGAGGTCGAGGACGGCGTCGTCGCCGACGTACCGCACCATGCCGGCGAGTCCGCAGCTGGCGCCGCCGACCGACAGCAGGCCGGCTCCCGGGTAGGTGGCCGAGCCGGCGCGGACGCCGACGACGCCGCGCGTGTACTTCTGGGCATCCTCGGTGGGGCGCGGGAGCAAGGCCGCGACGTCGCTGGTCTGAAGGGCCTCCGCGGCCGGAGCGGGCAGGTCGAGGCCGAGGTCGACGAGGTGGACGGCGCCCGCCGCGCTCGACGCGGGATCGACGAGGTGCGCGACCTTGTGGGTGCCGAACGTGACCGTCAGCGCCGCCTCGACGTGCGGCCCGTCGAGCTCGCCGGTGTCGACGTCGACGCCGCTCGGGGTGTCGACCGCGACGACCGGGATGCCGGCCACCGCTGCGAGCGCGCGCTCGGCCTCGGGACGCAGCCCGGGCCGGCCGCCGATGCCGACGATGCCGTCGACGACGAGGTCGGGTGGCGTGGTCGGCGCGGCGGTCACGAGCCGGCCGCCGACGCGCACGAGTGCGGCGGTGCCGGCTTCGTGGGCGTGGTCGGAGAGCAGCCACGCCTCGACCAGCACCCCACGCCGCGCCAGCACCGCGCCGGCGTACAGGGCGTCTCCGCCGTTGTCGCCCGACCCGACCAGCAGCAGCACCCGCCGTCCGTAGACGTTGCCCAGCAGGTCGAGGACGGCGTGAGCCAGCCCGTGGGCGGCCCGCTGCATCAGAGCACCCTCGGGCAGCCGCGCCATCAGCTCCGCCTCCGCGGCCCGCACCTGCTCGACCGTGTGTGCCTGCCTCATCGGTCTCACCGTAGTGCGGCGGGCCGCGCCGCTACGTCGTCTCACACGGTTCTTCAGGACCTGTGCAACGGTCCTGAAGGGCCTCGATGCCGATAAGTGCTCTCCGGTCCATGCACGAGCTTCGCTGGTCTGCTGGCGGTCCAGGCCAGCCTGGTCGCGCGGCGTCGGCAGACCGCGCGGGGCGTCCTCTGGGCGCCGTCGAGTCCTACATCCACGCGGGCTGCAGGCCTGCCCGCACGCCCACGCGTGCGCAGTCCAGACGACCGGGCCGCTCGAGCGTTGCAGCGACCGGTCGCTGGCGGTGCTCCTTGCCGGCCCTCCTAGCGCGATCGGCGCGCTGACGTCGCCGGAACACACGGTGGTGTGGCGCTGCAGGTCAAGCGCAACCGCGGCCGGATCGGTCCTACTGGCCCCCGTCGCGCACGCGGGCCCACGAACAGCGACGTCTACCGAGGGCGTTCCAGCTTCATCGACAACCCTCGGCCTGTGTCGTCTGTCGAGCAGTGGATGGACGACGGCTGGTCGCACCGGCCTGATCGCAGCCATGTTGCGCTGCGAGCACCCTGGCACGGCGCTGCACGAGGATGGGTCGCGTGTCGCACGAGACGTCTACCGGGCCCTGTACGTCCAGACCCGCGGCAGCCTGCGCGACCTCGCCGGCAAGCTCGCCAGGTCGCCGGGCCCGCAGCCCCAGGGCAGCATCCGACCGGCGCGCGAAGAGCCCGTACCGCGAGGCGTTCAAGATCAGCGAGCGCCCCGTCGAGGTCGCTGACCGGGCCGTGCCCGGCCACTGGAGGCGACCTGATTCGCACGCACGCTCCGCAGCGCGGGCCGTGGTCGACACGTTGTCCACGGTTCTTCAGTGACAGTTGCAACTGTCCGGCGCTGATCAGCCATAACCGTCAACAACGTGCTTACAACCATCGGTGGCGATACCCACGAGCCCCACCGAGATGCGGCCGACATAGCTCGCCCTCGACATTCCTACTCGGTACCTGCGACCGCGCACTAGCGCGCTCAGCACACCACCTCAGGACTCCAGCACCACGACGGCGGAGGCGATGCCGGCGTCGTGGGAGAGCGAGAGGTGCACGTGGACGGCGCCGAGCTCGTCGGCCCGGGCCCGCACGGTGCCGCGCAGCTCGAAGACCGGCCGACCCGACGTCTCGGAGTGCACCTCGGCGTCGTGCCAGCCCAGGTTGCCGGGGGCGCCGAGGGCCTTGGCGAGGGCCTCCTTCGCGGCGAACCGGGCGGCCAGCGACGCCATCGGGCGCGCGGCCTCGGCGGGGGTGAACAGGCGCTCGCGCAGGCCCGGAGTGCGCTCCAGCGACTGGGCGAAGCGCTCGAGGTCGCAGACGTCGATGCCGACGCCGATCACTGCCACGGGACGGCCCTCACTCGACGGTCACGGACTTGGCGAGGTTGCGCGGCTGGTCGACGTCGTGGCCGAGCGCGCTGGCGAGCTCGCACGCGAAGAGCTGCAGGGGCACGATCGCCACCAGCGGCTGCAGCAGCACCGGCACCCGCGGCAGCCGGATCAGGACGTCGGCGTACGGCTCGATGCGCGAGTCACCCTCCTCGGCCAGGCAGATCGTGCGGGCCCCCCGGGCGCGGACCTCCTGGATGCCGCTGAGCATCTTCTCGTGCAGCTGGTCGCGGCCACGGGGCGGGACGACGCACATCACCGGCAGCCCGTCGGTGACCAGCGCGATCGGGCCGTGCTTGAGCTCGCCGGCCGCGAACCCCTCGGCGTGCAGGTAGGCCAGCTCCTTCAGCTTCAGGGCGCCCTCGAGCGCGACCGGGTACCCGGCGTGGCGGCCCAGGAACAGCACCGAGGTGGCGCCGGTGTGGGCGTGGGCGAGGTCGTAGACCTGCTCGGCACCGGCGAGCACCGTGTCGATCTGGCCGGGGATCGCCTCGAGCTGCTCCATGACCTCGTCGATCTCGTCACCGAAGCGGGTGCCCTTGACCTGCGCGACGTACAGCGCCAGCAGGTAGCAGGCGACCAGCTGGGTGAGGAATCCCTTGGTCGAGGCGACGCCGATCTCCGGGCCGGCGTGGGTGTAGATGACCGCGTCGGACTCGCGCGGGATCGTCGAGCCGTTGGTGTTGCAGATCGCCAGCACCTTCGAGCGCTGGGTGCGGGCGTGCCGGATCGCCTGCAGGGTGTCGGCCGTCTCGCCGGACTGGCTGATCGCCACCACGAGGGTCGAGTAGTCGAGGATCGGGTCGCGGTAGCGGAACTCGGAGGCCAGCTCGACCTCCACGGGCACGCGGGTCCAGTGCTCGATGGCGTACTTGGCGACCATCCCGGCGTAGAACGACGTGCCGCAGGCGATGATGATGATCTTGCTGATGTCGCGGATCTCGTCGTCGGCGAGCCGCATCTCGTCGAGCTGCAGCAGGCCGTCGAGCGTGCGCCGGCCGAGCAGCGAGTCGGCCACGGCCTTGGGCTGCTCGAAGATCTCCTTGCGCATGAACCAGTCGTGGCCGTCCTTCTCGGCGGCCGAGAGGTCCCAGTCGACGTGGTAGTGACGGCCCTCGGAGGGCCGGCCGTCGAAGTCGGTGATGGTGACGGCGTCGCGGGTGATGGTGACGACCTGGTCCTGGCCGAGCTCGATCGCCTCCCGCGTGTGCTCGATGAACGCCGCCACGTCGGAGCCGAGGAAGTACTCACCCTCCCCCACCCCGACCACCAGCGGACTGTTGCGGCGGGCGGCGACCACGCGGTCGGCGTCCTCGGCGTCGACCGCCACCAGCGTGAAGGCACCCTCGAGCACCTGGCAGACGCGCTGCATCGCCGTCGTCAGGTCGACGCCGGACTCGACCTGCAGCTCGACGAGGTGTGCGACGACCTCGGTGTCGGTCTCGGAGACCAGCACGTGGTCGTCGGCCTCGAGCCGGGCGCGCAGGTCGGCGAAGTTCTCGATGATGCCGTTGTGCACGAGCGCCACCCGCCGCTGGTGGCCGAGGTGGGGGTGGGCGTTGACGTCGTTGGGGGCGCCGTGGGTGGCCCACCGGGTGTGCCCGATGCCCGTCGTGGACGGCGGCAGCGGCTGGTCGGCCATCGCCTTCTCGAGGTTGGCGAGCTTGCCGGCCTTCTTGGACTCCACGATCACGCCGCCCGCAACGGCTCCGTTGGCCTCGACCACGAGAGCCACCCCGGCGGAGTCGTAGCCCCGGTACTCGAGTCGCCGCAACCCCTCGAGGACGACGTCCTGGGCCTGCTTCGGGCCGACGTACCCGACGATGCCGCACATGGCAGACAACTCTACGGGTGCTGGACCGGGCGCCCGGGCAGGCGCCCCGCCTGCAACAATCGCCGTCATGGCTCACGGCCCAGGTCAACCTTCGGGCCCTCGCTCGGACGATGCGGGCCGCGAGACCTCCCCCTACATCGAGCTCGACCGCAGCGCGTGGGCGGCGCTCGCGCACGAGACCACGAACCCGTTGCGCGCCGAGGAGATCCGCACCCTGCGCGGCCTCGGCGACGCCCTCGACCTCGAGGAGGTCGAGGAGGTCTACCTGCCGCTCTCGCGCCTGCTCAGCCTGTACGTCGAGGCCGCCGGGCAGCTGCACCGCGAGCAGGAGAGCTTCCTGCACCAGCCCACGCCGCCGCGCACGCCGTTCGTGATCGGCCTGGCCGGCTCGGTCGCCGTCGGCAAGTCGACGACCGCCCGCGTGCTGCAGCAGATGCTGGCCCACTGGCCCGAGCACCCCAACGTCGCGCTGATCACCACCGACGGCTTCCTCTACCCCAACGCCGAGCTCGAACGACGCGGCATCCTGCAGCGCAAGGGCTTCCCGGAGTCCTACGACCGCCGGGCGCTGCTGCGGTTCGTGGTCGACATCAAGTCGGGCAAGGACGAGGTCGAGGCGCCGACGTACTCCCACCTCGTCTACGACGTCGTGCCCGACGAGAAGATCGTCATCAAGAGCCCCGACATCGTCATCATCGAGGGCCTCAACGTGCTGCAGCCCGCGCGCGTGCGCGACGACGGCCGCGCCGGCCTGACCCTGAGCGACTTCTTCGACTTCTCCGTCTACGTCGACGCCGGGCGCGACAAGATCCGCGACTGGTACGTGTCGCGGTTCCTCCGGCTGCGCGAGACGGCCTTCCGCGACCCCGAGTCGTACTTCGCCAAGTACGCCGCCCTCAGCCACGACGAGGCGGTTGCCGAGGCCGAGCGGATCTGGGACTCGATCAACGGGCCCAACCTGGTGCAGAACATCCTGCCCACCCGCTCCCGCGCGACGCTCGTGCTGCGCAAGGACCGCGACCACTCGGTGCGCTACGTGCGGCTGCGCAAGCTCTGAACGGCGGAGGCCGGCGTCGGCTCAGGCCGCGTCGATGATGTCGATGACGAAGTAGAGCGTCGAGCCGCCCGGGATCCCCGGCTGGTCCTGGTCACCGTAGGCGAGATCGGAGGGGATCGACATGATGATCCGGCTGCCGACTGGTGTCTCGGGGATCGTCTGGTCCCAGCCCGGGATCAGCGAGCCGACGCCGATCGGCGCCTGGAAGGGCTCCGCGCTGTAGCTCTCGTCGAAGGGCTCCTCACCCTGGTAGACCGAGCCGAAGTAGTCGGCGGTGATGGTCTGGCCCGTCTCGACCGGGGGGCCGTCGCCCTCGGTGACCGTGGCGACCTGCAGCTCGTCGGTCGGCTCGGGCGTGTCGGTGAAGTCGAGGCCCGTGACGTCGCCGTTGGCATCGGTCACGATCTCGGGAGCCCACGCGGGGAACGCCGACGCCGGGTCCCCCTGGTCCTCCTGCGACGACGAACCGCGGTCGGTGGCCGTGCCGGTCTCGTCGTCGCCGCAGCCGACCAGCGTGACGGCGAGCAGTGCGGCCGTGGCCAACGCTGCCCGTCGTCGACGGGGGCGGCCGGGCTGGACGGAATGGACGGTGCGGCTCATGGAGGTCCCATCTCGATCGGGTCGCAGGCTCGTGGTCATGGCAGGGCGAGGCGGTCGCGGACGACGGCGGCGAGCCGGTCGGCGACGGCGTGCGCCGTCTCCTCGGTGGGGGCCTCGACCATCACCCGCACCAGCGGCTCGGTGCCCGACGGTCGCAGCAGCACCCGGCCGTGGTCGCCCAGGGCGGCGACCTCGGCCGCCACCGCGGCGGCCAGCTCGGCGTCGTCGGTGCGAGCGATGTCGACGTTCGGCACGTTGACGAGCACCTGCGGGAAGGTCGTCATCACCGAGGCGAGGTCACGCAGCGAACGGCCGGTCGTCACCATCCGCTCCAGCACGTGCAGCGCGGTGAGCAGGCCGTCGCCGGTGGTCGCGTGGTCGAGCATGATGACGTGGCCCGACTGCTCGCCGCCGAGCGTGTAGCCGCCGGCGCGGAGGTCCTCGAGCACGTAACGGTCACCGACGGCGGTGCGACGTACGGTGATGCCCGCGGCCTCCATGGCCTGGACCAGCCCCAGGTTGCTCATGACGGTGGCCACCAGGGTGTCGTCGGCCAGCCGGCCGGTCTCCTGCAGGGCCAGCGCCAGGATCGCCATGATCTCGTCACCGCCGACCACTGTGCCGGTGGCGTCGACGGCCAGGCACCGGTCGGCGTCGCCGTCGACGGCGAACCCGGCATGGGCGCCGTGGTCGACCACGGCGCGTTGCAGCCGGGCCAGGTCGGTGGAGCCGTAGCCGTCGTTGATGTTGAGGCCGTC
>CAWGVK010000006.1:0-124064 GCA_963825985.1 uncultured Actinomycetota bacterium | reverse complement strand
TGACGAGCGAGGAGGACGACGAGGTTGCGGGCATCGACCTCGCCGAGCACGGCGAGAGCGCCTACGACCTGCACGCCGGCAGCGTGAGCGGCGGCAGCACCGGCATCCTCGCCAAGTCGACCGTCGCGCCCACCTCGGAAGGAGCATCGGCATGAAGCTCGTGACCGCGGTGATCAAGCCGCACAAGTGGGAGGACGTCCGCGAGGCCCTCGAGACCTTCGGCGTCACCGGCATGACCGTCAGCGAGGTCAGCGGCTACGGCCGCCAGAAGGGCCACACGGAGGTCTACCGCGGGGCGGAGTACGACATCGCCCTGGTGCCCAAGATCCGGATCGAGATCGTGGTCGACAGCGACGACGTCGACGACGTCGTCGGGATCGTCGTCAAGACCGCGCAGACCGGCCGGATCGGCGACGGCAAGGTGTGGGTCAGCCCGGTCGACACGGTGATCCGCGTGCGCACCGGCGACAAGGACGAGGCGGCGCTCTGACCTGACCGACCAGCGGCCCGGTACCTCCAGCGGGAGGCCGGGCCGCTGGCATGATCGAGCACGCCCTAGGCCTGGAGGAACCGATGAAGCTCGTGACCGCGGTCATCAAGCCGCACAAGTGGGAGGACGTCCGCACAGGCCCTCGAGGCGGTGGGCGTGACCGGAATGACGGTCAGCGAGGTCAGCGGCTACGGCCGGCAGAAGGGCCACACCGAGGTCTACCGCGGCGCGGAGTACGACATCGCGCTGGTGCCGAAGATCCGGCTCGAGGTGGCCGTCGACGACGAGGACGTCTCGGCGATCGTCGAGGCGGTCCAGCGCAGCGCCCACACCGGGCGGATCGGCGACGGCAAGATCTGGGTGTCGCCGCTCGAGACGGTGATCCGGGTCCGCACCGGCGACCGCGACAACGAAGCGCTCTGAGATCCTTCCGCGCCGCCGCCAGGACCACGTGACCGCCACCGACCGCGCCGCTCGCACCGAGCAGGCCGACGCCCTGTGCGTCTCCGCGTACGACGGGTGCGGCGGCGGCGACACCGGCGTGGCGCTGGTGGCGGTCGGCGGCTACGGGCGCGCCGAGCTGGCGCCGTACTCCGACCTCGACGTCGTCCTGGTGCACGACGAGGGTGTCGACCTCGGCGTCGCTCGCTGAGCAGCTCTGGTACCCGCTGTGGGACTCCGGCGCCCGGCTCGACCACTCGGTGCGCTCGCTGCCCGAGATGGTGGCGGCGGCCGACGCCGACCACCGCGTGGCGTCCGGGCCTGCTCGACGTCCGCCACGTCGCCGGCGACCCGAACCTGACCCTGCGGCTGCGCACGACGATGCTGGCCCACTGGCGGCGCGGGGCCCGCGAACGGCTGCCCGAGATCCGGACGGCGGCCAGGTCACGTCACGAGCTGATGGGCGAGCTGGCGCACCTGTCGGTGCCCGACCTCAAGGAGGCCGAGGGCGGTCTGCGCGACGCGACCACGCTGCGCGGGCTCGTCGCTACCTGGCTGGTCGACGTCCCCACACCGAGCTCGAGCGGAGCCGGCAGTCGCTGCTCGACGTGCGCGACGTGGTGCATGAGATCGCCGGGCGGGCCTCCGACCGGATCGGCCCCGAGATGTGGCTCGCCGCTGGCCGAGGCGCTCGCCCTGCGCGACGACCGCGCCGCGCAGGTGCACGTGCGCTACCGCCGGACGCCGGATCACCCACCTCTCGCGGCTCGCGCTGGCGGCGCGTCGACGGCGTCCTGACCCGCCCGCCGTCGCCGCGGCCACGCCGTCCGGTGCTCGAGCCGCTGGCGCCGGGCGTCGCGCTGTCGGCCGGCGAGGTGGTGCTCGACCGGCGCGCCGACCCGGGCGGCGACCCGGTGCTGCTGCTGCGGGCGGCGACCGGGCCGCCGAGCACGGCGTCGTCCTGGCGCCGCCGACGGCGGCCCGCCTGGTGCGCGAGTGCGCGCCGCTGCCCGACCCCTGGCCCGAGGAGGCCCGGCACCTGCTGGTGCGGCTGCTCGCCTCCGGGCCAGGGGCTCCTCGACGTCTGGGAGACCCTCGAGGAGACCGGGGCGCTGACCGGGTTCCTGCCCGAGTGGGAGCGGGTGCGCATGCTGCCGCACGCCTCGGTCATCCACCGCTTCACCGTCGACCGGCACGTCGTGGAGACCTGCGTCGAGGCCTCCGGGCTGATCCGGTCGGTGGCGCGACCCGACGTCCTGATGGTCGCGGCGCTGCTGCACGACATCGGCAAGGGCGGCCTCACCGAGCACAGCGTCGCCGGCGAGCCGATCGCCCGTGCGGTCGGCGACCCGGATGGGCTTCGAGCGTGAGTCGGTCGACCTGATCGCGCTGCTCGTCCGCTGGCACCTGCTGCTCGCCGAGACCGCCACCAGCCGCGACCCCGACGACCCCGCGACCGTCGAGCGGGTCACCTCGCGGGTCGGGTCGGCGGAGGCGCTCGCGCTGCTCGGCGCCCTCACCGAGGCCGACGCGAAGGCCACCTCGCCGAAGGCCTGGTCGTCGTGGCGCTCCGGGCTGATCCGTCGACCTCGCCCGGCGCGCCCACGCGGCGCTCGACAGCGGCGCTCGCGCTGCCGGCGTTCGCGACCGACGAGATCGTCGTGCCCGCCGACCTGCGGCCCGACTCGGTCGCCATCTCGGTCGAGCCGGTCGCCGACGGCAGTCGCGATCACCACGATCGCCGTCGACCGGATCGGGCTGCTGGCCGACTTCGCCGCCATGCTGGCCCTGCAGCGTCTGCAGATCCGCGCCGCGCGGGTGTGGGCGCAGGGCGAGCACGGCGTCTCGGTGTGGGAGGTCGCCTCCGACGACGTCGACCCCACCATCCTCCGCACCAAGTACGACGCCATCGTGGGCGGCCGCCTCGACCCCGGTGCCCGCTTCGCCCCCGCCGCTCCGACCGACGGCCTGGCGCCCAGCGTCGTGGTGCGACCGGAGGCGAGCGAGCAGGCCACGGTCCTGGAGGTGCGGGCCGCCGACCGGCCGGGCGTGGTCTACCTCGTCTGTGCGGCGCTGGCCGGGCTCGACGTCGCCGTCCGCTCGGCCCACGTCGACACCCTCGGCCCGCAGGCCGTCGACGTGTTCTACCTGCAGGAGCCCTCGGCCGGAGCCCTCTCGGAGACCCGCGCCGCGCAGGCCGCGCACGCCGTCCGGGACGCGCTCACGGGGTGACGGCGTAGGGGAAGTGCGGGACGCTGTGCGGGTGGACGTCCTCCACAGCGAGGTCATGGTGGGTCGCGAGCGCGAGCTGACCGCGCTGCGCGACCTGGCGGCGCGGACCCACACCGTCGGGCCGAGCACGGCCGTCGTCGCGGGGGAGGCCGGCGTCGGCAAGAGCCGGCTGGCCGCCGAGCTGCTCGGCGAGCTGGAGGGCGACGGCTGGCTGTGCGTGGCGAGCCACGGTGTCGCGCTCGCGGGCGGCGAGCTCGCCGTTCGGGGCGACGGTCGAGCTGCTGCGCGGCGTCGTACGCCGCCTCGGGGTGCCGGAGGTGCGCCGGCTGCTGGGGCGCGACGCGGCAGCGCTCGCTCCGCTGCTGCCGGTCCTGGGGCGGGCCGAGGACGACCACGTCGACCGGGCGGCCGTGTTCGGTGCGGTCCTCGGTCTGCTCGAGGCACTCGACCGTCCGGTCGCCTGGCTCGTCGACGACCTCCAGTGGATGGACTCGCAGTCGAAGGACCTGGTCAGCTACCTGTCTCGCGTGCTGGCGGGTCCGTCCGTGCTCCTGCTGGCCACGGTGCGGACCGACCACGGCTCTCCGGCCGGTCTGCCGGACGACCTGGCCCACGTCGCCAAGGCGGGGCAGGTGATCACGCTGGCCCGACTGAATACGTCGGAGGTCGCCGACCAGGTCCGGGCGATCGCGGGCGGTGAGCTCGACCGTGACGAGGTGGAGCGGATCTGTGAGGTCAGCGACGGCCTCCCGTTCTTCGTCGAGCAGCTCGTCGCGAGCGGCGGCCGGGCCGAGGGCTCCCTCCGACAGGTGGTGCTGGCGGGTGTGGGGGAGCTGTCGCGTGAGGCCCGCACCCTGCTCGCGGCCGCCGCCGTCGGCGACGGGCTCCTCGTGCCGGCCCTCCTGCGCGAGGTGTCCGGACTGGGGCCCACGTTCGACGGCGCGCTGGCGGAGGTGCGGGCGGCCGACCTGCTGGGATCGGGGACGGCGGGGACGTCCTGCGCTTCCGGCACGCCCTCCTCCGCGAGGGGATCGACGCGGACCTGCTGGCCGGCGAACGGCTGGACCTGCACCGCGCGTGGGCGCGGCAGATCGAGGTCGTGATGGAGTCCGGCGGGCGCGAGCGGCGGCTGGTCATGGAGCGTGCGCGGCACCGGTACGCCGTCGGCGACGCCGAGCGCTCGTCGCCGCCGTCGAGGCGGCGCAGGCCGCCGAGCAGGCCGACGACGACCTGCTCACCACGCGCTGGTGGGGGCGGACGCTCGAGCTCTGGGGGAAGGGTCAGGGCCCGGCAGCCGGTCTGGAGCGCGACCGGGCGATCCTCCACTACATCCTCTCCCGGTGGGCCGTGGGCAACCTGGTGCCGATCTCGCCACTGGTGGATGCCGAGCTGGTCGGCGAGGACTCCTGGCTCCGGACCCTGTGGCTCCGCCTCGCACAGCGGCAGTCACTGCGCGCCCTCCAGCTCGAGCACCGGGCCCTCGTTCCGCCGGACGAGGCTGCGGCGACGCTGGCGAGGCTGCGCGAGGAACCTGCCGACTTCCGGTCACGCGACGTGCTCATCCACCTCGCTGCGGACTGGTGCGCGGCGCTCCCGGACCTGGTGACCGACCTGCTCGAGGAGGTCGTGCGTCAGGCGGACCCGGTCACGGAGGCCCCGGTCATCCATGAGGCCTTCGGGATGCTCACCGGCTGCGACGCGGCTCGGGGAGACCCGGAGCACGCGGTGTCCCGGTCGGAGCTGACCGTGGAGTGGACCAGGCGGCACCAACCGAGGTTGGTCGCGCATGCTCGCGCACACCTCGCGGACGCGCTGACCTTGTCTGGTCGCTGCGCCGAGGCGATCGCTGTCTGCGAGCAGGTCTTGACCGACGTCCGGGACCCGCGACTGCGACCCAAGGTGTGGGTCGTCCAGCACCTCACGATCACCTTCGCGGCGTTGCTCAGCGGTGACTGGGAGCGCGCAGCTCGCAGCCTGGACGCCGTGGCGAGAGACGGGTTCGAGGACGGAGGCGACATCGACGCACCCAGGCGGGCGATGGCCGCCCAGCTCCACGCCCGCACCGGGCGGGGTCGCGGAGGCACGTCTCCGAGCGCGACGCCATCCCCGAGATCGCTCGCCCGGTGCCGGACGGCGAGGGGTCCATGGAGAGCACGTGGCGCGCGGTCGCCCTGGTCGACCTCGCCGTGACGGAGCAGGACCTCGAGGGCGTGCGCAGGGCGTGTGCGCGGGTCGCTGCTCTCACGCTGAGGACCGAGATATCGGTGCTCGGTGTGGTTGACCCAGACGCACGGTCTGCGGTTCGCCGGGTGCGTCGGCGGGGACGAGTACGCCTCGTTCCTCGAGTCGGCGCTCGAGGAGCTGTCGCTGCGTCAGCCGTGCGGTCGGATCACGGCCGCCTGTCGCGCGGAGATCGACCTGCACGCCGAGCGGGTGGCCGGCCGCGACACCGCCGACGCCTGGAGCAGGTCGTCGCAGTGGGCCGACCTGGGGTGGTCCTACGAAGCCGCCTGGTGCCAGATGTTCGAGGCCGAGTGCGCGCTGCGGGACGGCGAGCGTGACCGCGGGCGGCGCGTGCTCGGTCTTGCGTGGGGAACCTGCGAGCGGCTGGCGCCGTCCCGTTCGCGAGCGCATCGAGCTGGTGGCCAGGCGCCACCGCGTGCCCGGCATCGGCGACCGGAAGGCCGCCCGCACGCTGACCGTCCGGGAGACCGAGGTGCTCCGCATGATCGCCGAGGGATGCACCAACGCCCGGATCGCCGAGGCGCTGTTTATCTCACCGAAGACCGCCAGCGTCCACGTGTCCCACATCATCACCAAGCTCGGCGTCGCCAACCGGACCGAAGCAGCGGCCCTCGCGCACCGGCAGGGCCTCGCCGGCCCAGCGAGCTGAGTCTGGGCCTCCTCAGACCTGCTGCAGGACGGGGGCCTCGTCGAGGTCCACCTCGAACGAGGGACGAGGCGTGCGCCAGGCGGTGTCAGGCGGTGCCGATCGCGTCAGGCTGCGCAGGTCGTGGCCCACGCGGACGCGGCGGGCGGTCTCGGCCAGGCGCTGGCGGGCGATGGTCTCGAAGAGATACTCGTTCATGGTGCGCTCCCGGTGGCCGGAGTCGGTGTGGACTCCTCCACCGTGCGCGTAAGGCGGTGTGCCCCACATCGGGCGAACGCCTTACTCCTCGGTCCCGCGTCTCCTCAGACGGGCGGTGGGACCTTGCGGATGTGCGCCTTGCCGGTCTTCAGGTCGACCCGCACCGGCACGTCCTCGGGGTTGGGCGTCGGCAGGGCCTCGCCCTCGTGGTCCTTGGAGTCCAGGTCCTCCTGGGCTCGCGCGCGGCCGGGGTCGAAGGCCTCGAAACCGGCGGACAGCGCGTTGCCGACGCCGCCGGACGCGCCGCCGGAGGCCAGGCTGCGATGCCCGAGCCACAGGGCCAGGACGGCGAGCAGCAGCCCACCAGCGACGGAGAGGACCACGACCACGTCCTGACGGTACGCGACCCGACGTTAGGCTGGGACATCCACGATCTATCGCCTGAGGACTCCTGTGTTCGCCACTCTCTCCGACCGCCTCGCCGACACGTTCAAGAACCTGCGGGGCAAGGGCCGCCTGTCCGAGGCCGACATCGACGCCACCGCGCGCGAGATCCGGATCGCCCTGCTCGAGGCCGACGTCGCCCTGCCCGTCGTCAAGGACTTCGTGGCGGCGGTCAAGGAGCGGGCCCGCGAGGACGACGTCAGCGCGGCGCTCAACCCGGCCCAGCAGGTCATCAAGATCGTCCACGACGAGCTGGTCACCATCCTCGGCGGCGAGACCCGCCGGCTGCGCTACGCCAAGTCCGGTCCGACCGTGATCATGCTGGCCGGCCTCCAGGGCGCCGGCAAGACGACCCTGGCCGGCAAGCTCGCGCTGTGGCTCAAGGAGCAGGGCAAGTCGCCACTGCTCGTGGCCTGCGACCTGCAGCGGCCCAACGCCGTCACCCAGCTGCAGGTCAACGGCGAGCGCGCCGGCGTCCCGGTCTTCGCGCCCGAGCCCGGCAACGGTGTCGGCGACCCCGTCGCGGTCGCCCGCGCCTCGGTCGAGGAGGCCAAGCGCAAGCTGCACGACGTCGTCATCGTCGACACCGCGGGCCGCCTCGGTGTCGACGCCGAGCTGATGCAGCAGGCCTCCGACATCCGCGACGCCGTCGAGCCCGACGAGGTGCTGTTCGTCGTCGACGCGATGATCGGCCAGGACGCCGTCTCGACCGCGCAGGCCTTCCTCGACGGGGTCGGGTACGACGGCGTCGTCCTCACCAAGCTCGACGGCGACGCCCGCGGTGGTGCCGCGCTGTCGATCCGTCAGATCACCGGGCGTCCGGTCATGTTCGCCTCCGCCGGCGAGAAGACGACCGACTTCGACGTCTTCCACCCCGACCGGATGGCCTCGCGGATCCTCGACATGGGCGACATGCTCACCCTGATCGAGCAGGCCGAGAAGACGTTCGACCAGGACGAGGCCATGAAGGCCGCCGCCAAGCTGAGCGGCCAGGGCGGCGAGTTCACCCTCGACGACTTCCTCTCCCAGATGCAGCAGGTCCGCAAGCTCGGCTCGATGTCGAAGATCCTCGGGATGCTGCCCGGCATGGGCCAGATGCGCGAGCAGCTGGAGAACTTCGACGAGCGCGAGATCGACCGGCTGCAGGCGATCATCCAGTCGATGACGCCGTCCGAGCGCGCCAACCCCAAGCTGATCGACGGCTCGCGCCGGGCCCGGATCGCCAAGGGCTCGGGGCGCCAGGTCTCCGACGTCAACCAGCTCGTCGACCGCTTCTTCGAGGCGCGCAAGATGATGATGCAGTTCGCCAAGGGCGGCGGGATGCCGGGCATGCCCGGGATGCCGGGCATGCCCGGCCAGGCCGGTGGCGGCAAGCGCGGCAAGGGCAAGCAGCAGCCGAAGAAGGCCAAGGGCCGCCGGGTCTCCGGCAACCCGGCCAAGGCCGCGCAGGAAGCCGCCGCCGCGAAGGAGAAGGCCACCGCGGCCAACCCCTTCGGCACCCCGGCCGAGGACGTCGACTACGAGCAGGCCGCGGCCAACCTGGACCTGCCGAAGGACTTCTCCAAGTTCCTCAAGTGAGCACCGTCCTCGTCGTCGACGGCGCGAACGTCGTCGGCGCGCGACCCGACGGGTGGTGGAAGGACCGGCCAGGTGCGGCGCAGCGGCTGCACGAGCAGCTGATGACCGCCGACGTGCCGCACGACGTCGTGGTCCTCGTGCTCGAGGGCGCCGCCAAGGGCGGTGTGCGGGCCGGGCGCGACGCGCACGTGCGCACGGTGCACGCGAAGGGCAGCGGCGACGACACGATCGTGGCGGAGGCGAAGAAGGCATCCGAGCGGGGCGACCGGGTCAGCGTGGTCACCGCCGACCGGATCCTGATGGGCCGGGTCGAGCGCTACGGTGCCACGGTGATGAGTCCGACCTGGCTGCTCGGAGAGCTCTCATGAGTGACCGGTTCCGCGGCGTCGTCCTGCCCGACGGCGAGCCGCGTGACCTGTACGTCGTCGACGGCCGGGTCACCCACGAGCGCCAGGCGGGGGCCGAGACCGTCGCTGAGGGCTGGATCGTGCCCGGGCTGGTCGACGCCCACAACCACCTCGGCCTCGAGGACGGCGGCGCCGTCGGCGACGACGAGACCGAGCAGCAGGCCTTGGCCGACCGCGACACCGGCGTCCTGCTGCTGCGCGACTGCGGCTCGCCGGCCGACACCCGCTGGGTCCAGCAGCGCGACGACCTTCCCCGGCTGATCCGAGCCGGCCGCCACGTGGCCCGCACCCGGCGCTACCTCCGCAACTACGCCGACGAGGTCGAGCCCGACGAGCTCGCCGGCGCCGTGGCCGTGCAGGCGCGGGCCGGAGACGGCTGGGTCAAGCTGGTCGGCGACTGGATCTCGCGCGACGACGGCGACCTCACCCCGTCGTTCCCGCCCGAGGCGTTCGCTGCGGCCATCGCCGCCGCCCACGAGCACGGCGCCAAGGTCACCGCGCACTGCTTCGGCACCGACGTCCTCACCGGCCTGCTCGACGCCGGCATCGACTGCATCGAGCACGGCACCGGCCTGCGCGAGCAGCACCTCGAGCAGATGGCGGCCAACGGCGTCGCGCTCGTGCCGACCGTGCTGCAGACCGCCAAGTTCCCCGAGTTCGCCGAGGCGGGTCGCGACAGGTTCCCCGACTACGCCGCCACCATGGACGACCTGCACCGGCGCCGGCGCGACACCCTGATGGCCGCCCACGAGGCCGGCGTCGATCTCTACGTCGGCAGCGACGGCGGCGGCACCGGGCGGCACGGCTACCTCGCCGAGGAGATCGCCGCGATGGTCGGGATGGGGCTGCCGGCCGAGGTCGTCGTGGGCGCAGCGTCGTGGCGCGGGCGCGAGTGGCTCGGCTGGAACGCCGGCCTCGACGAGGGCGCTCCCGCCGACTTCGTCGTGCTCGACGCCGACCCGCGGGTCGACCTCACCACACTCGCGCGCCCCGCCTGCGTCGTCCTGCGCGGGCGCGTGGTCGCCACCCGCGTCTGAACGGCTACGCGGACGCCGGCCGGACGGCGTACAGGATGCCCGTGACGATCAGCACGGCCAGACCGCCGAACCCGAGGCCCAGCGCGCCGACGACCGCGACCAGCAGTCCCACCACGAAGGTGGTCGTCGACGGGGCCTGGGCGACCCGGATCTCGCCGTCGTCGCCGGCCGCCGGGCAGTCGAAGGTGACGTCGCCGGCGCCGGTGTCGAACCTGGCCACGGCCGTCCACTCGTTGTAGGTGAACTCCGCGGAGACCGGTCGCAGATCGACCCGGTCGCCGTCGGCGTCGACGGCGGTGCACGACACCGAGCCGCCGTCGCGGGCGAACAGCGCCCGTTCCTCGCCCGCCGGCAGGTCGACGGTGACCGGGCCGGCGCCGGCGTCCACGACGGCGTCCTCCCGCGCAAGCGGACTCAGGATGACGACGAGTCCGACGACGAACGCGGCGACCCCCAGCAGCACGAGCACGCCGCCGACCACGAACCAGCGTGGGCGCGGCCGGGGCCTGGGCTGGTTCCACTGCTGCACGTGCCCGAGTCTCCCAGGCGGTCTCGGGGCCGTCCCACGAGCGCCTCGTCGGGGCGGTACCTCACGACCGCGCAGTTGCGCTTGTCGATGCTGGTCCGCCAGAT
The DNA here is from genome assembly GCA_963825985.1 of uncultured Actinomycetota bacterium. Lineage (GTDB taxonomy): Bacteria > Actinomycetota > Actinomycetes > Propionibacteriales > Nocardioidaceae > Nocardioides. Next base: position 113,714 of record CAWGVK010000006.1, on the reverse strand, counting down.
CTCGTTGCGCCGGTAGACCTCGTCGTCCACGGCGCGCAGCTCGCCCCGCAGGTGCCGCTCGGCCACCCAGGTGCGCAGCGCGAACGTCGTCGTCGTGTCGTTGCGGACCACCAGGTCGACGTAGTCGTAGACGATCGAGCAGCCGACGCCCCACGGCAGCACGCGACCCTGGTCGGGGAACGGGTCGAGGGGAGACCACGGTCAGTGGCGGGAGCACCTTGTTGTCAGGCGGCGCGAATCGCCGACAGCGAGTCGAGGCTGAGCGTGCCCGCGTCGAGGCGGGCGCTGGCCGCGTAGCGGGTGGCCGCGCGGACCGCGGGGTCGCGCAGGTCGAAGGCGCCGGCGGTGTCGACCGTGAACAGAAACTCCCAACCGCCGCCGCGACCCTGGTCGACGTACGCCGTCGCCTTCGCGCCGCGCAGCACGAACCCGTAGCGGGCTCCCGGCGCCGACAGGTCGACCGAGCCGTCGAGGGAGGTGAGCGGCTCGGCGCCGGCCGTGATCAGCCGGCCGTCGACGCGGAGGTCCCAGCCGACCCGGCGCAGGTCGTGGCGGTAGCGCAGCAGGAGGTAGTTGGCGGCGTCCTGGGCGAGGCCGACGAAGACGGTCTGCTGTCCGGCCGCGTCGTCGAAGGTGCCGGTCTCGAGCACGGCCGCGACCTGGTCGGAGCCCGGAGCGACCTGGGAGCGGAACAGCAGGTGGGTGGATCTTGCGACGGTCACCTCGAGCCGGCCGTCGACGACGGCCGCGTCCTCGGAGGGTGCACCGCCGGGCACCGTGAGGACGTCGTACCCCTCCCAGCCGGGCTCGAGCTCGGGGACGGGGAACGCCTTCGCGGTCGGCGGCGGCGGCACGACGGCCACCTCGGCCAGGTGCTCCTCGAGCAGCCGCTGCAGGCGGCGCACTTCCTGCGGGAAGCGGCCGGACACGTCGGTGGTCTCGCCGGGGTCGACGTCGAGCCGGTACAGCTCGGTGCGGCCGTCGCGCAGGTGCTGGAGCAGCTTGAGGTCGCCGACGCGCACCGAGGCCTGCGGGTGGGTCTGGCCGATGTGGTGGGGGTAGACCCAGAACAGCGCCTCGCGATCCACCGTGCTGACCCCTCCGGTGAGCAGCGGGGCGATGCTCACGCCGTCGAACTGGTGGTCGTGCACCTGGCCGCCGGCGAGGTCGAGAGCGGTGGGCAGGAGGTCGACGGTGCTCGTGGGCACGTCGACCGTACGGCCGCGCTTGCCCAGGCGACCGGGCCAGGAGGCCACCATCGGCACCCGGACCCCGCCCTCGTAGAGCTCGCCCTTGCCGCCGCGCAGCGGCGCGTTGGCGTCGCGGTAGGGGCCACCGTTGTCGGAGATGACCACGAGCAGGGTGTGGTCGGCGATCCCGAGGTCGGTGAGGGCGTCGACCAGGCTCCCGACCGCGGTGTCGACGCTCTCCAGCATCGCCGCGAGCACCGGCCGGTTGGGCAACCGGTCGGCGCCCGGCTTCGCCTGGTACTTGGCCAGCAGGCCGGGGTCGGCGTCGAGGCGGGTGTGCACCGAGTAGTTGGAGAGGTGGAGGAGGAAGGGGCCGCCGGCGTTGCGGGTCACGAACTCGATCGCCTGCTCGGCGAGACGGTCGGTGAGGTACTCGTCCTTCGTCTCCGGCGGCAGCGACGGGATGAAGGAGTAGGGGTGGAAGTAGTCGCCGTCGCCGATGTACAGCTCCTCGGAGGCCAGCACCTCGTCGAAGCCGTGGGCGTACGGGTTGCCCGGCCGCTGGTCGTACGACCCGCTGTAGGTCTCGGTCAGGTGCCACTTGCCGACCAGGCCGGTGGTGTAGCCGTGCGGGCCGAGCACGTCGGGCACGGTCGGCAGGTCGGGGGAGAGGTACGTCGAGCTCGGGGCACCCTGGGCGCGCAGGAAGTCGGTGATGCCGGTGCGAGCGGGGTACAGGCCGGTCACCAGGGCGGCGCGGGTGGGCGAGCACAGCGGGGCGGCGGCGTACGCCTGGGTGAACCGGACGCCGCCGGCGGCGAGCGCGTCGATGCGCGGAGTCTCGTTGAAGGTGTTGCCGTAGCAGCCGAGCTCGTCCCAACCGAGGTCGTCGATGGACACGACGACGACGTTGGGTGGGCGACCGGTGCCCGCGGCGCCCGCCGCCCGGGCGGTCGTCGGTGCGATGGTGGTGGCGGTGCCGGCCAGGCCGGTGGCGGCCAGGCCGCGCAGGACGGTACGACGGGTGGGGCTGACGACGGTCATGGAGTCTCCGAGAACACTAAGTTGATGAACCTCGACGAGAATAGACCGCCGGGTCCGGATTCGGTGTCGCCCGGCGCGTCTGGCAGACTTTCCCGCTGAGTCCTGCGCGACGGCCCCTCTCTCCGGCGCGACACGGCCAATCGAAGGTCCGACCTGGTGTTCCCCACCCGTGTCCGGCCCTTCACCACACACGAGTTCCGAGGAGACACCACAGACGTGGCAGTCAAGATCCGTTTGAAGCGCCTGGGCAAGGTCCGGGTTCCGCAGTACCGCATCGTCGTCGTCGACTCGCGCAAGAAGCGCGACGGCAGGGTCCTCGAGGAGATCGGCCTGTACCACCCCAAGGAGGAGCCGAGCCTGATCAAGGTGACCTCCGAGCGGGCCCAGTACTGGCTCGGCGTCGGCGCGCAGCCGTCCGAGGCCGTCGCGAAGATCCTCCGGATCACCGGCGACTGGCAGACCTTCAAGGGCATCGCCGGCACCGACGGCACCCTGAGGACCGCCGAGGCCAAGCGCAGCAAGCAGGACGTCTTCAACGACGCGCTGAAGGAGGCCGGCGGCGAGGCCACCGGCGAGGCCGTCACCAAGAAGGCCGCCGCCAAGAAGACCGCCAAGAAGGCCGCCGCCAAGTCGGACGACAAGGCTGACGAGAAGGCCGACGACAAGGCTGAGGCGAAGGCCGACGACAAGGCCGACGCCAAGGCTGACGAGAAGGCCGACGAGAAGGCCGACGACAAGGCTGAGGCAAGGCCGACGACAAGGCCGACGCCAAGGTCGACGAGAAGACCGAGGCGCGTCCCGCCGAGGCCGTCGCCGGACAGTCGCCCGAGGCCGCGGCCGAGACCGCCGAAGCCGCCGAGACCGACGCCGAGCCGAGCGCCTGATGCTCGCCGACGCGCTCGAGCACCTCGTCCGGGGTGTCGTCGACAACCCCGACGACGTCACCGTGCCGCGACAAGCAGCTGCGCCGCGGGTCGATCCTCGAGGTGCGTGTGCACCCCGACGACCTGGGCAAGGTGATCGGCCGGGGCGGGCGGACCGCATCCGCGTTCCGCACCGTCGTGTCGGCGCTGGCCGGCCGCGACGGTGCTCGCATCGACTTCGTCGACGTCGACCGCCGCCGCTGACGCGAACCCAACAGCAGGCCTCGTTCCTTCGGGACGGGGCCTGTTGTCGCGTCCGGGCCGTCCCACCCGCCGCAGGAATACCCGGTTAACCGGGTATTCCGACGGTTCTCGGGCACTGCAACACCCGCGAAGCCCATGAATACCCGGTCCACCGGGTATTCATGGGCCGCCCTACCCTGACTCGGTGGAGCTCTCGAGGTCGTGGTCGGCCGGATCGGCAAGCCGCACGGCCTGCGCGGTGAGGTCACCGTCGAGGTGCGCACCGACGAGCCCGCCCGGCGCTACGCCGACGGAGCCGTGCTCCGAGCCGAGCCGCCGCGCGGGTCGGCCTTCGCGCACGCCACGCTCACCGTCGTCCGCACCCGCTGGCACCAGACGACGCTGCTGGTGACGTTCGCACAGCTCGCCGACCGCGACGCCGGCGAGTCGGCCCGGGGCGTCGTCCTGCACGCCACCATCGACGCCGGGGCCGCCCCGACGACCCCGACGAGTACTACGACCACCAGCTGGTCGGCCTGGCGGCGTACGACGTCGAGGGCAGCCACCTCGGCGAGGTCACCGGAGTCGTGCACGGCGCCCAGGACCTGCTCGCGATCCGGGCCCTCGACGGCCGCGACACCCTGGTGCCGTTCGTCGCCGCGCTGGTGCCCGAGGTCGACCTCGCCGGACGCCGCGTGGTCGTCGCCGACCGCCCCGGACTCGTGGCACCGCTGCCGGAGGACTGAGCCGCGGTGCGCCTCGACTACCTCACGATCTTCCCCGACTGGTTCGCTCCGCTCGAGCTGTCGCTGGCCGGGCGGGCCCGCCAGTCGGGCCTGCTCGACATCGCCGTGCACGACCTGCGCGCCTGGACCCACGACCGCCACCGCACCGTCGACGACTCGCCGACCGGCGGGGGCGCCGGCATGGTGATGAAGCCGGAGCCGTGGGGCGAGGCCCTCGACGCGGTGCTCGCCGACGGGGCCACGCTGGTCGTGCCGACGCCGTCCGGGACGCCTTTCACGCAGGCGATGGCGCGCGACCTCGCGACCCGGAGGCAGCTGGTGTTCGCCTGCGGCCGCTACGAGGGCATCGACCAGCGCGTGCTCGACCACGCCGCCGCAGGCCCGGTGGCCGAGGTCGTCGAGGTCAGCCTCGGCGACTACGTGCTCAACGGGGGAGAGGTGGCCGCGCTGGCGATCACCGAGGCCGTCGTCCGGCTGCTGCCCGGGTTCATGGGCAACGCGGCCTCGCTCGTGGAGGAGTCGCACGTCGACGGGCTGCTCGAGTACCCCGTCTACACCAAGCCCGCGTCGTGGCGCGGTCTCGACGTGCCCGAGGTGCTGCTGTCGGGCGACCACGCCCGGATCGCCGCGTGGCGCCACCAGCAGTCGGTCGAGCGGACGGCGCGGCGCCGGCCCGACCTGCTGGCGCCCAGCCACGCCACCACCGCGTGGGAGATCGTGCCCGCCACCCGCGCCGACGCCGGCGAGCTGCTCACCCTGCAGCGGGCGTGCTGGCTGCAGGAGGCGATCGCCAACGACGACATCGTCGGCATCCCGGCCCTGCACGAGTCGCTCGACGACGTCGTCGCCTGGCTCGAGACCTGGACCACGTACGTCGTGCGGGTGGCCGGCCGCCTCGTCGGCGCCGCCCGCGGCCGGCTCGAGGGGCCGCCCGGGGAGCAGGCCTGGGACATCGGCCGGATCATGGTCGCCCCCGACCTCCAGGGCCGCGGCCTGGGTCGGGTGCTGCTCGAGCACATCCAGCACGTCGCCCCGCCCGAGGCCACGTCGTACGTGCTCTTCACCGGCAGCCAGAGCCACGACAACCTCCGGATGTACCAGAAGGCCGGCTTCCGCCTGCGCCCCGACCTGGCAGCGCCGCCCCTCGCCGTCATCCTGACCAAGCCTCGGAGCCGCTCGAGCGAGCTGTAACACGTCGTCCACTGCTCTTCACGACGGTTGCAACCGTCGTGAAGAACCGTCAACCACGTGTTACATGCCGCCGCGGCCGCCGGCAGGAGGCTCGGATTCGCCCGGCCCGAACCCGCTGTGGCAGACTCGAGCCTCGGTCCGATCGGCCGAAGGTCCGCTCCGAGGAACGCACGGGGGGACCGCGTCGGGCGCCTGCCACAGGGGACGCCTCACGCCGCCGGTCACCATGGTCGCGACCAGCCAGACACAGCTGAACACCATCCGATACCGCGGCTGACCTGTGGCACTCGCGAGGAGAGATCATGACCAACGTCATTGCCGAGCTCGGCAACGCCCAGAAGCGCGACGACGTCCCGGCCTTCCGCGCCGGCGACACCATCAAGGTCCACGTGAAGGTCGTCGAGGGCAACCGCTCTCGTGTCCAGATCTTCCAGGGCGTCGTGATCCGCATCCACGGCTCGGGCATCGGGCGCACGTTCACCGTCCGCAAGGTCTCCTTCGGCGTCGGTGTCGAGCGCACCTTCCCCCTGAACTCCCCGATCTTCGAGGAGATCGAGATCGTGACCCGCGGCGACGTGCGCCGCGCGAAGCTCTACTACCTGCGCAACCTGCGCGGCAAGGCCGCCAAGATCAAGGAGCGCCGCGAGGCGTGAGCCGGTTCGGCTCCGCACCGCGCTCCTAGACTCTGCGCGTGACCACCGACGCCGAGACCGGCGCGGCCGAGACCGACGGACGCCGGCACCGGCCGCTGTGGCGGGAGGCCCTGCTGCTGGTCGCGGCCGCCGTCGTCCTCGCGATCGTGGTCAAGGCGTTCTTCGTGCAGGCCTTCTACATCCCGTCGGCCTCGATGGAGCCGGGGCTGGTCGAGAACGACCGGATCCTGGTGCAGAAGGTCTCGTACTGGTCCGGCTCGCCCGAGCGCGGTGACGTGGTCGTCTTCGAGGACCCGGGCGGCTGGCTCCCCGACGCCGAGGACGAGCAGGTCGGCGGGGTCGCCGGGGTGCTCTCGAAGGTCGGCCTCTACCCGGCCGGCGGGCACCTGGTGAAGCGCGTGATCGGAGTCGAGGGCGACGTCATCACCTGCTGCGACGACGAGGGTCGGATCCTGGTCAACGGCGAGCCGCTCGACGAGGGCGACTACATCCAGCTCGGCGCCGCCGACCCGTGCAACGGCCCGATGATCCCGTGCGACTGGAGCGCGGGCCCGGTCCCCGAGGGCGAGGTCTTCGTGATGGGCGACAACCGGGGCAACTCCGCCGACTCCACCAAGCACCTGTGCCTGCCCGACGCGACCGACTGCACGCAGTACCCCTTCGTCGACACCGACCTCGTCGTCGGCAAGGTGTTCGCCGTGGCGTGGCCGGTCGGTCACGCCGAGCTCGTCGCCGACCCCGACAGCTTCGACGACGTCCCGGCCCCCGAGGAGTGAGCCCCGAGCGATGAGTCGGTTGCCAGGAGGATCGACGGTACGCCGCGACGCCGGCCTGTACGGCTACGAGCGGGCGCTGCGTCGCCACGGTGTCGAGCTCGTCGCGGGCGTCGACGAGGCTGGCCGCGGCGCGTGCGCCGGGCCGCTGGTCGCGGGGGCGGCGATCCTGCCCGCCGGCAAGGCGGGCATCGTCCCCGGCCTGGCGGACTCCAAGCTGCTCACCGAGAAGGCCCGCGAGCGCTGCTACGCCCAGGTCGTCCGAAGGGCGCTGGCCTGGTCGGTGGTCGTGATCGGCCACGACGAGTGCGACCGGCTCGGCATGCACGTGGCGAACGTCGAGGCGCTGCGGCGAGCGGTGGCCCAGCTCGAGGTGCGGCCCGAGTTCGTGCTGTCCGACGGGTTCCCGGTCGACGGCCTCGGCGTGCCGGGGCTGGCCGTCTGGAAGGGCGACCGAGTGGCGGCCTGCGTCGCCGCCGGATCGGTGCTGGCGAAGGTCACCCGTGACCGGATCATGGTCGGCCTCGACGCCGAGTGGCCGGCCTACGACTTCAAGACGCACAAGGGCTACATCACCGACGTCCACGCGGCGGCGCTGACCGAGCACGGACCCTCGCCGATCCACCGGATGCGGTTCGTCAACGTGCGGCGCGCGGCCGGTCTCGAGCCGCCGCTGTCACCCGACCCGCTGTCCGTCGACCCGCTGGGGGAGGCCGAAGACGGTGTGGACGCCGGAGGAGAAGAGCACCGACTCGGGGCGTGACCCCGCCACGCCGGGGAAGCCGGCGGCGGCCACCAGCTCGTCGTCGAGGCTCCGCAGGGCGGCGCGCCGCAGGGGCCACGGCCCGTGCGTGTTCGGCACCCACAGGGTGCGGCCCGCGACCCGGGTGTGCAGGCCGAAGCGGGCGGTGAGGAAGTGGTCGAGCTCGCTCGGTTCGGTGACCGGCTCGCCCACCTCGACCTCCAGGGCGCTGCGCGGGTGCGTCCCGGTGCGCCGTCTGGTCTCGTAGCGCAGCCGGACGCCGGTGGGGTCGCCGGCCGGCGACGGGCTGCCCGACATGCGAGCCCACTGGTACGGCAGGGCGAACGCCGCCCGGGCCCCGGCGACCACGGGCAGCCGCTCGGCGTCCAGGGAGCGGAAGACGACACCGCGGCGCCCGGCGTCGTCGACGGAGTACAGGCGCACGTTGGTCTCCAGGAACGTGCCCAGCCACGGCACCGGCCCGCGGCGTCCGAGGCCGCCGTCGCACAGGCGGAAGGGGATCAGCCCGACCCACGTGCAGCCGTCGTGGACGTCGGGCCGGACGCCGGGCGGGAGCAGCGGGGCGACGTCCTCGACGGGCACCCGCCAGTGCACGAACACCAGGTCGCGCCACCACTGGCTCATCATCTGACGAGTCGGCAAGGGCGGGCCCTGCGGGGCGAGCCCGCCGTCGTGGTGCATGCGTCTACGATCCCACTGAGGTGGGAACGCAGCTCGAGGAGGAGAACAGCATGAGTGCCGAAGAGCTCGAGAAGTACGAGACCGAGCAGGAGCTGACCCTCTACCGCGAGTACCGCGACGTCGTCGGCATCTTCAAGTACGTCGTCGAGACCGACCGCCGGTTCTACCTGTGCAACCAGGTCGACGTGAAGGCCCGCACCGAGGCCGACGACGTCTTCTTCGAGGTCTCGATGACCGACGCCTGGGTGTGGGACATGTACCGCCCCGCCCGCTTCGCCAAGAACGTCAAGGTGCTCACGTTCAAGGATGTCAACGTCGAAGAGCTCGTCCAGGCCGAAGTCGACCCCCCGAAGCCGTAGCCTGTCCTCTGTTGGCCGCGTGGCTGACGCCTGACGTGAGGTATGACCATGCCCGACTTGGGATCGGTACGCCGGCCTGGCCGTGCCAGACGAGCGCGGAGCCGCAGCCGTCGAGTTCGCGCTGGTCTCCTGCCGTTCCTCTCCTGCTGCTCGTCTTCGGCATCATCGGCTACGGCTTCATGCTGGCTTCCGGCAGTCGATCAGCCAGGCCGCGGCCGAGGGCGCTCGGGCCGCCGCCGTGGCTCCGGTCGGGCTGACCGAGACCGACTGCCGAGCGCGGGCCCGCGACGACGTCAACCGACTCGCTCGCTAACTACGATGTCTCCTGCGACGACGGCGGAGACCTGCTGCACGGCAGCGACGACGCCGGCGACTGCGACGATCACCGGTCCGGAGGAGTGCGACGCGGGCACCACGGCGCCACGTGCGTGACCGTCACCCTCGCCTACGCTACGACGACGAGCCCCTCGTTGCCGGACGTCGGCGTTCGGGATCGTGCATGCCCGACGAACTCATCCTTCACCGCCGGTGCGGGTGAGCTGATGCGGGCGTCGCGACGAACGCGGGTGCGGTCGCACTGCTGACCGCCGCGGTGATGGTCATCCTCCTCGGGTCGCCGCCTTTGTCGTCGACATCGGCATGCAGCGCGTCGCCCGCCGCGACATGCAGGCGCTGGCTGACGTCGTCGCCCTCGACCTGGCGCGGCACGTCGACGGCGCAGGCCGACGCGAGTCCGCCCGGAGATCGACACCGAGCTCGACCCTGACGCGCACAGGGCACCCTCAACCGCAACGACAACCGGAGGCCGCGGGCTCGACGCCGACGACCCTCTGGTCGTCGAGGCCTTCCTCGTCCAACTCGACGACGACGGCGAGCTACGCCACGGGACCCGACGGCCGTCCCGTCGAGGTCGACAGACGACGAGCGCCCGACGCGGTCGTGGTGATCGCCTCGACCGAGGTCGACTTCGGCTTCGCGGCGCGTCGTCGGCGTCAGACAGCGGTGGCGCGTCGCGGGCCGCCGTGGCGATCGTCGCGTCGGCGTCGGCCTGCTTCCACCTGGGCTCCTACGCCGCGGCGATTCGAGCCGCTGACGCGCGACGCTGGTTCGGGACCTCTGAAGGTCTGCTCGACCTCGGGATCACCGACCCGTCCCAGTACCTGGCCCTGGCGGTTGTCGGCCCTCAGCCTCGACCAGCTCGCCGAGCGGCCGCCCGATCGGCTCGGCGAGCGACTCGCTCGGGTCCCTGACCCTGGGCGAGCTGGCCGCCGCGGCAGGCCATGGCCCTCGCCGGCGCGGGCCCGCCCGGTCGCCGAGGCCGGCTCGACCAGTGTCGCGACGCTGAAGAGATCGCCGCTGGCGCGCGCCAGCGTCAGTGCTGGTCGGGACCGCAGTCCGCGGTCGACGCAGACGACCTCGACGCGTTCAGTCTCACCTGTCTCGGTGCTCGACGTCGCTGCGCCGGCGCCGTCCTGAGCGGCCAGCGCCCGACGCCGATCGGTCAGAGCCGGTCTCGCTCGCTCAATCAGCAGGTCGCCAGCGGGTGTGCGGCAGCGAGGGGGTCTGTCTGGGTGATTCTCCGACCAACGTCTGGCGAGCCGCGCGAGTCGGCTCGGCCGCGGACCCCAGCCCGTGCGCGAGAACGTGTCCGTCGTGGGACCTCTCACGTCGACGGCGCGATCGGCGGCGTCGAGTGGCGCGCTGCTGCCCGACACGCGACTGCGACGCCGGCGAGTACGACAGTGCTCCTCGGGGCGGCGGTGCTCGGGCTGGTGCTCGATCGACTCTCACGATCGACAGCACCGTCGTACGGCGTCCGAACCGCTTCCGCGAATCGAGTCGTCGAGGTCGACGCTGACACGTTCGCGCTGAGGCCGCCAGCCCGCCGCAACGGCCAGTGACCCGGTCGGGCTTGGAGGTGCCGCCGCGACGCGGTGAACAACGACCCGACGGCGACGGAGACGCCATCGACCTTCGGCCTCCGACGACGCGCGGTCAGACCGTTCGCCCGCGGTGCGGGCACTCCGTGCTCGACCAAACGTCGCAGTACTCACGACACGATCACGATCACGCCCGCCGCCGACGGCGACGACGAGACCGGTCGAGGAGCCGGAGGAGTCGACGCTCGACGACCCCCGGTTCGGCCCGGATCGGCGCGGCGGATCGACGCGCGCCGTGACGAGCGGCGCGACAGCCGAGGTCCTCGCCGGCGTCAACGCCGCGATCACCGCCTACTCCTCGCTCGTCGGTGCCCGCGACGGAGGTGCGGTTCTCGTTCAGCGAGAGCGCGCCCGACCTGCGTCGGTGTACGGCTGGTCGGGCTGAAGCACCGAGTTGACCACGAGTCGTCCACAGGCGAGCCCCCGAGCGTCGTTGTCCACAGGCTCCTCGTCACCCTGACCGGACCGTCCCCGCCGACGTCCACGCTGGCCCGCAGGAGGTCAGTAGATGACGACGACAGTGAGCAAGCAGGCGCTCGGGGCCTACGGCGAGCGGGTGGCCGAGCGACATCTGGCCGAGGCGGGGCTGGTGGTGCTCGACCGCAACTGGCGCTGCGACGAAGGCGAGATCGACCTGGTGCTGCGCGAGGGGCCGGTGCTGGTGGTGTGCGAGGTGAAGACCCGCACCAGTCTGGTCAACGGCACGCCGCACGAGGCGATCACCGATGCCAAGCTCGACCGGCTGCGGCGGCTCGGCGTGCGGTGGGCGGTCGACCACGGCCTGCGCCCGGACGAGACGCGCGTCGACCTGGTCGCGGTGATGCGGCCGCGGCGAGGTGCGGCCGAGGTCGATCACGTCCGGGGCATCGGCTGATGTCGGTGGCGACCGCTCGAACCGTGTCGCTGCACGGGGCGATGGGACACCTGGTCGACGTCCAGGCCGACGTCTCGGCCGGCCAGGCGACGTTCACGATGGTCGGTCGACCCGACCTGTCGCTGCGCGAGGCCGGTGACCGCTGCCGGATGGCGATCGTCAACAGCGAGCTCGACTGGCCGGCCACCAAGCGGATCACGGTCCTGCTCTCGCCCGCCGACCTGCTCAAGCGCGGCCCCCACTTCGACCTCGCCGTCGCCGTGGCGGTGCTGGCGGCCAGCGGGCAGGTGCCGCGCGGTGCGCTGGTCGATACCGCCTTCGTGGGCGAGCTGACGCTCGACGGACGGCTGCGCTGCGTCCAGGGGGTGCTGCCGATGGTGATGGCGGCCGCTGAGCGCGGCGTCCGGCACGTGTTCGTGCCCGAGCCGCAGGCGCGGGAGGCGGCGATGGTGCCGGGCATGGCCGTGCTCGGTCTCCGCTCGCTGCTCCAGGTGGTCGCCGAGCTGCGCGGCGACGAGGTGCCGACCGCGGCGCCGGTCGAGCCCATGAGCGGCAGCCGGCTGCTGTCGTGGCGGGGCGAGGAGCGCCTCGACGACGCCGACCTCTCCGACCTGCGCGGCATGGCCGACGCCAAGTACGCCGTCGAGGTGGCCGCCGCCGGCGGCCACGCGCTCCTGCTCACCGGCCCCAAGGGCGGAGGCAAGACCAGCATCGCCGAACGGATCCCCTCGATCCTGCCGGACCTCCTGCCCGAGGAGTCCCTCGAGCTCACCGCCGTCCACTCCCTGGCCGGGACGCTCGACCCGGCCGGTGGGTTGATCACCCGTCCGCCGTTCTCGGCGCCGCACCACGACGCCACCAAGGCCAGCATCGTGGGTGGCGGCACCGGCCAGGTCCGACCCGGCGAGATCAGCCGGGCCCACGCTGGTGTGCTCTTCCTCGACGAGTTCCCGCTGTTCCGCACCGACATCATCGAGGCCCTGCGACAACCGCTCGAGAGCGGCGACATCACCGTCGCCCGCACCGACGAGTCGGTGACGCTCCCCGCCCGCGGCATGCTCGTGCTGGCGGCCAACCCGTGCCCGTGCGGCGAGTGGAACGCCAAGCAGAGCCGCAACGGCTGTGCCTGTCGCCCGCAGAGCGTGCGCGACTACCGGGCCAAGCTCACCGGCCCGGTAGCCGACCGGATCGACATCGCCCGGCACGTCGGTCCGCTCAGCAGGCACGACCACAGCGGCCCGGTCGAGTCGTCAGCGGTGGTGCGGGCGAGGGTCGAGGCGGTCCGCGAGCTGCAACGGGTCCGCTACGACGACTGCGGATGGCGGCTCAACGCCCAGGTGCCGAGCACCGCGCTGCGCGACCGCTGGCCGCTGTCGCAGTCGGCCGCGCGCGCCCTGAGCGAGGACGTGTACACCGGCCGGCTGAGCAGCCGCGGAGCGGTGCGGGTCCACCGGCTCGCCTGGACCGTGGCCGACCTCGCCTCGGTCACCACCGGACGCGACGTCACCCCCGGCCACGCCGAGCTCGACGTGGCGCGGCAGCTGCGCATGGGCGACCCGCTGCAGGTCCACGTGCTCGAGAGGCGACAGGCAGGATGAACGCAGTTCATACCGTCACCGACACCGAGCGGCTGGCGCGGGTCGCGCTCAACAGGCTGGGCGAGCCGGGCGAGCTGAAGATGACGTCGCTCGTGACCGAGCTGGGCGCGGTCCGGCTGCACGACCTGCTGAGACAGCAGACCGATCCCGACGGCCTGCTCACCGACGTCGCGGCCCGGTTGAGCAGCCTCGACCCGGCCCGCGAGCTCGAGCAGGCGGAGCGTCTCGGACTGCGCTTCGTCGTCCCGGGAGACGACGAGTGGCCCGTCCAGCTGGCGGACCTCGACGCGGCCGGCTCGCTCCACGAACGAGGCGGGGTACCGGTCGGGCTCTGGGTCAAGGGCCCGCTGCGGCTCGACGAGCTCGACAGGTGCCTGGCTGTCGTCGGTGCCCGCGCGGCCACCGGGTACGGGTCGGCCGTCGCCGGCGAGATCGCCGCCGTCGCGTCCGGTGCCGGTGTCACGGTGGTGTCGGGCGGTGCTCTCGGCATCGACGCGGCCGCCCACCGGGGCGCCATCATCGATGACCACCCGACGGTGGCCGTCCTGGCCTGCGGCGCCGACCGGGTCTACCCGCAGACGCACCGACCGCTGCTCGACCACATCGCCCGTACCGGAGCGGTGGTCTCCGAGGCCGCTCCCGGCTGCTCGCCCCAGCGCGTCCGGTTCCTGGCCCGCAACCGGCTGATCGCCGCGCTCTCACGCGGCACCGTCGTGGTCGAGGCGGCCGTCCGCAGCGGTGCCCTCAACACCGCCAACTGGGCAGGGCGACTCAACCGGGTGGTCATGGGTGTGCCGGGAGCGGTCACCAGCGAGGGGTCGGCCGGAGTGCACGAGCAGATCCGGATCGGCGCGATGACCCTGGTGACCTGCGGCGCCGACGTCCTCGAGCTGGTGGGCGACGCGGGCGACCACCTGGTCGAACCGGCGCGCGGCGAGGCCACGCCGCGCGACCGGCTCACGGCCCGGCAGCGACAGGTGCTCGACGCGGTGCCGGTCAGTGCCGGGGCGGGCTCCGACTCGATCTCCCGGGTGGCGGGAGTCGGCGTGATGGAGGTCAGGGCGGCGCTGACCGTCCTCCAGCGGGCCGGGCTGGTGGAGCGCTCCGAGAGCGGCTGGCGGCTCACCGCGCTGGCTCACCCGAGGCAGGAGAGGTGATGCCTACGATCGACAGGTGAGCGACGAGCCCGACGAGGGACTGCCCGAGACCACGATGCGGCTGCTCGCCGACTACGAGCGGCACCTCGTCTCCGAGCGCGACCTCACGCCGCACACGGTGCGCGCCTACCTCGGTGACGTGTCCAGCGTCCTCGAGCACTCCCACCGGATGGGGCTGAGCGACCCGGCGCAGATCGACCTGCGCACCCTGCGCAGCTGGCTGGCCCAGCAACAGAGCCTGGGACGCTCGCGGACCACGGTGGCCCGTCGCGCCACCGCGGCCCGCGTGTTCACAGCGTGGCTGGCCCGCACCGGCCGGGCGCCGGTTGACGCCGGCGCCAGCCTCGGCTCGCCCAAGGCCCACCGCATCCTGCCCGCCGTGCTGCGCGCCGACGAGGCCCGAGACCTGCTGACCGCCGCCACCGAGCTGGCCGACGACGGCAGCCCGATCGGGCTGCGCGACGTGGCCATGCTCGAGCTGCTCTACGCGACCGGCGTCCGGGTCGGCGAGCTGGTCGGGCTCGACGTCGACGACGTCGACCGCGACCGCAACGTGGTGCGGGTGCTCGGCAAGGGTCGTAAGGAACGCACCGTGCCGTTCGGCAGGCCGGCCGCGCGTGCCCTCGACGTCTGGGTCCGGCTGGGCCGGCCGCTGCTGCTCGCCGACGGAGCCGGGGGAGCGCTGTTCCTCGGCGCTCGCGGTCGCCGCATCGACCAGCGCGCCGTGCGCACCCTGGTGCACCGCCGCATCGCCGACGTTCCCGGTGCGCCCGACCTCGGGCCGCACGGCCTGCGCCACTCGGCTGCCACCCACCTGCTCGAGGGCGGAGCCGACCTGCGCTCGGTGCAGGAGCTGCTCGGCCACGCCTCGCTGGCCACCACCCAGCGCTACACGCACGTGACCACCGAGCGGTTGCGCCGGGCGTATCAGCAGGCGCACCCGCGCGCCTGACTCAGGTCAGGGTCGGTCACCAGGCGCCTCCGAACGGGTGCGGGAGCCGCGGCAGCGGGAGGCGGACGGCTGCTGGTGCAGGCGTCACGGGTAGGTCGCGCCACAGCGGCAGCAGCCGCACCGGGCCCGCGCCGACCAGTCGGAGGGGGTCGAGGTAGGTGTCGCCCTCGATCCAGCCCCAGTGCAGGCAGGCGCGGGGGAAGCAGTGCGACCCCGGGAGCTGCAGGGTGCCGATCGGGCTGCCGCGGGCCACCTGATCGCCCACCGCGACGGTCGCGGCGACCGGCTCGTAGGTGGTGCGGGTCGCGCCGTGGTCGACCACGACCACCCCGCGACCGGCCAGGGGAGCGGCGTACGAGACCGTGCCCGCCAGCGCGCTGTGGACGACCTGCCCGGCCGACCCGGCCAGGTCGACCCCGCGGTGCCCGGCACCGTAGGGGGTGTCGGGCGGGTCGAAGTCGGCGACCACGGCCGGGTCGGGCCGCAGCGGCCACACGCCGACCGGGTCGGTGCCCGGTGGCTCGCGGTTCGCCGCGCTCGGCGGCGCGAGGGTGGAGGACAGGGACAGGGCGGCGGCCAGGAGAGCGGTGGTCAGGGGAGTCATGGGGCCAGCGTGGGCGTCGGTTCCGACGATGATGGCCGAGCCGACGCCGGGCTGTGGACAACCTCGGGCGAGAGGGGGGTTGTGGACAGTTCCTGGCGCACGGCCTCCGATTCGCTGCGCCGCCCGCGCTCGACTACGCTGGGCCCATCACTCCTTCGGGAGTGAAATTCGCACGCCTGCAGACCGCGACGGACCCAGCATCTCCAGCACCACCGGGCCCGGTCGCCCGCGGGAGCGCACCCTCGGTCCCGACGCAGGTCGGGTCGGGTCGCTCGCAGGCGTCAGGGCGACCGGCACCCGCCGGCCGCGACGAACTGAAAACTACCCGGAGCCCAGCCCCGGTGCGTCCTGACCAGCCGTGACCAGTACCGCCAAGGACGCACACCGACGGGCCTGCCTCCACCCAGGAGAGAGAACCACCATGGCAGTCGTGACCATGCGCCAGCTCCTCGAGAGCGGCGTCCACTTCGGGCACCAGACCCGTCGCTGGAACCCCAAGATGAAGCGCTTCATCATGACCGAGCGCAACGGCATCTACATCATCGACCTGCAGCAGTCGCTGGCCTACATCGACCGCTCGTACGCCTTCGTCAAGGAGGTCGTCTCCAAGGGCGGCACCGTGATGTTCGTGGGCACGAAGAAGCAGGCCCAGGAGGCGATCGCCGAGCAGGCGACCCGCGTCGGCATGCCCTACGTCAACCAGCGTTGGCTCGGCGGCATGCTCACCAACTTCCAGACCGTGCACCAGCGGATCAACCGTCTCAAGGAGCTCGACGAGGTCGACTTCGAGGACGTCGCCGGCAGCAGCCGCACCAAGAAGGAGCTGCTGCAGATGCGCCGCGAGCGCGACAAGCTCAACAAGTCGCTGGGCGGCATCCGCGAGATGACCCGCACCCCGTCGGCGGTCTGGATCGTCGACACCAACAAGGAGCACCTCGCCGTCGAGGAGGCCCGCAAGCTGAAGATCCCGATCATCGGCATCCTCGACTCCAACTGCGACCCCGACCTGGTCGACTTCCCGATCCCCGGCAACGACGACGCGATCCGCGCCGTCGGCCTGCTGACCCGGGTCGTCGCGGACGCCGTCGCGGAGGGCCTGATCGCCCGCTCGGGCGTCAAGACCGGCACCGACGGCGCGCCCGCCGTGGCCGCCGAGGAGCCGCTGGCCGAGTGGGAGCGCGAGCTGCTGGGTGGCGACGCCGAGAAGGCCGCCTCCGAGGCGACGAGCACCCCCGCTGCTGACCCCGCTGCCACCGCTGCAGCTCCCGCGACCGAGGCCACCCCTGCCTCGGAGGCCACCGGTGCGGCGTCCGAGGGCGCCACCGCGACCGAGGTCGCCGAGTCCGCCGTCCCCGCCGCCGAGGAGACCCCGGCTGTCGAGGAGACCCCGGCTGTCGAGGAGACCCCGGCTGTCGAGGAGACCCCGGCTGTCGAGGAGCCCGCGAAGGCCGAGGAGCCCGTGGCGACCGAGAAGGCCGAGGAGTCCGAGGCGCCTGCCGAGGAGACCCCGGCCGAGGCGACCACCGAGTCCTGATCCGTTCCCCGAGCACCACGTACGAAGGAGTACCCATGGCTTTCACCGCGGCCGACGTCAAGCGGCTCCGCGACCTCACCGGCGCCGGCATGATGGACTGCAAGAAGGCGCTCGAGGAGACCGACGGCGACTTCGACAAGGCCGTCGAGGCGCTCCGCGTCAGGGGCGCCGCCAAGGCGGCCAAGCGCGGCGCCGAGCGCGAGGCGGCGGCGGGCCTGGTGGCCCACGCGCCGGGCGTGCTGGTCGAGCTGAAGTGCGAGACCGACTTCGTGGCCAAGGGTGACGACTTCGTCGCCGTGGCCCAGAAGATCGCGGAGGCCGCGTCGCAGGCCAAGCCGGCCGACGTCGAGGCGCTCAGGGCCGTCACCCTGGGCGACCAGACCGTCGGCGACGTCGTCGAGGGCCTGGCGATCTCGATCGGCGAGAAGATCGAGCTCGGCCAGTACGTGCACTTCGACGGCCCGGTCGTCGCCTACATGCACAAGCGTGCGGCCGACCTGCCGCCCGCCGTCGGCGTCCTCGTCGAGTACGAGGGCGACGCCGACGCCGCCCGCGCGGCGGCCATGCAGGTTGCGGCGATGCGTCCGCAGTACCTCACCCGCGACGAGGTCCCTGCCGACGTCGTCGCCAAGGAGCGCGAGATCGCTGAGGCGACCTCGCGTGAGGAGGGCAAGCCCGAGCAGGCGATCGCCAAGATCACCGAGGGTCGGCTCAACGGCTTCTTCAAGGACGTCGTCCTGCTCGAGCAGCCGTCGGTCACCGAGAACAAGAAGTCGGTCAAGGCCGTGCTCGACGAGTCCGGCACCACCCTGAAGCGGTTCGCCCGTTTCGAGGTCGGCGCCTGATCCGACAGGCATGATCCGCTAGTTTGGCCCGCAGACGACGAGGAGGCCGGTTGCGATGACTCGACCACGAGCATCGCGACCGGCCTTCTCGCACGACTCGACCATCGAGACCACGACGAAGGGACCCACCGCGTGACGTACCGACGGGTGCTGCTCAAGCTGTCCGGCGAGGTGTTCGGCGGGGGCCAGGTCGGCCTCGACCTCGACGTCATCAACGCCATCGCCGGTGAGATCGCCGACGTGGCCCGAGCCGGCACCGAGGTCGCCATCGTGGTGGGCGGTGGCAACTTCTTCCGAGGTGCCGAGCTGCAGCAGCGTGGCATGGAGCGGGCCCGCGCCGACTACATGGGCATGCTGGGCACCGTCATGAACTGCCTGGCCCTGCAGGACTTCATCGAGAAGCACGGCGTCGAGACCCGGGTCCAGACGGCGATCACGATGGGCCAGGTCGCCGAGCCCTACATCCCGCGCCGTGCGATCCGGCACCTCGAGAAGGGCCGGGTCGTCATCTTCGGTGCCGGCGCCGGGATGCCGTTCTTCTCCACCGACACGGTGGCGGCCCAGCGGGCCCTCGAGACCCGATGCGAGGTGATCCTGATGGGCAAGCAGGGGGTCGACGGGGTCTACGACTCCGACCCGCACAAGCACCCCGAAGCGGTGAAGTTCGACGCCCTGACCTACGACGAGTTCCTGGCCCGCGGCCTCAAGGTCGCCGACGCGACCTCGGTCAGCCTGGCCCGCGACAACGACCTCGACATGGTCTTCTTCAACCTCTCGGTGCCGGGCACGATCGGGCGTGCGGTCACGGGTGAGAAGATCGGCACCACCGTCTCCCGCGACTGAGCCACGCTCTCGCGAGCACGGCCAGACCACGAGGCCGGACCACGAGGCCAGAACACGACCAGGTAGGAGCAGCACGTGATCACCAGCATCCTCAACGAGGCCGACGGCAAGATGGACAAGTCGGTCGAGGCGACCCGTGAGGAGTTCGCGGCGATCCGGGCCGGGCGCGCGACGCCGTCGATGTTCAACAAGATCCTCGTCGACTACTACGGCACGCCGACCCCGCTGCAGCAGCTCGCGTCGTTCACCGCCCCCGAGGCACGGGTCATCATGATCCAGCCCTACGACATGGGCGCGATGGCGGGAGTCGAGAAGGCGATTCGCGACTCCGACCTCGGCGTCAACCCGTCGAACGACGGCAAGGTGCTGCGGGCGGTGTTCCCCGAGCTGACCGAGGACCGCCGCAAGGAGTACATCAAGCTGGCCCGCGCCAAGGCCGAGGACGGCCGCGTCGCCGTTCGCAACCTGCGCCGCACCGCCAAGCAGAACCTCGAGAAGCTCGAGAAGGACGGCGAGGTCGGCAAGGACGACGTCACCGGCGCCGAGAAGCGGCTCGACGCGGTCACCAAGAAGCACACCGACGCCATCGACGAGATGCTGAAGAACAAGGAGGCCGAGCTGATCGAGGTCTGAGACCTCGCCTGCTCGCGTCCCCATGTCGAAGGCCGTCCCCTCCGCCGACCCGGAGCAGAAGGACCACGGACGCGCCGGTCGTGACCTCCGGGCCGCCATCGGCTCCGCCCTCGTCCTGCTCGGCGCCATCGCCGCATCGCTGGCGTTCTGGAAGCCGGCGTTCATGGTCATCGTCGTCGTCGCCGTGGTGGTGGCGGTGTGGGAGCTGCGCCAGGGACTGCTCGCCAAGGACATCGACCTGCCCGAGCAGCCGCTCATGCTCGGCGGCGCGGTCATGGTCGTCGTGGCCTACGTGTGGGGCACCGACGCGCTGGTCACCGCGACCGCCGTCACCGCGCTGGTGGTGATGCTGTGGTTGCTGCGCCGCGGCATCGACGGCTACGTCAAGACCGCCACCGCCTCGGTGTTCACGCTCGTGTACGTGCCGTTCCTCGGCTCGTTCGTCGCCCTGATGCTCGCCGAGGGCGGGCTCGACGGCGGCGGCCTCGACAACGACGGTGTGCAGGGCATCCTCGTGTTCATCCTCGTCACGATCGCCTCCGACATCGGCGGCTACATCGCCGGCGTCCTCTTCGGCAAGCACCCCATGGCCCCGGTGATCTCGCCGAAGAAGTCGTGGGAGGGCTTCGTCGGGTCGCTGGTGGCCTGCCTCGCCATGGGGTGGGCACTCGTCGTCTACCTGCTCGAGGGCGACTGGTGGGTCGGCCTGTGCCTGGGCCTCATCGCCGTCGTGATGGCCACGCTCGGCGACCTGTGCGAGTCGGTGATGAAGCGCGACCTCGGCATCAAGGACATGAGCCAGGTGATCCCCGGTCACGGCGGCCTGATGGACCGGCTCGACTCCCTGCTCGCCACCATCGCCCCGATCTGGCTGCTGCTCCACTACCTGGTCTTCACCTGATGCTGCACCTGGTGCGGCACGGCCGGCCGCTCGTCGAGCGCGACCGGCCCGCCCACGAGTGGCAGCTCGACCCGGCCGGGTACGACGCCGTGTGGGCGCTCCGCGAGCGGCTGCCGGCGCGTGCGGCGTGGTACTCCTCGCCCGAGCCCAAGGCCACCGAGACCGCGCAGCTGCTCACCGACGCCGACGTCGGGATCGTCGACGGGCTGCGCGAGCACGTGCGCCACGGCACCGACTGGATCGAAGACTTCGAAGCCGTCGTCCGCCGCGCGTTCGACCACCCCCACGACGCAGCGCACCCGGGGTGGGAGCCCCTCGACACGTGCCGCGAGCGGGTCGTCGCCGCCGTCGGCCCGGTCCTCGCCGCACACACCGGCGAGGACGTCGTCCTGGTCGGTCACGGCACGGCCTGGACGGTCCTTGCCGCCGTGCTCACCGACGCCGAGCCCGACCTCGACCGGTGGTCGAGCCTGGCGATGCCCGACGTGATCGTGGTCGACGCGCCCACGGCCTGAGGGTTCGCCGCCTACGATCACCGTGTGACCACCGACGAGGGCGTGCGCCTCGAGAAGGCTGGCGAGCCGGAGTCCTCCGACCCTGGCCCAGCCCACGCCGCCGAACGCGTGCGGTTCTGGCACGGTGAACACCCGGTCTTCGCTCCGCTCACGGGCTTCTTCACCGGTTTCCTCCTGGTGATCGTCGCGCTCGCGGCCCTGGGCTTCGTGCTGCAGGAGGTCTTCGACTACGACGTCACGCAGCATCCCTGGGTGCTGCTGGTGGCCGTCGCCGCGGTGTTCGTGGTCAACGTGGTGCTGCTCGTCCGTCCGCACTCGCGCCGGTTCGGGCGCTACATGCTCTTCGGGGTGCTCGCCACGCCGGCCGTCATCTTCGGCGTCGGCGCCCTCACGACGTACCTCCTCATCCAGAACGACGGGTAGGACGGTCCGGCTCGTCGTCGTCGCGGACCCAGTGCAGGGTCCGCTCCACCGCCCGGTCCCAGGCCTCGCGCTCGCGACGTCGCAGGCGCTCGCTCATGCCCGGCTCCCAGACCGCGGCGCGGTGCCAGTTGTCGCGCAGCCCCTCGAGGTCGGGCCAGTACCCGACGGCCAGCCCGGCGGCGTAGGCGGCGCCGAGCGAGACCGACTCGGCCATCAGGGGCCGCTCGACCGGCACGGCCAGGACGTCGGCGACGTACTGCATCAACAGGTGGTTGGCCGTCATGCCCCCGTCGACCTTCAGTCGGGTGAACGCGATGCCGGTGTCGGCCGCCATGGCGTCGACCACCTCGGCGGTCTGCCAGGCCGTGGCCTCGAGCACCGCCCGCGCCAGGTGCGAGCGGGTGACGTACGACGTCAGGCCGACCACGACGCCGCGCGCGTCGGGCTGCCAGCGCGGCGCGAAGAGGCCCGCGAACGCGGGGACGATGTAGCAGCCGCCGTTGTCCTCCACGCGCCGCGCGAGGGTCTCGATCTCGGGCGCCGACCGGATCATCTCCAGCGAGTCGCGGAACCACTGCACCAGCGACCCCGCCACCGCGATCGACCCCTCCGTGGCGTAGACGGGTGGCTGGTCGTCCAGCGCGTAGGCCACGGTGGAGATCAGCCCGTGCGCCGAGCTGCTGATGCGGTCGCCGGTGTTCATCAGCAGGAACGCGCCGGTGCCGTAGGTGCACTTGGCCTCCCCGGCCGCGAAGCAGGTCTGGCCGAAGAGCGCCGCCTGCTGGTCGCCGAAGGCGCCGCCGATCGGCACCCCCGGGAGGCCGACCGCGCACTCGCCGTAGACCTGGGCGTTGGGCCGGATGTCGGCGAGCAGCTCGCGAGGGATGTCGAGGGCGTCGAGCAGCCGCTGGTCCCAGTCGAGGGTGCGGATGTCCATCAGCATCGTGCGGCTGGCGTTGGTCACGTCGGTGACGTGGACGCCGCCGTCGGGCCCGCCGGTCAGGTTCCAGATGAGCCAGCTCTCGATGGTCCCGAAGGCGATCTCCCCGGTGCGGGCGCGCCGCTGCAGACTCGGGACGTGGTCGAGCATCCAACGCAGCCGCGGCGCCGCGAAGTAGCCGGCGGGCGCCAGCCCGCAGACCTCCTCGAACAGCGCGGCCGAGGGTCCGCGGTTCATCTCGGCGACCAGGTCCGACGTGCGGGTGTCCTGCCAGGTGATGGCGGGGGCGAGCGGCCGACCGGTCGCCCGGTCCCAGACGACGGTCGTCTCGCGCTGGTTGGCGATCCCGACGGCCGCCAGGTCGGAGGGCTGCAGCCCCGCGAGATCGAGCGCCTCCGGCAGCACCCGCTGCGTGTTGCGCCAGATCTCGCTCGCGTCGTGCTCGGCCCAGCCCGGCCGGGGATAGAACTGCTGGTGCTCGTGCTGGGCCACCGACACCATCCGGCCGCCGTGGTCGAAGATCAGGCAGCGGGTCGACGTCGTGCCCTGGTCGATCGCCGCGACGTACCCGCGGCTGCCCGCGCGCGCGGTCGTCACAGGCGGTCCTGGAGCGTCGTGGAGATGGCGTCGGCCGCGGCGACGAGCTGGTCGACGAGACCCGGGAGCGGCTCCCCGGACGACGTCAGCACCCGCTCGCGCGAGCCGACGACCGCGAGCGCGCCGACCCCGACGCCGACGTGGTGCCGGATCGGCGCGGCCACGGCGGCGATCCCGGGCCGGAACGCGCCGTCGGCGCTGCTCCAGCCCCGCCGGAAGGCCTGCTGCACCGAGCGGGTCAGGACGGTCCGCCGGATCGGCGTGGTCGCGGTGTACGGCGTGAGCTCGAGGCCCTCGAGCCGGGCAGCGGCCGGCGAGAAGGCCAGCAGCACGTGGCCGAGGGCGGTGGCGTGCAGCGGCTGCAGCTCACCGACGCGCAGGCGCTGCGGCGTCCCGTCGGGTCGGAAGACGTGGTGGAGCAGCTCGACGCTCTGGCCGGCCAGGACGCCGAGCTGCACCTCGAGCCCGCTGCGAGCCGCCAGCCCGTCGGCCCAGTTGGTCGCGCGCGAGCGCAGCAGGTGCGGGTCGAGGGTCTGACCCAGCGTGGACAGGCCGGCCCCCAGTGCGTAGCGGCCGGTGTCGGCGTCCTGGGTCACGAACCCGATGCCGCACAGGGTGCGCACGATGCCGTGCACCGTCGGCTTGGGCAGCGCCAGGACGCGGGCCAGCTCGCCGAGCGGTACCGGTTCGGCCGCAGCCCCGAGGAAGTGGAGGACGGCGGAGGCCCGCTCGATGGACTGGATCGGACCGGGCACGACCCGAGTCTAGGTACTCGTTCGACAATGTCGACCCCATGTTCGGCGATGCCGAACGCGCGGTCTGGTGCCGGGCTCGTGATCCCCGTCACAGTGGCCTCGGTGCCACGGGGGCACCCGGGAGGAGATCCAGCTGTGTCCACGAAGAGAAACCCCCTCGTCGGGGAGCTGTGCGCCGAGTTCGCCGGCACCATGATCCTGATCCTGTTCGGCTGCGGCGTCGTCGCCTCGGTCGTCGCCGCCGGCCGCGGTGACGCGGACACGATCAGCTGGGCGTGGGGCCTGGGCGTCGTGCTCGGCATCTACACGGCCGGCAAGATCACCGGCGCGCACCTGAACCCGGCCGTGACGATCGCCCTGGCCGCCTACCGCGGCTTCCCGTGGAGCAAGGTGGCGCCGTACTCGGCGGCCCAGCTGGCGGGCGCGTTCGTGGCCGCCGTCCTGGTGCGCTTCACCTACCACGACTTCATCAAGGCCTTCGACCCCGACTTCGGCAAGGCCTCGATGGGGATCTTCTTCACCTCGCCCGGCGCCACGCCCGACGGCGAGGCCGTCGTGTCGATCACCAGCGCCTTCGGCGACCAGCTGCTCGGCACCGCGATCCTGGTCTTCCTCGTGCTCGCCCTCACCACCGCGGTCAACAACCCGCCGATGGCCAACCTGACGCCCTGGTTCGTCGGCATGATCGTGGTCGGCATCGGGATGGCGTGGGGCGCCAACGCCGGCTACGCGATCAACCCGGCCCGTGACCTCGGCCCGCGGCTCGCCGCGTGGGTGACCGGCTACGGCAACGACGTCTGGGAGGCGGCCGGCAGCAACGACGTGTACTTCTGGGTGCCTATCGTCGCGCCCGTGATCGGTGGTCTGATCGGAGGCGCCGCCTTCAAGTTCCTCATCGAGATCCACCTGCCCGTCGAGGATCCCGCCACGCCCGGCGAGAAGGGCGTCCAGACCGACACGGTCTGACCGCCCGCCCGCCACACCACCCACCGTCCACACCACAGAGGAGACCCACATGCCCGAGTACGTCGGAGCAGTCGACCAAGGCACCACCAGCACCCGCTTCATGATCTTCGACCACGGCGGCAACGAGATCGCCCGCCACCAGCTCGAGCACGAGCAGATCCTCCCGCAGGCCGGCTGGGTCGAGCACGACCCGGTCGAGATCTGGGAGCGCACCAGCTCGGTGATCCAGAAGGGGCTGAGCAACGCCAAGCTGAGCGCGAGCGACCTGGTCGCCCTCGGCATCACCAACCAGCGCGAGACCACGGTGGTCTGGGACAAGAACACCGGACGCCCGTACTACAACGCGATCGTGTGGCAGGACACCCGCACCGACAAGATCGCCAGCAAGCTCGAGCGCGACGGTCACGGCGACCTGATCCGCGAGCGCGCCGGCCTGCCGCCGGCGACGTACTTCTCCGGCGGCAAGATCCAGTGGATCCTCGAGAACGTCGACGGCGTCCGCGAGGCCGCCGAGAAGGGCGACGCGCTCTTCGGCAACACCGACTCGTGGTTGATCTGGAACCTGACCGGCGGCACCGACGGCGGCGTCCACGTCACCGAGCCGACCAACGCCAGCCGCACCATGCTGATGGACCTCGAGACGCTCCAGTGGGACGACGAGCTGCTCGCGCTGTTCAACATCCCGAGGGCGATGCTCCCCGAGATCAAGTCGTCGAGCGAGCCCGGTGGTTACGGCAAGACCCTCGCCAGTGGACCGCTGCGCGGCGAGGTGCCGCTCACCGGCATCCTCGGCGACCAGCAGGCCGCGACCGTGGGCCAGGTCTGCTTCGACCCTGGCCAGGCCAAGAACACCTACGGCACCGGCAACTTCATGCTGCTCAACACCGGCACCGAGCTGGTGCGCTCGAAGTCCGGACTGCTCACGACGGTCTGCTACAAGTTCGGCGACGAGCCGGCCGTGTACGCGCTCGAGGGGTCGATCGCGGTCACCGGCTCGGCCGTGCAGTGGCTGCGCGACCAGCTCGGCATCATCAGCGGCGCCGCGCAGAGCGAGTCGCTGGCCAAGCAGGTCGACGACAACGGCGGCGTGTACTTCGTGCCCGCGTTCTCCGGGCTGTTCGCGCCGTACTGGCGCTCCGACGCCCGCGGCGCGATCGTCGGCCTGTCGCGCTTCAACACCAACGCCCACCTGGCCCGCGCCACCCTCGAGTCGATCTGCTACCAGAGCCGCGACGTGGCCGAGGCCATGGAGAAGGACTCCGGGGTGACGCTCGAGGTGCTCAAGGTCGACGGCGGCGTCACCGCCAACGAGCTGTGCATGCAGATCCAGGCCGACGTCCTCGGCGTGGAGGTGAGCCGCCCCGTCGTGGCCGAGACCACCGCCCTGGGTGCCGCGTACGCCGCCGGGCTGGCGGTCGGGTTCTGGAACAACATCGACGAGCTGCGCGAGAACTGGAACGAGGCGAAGAGGTGGTCGCCACAGTGGGATGACGCGCAGCGCGAGGCGGGTTACACCCAGTGGAAGAAGGCCGTGACGCGCACGCTCGACTGGGTCGACGTCGAATGAGAGGTACCACCTGATGAGGTCTGTCGCACTGTCGCCCGAGTTCCGCGACGAGTCGCTGCGCAGCATGGCGGCCGAGGAGCTCGACGTGCTGGTGATCGGGGGCGGCGTCGTCGGTGCGGGCAGCGCGCTGGACGCCGCCACCCGGGGCCTGAAGGTGGGTCTGGTCGAGGCACGCGACTTCGCGTCGGGCACGTCGAGCCGTTCGAGCAAGCTGGTGCACGGCGGCCTGCGCTACCTCGAGATGCTCGACTTCCGGCTGGTGGCCGAGGCGTTGAAGGAGCGCGGCCTGCTCCTGCAGGAGCTCGCCCCGCACCTGGTGCGCCCGGTGGCCTTCCTGTACCCGCTCCAGCACCGCTGGTGGGAGCGGTTCTACGCCGGCTCGGGCGTGGCGCTGTACGACGTGATGTCGCGAGTGTCGGGCCGGGCCGGCGTCCCCCTCCACCAGCACCTCACCCGGCGCGGGGCGCGCAAGCTGGCGCCGTCGCTGCGCAAGGACGCGCTGGTCGGTGCGCTGAAGTACTACGACGCCCAGGTCGACGACGCCCGGCACACGATGTTCATCGCCCGCACCGCGGCGGCGTACGGCGCGCGGGTGGCGTCGCGGGCCCGTGTCGTCGAGCTCGTGCGTGAGGGGGAGCGGGTCACCGGCGCCGTCGTGCGCGACCTCGAGAACGACACCACCGTCACGATCCGCGCCCGCCAGATCGTCAACGCGACCGGGGTGTGGACCGACGAGACCCAGTCACTCGCCGGCCAGCGCGGGCAGTTCCACGTGCGGGCCAGCAAGGGCATCCACCTGGTGGTGCCGAAGGACCGGATCCGCTCGGAGGTGGGCCTGATCCTGCGCACCGAGAAGTCGGTGCTCTTCGTCATCCCGTGGGGCCGGCACTGGATCATCGGCACCACCGACACCGACTGGTCGCTCGACAAGGCGCACCCGGCGGCGAGCCAGGCCGACATCGACTACCTGCTCGAGCACGTCAACGCCGTCCTGGAGGTGCCGTTGACGCGCGACGACGTCGAGGGCGTGTACGCCGGGCTCCGCCCGCTCCTGGAGGGCGAGTCGGAGGCGACGTCCAAGCTCTCCCGCGAGCACGCGGTGAGCCACCCGGCCCCCGGGCTGGTCGTGGTCGCGGGCGGCAAGTACACGACGTACCGGGTGATGGCCGCCGACGCCGTCGACGAGGCGGTGTTCGGCCTCTCGGCGCTCTTCGACCGCACGGTCGGACCGTCGGTCACCGAGCACGTGCCGCTCCTCGGCGCCGAGGGCTACCGGGCGGTGGTGAACTCGCGGCACGTGCTGGCCGAGTCGTCCGGGCTGCACGAGGTGTGGATCGAGCACCTGCTGGGCCGATACGGCTCGCTGGTCCACGAGGTGCTCGAGCTCGTCGCCCGCGACCCGTCGCTGGGGGAGCCGCTGGCCGGTGCCCCCGACTACCTCCGGGTCGAGGCCGTCTACGCGGCCAGCCACGAGGGCGCCCGGCACCTCGACGACATCCTGACCCGCCGGATCCGGCTCTCGATCGAGACCTTCGACCGGGGGGTCGGCGCCGTCGACGAGGTGGCCGGCCTGGTCGCCCCGGTGCTGGGCTGGAGCGACGAGCAGCGCTCCCTCGAGATCGACCACTACCGCAAGCGGGTCGAGGCCGAGCTCGAGAGCCAGCAGATGCCCGACGACGAGACGGCAGACGCCGCCCGGCTGGGAGCAGCGGACGTCGTCCCGCTCACCAGTTAGGTGGGGCCACGGGTGGGTGGGAGAATCGAGACCCTGATGTCCGAGACTCCCACCGCACCCGCCGGCGCCACGAGCCTCTCGCTGGTGTTCGACGAGCCGCGCGGCCGCAAGAAGCCGCCGCGGCACCTCGCCGACCTCACCTCGCCCGAGCGCAAGGCGCTCCTCGAGGAGCACGGCCTGCCCGGCTTCCGCGCCAAGCAGCTCTCGACCCACTACTTCGGGCGGCTGGTCGACGACCCCGCCGAGATGACCGACCTGCCGGCCGCCCAGCGCGACGAGCTCGTCTCCACGCTGCTGCCCACCCTGATGACGCCACTGCGCACGTTGGAGGCCGACAAGGGCACCACCCGCAAGACGCTCTGGAAGCTCTTCGACGGCGCGCTGGTCGAGTCGGTGCTGATGCGCTACCCCGACCGGGCCACCATCTGCGTCTCGAGCCAGGCCGGCTGCGGCATGGCCTGCCCGTTCTGCGCCACCGGCCAGGGCGGCCTGCAGCGCAACATGTCCACCGCCGAGATCGTCGAGCAGGTCGTCGCCGGTGCGCGGTCGATGACCCGTGGCGAGGTGCCCGGCGGACCCGGCCGCCTCTCCAACGTGGTGTTCATGGGCATGGGTGAGCCGATGGCCAACTACAAGGCGGTGATCGGTGCCGTGCGCCGGATGGTCGACCCGTCGCCCGACGGCCTCGGCATGTCGGCGCGCGGCATCACCGTCTCGACCGTCGGCCTGGTGCCCCGCATCAACCAGCTGACCGAGGAGGGCATCCCGGTCACGCTCGCGCTGAGCCTGCACGCGCCCGACGACGAGCTGCGCAACGAGCTGGTGCCGATCAACACCCGTTCGTCGGTCGCCGAGACCGTCGACGCCGCCTGGAACTACGCCCAGGTCACCAAGCGCCGCGTCTCCATCGAGTACGCCATGATGCGCGGCATCAACGACCAGGCCTGGCGCGCCGACCTGCTGGCCGACGTGCTGATGCGCGGCGACTGGGGCTGGGTGCACGTCAACCTGATCCCGCTCAACCCGACCCCGGGCAGCAAGTGGACGGCGTCCGACCCGGCCGACGAGCGCGAGTTCGTGCGCCGGCTCGAGGCCAAGGGCATCCCGACCACGGTGCGCGACACCCGCGGCCGCGAGATCGACGGCGCCTGCGGGCAGCTGGCCGCCACCGAGGCATGAGCCTCGACCACGCGGCGGTGGTCGACGCCGTCGGCCGGTGGAGCTTCATCCCGAGCAAGGCGGTGCGGGTGGAGACCGACGAGTACCAGGTGCTGCGCCTGCCCGACTGGTGGGAGCAACCACTCGAGCTGCGTGAGTTCCACCCCCGGCGTCCGCTCGGCGAGGTGCTCGACGAGGTGCTCGTCGGGTGCCGCCAGGCCGACCTGCCGCACGTGTGCTGCTGGGTGCGGCTCGACGCCGTCGACGGATTCGAGGACGAGCTGCGTGCCCGCGGTGGTCGTCTGCACGAGACGCTCGACGTGCTGGGGCGGGCGCTCGACGACGGTGGGCCCGCGCTCGACCCGCCACCCGACGTGGTGGTGCGGTGGGCCACCGACCTCGCGACGTTCGGCGACGCCATGCGTCTGGGCGCCGAGGTCTTCGGGGGCGAGGCCACCGACGACGACGTGGTGGCCGAGCAGTTCGCCGAGGACGACGGCAAGGTGACCGGTGGGCAGGGGGGCAGCGTGGTCGCCTACCTCGACGGCCGGGCGGTGGGCACCGCCGGACTCTCGCTCGTCGGTGCCGACGCCCGGATGTGGGGCGGGGGAGTGCTGCCCGGGGCCCGGGGTCGTGGGGTCTACCGCGCCCTCCTGCACGAGCGGCTGCGCTACGCCCTCGAGCACGGCGGCCGGCTGGCGCTGGTCAAGGGCCGGGTCGAGACCTCGGGCCCGATCCTGCGTCGAGCGGGCTTCGAGAAGGTCGGCCAGGAACGCGCCTACCTCGTCGACCTCTGACGTTCACCCGGGCGCCACGGCGTCCTCGTCGGGCGTTGCCGCGCCGTCCCTAGCGTCGTGGCCATGGCTGAGCCGCTTCGTGTCATGGTCGTCACCGAGTCGTTCCTCCCCCAGGTCAACGGCGTCACCAACTCCGTCTGCCGCGTCCTCGAGCACCTCGCCACCGAGGGACACCACGCCGAGCTGGTCGCGCCGACCGGACCCGACACCTACGCCGGCTTCCGCGTGCGGCACGCCCGCGGTGCCTCCCTGCCGTTCTACCGCGACTTCAAGATCGGCCTGGAGACCCGCCGGCGGCTGCGGACGATGATGCTCCGGCTGCGCCCGGACGTCGTCCACATCGCCTCGCCGGCCACCCTCGGCTACCAGGCCGCCAAGGTCGCCGGCGAGCTCGGCATCCCGTCGGTCGCCATCTACCAGACCGACCTGGTCGGTTTCGCCGAGCGCTACGAGGTGCCCGGCGGGGCACGCGCGATGGCGGCGCTGACCCGTCGCATCCACACCCGTGTCGACCGCACCCTCGCTCCGTCGTCCGCGAGTCTGACGCAGCTGGCCGATCTCGACGTCCCCGGCACCGCCCTGTGGCCGCGCGGGGTCGACCTGCAGAAGTTCCACCCGGTGCGCCGCGACGCCGAGCTGCGCCGCCGGCTGCTCGGGCCCGGCCCCGACGGCCGCCTGCTGATCGGGTACGTCGGCCGGCTGGCGCCCGAGAAGGAGCTCGACCTGCTCGCCGTCCTCGCCCGCGACCCCCGTCACGCACTGGTGGTCGTCGGCGGGGGCCCCGAGGAGCAGCGGCTCCGCGCCCTGCTGCCCGGGGCGACGTTTCCCGGCGTCCTGCACGGCGACGAGCTGGGCGCGGCCTACGCCTCCCTCGACGTCTTCGTGCACACCGGCCGCCACGAGACCTACTGCCAGTCGGCGCAGGAGGCCCTCGCCTCCGGCGTGCCCGTCGTCGCGCCCCGCGCGGGCGGCCCGATCGACGTCGTCGACGACGGGGTCGCGGGTTTCCTGTACCGGCCCGGCGACGGCGTCGACCTCGCGGCGTACGTCGCCCGCCTCCGCGACGACCGGCTGCTGCGTCGCCGGATGGGCCTGGCTGCGCGGCGCAGCGTGCGTGACCGGTCATGGGGTTCGGTCAACGAGGCGCTGCTCGAGCACTACCGCGAGGTGATCGCCGACCGCGCTGCCTGGCTCGCGGTCGGCTAGCCGATCATGGCGGCGGCCTCGTCGACGGAGTCGACGAGGTGCACGAAGGGCTCCATCACCCGCCCGCGGGCGAGGGTCTGCAGCAGCGGCCAGGCGGGCACGGTGTCGGTCCAGTAGGTGTGCCCGACCAGCACCATCGGTGCCACCGACGACTCCTCGGCGTAGTAGTTCTCGCAGGCGTCCTGGAAGACCTCCTGCACCGTGCCACCGGCGCCGGGCAGGAACACGATGCCGGCGTCACACACCTCCAGGAGCACCGCCTCGCGGGTCGCGTTGCGCACGTACTTCGCGATCGCGGTGGCGAAGAGGTTGGGCGGCTCGTGGCCGTAGTGCCAGGTCGGGACGCCGAGGGTGTCGCGCGCCGGCACGTCGTCGACCGCCGCCCGGGCCGACCGCACCCAGGCCTCGATCGAGGGTCGGTACGTCGGCACCTCGGCCAGCACGGCCAGCGCGGCGTCGAGCACGCCGGCGTCGGCCCCGCCGAGGCGGCCGCCGAGGTTGGCCGCCTCCATCGCGCCGGGTCCGCCGCCGGTCGCGACGACCTGGTGCGCGCCCAGCAGGGCGCCCAGCCGGGCGGCGTCGGCGTACCCCGGCTCGCCACGCTGCAGCGCGTGGCCGCCCATCACCCCGACGACCCGGCGTCCGCTGACCCACGCAGCCAGCGCCTCGTCGATCGCGTGGTCGTGCAGCGCGGCGGCGAGGGCGTCGTCGCGGTCGGGCACCCGCTGCGCCCAGGCGTAGCCGCGGGCGTCGAGGGTGCGCGGGTAGCGCGGGTCGTCGTACAGGTCGTCGGCGGTGTAGAGCCGCGAGCGGTAGACGTCGAGGGGCGAGTCGCCCACCGCGGGCAGCACCAGCGCTCCGGCGGCCACCAGCTCGTCGTCCTCGGCGGGGTCGAAGGTGCAGCCGAGGAACGCCGCCCCGGCCACCCGCCGCGACCGCAGCTCGGACCCGCGCCCGCGCAGGTCGAGCCCGTGCACGCTCCACGTGCCCAGGTCGGTCGCGCCCGCCGCGAGCCGCCGGTCGAGGTCGGCGACGGACTCGACGTGGACCACGCGGCCGTGGGTGTGCTTCACGTCGGCGAACCTACTGGACCTCGGTGGTCGAGGAGGTCGCTCTGCGACCGTCTCGCTCTCGGTGGTCGAGGAGGTCGCTCTGCGACCGTCTCGAGACCCACGTCGGGTGGTCTCGTGACGGTTCCTAGCGGAACCTCCTCGACCTGCGGCTGACGATCCCGTTGGTCGAGGAGGTCGCTCTGCGACCGTCTCGAGACCCACGTCGGGGTGGTCGCGACGGTTCCAGCGGAACCTCCTCGACCTGCGGCTGACGCTCCCGGTGGTCGAGGAGGTCGCTCTGCGACCGTCTCGAGACCCACGTCGGCGAACCACCTCCTCGACCTGATCGCCTGGTCGGCGATCAAAACGCGTGGGCCATGAGGTCGCCGAACAGCTCCTGCTCGTCGGCGTCCGCGAGGCCCTTCTGGCGGAACCACCCGCAGACGTTGGTGCAGTCGCGCATCAGGAAGTCCATGCCGTTGACGTTGCCGACCAGGTCGACGATCTGCGGCAGGTCGATGATCACGAGACGCTCGCCCGCGGCCAGGATGTTGTACGCCGACAGGTCGCCGTGCACGATGCCCGACTGCACCATGGTGGCCATGGCGTCGCGCA
The DNA here is from genome assembly GCA_963825985.1 of uncultured Actinomycetota bacterium. Taxonomy (GTDB): domain Bacteria; phylum Actinomycetota; class Actinomycetes; order Propionibacteriales; family Nocardioidaceae; genus Nocardioides. The sequence continues at coordinate 81,001 of CAWGVK010000006.1, read as the reverse complement.
GCTGGTCGAAGTACGACGCCAGCAGGTCGGCGTCCGGCCGGGTCTGGGCGAGGCGAGGTGCGGTCTCGCCGTCGACGGTGATCCACTCCATCAGGATCTCGGTGCCGTCGATCTGCACCGGGTACGGCACCGGCAGCCCCAGTGACCAGAGGCGCTTGAGGGCATCCCACTCCGAGATCGCCCACTCGCCGGCGGCGACCAGCTTGCCGAACGTCGACTTGCGCTTGAGCGCGCGCTCGTCGCGCGAGCGCTTCATCGAGCGGCCCTCGGTGTAGCTGGCCGAGCGGTGGAAGGTGCGGTGCTCGGGAGAGCGGTAGCGCTTGGCCGCCATCACGACCCCGTGCTCGGGGTCGAGGGGGTCGGCGCGCTCGAGGAGGAAGACGTCGGCCTCCTTGCCGGTCTTGAGGATGCCGAGCTCGGTGTCGATCGCGCCCTGCGAGGTCACGACCCAGTCGGGGCGCGGCTCGGGACCGCGGGAGAGCGGCTCGACGTCGAGCCAGGTCGACCAGCGCTGCCCGTCGTCGGCGAGGTCGTCGTAGGCGACGAACTCGAACGGTGAGGGCTCGTCGTCGTTGTGGAAGTACTGCGAGTACGCGTCGGGTGAGAGCCCTGAGAGCTCGCGTGGAAGGTCAGGCGTGGATTCTTTCGAAGACATCGGTGGTGGTGCTCGTTTCGGTGAGGAGGTGGTCTGCGGACAGGCCAGAGACAGTCATGGACATGTCACGCTCCTCTCGACGGCACCGGACGACTTCCGATGTGTGGACCCATCATCGGACACCGCTGGGTGCCGTGCAATCGAATTAGGAGATCAGGGCGGTGATCGACTCGGCGGACCAGCGCGGACCGATCCCCGGCCGCTCGAGCAGGTACGCCGTGGCCTGGTCGACCGTCCAGCCCTGGCTCTCCACCAGCCCGCGGCCCATGGTGGCGAGGTAGGCCGGCGCGGGCGGGTTGTACGGCGTCCCGTCCGGTTCCCAGGGCGCGGTGAAGGTGACCACCGGGTCGCCGTCGATCACGCCGACGACGTGCATGGTCTCGTAGCGACCGGGCCCGAAGGTGCACGCGCCGGTCGCGAGCAGCTCGTCGAGGTCGAGGTCGGCCCCGGGCGGCCGATGCATCTCCTGGGCCGCCAGGTCGGAGAACTGCCCGCGGGTGAGCAGGTAGGCCGAGCCGACGCTCGTGCCGGCGCCCTGCGGGTCGTAGAACGCGATCCCGCCGCCCCAGGTCGGCGACTCCCACGCGAAGTACACCGACCCCGTCAGCGCGACCGGTTGCCGGTCACGTGGTGGGGACGGGTCGCGAGCACCCGGGCGCCCGAGCGACGCACCCGGCGGCGTCCCGCCCTCGAGGTAGCAGCGCAGCCGCTCGGCGGCCAGGTTGGTGCCGTAGGCGGCGTACCAGATCATCGGCTCCACCCTGCCTCAGCCCAGCAGCGGCTCGGTGAGGCGGGCGATGGTGCTGGGTCGCCCGGTCAGCGACTCCTCGGCGTCGGCGAGGGTCATCGCGCGGAGGCCGGCGTTGATGCCGAGCCAGCGCAGGGGTTCGGGCTCCCAGGTGGGGGAGCGGTGGTCGACCCACGGCAGCCGGGTGAGGTCGGTGTCGCGGCGGGTGATGAGGTCGGCGAGGGTGCGGCCGGCGAGGTGGGTGGTGCTGACGCCGTCGCCGACGTACCCACCCGCGCGGGCGAGCCCGGTGACAGAGTCGAGCGCGACCGACGCCGTCCAGTCGCGCGCGATGCCGAGAGGGCCGCCCCACGCGTGTGTCACCCGGGTGCCGCGCAGCACGGGGAAGAGGTCGAGCAGGGTCGCGTAGAGCTTCGCGAACACCCGCTCGTCGCGGTCGAAGGCGGGCCGCACCCGCGAGCCGAGGTGGTACGGCGCACCCCGACCGCCGAAGACCAGCCGGTCGTCGGCGGTGCGCTGGCCGTAGATGATCAGGTGGCGGTGGTCGGTGAAGGTCTCGCGCCGCCGCAGTCCGATCTCGTTCCACACCTCGGCGGCCAGCGGCTCGGTGGCGATCACGAGCGAGTAGACGGGCACGAGTGCGCGTCGGCGTCCGGGGAGCGCCGGGGTGTAGCCCTCGGTGGCGAGCACAATGTGCTCGGCCCGCACGGTGCCCTGCTCGGTCGTGGCGCGGCCGGGGTCGACGGCGGTGACGCGCGTGCGCTCGTGGATGGTCGCGCCCCGTCGTTCGACCGCGGTCGCCAGCCCGCGCACCAGGCGGCCGGGGTGGAGGGCGGCGCAGTCGGGTGTGTACGTCGCGCCGAGGGTGCCGGTGGCCCTCAGCACGTCGTCGGCCTCGTCGCGGCCGAGCAGCCGGACGTCGTCGTCCTGACGCCCCCAGGTGCGGGCGTGCGCCACGTCCGCCCGGGCGCGGGTCCACTGGGCGGGGCTCCGGGCGAGGCTGATCGTGCCGCCGCGGGCCAGGCGGGCGTCGATGCCCTCGGCGTCCAGGGTCCGCTCGATGTCGGCGACGTTGGCCCGCATCGCCGCGTGCAGGGCCAGGGCGTCGGCGCGCGACGAGCGGGCGGCGATCGAGTCGAGCGAGGCGGGGAACAGCGCCGAGCACCAGCCGCCGTTGCGGCCCGAGGCCCCGAAGCCGGCGACCTCCGCCTCGAGCACCACGACACGCAGCGCCGGATCGGCACGCAGCAGGTGGTACGCCGTCCACAGGCCGGTGAGGCCGGCCCCGACGACGGCCACGTCGGCGTCGCGGTCGCCGGGCAGCGCCGGCCGCGGCGTCCAGTCGTCGCCGGCGGTGGCGTGCCAGAGCGACAGGTCGGCGTACCCCTGACCGCTCAGCGCACACCCCACGAGTAGCTCTGCTTGCGCAGCTGCAGGTACATGAACGTCTCGGTGGCGGCCACCTCGGGGATCGCGCGGATCTTGCCCGAGATGAGCTCGAGCAGGTGGTCGTCGCTCTCGCACACCACCTCGGCGAGCAGGTCGTAGGAGCCGGCGGTGATCACCACGTAGTCGACCTCGTCGAGCTGGGTCAGGGCGTCGGCCACCGGGTCGAGCGGGCCGGTGACCTTGATCCCGATCATGGCCTGGCGCGCGAACCCCAGCTGCATCGGGTCGGTGACCGCCACGATCTGCATGATCCCGCTGTCGACCAGCTTCTGGACGCGTTGTCGCACCGCGGCCTCCGAGAGCCCGACCACCTTGCCGATGGCGGCGTACGAACGGCGTCCGTCCTGCTGCAGCTGCTCGATGATCGCCTTCGAGACGTCGTCGAGCGAGGCAGCCATGTTGGTGCGCGTCATGGCGGCAACGTACCGACCCGGGGAACGCCGGACCACCCCCGGCACGCGGCCCGACAACCGATTTCGTTGCCGTTGTGTTTCCAGTCGACGGGATCCCTTGTCGTCACGGGGCACTCATGGCACGATCCGAACGAGTCGAGGTGAGGGAGTTCCATGACGCCAGCGTCGTCCGGAGGTCGCGGGGCGGTGACCCGTCGCCGGTTGTTGCAGGCGGGTGGCGGGCTGGCTGCCCTGGGGGTGGGAGGAGCGGCGCTCAAGCTGCCCTTCTTCGGGGCGGCCGGCGCCGCGCAGGACCCGATGGAGTGCATGGCGGCCGACCTCTCGTCGTCCGAGAAGCGGCTGATCATCTCGAACTGGACCGGCTACATCGACCCGCGCAAGAAGAAGACCTCCACACTGGCCGAGTTCCAGGCGAGCACCGGCATCGAGGTCGACTACACCGACGACGTCAACGACAACGCGGAGTTCTACGCCAAAGTGCGCAACCAGATGGGCTCGTGCGAGCCGATCGAGCGCGACCTGATCGTGCTCACCGACTGGATGGCCGCCCGGATGATCTCGCTCGGGTGGATCCAGCCGCTCGAGAAGGAGCGGGTGCCCAACCTGCACGCCAACCTGATCAAGCCGCTGCAGGGCCGGCAGTGGGACGACGACCTGACCTACCACGCGCCGTGGCAGAGCGGCCTGACCGGCATCGCCTACAACGCCGCCGAGGTGGGCGAGGTGAAGTCGTTCTCCGAGCTGCTCACCCGGCCCGACCTCAAGGGCCGGGTCACCCTGCTCAGCGAGATGCGCGACACGATGGCGTTCATGCTCCGCGTCGAGGGCGCCGACCCCGACGACTTCACCCCCGACCAGTGGGCCAACGCGCTCGACAACCTCCAGAAGGTGGTCGACGACGGCCAGATCCGTTCCTTCGTCGGCAACGACTACCTCAACGACCTGGCGGCCGGCAACGTGCTGGCCTGCGAGGCGTGGTCGGGCGACGTCATCCAGGCGACCTTCGAGAATCCCGACATCAAGTGGGTGATCCCCGAGGAGGGTCTGTCGCTGTGGAGCGACAACATGCTGGTGCCCAACCAGGCGACCCACCAGGAGAACGCCGAGGCGTGGATCAACTACTACTACGAGCCCGAGGTGGCGGCCAAGCTGGCTGCCTGGGTCAACTACATCTGTCCCGTGCAGGGCGCCCGCGAGGCGATGGAGAAGGTCGACCCGTCGCTGGTCGACAACCCGTTGATCTTCCCCGACGACTCGATGCTCGCCGACGCGTTCGACTTCATGCCGCTCGACGACCGGACGAGCATCGAGTACGAGAGGGACTGGGCCAATGTCACAGGCGGTTGAGCTGGGGAAAGTGGAGTCCGACGACGAGGGCGGCGCCCCACGGGAGTCGGGGTCGTACGACGGCCTGCGACTCTCGGGGTTGACCAAGTCGTTCGCGACGTTCACCGCGGTCGACAACCTCGACCTCGACGTACCGCGAGGGTCGTTCTTCGCGCTGCTGGGCCCCTCGGGCTGCGGCAAGACGACGACGCTGCGGATGGTCGCGGGCCTCGAGAGCCCGACGTCCGGCTCGATCCAGCTGGCCGGGCACGACATCACCGCCACCAAGCCCTACCAGCGCCCGGTCAACACCGTCTTCCAGAGCTACGCGCTGTTCCCGCACCTCGACATCTACGAGAACATCGCCTTCGGGCTGCGCCGGCGCAAGCAGAAGGACGTCACGGCGCAGGTCGACGAGATGCTCGAGCTCGTCGAGCTCGGCCCCCAGGCCCGCAAGAAGCCGTCGCAGCTCTCCGGCGGCCAGCAGCAGCGGGTGGCGCTGGCGCGGGCGCTGATCAACAAGCCCGAGGTGCTGCTGCTCGACGAGCCGCTCGGCGCCCTCGACCTCAAGCTGCGCCGCTCGATGCAGATCGAGCTCAAGCGGATCCAGACCGAGGTCGGCCTCACCTTCATCCACGTCACCCACGACCAGGAGGAGGCCATGACCATGGCCGACACCGTCGCGGTGATGAACAAGGGGCTGATCGAGCAGATGGGTCACCCGGCCGAGCTGTACGAGAACCCGCGCAGCACCTTCGTCGCCAACTTCCTCGGCCAGTCGAACCTCGTCGACGGCACCGTGAGCTCGCGCGCCTCCGACCTGGTCACGATGGACATGCACGGCATCCCGGTGACGGTGCCGACCGCACGGGCCCACTGCGACGGCGAGCGTGGCTGGATCGGCATCCGACCCGAGAAGGTGCTGATCGGCGAGCCGGGTGAAGAGCTCGACGCCCCTGGCAACACGATCCCCGGCGGCGTCGTCACCGACGTCAGCTTCTACGGCGTCAGCACCCAGTACCTCGTGCGGATGCCGTGGGGCCAGGAGCTGCAGGTCTTCCAGCAGAACACCGGGCGCTCCCGCATGTTCGGCACCGGCGAGCAGGTCGAGCTGTCGTGGCGACCCGAGTACGCCTTCCTCCTCGACCACAGCCAGGACGCCTCGGCCGGCGCGCAGCGGGTCGGCGCCGATGGCTGAGACCACGCGCAAGCGCGGACGCACCGGATACCTGCTCATCCTGCCGGGCGCCGTGTGGCTGCTGATCTTCTTCGCGTTCCCGTTCTACTCGCTGATCGCGACCAGCCTGTACGACCCGTCGGGCTCCGACTTCCGCGGTTACGAGATGACCTACGCGTTCGGCAACTTCGTCGACGTCATCGAGGCCTACTGGCAGCCGCTGGTCCGCTCGCTCGCGTACGGCGCCATCGCGACGTTCTTCTGCCTGCTGCTGGGCTACGTGCTGGCCTACGCGATCGCCTTCAAGTCGGGCCGCTGGAAGACGCTGATGCTGGTGCTGGTGATCGCGCCGTTCCTCACCAGCTTCCTGGTGCGCACCCTGTCGTGGAAGCTGCTCCTGGCCGACGACGGCTTCATCGTCAACACCCTGCAGTTCGTGCAGATCCTCGGCGACGACGGCCGTCTGCTCGCCACGCCGTTCGCCGTGGTCGCCGGCCTCACCTACAACTTCCTGCCGTTCATGGTGCTGCCGCTGTTCGCCAGCCTCGACAAGATCGACTACCGGCTGATCGAGGCCTCGAGCGACCTGTACGGCAACCCGTTCACGTCGTTCTTCAAGGTGACCTGGCCGCTGTCGCTGCCGGGTGTCGTGTCCGGCACGCTGCTCACCTTCATCCCGGCCGTCGGCGACTTCATCAACGCCGAGCTGCTCGGCAACACCAACACCCGGATGATCGGCAACGTGATCCAGAGCCTGTTCACCGACGCCAACGACTACCCCGCGGCGGGTGCGCTGTCGGTGATCCTGATGGCGATGATCCTGGCGATGGTCCTCGTCTACGTCCGCAAGGCCGGCACCGAGGAGCTCTGTGAGCGCGCTCGCCACTGACCGGCCAGGACAGCAGGAACGGCCCCCGCATCGCTCTGGGGGGACGATGCGGTGGCTGCGCGAGCACCTGGTGCTCGTTCTCGGCCTGCTGGTCCTGGCCTACACGTTCGTGCCGATCGTGATCGTCGTGCTGATGAGCTTCAACCGGCCCCTGAGCGAGCAGTCGAAGATCTACGAGTTCAACGGGTTCACCCTCGACAACTGGACCAACCCGTGCGAGGACCCCAGCATGTGCGAGGCGCTGGGACGCAGCGTCGAGATCGGCCTGCTGGCCACCCTGCTCGCGACCCTGCTCGGCACGCTTGCCGCGTTCGCCCTGGTGCGGCACGACTTCGTGGGCCGCTCGTCGAGCAACCTGATGATCTTCCTGCCCATGGCCGCGCCCGAGATCGTGCTCGGCTCGTCGCTGCTCGCGATGTTCGTCGCGTCCGGCCTCGCCGGCCAGCTGGGCTTCTGGACGATCTTCGTGGCCCACGTGATGTTCTGCCTGTCGTTCGTCGTGGTCACCGTGCGGGCCCGGCTGGCCGGCATGGACGACTCGCTCGAGCAGGCCGCGATGGACCTGTACGCCACGCCGTCCCAGACCTTCTGGAAGATCACCTTCCCGCTGGTGTTCCCGGGCATCCTCGGCGCCGCGCTGCTGAGCTTCTCGCTGTCGTTCGACGACTTCATCATCACGAACCTCAACTCCGGCAACACCACGACCTTCCCGATGTACGTGTGGGGCGTCAGCCGGCGCACCGTGCCGATGCAGATCAACGTGATCGGCACGGTGATGATCGTCGTCTCGATCGCGATCGTGCTGGTGGCGGAGTCGCGGGCGCGCCGTCGTTCGGTCGCCGAGAAATGACGTGGCCGGCGACCGCGCTGGCGGCCGCCGAGCCCACGGTGTTCTGGCTCGACGACCCGGCGCGTCCGGCGTTGTTGCCGCGGCTCGAGGGCTCGGTCGAGGCCGACCTGCTCGTCGTCGGCGGCGGGTACGGCGGCCTCTGGACGGCGCTGCGGGCCGTCGAGCGTGACCCCGGCCGGTCGGTGGTGGTCGTCGAGGCCGGCCGGTGCGGCGACGAGGCGAGCGGCCGCAACGGCGGCTTCGCCTCGAGCTCGCTCACGCACGGGTTCGGCAACGGGGTGGAGCGCTGGCCCGACGAGCTGGCGCTGCTCGACGAGCTCGGTGCCGAGAACCTGCGCGGCATCGCCGACACGATCGCGCGGCACGGCATCGACTGCCACTGGGAGGAGACCGGCGAGCTGTCGGTCGCCGCCCAGCCGCACCAGGTCGACGAGCTGGTCGAGCTCGCCGACGCGATGACCGCCGCCGGCCACGCCGTCGAGCTGCTCGACGGGCCCGGCGTCCGCGCCCACGTCGACTCGCCGACGTACCTCGGTGGTCTGCTCGACCGCACCGGCACCGCGCTCGTCGAGCCCGCCCGCCTGGCGTGGGGGCTACGGCGGGCCTGCCTCGACCTGGGCGTGGTGATCCACGAGGGGTCGCCGGTCCTGTCGTTGGGCGAGGAGGGCAGCACGTTGGTGGCGCGCACGGCCCGCGGGTCGGTGCGGGCCCGCCAGGTCGCGCTGGCCACCAACGCCTTCCGCCCGCTGCTGCGCCGGCTGCGGCTGATGGCGGTGCCCGTCTACGACCACGTGCTGATGACCGAGCCGCTCTCCGTCTCGCAGCAGGCCGCGATCGGCTGGGCCGGCCGCGAGGGCGTCGGCGACTGCGCCAACCAGTTCCACTACTACCGGCAGACCCGCGACGGACGGATCCTCTGGGGCGGCTACGACGCCGTCTACCACTACGGGTCGCGGATCGTCGCGGTCGCTCGAACAGTCCGACCGCACCCACGGGCTGCTCGCCGAGCAGTTCTTCGAGACGTTCCCGCAGCTCGAGGGGCTGCGGTTCGGCCGCCGGTGGGGTGGCGTCATCGACACCTGCACCCGCTTCACGGCGTTCTACGGCACCGCGTACGCCGGCCGCGCGGCCTACGCCCTCGGCTACACCGGCCTCGGCGTCGCCGCCACCCGCTTCGGCGCCGACGTCGTGCTCGACCTGCTCGGCGGCGTCCCCACCCAGCGCACCGAGCTCGAGATGGTGCGCCGCAAGCCGCTCCCGTTCCCGCCCGAGCCGGCGCGCGCCCTCGGCATCAACCTGACCCGCTGGTCGATGGACCGCGCCGACCGCAACGGGGGGCGCCGCAACCTGTGGCTGCGGGGGCTGGACGCCGCGGGGCTGGGCTTCGACAGCTGAGCTGCCCTCGGTAGGTTTCGCCCGTGGATCTCCGGGCCATCGACCTCGCCGACGACGACGCTCTCGCGGCCGTCTACACCGTCGAGTGCGCGGCCACCGCGCATGCCCGGCCGCGGTGGGTGCCGCTCGGGGAAGCTGCCCGGACGCTGGGCTGGCGTGCCGACGACGGCTGGGAGCGCGCCCTGCTCGGCGCATGGGACGGCGACGACCTGCTCGGGTTCGCGGCCGCCATGACCCACCGCGACACCCCCGACACGACGTGGATCGTGGCCGCGGTGGCCCCCGGCGATCAGGGGAGCGGGGTCGGCACCGCTCTGGTCCGCGCCGCCGAGCGGGCCGCTCCGGCCGTCGGGAACCGGTTCGTCGCCAGCGCCTACCTGCCCAGCCACCACGACGTCGCGGCGTTCGCGACCCGGTTCGCCGAGCCGCTCGGCTACGTCGTCGCGACCACCGAGACGGTGGTCGAGCTGGACCTGGACGCCGCCGACCTGCCGGACCTGCCGGCGTCCCCGGCCTACGTGGTGTCGACCCACGTGGGTGGGGTGCCCGAGCCGCTGCGTGCCCAGGTCGGCCAGATCAAGGGGCTGGTCGACTCCGAGGCACCGAACGGAGACCTCGACTGGTCGGCGTCCCCGGTCTCGCCGGAGGAGTACGCCGAGGAGATCGACCTCTGGGTCGCCCAGGGGCGCACCGCCATCGAGTCGGTGGCCGTCTCGGAGGCCGGCGACGTCGCCGCGTGGACCTGCCTGGTCGCCGCGGCCGACCCGCAGCGACCCGCCCAGGTCGAGGGCACGCTCGTCGTCCGTGAGCACCGGGGTCACGGGCTGGGCGCCGCGGTCAAGACCGCTTGCCACGAGGTCGCCCGGTCGCACGGCGTGGCCCGGGTCGTCACCAGCAGCGACGACGAGAACCGCTGGATGCGCGCCATCAACGCCGACCTGGGCTTCGTGCCGGTCGAGTCCGAGGTCGTCGTGCAGCGGATACGTCAGCCCGACGTGGGTTGATCGCTCGCATCGTCACCGACGTGGAAGCGTGTCGATGGCCCCGCCGGGTGCGGCGGGGTGTGGGGCTCGGTGGTCAGGGTTCGGCTGGGTCGTCGAGGGGGTGGGTGCCTCGGTGGTCGCGGCGGTAGGTGAGTCCGGACGGGCTGGTCCAGTGGTAGGTGCCGGGTTCGACCACGTCGTAGTGCCAGGTGCTGTGGGTCTTGGCGCGGTGGTGTCGCCTGCACAGTGGGGCGAGGTTGTCGGTGGACGTCGTGCCGCCGGCGTCCCAGGGGATGATGTGGTCGAGGTCGCAGCCGGAGGCGGGTCGGGTGCAGTTGGGGAAGACGCAGTGCAGGTCGCGCAGGATGATCTGGTCGCGGAGCCGGTCGGGTGCTTCGTAGGCGTCGACGTGGACGTGGTCGTTGAGGTCGATGACCGGTTTGATCACGACCTTGGTGAACGTGTTGCACCAGGTCTGGACCTGTTCGACGGTGATCGGGGTGACCGGGTGGTCTCGCAGCGGGCCATCTGGGGTGAGTCCTGGTGGACGTGCACCACCAGCTCCCGGCCCTGCGCGACAGCGGGAGGCTCTGGTCGCCGCGGGCGAGGTCGCCCAGGGCGATGGCGCGGCGTACGTCCAGGGTCTCGTCGCAGCCGGCGTCGGCGAGCCGGGTGGCGCCGGCACGCAGGCGTCTTCGAGGTCGAGGGCGTCGGGCAGGTCGAGGACCGCCTCGACCCGCTGGCCGTCGATGTGGACGTGGCGGGTCTCCGGGACGGGGGCGTGGTCGGGGTCGAATCTGGCCAGGGCCTCTTGGACGAGGCGGTCGACCTGGGCGAAGGAGATCGTCGAGACCGCTTGTCCCAACCGGGAGTCGACGAAGGTGGCGCCGTCGACGGGGAGGGCCATGGTGGCATCAGCGATCCGGCCGGCCTTCCACACCGGCAACCGGCCGCTGGTGACCGCGGCCCACAGGCGTGGCAGGCGGTGGCGCAGCTCGAGTGCTCGGGCCAGGTAGGCGAGCCCGGAGTCGGTGGACATGCCGAGGGCGGCGGCGAGGTCGTAGGCGGCGAACTCCTCGATCACCGGGCACCCGACACCGCCCAGCATCAGGGGCCGTTCCCCGAAGGTCACGGTGTGCGGGTCGGCGTCGGTGGTGTGCTCGGTCGCCCAGTCCAGGACCCGTAACAGGAGTCGCGACCTCGGCGTCGCGCACCGCCGACTTCTCCGCGCGCACCGCGATCGAGCGCCGGGTCGGCGCAGCGGGTGCGGGAGGTGGTGGGCATGGCAGTCATTCTACCACCGCACGACGGTTATTAGAACGTTATGTTCGTTGCTTGTGGAAGAGACTCAAGGGGTGGCCGCGCAGCGGAGGGCGGCAGCTTGCTGCCACGCCCTTCGAGCGCCCTCAAGCGCGTGCGCCGCCACCGACCGACGTCGGGAGGTGCGGTCTCGTGACGGTTCCTAGCGGAACCTCCTCGACCAACGAGAAGGACCGAGGGGTGGCCGCGCAGCGGAGGGCGGCAGCTTGCTGCCCGCCCTCGTGCGCCCTCAAGCAGGCCGGGAGAGGCTCGCGGTCAAGGACGCCGAAGGCGCCGGCTTGCCGGGCGCCGCTTGCGGCGATCCTTGACGGCGAGACCCGGCCTGCTAAGCGCGCGGCCACCCCGACCCCGAGGGAGAGGTGGGTCTCGTGACGGTTCCTAGCGGAACCTCCTCGACCTACGAGGCCGGTCGAGTGGAGGCGGTCTCGTGACGGTTCCTAGCGGAACCTCCTCGACCAGCGAGGCTCGGGCGAGGTGGGTCTCGTGACGGTTCCTAGCGGAACCTCCTCGACCAACGAGGCCCGGTCGAGGCGGGCTCGTGACGGTTCCTTGCGGAACCTCCTCGACCTGCGAGGCCCGGGCGAGGGGGTCTCGTGACGGTTCCTAGCGGAACCTCCTCGACCTGCGAGGCTCGGGCGAGGTGGGTCTCGTGACGGTTCCTAGCGGAACCTCCTCGACCTGCGAGGCTCGGGCGAGGTGGGTCTCGTGACGGTTCCTAGCGGAACCTCCTCGACCTGCGAGGCCGGGGGAGGAGGGTCTCGTGACGGTTCCTAGCGGAACCTCCTCGACCTGCGAGGCTCGGTCGAGGTGGGTCTCGTGACGGTTCCTGGCGGAACCTCCTCGACCTGCGAGGCCCGGTCGAGTGTGGGTCTCGTGACGGTTCCTAGCGGAACCTCCTCGACCTGCGAGGCTCGGTCGAGGGCTGGGTGAGCGCGCAGCCACCCGACCCCCTGAGACGTCAGATCATCGACGACGCCTTGTCGAGCACGACCCTCAGGATGTGCTCGATCTCGTCGAAGTGCTCCTGGTGGCGATCAACGGGGGAGCGAGCTGGACGACGGGGTCGCCGCGGTCGTCGGCGCGGCAGTAGAGGCCCTCGGCGTACAGCTGCTTGGAGACGAAGCCGAACAGCAGCCGCTCGCACTCCTCGTCGGTGAAGGTCTCCTTGGTGGCCTGGTCCTTGACCAGCTCGATGCCGTAGAAGAAGCCGTCGCCGCGGACGTCGCCGACGATGGGCAGGTCCTTGAGGCGCTCGAGGGTGGAGCGGAAGGCGCCCTCGTTGTCGCGGACGTGCTCGAGCACCTTCTCGTCCTCGAAGATGTCGAGGTTGGCGCAGCGCGACCGCGGTCGAGACCGGGTGGCCGCCGAAGGTGTAGCCGTGGGCGAACGTCGTCGTCGCCGGTGAGGAACGGCTCCATCAGCTTGTCGCTGGCGATCATCGCGCCGAGCGGGGCGTAGCCGGAGGTGATGCCCTTGGCGAAGGTGATCATGTCGGGCTGGTAGCCGTAGCGCTCGGCGCCGAAGATGTGGCCGAGCCGGCCGAAGGCACAGATGACCTCGTCGGAGACCAGCAGGACGTCGTACTCGTCGCAGATCTCGCGCACCCGCTGGAAGTAGCCGGGCGGGGGCGGGAAGCAGCCGCCGGCGTTCTGGACCGGCTCGAGGAAGACGGCGGCGACCGTGTCGGGGCCCTCGTTCTCGATCGCGACCGCGATCTGGTCGGCGGCCCAGCGGCCGAACGCCTCGGGGTCGTCGCCGTGCAGAGGGGCCCGGTAGATGTTGGTGTTGGGGACCCGGAACGTCGAGGGCACCAGCGGCTCGAACTGCTGCTTGAGCAGCGGCAGCCCGGTGATCGACAGGGCGCCCTGGGTGGTGCCGTGGTAGGCGATCGCGCGGCTGATCACCTTGTGCTTCATCGGCTTGCCGGTGAGCTTGAAGTAGTTCTTGGCCAGCTTCCACGCGGTCTCGACCGCCTCGCCGCCGCCGGTGGTGAAGAAGACCCGGTTGAGGTCACCCGGCGCCCAGCCCGCGATCCGCTCGGCGAGCTCGATCGCCTTCGGGTGCGCGTAGGACCACAGCGGCATGAACGCCAGCTCCTTGGCCTGCGCGGCCGCTGCCTCGGCGAGCTCGGTGCGTCCGTGGCCCAGCTGGGACACGAACAGGCCGGCCAGGCCGTCGAGGTAGCGCTTGCCGTGGTTGTCCCAGATGTAGGCACCCTCGCCCCGCACGATCACCGGGACGTCGGCCGCCGTCGGCCCGCGTAGGAGCCGTGGCGGGTGAAGTGCATCCAGAGGTGGTCCTTGGCGGCTTGCTGCAGGTCGGCGTCGTCCATGTGATCCATCGTGCTGCTCTTGTCGCCGAGTCGCAAGTGAATCCGTGGTCGATCGCGCGCCCTTGTCGACGGATTCAGTCGTCGTGAAACCGTTGGCTGGACCCTGGAGGAGTCCGCGATGGACGACGATCTTCCGCGGCGGCGCCTCTTCGACGGCCACCGGTACCGCGGTCCCGGTCCGCGTGCTCGTGGACGCGCGGCCGCGTCGTGGCCGTCGGCGCGCTCGACCCGCCGACGCCGGGGCCGACGTCGTCGACCTCGACGGCGGCCTGCTGGCGCCCGGCTTCCTCGACGCCCACGTGCACCCCGTCCAGGGCGGGCTCGAGCGGATCCGCTGCGACCTGCGCGAGCTGCGCACCCGCGAGGACTACCTCGCCGGATCCGGCGCTACGCCGACGCGCATCCCGACCTGACTGGATCCTCGGCGGCGGCTGGTCGATGTCGGCGTTCCCCGGCGGCACCCCGACCGCGGCCGACCTCGACGCCGTCGTGCCCGACCGGCCGGTGATCCTGCCCAACCGCGACCACCACGGCGCCTGGGTCAACCCCCGCGCCCTCCAGCTCGCCGGCGTCACCCGCGACACCCCAGACCCGCCGCACGGCCGGTTCGAGCGGCTACCCGACGGCCGCCGTCCGGCACCCTGCACGAGGGCGCGATGGGCGTCGTCGCCCGGCACGCCCCCGACGTCCGACGACGAGTACTACGCCGGCGCTGCTCGCCGGCCAGTCCTACCTGCACTCGGTCGGCGTCACCGGCTGGCAGGACGCCATCGTCGGCGCCTACGCCGGCATGGAGGACGCCGGCCCGACGTACCTGCGCGCGGCGCAGAACGGCACCCTCACCGGCGACGTCGTGGGCGCGCTCTGGTGGGACCGCGACGAGGGGCTCGAGCAGGTGGCGAGCCTCGTCGAACGACGCGCCGCGTACAGCCACGGCCGGTTCCGGGCGACCAGCGTCAAGATCATGCAGGACGGCGTCGCCGAGAACTCACCGCCGCGATGAGCACGCCGTACCTCGACCGCTGCGGCCACCCGACCGACAACGCCGGCCACTCCTTCGTCGAGCCGGGCGCGCTCGCCGAGGCCGTGCGCCGGCTCGACGCCGAGGGCTTCCAGGTGCACGTGCACGGCATCGGCGACCGCGGCGTGCGCGAGGCGCTCGACGCCTTCGAGGGCACCGACCCGCGAACGCCGCCACCACATCGCGCACCTGCAGGTGGTGCACCCCGACGACGTGCCGCGCTTCGCCGCGCTCGGGGTGGCCGCGAACCTGCAGGCGCTGTGGGCCTGCCTCGACGACCAGATGGTCGAGCTGACGCTGCCGTTCCTCGGCGAGGAGCGCTCGCGGTGGCAGTACCCGTTCGGCGACCTGCACCGCGCCGGGGCGCGGCTGGCGGCGGGCACCGACTGGCCGGTCAGCACGCCCGACCCGCTCCAGGCGATCCACGTCGCGGTCAACCGCTGGGCCCACGGCGAGGACGGCCGGGCCGGCTCCGAGGCGTTCCTGCCCGAGCAGGCCCTGAGCCTGGAGGTGGCGTTCTCGGCGTACACCGCCGGCAGCGCGTGGGCGAACCACCGCCACGAGGCCGGGCGGCTCGCGCCCGGGATGGTGGCCGACCTCGTCGTCCTCGACCGCGACCCGTTCGCCGCGCCGGCCTCCGAGATCGGCGCCACCAGGGTCGTCAGCACCTGGATCGACGGCGCCCCCGTGGTCACCGCCTAGGGTCGAGACATGTGCGGCATCGTTGCGATCCACGACCCGCACGGCCCCGACGCCGGGCTCGGCGAGCGGATGCTGGAGCGGATCCGGCACCGGGGTCCCGACGGGCAGGGCTCGCGCCTGGTGGGCCGGACCTGGCTGGGACACGCCCGGCTCTCGATCGTCGACCTCGACCACGGGGCGCAGCCGCTGTCGTCGGGTGACGGGCACTGGGCGGTCGTGAACGGCGAGATCTACAACCACGCCCGGCTGCGCGAGGTGTCGCCGCGCGACTTCCGCACCGACTCCGACTCCGAGGCCGCCCTGTCGGCCGCGATCAGCGACGACCCCGACGCCCTGGGCGACCTGCGGGGGATGTTCGCGTTCGCCGTCGCCGCTCCGACGCCGCCGACGAGCTGGTCGTCGCCCGCGACCCGGTCGGCGTGAAGCCGCTCTACTGGGCGCGGGTCGACGGCGCCACGTTGTTCGCCTCCGAGATCTGCGCGTTCGACGTCGAGCACCGCGGTGCGGTGGAGGAGTTCCCACCCGGCTTCCGCTGGACGCCGGCGGCCGGGCCTGCGCCGCTTCCGCGAGCTGCACGTCGAGGGCGTCGAGCTCACCTCGCGCGACGAGACGCTGGCGCTGATTCGCGACACCCTCGAGACCGCGGTGCACCGCCGGATGATGGCCGACGTGCCGGTCGGAGTCTTCCTCTCGGGCGGCCTCGACTCCAGCCTGGTGGCCGCGATCATGGCCGAGCACGCGGCCGACTCGGTGGGTCCGGTGCACTCCTTCGCCGCCGGCACCGCCGGGTCCTCCGACCTGGCCGCGGCCCGCCGGGTGGCCGAGCACCTGGGGCTCGAGCACCACGAGCGGGTCTACGACGCCGACGAGGTGGTCGCCGTCCTGCCCGCCGTGGTGCGGTGCATCGAGTCGTACGAGCCGTCGCTGGTGCGCAGCGCCGTGCCCAACTACCTGCTGGCCGAGCGG
The DNA here is from genome assembly GCA_963825985.1 of uncultured Actinomycetota bacterium. Taxonomy (GTDB): domain Bacteria; phylum Actinomycetota; class Actinomycetes; order Propionibacteriales; family Nocardioidaceae; genus Nocardioides. The sequence continues at coordinate 64,775 of CAWGVK010000006.1, read as the reverse complement.
ACGGCGCGCACCGTGAAGGTGGTGCTCACCGGCGAGGGCGCCGACGAGCTGTTCGCGGGCTACGACCACTACCGCGACGTCGCCACCGCCGACCTGCGCGACGAGCTGGTGCGCAGCATCTCGTCCCTGCACAACCTCAACCTGCAGCGCTGCGACCGGGTGACGATGGCGTTCGGGCTCGAGGCGCGGGTGCCGTTCCTCCGACCGCGACCTGGTCAACCTGGCCGCGCGGGTACCGGTCGACTGGACGCTGCCCGGCGAGCTCGGCCGCGAGAAGGCGCTGCTGCGCGAGGCGTTCACCGGGTGGCTGCCCGACGACATCCTGTGGCGGCCCAAGGAGCAGTTCGGCGACGGCAGCGGCACCGCCGACGTGATGGTCGAACGCGTGCTCGCGCTGGTGCCCGAGGACGACTGGGTCGAGCACCGCGTCGACGGCCTGCCGGTGCCCCGCAGCCGCGAGGAGCTGGCCTACCAGCGGATGTTCGCCGTCGGGCTGCGGGGCGTGCCCGCGGCACTGCTCGGCAGGTTCGCCACCGCGTGAGCGCGGACCCCCACCACGCCTTCGTGTGGACCGACCCCGACCCGCGACCGACCGGCGCCGGCGTGCTCGACGGCCGGGCGGTGGCGGTCAAGGACAACATCGCCGTGCGTGGCGCGCCCTGGGCGTGCGGCTCGGCCACCCGTCACGGCCGCGGGCCGGCCACCGCGGACGCCGAGGTGGTGCGCCGGGTGCGCGCCGCGGGCGGCGTGGTCGTCGGCACCACCAACCTCGACGAGCTCGCCATGGGCGCCTCCACCGAGACCTCCGCACACGGACCCACGCTGCACCCGCTCGACCCGAGCCGGATCCCCGGCGGGTCCAGCGGCGGCTCCGCGGTCGCGACGGCCGCGTACGGCGTCCTGTCGCTGGGAACCGACACCGGCGGGTCGATCCGCGAGCCGGCCGCGATGTGTGGCGTGGTCGGGGTGGCGCCGTCCCCGGGCACGGTGCCGGTCGACGGCGTCGTCGACTTCGCGCCGTCCATGGACCGGGTCGGCCCGCTGGCGAGGACCGTGCGCGACGCCGCGCTGCTGCACGAGGTGATCGCCGGCCGGCCCGGCCTGGTGCGTGCGGCCGAGATCGGCGCCGAACGTCGGCTCGTGGGCCACACGATCGGAGTGGTCGTGCCGATGAGCGGCGAGCGCAACGCCCCCGAGGTGCTGGCGCGGCTCGACGTCGTCCGCGAGGTGCTGCGCGGGCTCGGGGCCTCGCTGGTGCCGGTCAGCGTGCCCCGCTTCGGCGACCTGCTCGACACCTACGTCGCCCTCAGCAGCGTCGAGGCGCTCGCGGTGCTCCACGAGCACGCCGCGCTCGGGCCGCTGGGCGAGGAGGCGGCGAGCCGCCTCGAGATCGGCGAGCGGCTGGTGGGCTCGGCCGAGCACGCCGATGCGCTGGCGGTGCGCGAGCGGATCCGCGCCGACGTCGCCGCGGCCTTCACCGAGTGCGCGGTGATGCTGAGCCCCACCGTTCCGCTCGTCGCGCCGCTGCGTGGCCGGCCGGGGATGGGTGACCCGCTGGCCCGGCCGCGCACCGACTGGTGGACCGTCGAGGCGAACCTCGCCGGCGTCGCCGCGGCGTCGGTGCCGGCGGGCCTCGGGGCGGGCCTGCCGGTCGGCGTCCAGCTGATGGCACCGGCGGGCTACGACGAGCGACTGTATCGGCTCGGCGCCGCGATCGAGGCCCACCTGTTCGACGGTGAAAGTGAACTCCGACAACGAAATCGGTGATCGTCGCCGCGGAGGGCTACAGATTCCGTTGTCGCCTCACTAGGCTCCGGGCATGGCCGACCAGACTTTCAAGAACGTCGTCAACGGTGAGCTCGTCGACTCGGTGTCGGGGGAGACCTACGACGTCATCGACCCCACGACCGGGGAGGTGTACGCCGCCGCGCCGTTGTCGGGCGCCGAGGACCTCGACCGCGCCTACGCGGCCGCCGCCGCCGCCTTCGAGACGTGGGGCGACAGCACCCCGCAGGACCGCGGCAACGCGATGCTCGCGATCGCCCGGTCGATCGAGGAGCGGATCGAGGAGATCAACGCGGTCGAGTGCAAGGACACCGGCAAGCCGCTGGGCCTGACGATGGAGGAGGAGATGCCCTACGCCTCCGACCACTTCAAGTTCTTCGGCGGCGCCGCCCGGGTGCTCGAGGGCCGGTCGGCGGGGGAGTACATGGCCGACCACACCTCGTGGGTGCGGCGCGAGCCGATCGGCGTCGTGGGTCAGGTGACGCCGTGGAACTACCCGCTCATGATGATGATCTGGAAGATCGCGCCCGCGCTCGCCGGCGGCAACACGATCGTCCTCAAGCCGAGCGACACCACGCCGGCCAGCTCGACGCTCCTGGCCGAGATCTGCCAGGAGCACCTGCCGCCCGGCGTCCTCAACGTCGTCTGCGGCGACCGCGACACCGGCCGCGCGCTGGTCGCGCACAAGACGCCGCAGATGGTGGCGATCACCGGCTCGGTGCGGGCCGGCATGGAGGTGGCCGAGTCGGCCGCGAGCGACCTCAAGCGGGTCCACCTCGAGCTGGGCGGCAAGGCGCCGGTGGTGGTCTTCGACGACGCCGACGTCGCCAAGGCGGCCGAGGGCATCGCCGGTGCCGGCCTGTTCAACGCCGGCCAGGACTGCACCGCCGCCACCCGCGTGCTCGTCCAGGCCGGGATCCACGATGAGTTCGTCGCCGCGCTGGCCGAAGCAGCGAAGGGCATGCCGACCGGCGACCCGGCCGCCGAGGGCACCTACTACGGACCCCTCAACAACCAGGCCCAGCTCGAGCGGGTCACCGGCATGGTCGACCGGCTGCCCGACCACGCATCGGTGCAGACCGGCGGCACCCGGCAGGGCGACCGCGGCTACTTCTACGAGCCGACGGTGCTCTCGGGGCTGCGGCAGGACGACGAGCAGGTGCAGACCGAGATCTTCGGCCCGGTGATGACGGTGCAGCGGTTCTCCGACGAGGCCGAGGCGCTCGCGTGGGCCAACGGCGTCCAGTACGGGCTCGCGTCGAGCGTCTGGACCCGCGACCACGGCCGGGCGCTGCGGATGTCGCGCAAGCTCGACTTCGGCGTCGTGTGGATCAACACCCACATCCCGTTCGTCTCCGAGATGCCGCACGGCGGCTTCAAGCACTCGGGCTACGGCAAGGACCTGTCCATGTACGGCCTCGAGGACTACACCCGCATCAAGCACGTCATGAGCTACATCGGCCAGGACTGAGAATGAGTGAGATGCGGATCCTGCTGGTCGGCGCCGGCGGAGTCGGCGCGGCGTTCGCTGCCATCGCCGCCCGCCGCGACTTCTTCGAGGCGATCGTGGTCGCCGACTACAACCTGGCCAGTGCCGAGCGGGCCGCCGCCACCGACGAGCGGTACGTCGCCGCTCAGGTGGACGCGTCGTCGTCGGAGAGCGTGTCGACGCTGTGCCGCGAGCACGCGGTCACCCACGTGATGAACGCCGTCGACCCGCGGTTCGTGATGCCGATCTTCGAGGGCGCGAAGGCGGCCGGTGCCGACTACCTCGACATGGCGATGTCGCTCTCGCGGCCGCACCCCGAGGCGCCGTACGAGAAGTGCGGCGTCAAGCTCGGCGACGAGCAGTTCGCGGTAGCCGACCAGTGGGAGGCCGACGGACGCCTGGCGCTGGTGGGCATCGGGGTCGAGCCGGGCCTGTCCGACGTGTTCGCGCGGTACGCCGCCGACCACCTGTTCAGCGAGATCGACGAGCTCGGCACGCGCGACGGGGCGAACCTCACGGTCGACGGCTACGACTTCGCGCCGTCGTTCTCGATCTGGACGACGATCGAGGAGTGCCTCAACCCTCCGGTGGTGTGGCAGGACGGCGAGTGGTTCACCACCGCGCCGTTCAGCGAGCCCGAGGTCTTCGACTTCCCCGAGGGCATCGGGCCGGTGGAGTGCGTCAACGTCGAGCACGAGGAGGTGCTCCTCATGCCGCGCTGGGTCGACTGCAAGCGGGCGACGTTCAAGTACGGCCTGGGCGACGAGTTCATCGAGGTGCTCAAGGTGCTGCACAAGCTCGGCCTCGACAAGACCGACAAGGTCAAGGTCGGGGGCGTCGAGGTGAGCCCACGCGACGTGGTGGCGGCGAGCCTGCCCAACCCGGCAAGCTCGGGCCCCTGATGAAGGGCAAGACCTGCGCCGGTCTGTGGGTCACCGGCAAGGGGAAGGACGGCGAGCCGCGGTCGACGTACCTCTACCACGTGGTCGACAACGAGTGGTCGATGCAGGAGTACGGCCACCAGTGCGTGGTCTGGCAGACCGCGGTCAACCCGGTGGTCGCACTCGAGCTGCTCGCGGCCGGCACGTGGAAGGGCGCCGGCGTGCTCGGTCCGGAGGCGTTCGACGCCGTCCCGTTCCTCGAGCTGCTGACCGCCTACGGGAGTCCCCTGGGGCATCAAGGAGATGACGCCGTGATCGAGCAGAAGCGACACCTGGTCACCGAGATCCCCGGTCCCGAGTCGCGCCGGCGGCTCGAGCGCAAGCAGACGTACGTCGCCGACGGGGTCGGCACGGCGCTGCCGGTGTTCGTCGTCGCGGCCGGCGGCGGCGTGCTGCAGGACGTCGACGGCAACAGCCTGATCGACCTCGGCTCGGGCATCGCGGTCACCACGGTCGGCAACGCCGCCCCCGCCGTCGTCCGCAACGTGCAGGCGCAGGTCGAGGCGTTCACCCACACCTGCTTCATGGTCACGCCGTACGACGGCTACGTCGACGTGTGCGAGGCGTTGGCCGAGCTCACCCCGGGCGACCACGCCAAGAAGTCGGCGCTGTTCAACTCCGGCGCCGAGGCCGTCGAGAACGCCGTCAAGATCGCCCGGGTCGCGACCGGCCGCGACGCCGTCGCCGTCTTCGACCACGCCTACCACGGGCGGACCAACCTCACGATGGCGATGACGTCGAAGAACATGCCCTACAAGCACGGCTTCGGGCCGTTCGCGGGCGAGGTCTACCGGGCGCCGATGTCGTACCCGCTGCGCGACGGTCTCACCGGCGAGCAGGCGGCCGCCCGGGCCGTCGACGTGCTCGAGAAGCAGGTCGGTGCCGACAACCTCGCCTGCCTGGTGATCGAGCCGATCCTCGGCGAGGGCGGGTTCGTGGTGCCCGCTCCCGGCTTCCTGCCGGCGCTGGCCGACTGGTCAGCGGCCAACGGCGTGCTGTTCGTCGCCGACGAGATCCAGACCGGCTTCTGCCGCACCGGCGACTGGTTCGCCTGCGACGACGAGGGCGTCGTCCCCGACCTGGTCACCGCCGCCAAGGGCATCGCCGGCGGGCTGCCGCTCGCCGCGGTCACCGGTCGGGCCGAGCTCATGGACGCCGTGCACGCGGGCGGCCTCGGTGGCACGTACGGCGGCAACCCGCTGGCCTGCGCGGCCGCGCTGGGCGCCATCGAGGAGATGCGCACGCACGACCTGCCCGCCAGGGCCCGTGCGATCGGCGAGGCCCTCGACAAGCGGCTCGAGGCGATCGCCGCCGACCACCCGGTGGTGGCCGAGGTGCGCGGGCGTGGCGCGATGAAGGCCGTCGAGCTGTGCGCGCCGGGCACCACCGAGCCCGACGCCGCGCGCACCGCCGCGGTGTCGGCGTACTGCCACTCCCACGGCGTCGTCACCCTCACCTGCGGCACCTGGGGCAACGTGTTCCGGTTCCTGCCGCCGCTGTCGATGCCCGACCACCTGCTCGAGGAGGCGTTCGACGTGGTCGCCGACGCGTTCGCGGCCACCGCCCCGTAATCTCGCGCCCATGTCGCGCCTCCCCCGGATCACCTCCGGGCTCTCCGTCACCGTCGTCGCCGCCCTCGCCGCCACCCTCCTCCCGTCGCAGGCGACCGGCAGCCTCGCGGTCGCCGAACCTCGGCAGGGCAAGCCCGGCATCGGCGACTCCTACTGGCCCCGCGACGGCAACGGCGGCATCGACGTGCGGCACTACGACATCCACGACGCCTACGACTTCGCCTCCGGGCGGCTCTCCGGCACCACGACGCTGACGATCCGGGCCCGCAACGACCTCTCCCGCTTCAACCTCGACCTGCTGCTGACGGCCAGCAAGGTGACGGTCGACGGCGTCGCGGCCGGCTTCTCGAAGCCCGACCAGCACGAGCTGCAGATCACCCCGGCCGCGCCGATCACCCGCGGGCGCGTCGTCGAGGTCGAGGTCACCTACGCCGGCCGCCCCGCGGCGTACTCCTACGCCGGCGAGAGCAACTGGCTGGCCGACGACCACGAGGTCGTCACCATGAACGAGCCGCACATGGCCCCGTGGTGGTTCCCGGCCAACGACCATCCGCGCGACAAGGCGCTCTTCGACATCACCGTCACCGGGCCGGCGTCCCACCAGGTCGTCTCCAACGGGCTGCCGGTCGGCCGCACGGTCGCGGGTGGCCGGGCCACGACCCACTGGCGCTCGAAGCACCCGATGGCCTCCTACCTGGCCTTCTTCGCCCTCGGCCGCTACGAGACGGCCCGCGGCGTGCGCGGCGGTCTGCCGTGGTACGTCGCGGTGTCGAAGGGACTGCCGGGCGACCAGCGCCGGGTGGCGATGCGGACCCTGACGCAGAGCGACGAGGTCACCGCCTGGCTCGCGCGCAAGCTCGGCCCGTACCCGTTCGAGTCGACCGGCGGGCTCACCACCGCGCTCGAGGTCGGGTTCGCGCTCGAGAACCAGACCCGGCCGACGTACCCCGCCTCCTTCGGCGGCGGCCGGTCGGTCGTGGTGCACGAGCTCGCGCACCAGTGGTTCGGCGACTCGGTCTCGGTGCAGCGGTGGCGCGACATCTGGCTCAACGAGGGCTTCGCGACGTTCATGGAGGTCTACTACGCCGAGAGGCACGGCGGCGTCCGCGGCCGCACCTGGCTGCGCAACACCTACGACGACCTGAGCTCCGGACGCGGGTTCTGGCGCGTCGACCTGGGCAACCCCGGCCCGGGCAACGTGTTCGCCGGGCCGATCTACACCCGCGGCGCGATGGCCCTCCAGGCCCTGCGCAACCGGATCGGCGAGCGCGCGTTCTGGCGCACCCTGCGCACCTGGGTGCGTGAGCACCGCTACGGCAACGGCACGGTCCGGTCCTTCCGCGACCTCGCCGAGGACGTCGCGGGCGAGCAGCTCGACGGCCTGTTCCGCGCGTGGCTCAAGGCGTCCCGGCCGCCCAGTGCCACCCGGGCCAACGGCCTTGGCTGAGAGACTCTCCGCCGTGGGCAGTGGGAGTGGCAGCGACATCGCACGGCGCGACGTGGTCGTGCTCGGCTCCACCGGCTCGATCGGCACCCAGGCGCTCGACCTCGCGCGGCGACACCCCGACCGGTTCCGGGTGGTCGGGCTGACCGCCGGCGGGTCGAACCCCGACCTGTTCGCGCAGCAGGTCGCCGAGTTCGCGCCGGCGTACCCCGGGCTCGGCGAGGACGCCTCGACCGAGGCGGCCGGGCAGGCCTGCGACGTCGTCCTCAACGGCATCACCGGCGCCGTCGGGCTGCGGCCCACCCTGGCCGCGCTGGACGCCGGCACCACGCTCGCCCTGGCCAACAAGGAGTCGCTGATCATGGGCGGCCCGCTGGTGCTGGAGCGGGCGCGGCCCGGCCAGATCGTGCCGGTCGACTCCGAGCACAGCGCCCTCGCCCAGTGCCTGCGCGGCGGCCGCGCCGACGAGGTACGCCGGCTGGTGCTCACCGCGAGCGGCGGCCCGTTCCGCGGCCGCACCGCCGACCAGCTCGCCGGCGTGACGCCCGAGCAGGCGCTGGCCCACCCCACGTGGGACATGGGGCCGGTGATCACCATCAACTCCGCGACCCTGGTCAACAAGGGGCTCGAGGTGATCGAGGCGCACCTGCTGTTCGGCCTCCCGTTCGACCGGATCGAGGTCGTGGTGCACCCCACGAGCGTCGTCCACTCGATGGTCGAGTTCATCGACGGCTCGACGCTGGTGCAGGCCAGCCCGCCGACGATGCTGATCCCGATCGCCCTCGGCCTCGCCTGGCCCACCGGGTGCCCGACGCCGCGCCGGCGGTCGACTGGACGCCGGCCGGAGACGTGGGAGTTCCACCCCCTCGACGACGAGGCCTTCCCGGCCGTCGCGCTGGCCCGCGAGGCGGGAGCGCGCGGCAGCACGGCGCCCGCGGTCTACAACGCGGCCAACGAGGTCGTGCGTCGAGGCGTTCCGCGCCGGGCGGCTGGCGTTCACCGACATCGTTCCCACGGTCGCGGACGTGGTGCGGCCGCCACGACGTACCCTCGGAGCAGCACGCTCACCGTCGACGACGTCCTCGCCGCCGACGCGTGGGCCCGCGCCGAGGAGGACAGACGCTGATCAGGAGCGACCGCGTGACCGCCGTCTACTACATCCTGGGTGTGGTGCTCTTCGTTCGGCGCGATCCTGGCCTCGATCGGCCTGCACGAGTTCGGCCACATGATCCCGGCCAAGAAGTTCGGCGGGAAGGTCACGCAGTACTTCATCGGCTTCGGCCCCACGGTGTGGAGCAAGCAGGTCGGCGAGACCGAGTACGGCGTCAAGGCGATCCCGCTCGGCGGCTACGTCAAGATCGTCGGGATGCTGCCTCCCGGAGCCGAGGAGCTCGTCGACAGCGTCGAGTACGACGCCGACGGCAACGCCGTCCAGCGGGTGCGCAAGTCCAACACCGGCATGTTCACCCAGCTGATCTCCGACGCCCGCGCCGCCGAGTGGGAGCAGATCAAGCCCGAGGACACCGACCGGCTCTTCTACAAGATGCCGTGGTGGAAGAAGGTCATCGTGATGGCCGGCGGGCCGACGGTCAACCTCGTCATCGCGTTCTTCCTGTTCTGCATCGTCTTCGCCACCTACGGCCAGCCACGCTCGAGGTCGACGCCGGCCAGCCGGTCGTCGACGAGGTCTCCCAGTGCGTGATCGCCTCGACCCCGACGCGACCGAGGAGCCTGCGTGCACCGCAGGCGACCCGACGCCCCCGCCAACGAGGCCGGACTGCGCCCGGGCGACGTGATCATCGTCGTTCAACGGCGAGCAGATCACCGGCTGGGAGCAGCTGCAGCGAGCTGATCCGCGCCAACGGCGACGGCGAGGCCGTCATCGGCTACCTCCGCGACGGCGAGCCGCTGACGCGGGGACGACCAACACCACCGTCCAGCCCCGCCCGACCTCCGAGCGCGACGAGACCCTGACCGAGGTCGGCTTCCTCGGCGTGCGCCGTCCGACGACCGAGGTCACGACCGGCGGCCCGATCTACACGCTCGACCAGATGGGCACGATGACCGTCGACACGGTCAAGGCGCTCGGCTCAGCTGCCGGTCAAGGTCTTCGACGTCGGCCAGGCCATCGTCGGCCTCGAGGAGCGCGACCCCGGACAGCCCGGTCAGCATCGTCGGCGGCGGCCGGATCGCGGGCGAGACCACCTCCAGCGACGCGTTCACGTCGGTGAGAAGGCGATCGTTCCTGCTGACCCTGATCGCCGGGTTCAACTTCTTCATCGGCCTGTTCAACTTCCTGCCGCTGCTGCCGCTCGACGGCGGCCACATCGCCGGCGCCCTGTGCGAGGCCGCCCGCCGCGGCATCGCCCGCCTGCGTCGCCGTCCCGACCCCGGCTACGTCGACGTGGCCAAGCTGCTGCCGATCGCGTACGTCGTCGCGTCGGCCATGCTGGTGATGGGCCTGGTCCTGATCGTCGGCGACCTCGTCGTCCCGCTCAGCCTGATAGCGCCGCTGACCCGGACCGCCCTCGCGAGCTGAGAGCTGCGTCACCGGAACCGGAGCACCACGCGCCGTAGATTGAGCGCATGACCGCCATCAGCCTCGGCATGCCCGAGGCGCCGCCCCCGGTGCTCTCCCCACGACGCAAGACCCGCCAGATCAAGGTCGGCAAGGTCGGTGTCGGCAGCGAGTCGCCGGTCTCGGTGCAGTCGATGACCACGACGCTCACCTCCGACGTCAACTCCACGCTCCAGCAGATCGCCGAGCTCACCGCCACCGGCTGCGACATCGTGCGGGTGGCCTGCCCGAGCCAGGACGACGCCGACGCGCTGGCCGAGATCGCCCAGCACTCGCAGATCCCGGTGATCGCCGACATCCACTTCCAGCCGAAGTACGTCTACGCCGCGATCGACGCCGGGTGTGCCGCCGTCCGCGTCAACCCGGGCAACATCCGCAAGTTCGACGACCAGGTCAAGGAGATCGCCCGCGCCGCCAACGACCGGGGCACCTCGATCCGGATCGGCGTCAACGCCGGCTCCCTCGACAAGCGGATCATGGACAAGTACGGCAAGGCCACGCCCGAGGCGCTCGTCGAGACGCGCGGTGTGGGAGGCGAGCCTGTTCGAGGAGCACGACTTCCACGACTTCAAGATCTCGGTCAAGCACAACGACCCGGTCGTGATGGTCCGTGCCTACGAGCTGCTGGCCGAGGCCGGCGACTGGCCGCTGCACCTCGGCGTCACCGAGGCGGGCCCGGCGTTCCAGGGCACGATCAAGTCGGCGACGGCGTTCGGTGCGCTGCTCAGCCAGGGCATCGGCGACACGATCCGTGTCTCGCTGAGCGCCCCGCCGGTCGAGGAGGTCAAGGTCGGCATCCAGATCCTGCAGTCGCTCAACCTGCGGCCCCGCCAGCTCGAGATCGTCGTCCTGCCCCTCGTGCGGCCGCGCCCAGGTCGACGTCTACACGCTGGCCGAGCAGGTCACCGCGGGACTCGACGGGCTCGAGGTGCCGCTGCGCGTCGCCGTCATGGGCTGCGTCGTCAACGGTCCCGGCGAGGCCCGCGAGGCCGACCTGGGCGTCGCCTCCGGCAACGGCAAGGGCCAGATCTTCGTCAAGGGCGAGGTGATCAAGACCGTCCCCGAGTCGCAGATCGTCGAGACCCTGATCGAGGAGGCCATGCGGATCGCCGAGGGCATGGAGTCGGTCGAGGGTGCCGGCGCCGAGGTCAGCGTCTCCTGAGGTGACCGATCTCGGGGTGTCGCGGCTGGGGTACGGCGCCATGCGGCTGCCCACGTCGCCGGACGATCCCCGCGAGGCATCGGTGGCGCTCCTGCGCCGGGCCGTCGAGCTCGGCGTCGAGCTGGTCGACACCGCCTTCATGTACGGCGCCGGCGCCAACGAGGAGCTGGTCGCCCAGGCCCTGCACCCGTACCCCGCGGGCGTGCTGGTCGCGACCAAGATCGGCATCCGGCTGGGCGACGACGAGGCGGGGCGGCCCGGGCCGCCCACCACCTGGGCCCCGTGCGGGCGTCCCGAGTTCCTCCGCGAGCAGACCGAGCGGGCCCTGCGCAGCCTGCGGACCGACCGGATCGACCTGATGCAGCTGCACCGCCTCGACCCCGACGTCCCGATCGCCGACCAGGTCGGTGCGCTGCGCGACCTGCGCGACGAGGGCAAGGTGGCCCGCATCGGACTCTGCGAGGTCAGCGTCGACGAGCTCGACGACGCGCTCGCCGTGGCCGACGTCGCGAGCGTCCAGAACAGGTACAGCCTCACCGACCGCGCGCACGAGCCGGTGCTTCGCCGCTGCACGGAGCGCGGCATCGCGTTCCTCCCGTGGCGCCCCGTGGACGCCGGCCGCAGCACGCCGGCACTCGACGCGGTCGCCGGCGAGCTCGGCGTCACCCCCACGCAGGTCGCGCTCGCGTGGCTGCTGGCCTGTTCTCCCGTCGTCCACCCGATCCCCGGCACCTCGAAGATCGCCCACCTCGAGGAGAACCTGGGCGCCCGCGACGTCGTCCTCACCGACCACCACGTGAGCCGGCTGGAGCAGTGACGCTAAGCACTAGGCTGCCCGACGTGCCAGCCAGTCGTCACGGGGTCCGCGTGCTAGGGACCCCCGACCTCGAGGCATTCCTCGAGCTGGCCAACCGCGACCCGGTCGTCAACGTCTTCGCGCTCTACCGGGCGCGCACCACCAGCCTCGAGCCGCGCTGGCTGGGCGGCGAGATGTGGGGCCGCTTCGACGCCGGCGAGCTCGTGGCCGCCTGCCACGTGGGCGCCAACCTGGTGCCGATCCAGGCGACCGAGGACGACGCCCGCGCGTTCGCCGAGAAGGCACTGACCCGCAGCCGGACGGCGACCACGATCGTCGGGCCGCACGAGCCGGTCCGCACCTTCTGGAACGGCGTCGCCGGCTCGTGGGGGAGACCGCGCGAGACCCGCTGGATGCAGCCGCACCTCGAGATCTCCCGGCCACCGACCGTCGAGCCCGACCCGCTGGTGCGGCGCACCGAACGCGCCGACCTGCCGCTGCTGTACCCGGCGTGCGTGGCCATGTACACCGAGGAGGTCGGCGTCTCGCCCGAGGCCGGCGGCACCGGTGACCTCTACCGCGCCCGGGTCACCCAGCTGATGTCGCGCGGCTGGTCGTTCGCCCGCTTCGAGCGCGGCCGCCTCGTCTTCAAGGCCGAGGTCGCCTGCGCCACCACCGACGCCGCCCAGATCCAGGGCGTCTGGGTGCCGCCCGAACGACGCGGCGAGGGACTCGCCGTCGCCGGGATGGCCGCCGTCGTCAAGCTCGTGCAGGCCGACGTCGCCCCCATCGTCTCCCTGTACGTCAACGAGTGGAACCAGCCGGCACGCAACGCCTACCGCGCCGTCGGGTTCGAGGAAACCGCCCGGTTCTCGACGGTGATGTTCTGAGAGGAGCGCGGGTGAGCATCGCGACGAGCACCCAGGTCCTCGCCGCCGGCTTCCTGGGCAGCGGCGTCGTCCACCTCGTCAGGCCCGAGGTGTACGAGCCGATGATGCCGGCCTGGGTGCCGAAGCACCGCGAGGTGCTGCTCGGCAGCGGCGTCGCCGAGATCGTGCTCGCCCTCGGACTGCTCGCGTCCCCCACCCGGCGGCTGGCCGGGTGGGGGAGCGTCGCGCTGCTGCTGGGTGTCTACCCGGCGAACCTGAAGATGGCCGCCGACTCGCTCGCCGGCGACAGCACCGCCCTCAAGGTGGGTGCCTTCGCGCGGCTGCCGCTGCAGTGGCCGATGATCAGGGCCGCCCTGGCCGCCACCGAGAGCTAGCCGCGGTTCAGAAGTCCGGGGTCGGCCGCAGCTTCGTGGCCCGCTCGCAGTCGCCGTCGGAGCAGCGGACGACGGCCCACTTCCCGGTGCCGTAGGCATCCAGGAGCAGGTCGGTGCGCGACTCCCAGGCGACGTCGCCGAAGTGGCTGCCCACCGTGTACGACGCCAGCAGCCGCCCGCGCACGGTGCGCTCCCACAGCTTGCCGGCGCCCAGGCCGTCGGTGAGCTTGTGCTGGGTCACGATCCGGGCGCCGTTCGGCGAGAACTCGCGCACCGCCTCGCGGCACGAGCGCCACAGCCGGGCGCGCGGCGCGGTGAGCGTGGTCACCACCGAGCAGCCGCCCTGGTAGGGATCCTTGGTGAAGAAGGCGAGCCGGTTGCTGCTGATGTCGGCGGCGTACGCCGGCTTGCCGGTGATCGCCGAGGTGACGTCGGTCCGGAGGTTCCACGACACGGCGCCGAGGTCGAAGCCGCCGACGACGGCCCGCTTGCCCTGGATGTCGAGCACCCGCGGGTAGTCGGCGAAGACCTCGGTGGCCACCCGCTTGCCGGTGCGGACCCGCAGCACGTCGATCTTGGTGCGGCGGGCCTGCTGCGAGCGGGTCACCGCCAGGTGCTTCCCGTCGCCGGCCAGCACGACCTCGTCGGGCGTCGTGCCGCGGGCGAGGACGACGGGGGCGCGGCCCTCGGCGACCTTCTGGGTGCTCCAACGACCGTTCTGACGGGTGACCACGACGTACCCCTTGCCGGAGCGTCCGAGCAGGTCGACGAAGGACCCGCCGACCGGCACGGTCACCTCGCCGTCGACGACCGACCTGCCCCTGACGTGGGGCACCTGCACGTCGGCGCCGCGGCTCAGCTGCGAGGGCTTGATCTCGACCGGCGCGGCGGCGGTGGCTGGTGCGCCGACCAGCACAGTGGCGGCGGCAGCGGTGGTGGCGCAGATCGCCACCAGTCGTCCTGGGATCTTGCTCATCTCTCGGTCCTTCCCGAGTCGGGGGGACCGGGTGGTGACCCGGCCCTTCACCACGAAGACGCAAGCGGGAACTCATTGGTTGCAGTCCGTGGTCCACCCGTAGCCTTCACTCATGACCTCACCCCAGGCCGTTCTTCGTCTTCCCCGCTTCGCTCCTCCGGCGAACAACGGCCTGGGGACCCCGAGATGATCCTCCGCATGTCGTCCCTGTTCGTACGCACGCTGCGTGACGACCCCGTCGACGCCGAGGTCCCGAGCCACCGGCTGCTCGTGCGGGCCGGCTACGTCCGCCGGGCCGCGCCCGGCATCTACTCCTGGCTGCCGCTGGGGCTGCGGGTGCTGCGCCGGATCGAGGCGATCATCCGTGAGGAGATGGACGGCATCGGCGCCCAGGAGCTGAGCTTTCCGGCGCTGCTTCCCCGCGAGCCGTACGAAGCCAGCAACCGGTGGACGACGTACGGCGACGGCATCTTCCGGCTCCAGGACCGCAAGGGCGGCGACTACCTGCTCGGGCCCACCCACGAGGAGCTGTTCACCCTCGCCGTCAAGGACCTCTACTCCTCCTACAAGGACCTGCCCGTCCTGCTGTACCAGATCCAGACCAAGTACCGCGACGAGGCGCGGCCCCGCGCCGGCGTGCTGCGTGGCCGCGAGTTCATCATGAAGGACTCCTACTCCTTCGACGTCTCCGACGAGGGCCTCGACGCCAGCTACCAGCTGCACCGCGACGCCTACGTCCGGATCTTCGACCGGCTGGGCTTCGACTACGTCATCGTCAAGGCCACCTCCGGCGCGATGGGCGGCTCGAGGTCCGAGGAGTTCCTCGCCAAGGCGGCGGTCGGTGAGGACACCTACGTCCGCTGCACGAACTGTGACTACGCCGCCAACGTCGAGGCCGTGCAGGTCCGCCCGCCGTCGCCCGTCGCGTACGACGACGTGCCGGCCGCGCACGCCGAGCAGACCCCCGACACCCCGACCATCGACACCCTCGTCGACCACCTCAACGAGGCGTTCCCGCGGGCCGACCGGCCCTGGCACGCCGGCGACACCCTCAAGAACGTGCTGGTCGTGCTCAAGCACCCCGACGGCACCCGCGAGCCGGTGGCGATCGGGCTGCCCGGCGACCGCGAGGTCGACCAGAAGCGGCTCGAGGGGCAGCTCGAGCCCACCGAGGTCGAGCCGTTCGGCGAGGCCGAGTTCGCCCGACACCGCGCGCTGGTCAAGGGCTACATCGGGCCGGGCGTCCTGGGCGAGAAGAACGAGTCCGAGATCCGCTACCTCGTCGACCCCCGTGTCGTCGAGGGCACCCGCTGGGTCACCGGTGCCGACGTCGACGGCAGCCACGTGCTCGATCTCGTCGCCGGACGCGACTTCACCCCCGACGGCCTGATCGAGGCCGCGGACGTGCGCGACGGCGACGCCTGCCCGAACTGTGACTCGGGGACGCTCGAGAGCGCGCGCGGCATCGAGATGGGCCACATCTTCCAGCTCGGCCGGTGGTTCGCGGAGGCCCTCGACCTGCGCGTGCTCGACGTCAACGGCAAGCTCGTCACGGTCACCATGGGCTCCTACGGCATCGGCGTCACCCGCGCGGTGGCGGCGATCGCCGAGGGGACGCTCGACGACGTGGGCCTGTGCTGGCCGCGCAACGTCGCGCCCGCCGACGTCCACCTGGTCGCCGCGGGCAAGGACGAGGCGCTCTTCGCCGCGGCCGAGCAGATCGCCCGCGACCTCGACGCCGCCGGCGTCCAGGTGCTCTACGACGACCGTGCCGGCAAGATCAGCCCCGGCGTGAAGTTCAAGGACGCCGAGCTGATCGGCGTCCCCACGATCGTCGTCGTCGGCAAGGGACTGGCCGACGGGGTCGTCGAGGTCAAGGACCGGCGCACCGGCGAGCGGCAGGACGTCGCCACCACCGCGGCGGTCGACCACCTCGTGGCGCTGGTGCGCTCCTAGGAGTCAGCGGGCCAGACCACCGACCAGCGTCGCGAGGGCGGCCCGGGCCTCGGCGGTCGCCAGCACGCGGTCGTCGGCGCGGGCGGCGTACAGGGCTGCCTCCTCGAGCGCCCCGACCAGGACGTGGGCCAGGGGGCGGACCGGCTGCGGGGCCACGGTTCCGGAGTCGACCAGGCCCGCGACCATCGCCTCGACCAGGCCGACGCCGTAGCGCCGTCCGATCTCGCGCCACCGCTCCCACCCGAGCACCGCCGGCGCCTCGATCAGCGCGATCCGGTGCACCTCGGGGTCGGCACACGCCTCGAGCCAGCCGTCGATGCCGTCCAGGGCCGCGGCCAGGGGGTCGGCGTCGGCGAGGCCGGGTCGCGACGCGATCCGGTCGGCGACCTCGGCCTCGACCTCCTCGAAGACGGCGACGAACAGGGCCTCCTTGCCGCCGAACTGGTGGTAGAGCGCCCCGCGGGTGACCCCTGCGGCCGAGGCCAGCTCGTCGGTGCCGACCGCGGCGTAGCCCTTCGTGGCGAACAGGGGACGGGCCGCGGCGACCAGGGTCGCGCGGGTCCCGGCCGTGCGTTCGGCCTGGGTACGTTTGCTTTTCATACAACCTGTCCGTAAGTTACGTGCATCCTGCACGTAACAGTAGAGGAGAGCAGCGTGAGCGGCCCCAGCATCGACCTCCCCGCCGGCACCGTCCACTACCGCGAGGTCGGTCCCGCCGACGGTCGTCCGGTCGTGTTCGTGCACGGGTTCCTCGTCGACGGCACCGTGTGGGGCGACGTCCCCGACCGGCTCGCGGCCGGCGGTCTGCGGTGCCTGGTGCCCACCTGGCCACTCGGCGCGCACCGCACCCCGATGCGGGACGGCGCCGACCTGTCGCCGCGCGGGACGGCCCGGATCGTCCTGTCCTTCCTCGAGGCGCTCGACCTGAGCGACGTCACCCTCGTCGGGAGCGACACCGGGGGCGGGGTCTGCCAGCTCGTCCTCGACGAGGACCCCAGCCGGATCGGGCGGCTGGTCCTCACCGACTGCGACGCCTTCGAGGTGTTCCCGCCGTTCCCCTTCGACCTCCTGTTCCGGCTGGCACGTCACCCCCGGGCCGCCCGCGCCGTCCTGCAGGCCCTGCGCTCGGGTCGGCTGCGCACCAGCCGTCTCGGCTTCGGGTGGCTGACGCACCGCCGGCTGACGCCCGAGGAGACGCTGCCCTGGGTGACGCCCTACCTCTCCGACGCAGGTGTACGCCGCGACGTGGCCACCTTCGCGCGTGCCTGGTCGAAGGCCGACCTCGTCGAGGTCTCGCCGCGGCTCGCCTCGTTCCCGGGGCCGGCCCTGCTCGTGTGGGCCCGTCGCGACCGGTTCTTCACGATCGAGCTGGCCCGCCGCCTGGCCGCCGTGCTCGCCGATGCCCGCCTCGTCGAGCTCGACGACGCCCTCACCTTCGTCGCCCTCGACCAGCCGGCACGACTCGCCGACGAGATTGTCGGTGTCCTCGTCTAGCCTCGGCGCCGTGAGCATCGACGCGGTGATCTTCGACTGGGGCGGCACCCTGACGCAGTG
Organism: uncultured Actinomycetota bacterium; assembly: GCA_963825985.1. Taxonomy (GTDB): domain Bacteria; phylum Actinomycetota; class Actinomycetes; order Propionibacteriales; family Nocardioidaceae; genus Nocardioides. Next base: position 47,259 of record CAWGVK010000006.1, on the reverse strand, counting down.
GCACGACATCGACTTCCACGCCGAGTCACTGGCGCTGGCGCAGGCGGTGGTCGACGCCGACCACGACATCGAGGTGTCGCGCGAGCGGCTGCACCGCGCGGGCGACGCGATCTGGGGGCGCAGCCGCGACCACCAGCAGAGCTCGACGGTGGCCGACCTGTTCGTCGAGGCCGGGCTCGAGCACGACCCCGAGCTGCTGGCGTCGTACTACGAGTTCTGGGAGCCGCACACCACGACCGACCCCGAGGTCGGGCCGCTGTGGGGTGCGCTGCGTGAGCGGGGCATCAAGGTCGGCGTCCTGTCCAACACGATCTGGCCCCGGGCGGTGCACGAGGGCTTCTTCGAGCGCGACGGCGTGCGGCACCTGATCGACGGCGACGTCTACACCAGCGAGATCGCGTGGACCAAGCCGTCGCCGCGCGCCTTCGGGGCGGCGATGGACGCCGTCGGCGCCACCGAGCCCGGCCGCTGCGTGTACGTCGGCGACCGGCTCTTCGACGACATCTGGGGCGCCCACAACGCCGGCCTGCGGGCGATCCACATCCCCCACAGCGCCATCCCGCCCAACCAGGTCGGTCACACCGAGGGCGAGCCCGACGCGGTGGCGCGCACCCTCGCCGACGTCCTCGGCATCGTCGACGCCTGGGTCTGACCGTGCTGCACCTTTCTGCATCGCAGTAACCCGCACCCACCAGGATGTGGCGTTCGGCTCCTCGGGAGCGGGAGAGTCGACGGTGTTCTGGTCTAGACCATGCAGATCGTGCGGCGCGGGTCAGGACGACCTGAGGCGTCCGGAACTCGGCCGGGCGCTGCGACGCAGAAGGACACCCCTGCCCATGCGCATCCACATCCGCCGTCTCATCGTCCTGGCCGCCGTCGGCGCGGTCGTCGGGGTCGGTTCTCCGGCCCTGGCCCAGCACCCCTCCGTTTCCTCGGCCGGCGGGGAGGTCGAGCAGGAGGTCGAGCAGGAGGTCGAGCAGGAGGTCGAGCAGGAGGTCGAGCAGGAGGTCGAGCAGGAGGTCGAGCAGGAGGTCGAGCAGGAGTGCTTCGAGCCCGGTGCCGACATCGCGACGTCGGCTCGCGGCGGCCAGGAGCACGACCACCGCTCGATCACGCCGGCCGAGCAGCGCCGGATCGCGGCCCGCACCGACGCGATCCTCGCGCGGCAGGGGCAGGGCAAGGGCGCCCAGGCGTTGGCCGGGAGCGTCCCGGTCTACGTGCACGTGATGGCGTCCAGCAGCGGTGCGGGTGATGTCAGCGACGCCCAGATCGCCGACCAGATCGACGTGCTCAACGCGTCGTACGGCGGCCAGGGCGGTGCCGGCGCGGCCGACACCGGCTTCACGTTCAACCTCGCGGGCACCGACCGCTTCTACAACAACACGTGGCACCGCGACGGTGCGAGCACGACGTACCGCTCGCAGACCCGCCAGGGCGGTGCGAACGCGCTGAACATCTGGCTGGTCGACTTCAGCTACCTCGGTGTCGCGACCTTCCCGTGGGACTACTGCAGCGACCCGGACATCGACGGCATCCGGGTGCAGTACTCCTCGCTGCCCGGCGGTGACGCCACCAACTACAACCTCGGGGAGACCGCCACCCACGAGGCGGGCCACTGGCTCGGGCTCTACCACACGTTCCAGGGCGGCTGCACGAGCACGAACGACGAGGTGAGCGACACCCCGGCCCAGTCCGACGCCACCAGCGGCTGCCCCGAGGGCGCTGACTCCTGCTCGCTGCCGGGCCTGGACCCGATCCACAACTACATGGACTACAGCTACGACGGCTGCTACACCGACTTCACCTCCGGTCAGAGCAGTCGGATGTCGGGGATGTTCAGCGCCTACCGGGCCTGACCGACGGGGTCACGCTCCCGGGCGTGCGGCTGCAGGTTTCTGCATTGCATCTTTGTGATGATTCCTGCTCATGTCGCTCGGGGGCGTCACTGCTGCAGAGTTCTGCATGGAGGGAGTCCCCCCGGCGCAGCCGGTCCCTCCACCGGCCTCCGTCCCGAGGCCACAGCGGTCCGCACGCTCGTCCCTCCGGGGAGCATCTCGGGAGTTCCCCGAAGGAACGAGTGGCGGACCGGCTGCATTCCTCGGCTCCCGGCCCTGCAGGCGTTCATCGTCCGGGGAAGGTCCTCGGTCTGCCGCCGAAGGCCAGCTCGCGGGTCGCCGAGTCGAGCAGCGCGTCGACGGCCCACCGTCGCTGGTCGCCGGGGCTGCTGGCGACCAGGAAGCCGTACGTCGCACCGCAGCCACGCTCGACGCGCAGCACCCGGCCGGGCACCTCGGACCCGTCGACGACCGGGTCGAGCTCGTAGGACGCCGCGGCGGGCACGGGCTCGCCGCCGGCGTCGAGCACCCGGGTCACCAGCTGGTCGCGCCGCGAGCGGTGCACGTCGTAGGCGTCGCGGACCGACGCGTAGAGCTGCGGCTGCGTCGACGACGACGTCTGGGCGCCGAGGTAGCCGAGCACGAACACCGCGGCGTGCTCGGCCGCGAGGGTCGTCTGCAGGGCGTCGAGGTAGGTCACGTGGTCAGCCCTTCACCAGGGTCGTGCCGCGCTGGGCGACGGCGGCCGCGACGGAGGCCAGCAGCAGCGCGAGCGCACCGCTCTCGGCCCTGGTGGCGTCGCGGACCAGTGCGCGCTGCAGGCCGGCCTCGACCTTCGCGATCCGGGCCAGCACCTGACGGGGGGCCTCGGCGGGGTCGGCCGCACTCCCCGTGACCTCCTGCAGCCCGCCGAGCTCGCGGGCGTGGGTGCGGTGCAGGCGCTCCAGCGGCCGGAGCACACCGTCGAGGTCGGGGTGCAGCCGGAGGTTGGTGCGGACCGCGTGGTGCGCGCTCGACACCGCCAGCGCCGCGGCCTCGAGCAGGGCCGTGTCAGCGTCTGCATCAACCCCGGTGTCGGTGCCGTTGTCGGTCGGGCTCGCGCCGTCGGACGGCGTCAGGGTCGGGTCCTCCGAGGTCGGGTCGAGCGACCCGAAAGAGCAGCCCGCACCCGTCAGTGCGAGACCGACCGCCGTGGCGACCGCCGTGCCGATCGCGGCGCGGCGGGAGGTGGGGGAGAGGCGGGGCACCGGGCGACGATATCCCGCCGACATCCAGCCGCCCGGGGTCACCCACCGCCATGCCCTAGGCTGGGCAGGCACCAGCAGAACGGCACCACCACAACAGCACAGGAGGTCGAGGCGATGCCCGCAGACGAGGCGTTGACCAGTCGTATCGAAGCGGCGCTCACCGACCACCTGACCGAGCTGGGCCTCGACATCGAGGCCGTCGAGATCACCCCGGCGGGCAAGCGCCGGGTCCTGCGCGTCGCCGTCGACCAGGACGGCGGCGTGACGCTCGACGACGTCGCCGACGCCACCCGTGAGGTGGACGACGTGCTCGACGGCTCCGACGTCATGGGCCAGCAGCCCTACACGCTCGAGGTCACCTCGCGCGGCGTCGACCGCCCGCTGGTGCTGCCGCGTCACTGGCGCCGCAACGCCGACCGGCTGGTGAAGGTCAACCTCGCCGACGGCTCGTCGGTCACCGGCCGGATCGGCGCGAGCGACGACGACCCCGCTGGTGGGACGACCTTGATGTCGCCGGGCCCGAGCGCCGGGTCGCCTACGCGGACGTGCAGCGGGCCCTGGTGCAGATCGAGTTCAACCGCAAGACCGACGGATGTCCGGGGTCGACGCGGAGCCGGAGGAGGACCACTGATGGACATCGACCTGAGCATCCTGCGGATGCTGGAGCGCGAGAAGGAGATCAAGTTCGACGTCCTCGTCGAGGCGATCGAGCAGGCCCTGCTGACGGCGTACCACAAGACGCCGGGAGCGAGGGAGCAGGCGCGGGTGCAGCTCGACCGCAAGTCCGGCACGTCACCGTGTTCGCCGCCGAGGTCGACGACGACGGCGAGGTGGTCGGCGAGTTCGACGACACCCCCGACGGGTTCGGCCGGATCGCTGCCACGACCGCGAAGCAGATCATGCTGCAGCGGTTGCGCGACGCCGAGGACGAGATGAAGTACGGCGAGTTCTCCGGCAAGGAGGGCGACCTGATCTCGGGGATCATCCAGCAGGGCCGCAACCCCGACGACGTCCTGGTCGACCTCGGTCGGCTGGAGGCGCTGCTCCCGGTGAGCGAGCGGGTGCCCGGCGAGAGCTACTCGCACGGCACCCGCATCAAGTGCCTGGTGCTGTCGGTGCGCAAGGGGATGCGCGGTCCCCAGATCACGCTGACCCGGTCGCACCCGAACCTGGTCAAGAAGCTGTTCGCCCTGGAGGTGCCCGAGATCGCCAACGGGCAGGTCCAGATCGCCGCCATCGCCCGCGAGGCCGGCCACCGCACCAAGATCGCGGTGTGGTCCGACGCGGCGGGCGTCAACCCCAAGGGCGCCTGCATCGGGCCGATGGGGCAGCGGGTGCGCAACGTGATGGCCGAGCTGCACGGCGAGAAGATCGACATCGTCGACTGGTCCGAGGACCCCGCCGCCCTGGTCGCCCACGCCCTCTCCCCGGCTCGGGTGAGCCGCGTCGACATCGTCGACCTGGCCGCCAAGTCCGCGCGGGTCGTGGTGCCGTCGTTCCAGCTGTCGCTCGCGATCGGCAAGGAGGGCCAGAACGCCCGCCTCGCCGCCCGCCTCACCGGCTGGCGGATCGACATCCACGGCGACGAGGAAGAGGCGGACTAGGGCGTGTCTCTCAATTGCTGGTGGATGCCCGCAATTGAGAGACAGGCCCTAGGCAGGCCCGCGCACCCACGCCACCCGCAGCTCGGGCACGAGGTGGTCGTCGGCGCCGGTCGACCACTCCGGGAAGTCGAAGACGGCCAGCATCAGCTGCATCGGGTACGTCGGGGGGCGCGGGCACCGGCGGACCACCGCACCGTCGACGGTGAACACGGCGCCGCTCGCGTCCCAGTCGACGGCGTAGTCGTGCGGCTCGGTGACGTCGAGGAGCACGCGCGGTGCGGCGAAGTCCTGTGTCAGCGCCGGGTCGCGGAAGGCCTTGATGCCGACGCCGACCTCGGCCGACGGCTCGGGCCCGAGGTCCTTGCCGAAGATCTCGAAGACGCAGAGCTCGCCGCACCTCGCCTGTGCGTCGTCGTCCTCGAAGCCGCTCAGCCACAGGGCGGCCATCGACCGCGGCGACAGGGTCATCGCGGCCCGGATCGCCACGCGGCCCGACGACGGCAGCCAGCCCTCGAACCGCGGCTGCTCCTCGCGCACCACCTGTCCCTCGCGGAAGCGTTGCTGGCCGAGCGTCGACCCGACCGGTCCCGACCAGTTGCCCGACTGCAGGCCCGACACCCGCAGCGGCGGCTCGTGGTCGCCCGGGCACCAGACCGGATGGTCGACGGGGACGTCGAGCACCAGCTCGCCGTCGGCCAGCCTGTACGACGCCGCGCTGGCCGCGCGGGACGACCACGCCGGCAGGTAGTGCGGCAGCCAGGTGCCGGTGTCGAGGGCCTCGCCCTCGAAGCGCAGGTCGACGCTCACGATGCCTCCTCCCAGGCGACGCAGACCCGGCCGTCGGCATCGACGGCGACCTCGATCAGCGCCGCGCTGGTCAGTCGCTGGGGGGCGACGTCCATCCGGGCCCACTGCGGCACGGTCAGTCGCAGGGCGTCGTGGCTCACGACCAGCACCGTCTCGCCCGGGTGCTGGTCGGCGATCTCGGCCAGGCAGCCGCCGATCCGCTCGACGGCGTCGGCTGCGGGCTCCTCGGGGCCGCGCTCGCGCAGCTCGGGCCGAGTCGTGACCCCGACCCCCAGACCGGGCGCGACGAGCCGTGCGGTCTGCGCCGCGGGAGCGTGCGGGCTCGTCCACACGTGGGCCACGCGCCGCCCGGTGAGCCGAGCGGTGAGTCCCGCGGCTCGCCCGCCGTCCGGTATCAGCAGCAGCGTCGTCGCGCACTGGAGCGAGCTCATCACCCGATTGTGCAGCAGTTGCGTGCCGGCGAGGGGCGGCCGGTTCGGTGAAGTGACCGGAGTTGGCTAGACTCTCTGTCGGTGGTTCACCTACCGACTTCTCCCAACCGTACGGATCCTGTCCGCACGTGCGTGGGTTGCCGGCAGCGGGCCGCCAAACGCGAGTTGTTGCGGGTGACCGCCGGCTCGGATGCGCAGGGCCTGCCGGCCGTCGTACCCGATGTCGACGCCACCGCGCCCGGCCGGGGAGCACACGTGCACCCCACCACCGAGTGCTACGACCTCGCGGTGCGCCGGAGGGCTTTCGGCCGCGCCTTGCGCGCGGACCCGGGACTGTCCAGCGCACCGGTGGGCGACTACCTCACAGCCCGCGCCAATGTTCAGACGTGATACCGAACCCAGGAACTGGAGCAGTAGCTCATGAGCTCTCGATGAGTACTTCCCGATGAGTTTGCAACACCACCACTGAGGCTCGATCACCGCACCTCCACCATGTAGGGCAGCGGGTCGGGCCACGAAGGAGAATTGTGGCTAAGACCCGCGTACACGAACTCGCCAAGGAGTTCGGCGTCGAGAGCAAGTTCGTTCTCGAGAAGTTCAAGGAGATGGGCGAGTTCGTCAAGTCGGCGAGCTCGACCGTCGAGCTCCCTGCGGAGATGCGTTTCCGCAAGGAGGTCGGTGAGTCCCTCAAGGCCGCCGCCCCGGCCCAGCCGGCCGCTGACAGCAACGGCAGCAACGGCAGCACCGAGAAGACCGACCAGCCGGCCGCCAAGAAGAGCGCCGCCAGGCCGGGCCCCAAGCCCGGACCGAAGGCGGCCCCCGAGCCCGCGCCCGAGCCCGTCGTGGAGGCGCCGGCCCCCGTCGTCGAGCAGCCGGTCGCCGAGCCCACCCCCACGCCCGAGCCGGCCGCCGAGCCCGAGGCTCCGGCCGCGGCGGCGTCCGCGCCCGCCCCGGCGACGCCGAAGGGCACCCCGAAGGCGCCGAGCCCCGCTCCGCGTCCGGTGGGCCGCCCCGGTGCCCCGCGCCCGGGCAACAACCCGTTCTCGTCGAGCCAGGGCATGGGACGACGTCCCGCTGCGCCCCGTCCCGACACCGGCACCGAGACCGGTGGCGGCGAGAACCGTCCGCCGCGTCCGCCGGCCGGCCGCGTACGGCATGCCGCGTCCCAACCCGGCGATGATGCCCAAGTCCCCGGCCGCCTTCGGTGGCGGCCCCGGCGGCCGTGGTCCCGGTGGACCCGGTGGCGGTCCCGGTGGACCCGGTCGCGGTGCCCCCGGTCGCGGTGCGCCCGGTCGCGGTGCCCCCGGTCGTCCCGGCGCCCCCGCGGGTGCCGGCGCCCCCGGTCGCCCCGGTGGTGGCTTCGGCCCCAGCGGTGGTGGACGCCCCGGTGGCGGCAACCGTCCCGGCCAGCGCGGCCAGACCCAGGGTGCCTTCGGTCGCCCGGGTGGTCCGTCGCGTCGCGGTCGCAAGTCGAAGCGGGCACGTCGCCAGGAGTTCGAGGCCATGGAGGCCCCGACGCTGGGCGGCATGCGCGTCCGCAAGGGCAACGGCGAGACCGTGCGTCTGGCCCGTGGCGCCTCGCTGACCGACTTCGCCGAGAAGGCGGGCATCGACCCGGCCCAGCTGGTGCAGATGCTGTTCCACCTCGGTGAGATGGTCACCGCGACCGAGTCGGTCAACGACGCGACGCTCGAGCTGCTCGGTGAAGAGCTCAACTACAACATCGAGGTCGTCTCCCCCGAGGACGAGGACCGCGAGCTGCTCGAGTCGTTCGACATCGAGTTCGGCTCCGACGAGGGCGACGAGTCCGACCTGGTCATCCGACCGCCGGTCGTCACCGTCATGGGTCACGTCGACCACGGAAAGACCAAGCTCCTCGACGCGCTGCGCAACGCCAACGTCACCGACAAGGAGGCCGGCGGCATCACGCAGCACATCGGTGCCTACCAGGTCGCCACCGACGTCGACGGCACCGAGCGCCGGATCACCCTGATCGACACCCCGGGTCACGAGGCGTTCACCGCCATGCGTGCGCGTGGTGCCCAGGCGACCGACATCGCGATCCTCGTGGTGGCGGCCGACGACGGCGTCATGCCGCAGACGGTCGAGGCGCTCAACCACGCCAAGGCCGCCGGCGTCCCGATCGTGGTCGCGGTCAACAAGATCGACAAGCCCGAGGCCGACCCGACCAAGGTCCGCGGCCAGCTGACCGAGTACGGCCTGGTGCCCGAGGAGTACGGCGGCGACTCGATGTTCGTCGACGTCTCGGCCAAGTCCGAGCTCAACCTCGACAAGCTGCTCGAGGCCGTCATCCTCACCGCTGACGCGTCGCTCGACCTGCGGGCCAACCCGACCCAGGACGCCCAGGGTCTGGTCGTCGAGGCCCACCTCGACCGCGGTCGTGGCCCTGTGGCCACGATCCTGGTGCAGCGCGGCACGCTCCGCGTCGGCGACTCGATCGTCGCCGGTGCGGCCCACGGCCGAGTGCGGGCGATGATCGACGAGCACGGCGACGAGATCACCGAGGCCTCCCCGGCACGTCCGGCGATGGTCCTGGGTCTCAGCGCGGTGCCCGGTGCGGGTCAGAACTTCCTGGTCGTCGACGACGACCGGATGGCCCGCCAGATCGCCGAGAAGCGGGAGGCGCGCGAGCGTGCGGCCATGCAGGCCAAGCGTCGCGTCCGCCGTACCCTCGAGGACTTCATGGCCTCCATGGAGAAGGGCGCGAGCCAGGAGCTCAACCTCATCCTCAAGGGCGACGTGTCCGGTTCGGTCGAGGCGCTCGAGGACGCCCTGTCGCAGATCGACGTGGGCGACGAGGTCAACATCCGGGTCATCGACCGCGGTGTCGGTGCGATCACCGAGACCAACGTCGACCTGGCCGCTGCCTCCGACGCGATCATCATCGGCTTCAACGTCCGCCCGCAGGGCAAGGCGACCGAGATGGCCGACAAGGAAGGCGTCGAGATCCGGTACTACACCGTGATCTACCAGGCCATCGACGAGATCGAGGCGGCCCTCAAGGGCATGCTCAAGCCGGAGTTCGAGGAGTCGACCCTGGGCCAGGCGGAGATCCGGGCGATCTTCAGCAGCTCGAAGATCGGCAAGATCGCCGGCTGCATGGTCATCGGTGGCGTCATCCGCCGCAACGCCAAGGTGCGCGTCATCCGCGACGGTGCCGTCGTGGCCGACAACCTCGACCTGGCCTCGCTCAAGCGGGAGAAGGACGACGCCTCCGAGGTCCGCGAGGGCTTCGAGTGTGGTCTGGTGCTCCGCAACTTCCAGGACGTCAAGGAAGGCGACATCGTGGAGGCCTTCGAGATGCGCGAGATCCCGCGCGCCTGATCGAGCAGGTCCGGAGCGGGAGTTTCACCGGTTAACCGGTGAAACTCCCGCTTCCGGCATGAAACTCACAGCGGCCCGGCCGCTCCGACGTGCTAGGCAGGAACCATGGCAAGCCCCCGCGTGCGCAAGATCGCCGACCGGATCCAGGTGATCGTCGCCGAGATGCTCGAACGCCGGATCAAGGACCCGCGGCTGGGGTTCGTCACCATCACCGACGTCCGGCTCACCGGCGACGGCCAGCAGGCGACGATCTTCTACACGGTCCTCGGCGAGGAGACCGACCTGGCCAGCACCGGTGTGGCGCTCGAGTCGGCCAAGGGGGTCCTGCGCTCCGAGGTCGCCAAGCAGCTCGGCATGCGGCACGCGCCGTCCCTGGCGTTCATGCCCGACGCGCTGCCCGAGAACGCCCGCGTGCTCGACGACGCGCTGGCCCGGGCCCGCAAGGCCGACGAGGAGCTGGCCGCCGTCCGCGAGGGCGCGACGTACGCCGGCGAGGACGACCCGTACAAGAAGCCGCGCGAGGACGACGCCGACGACGTACGACGATGACGACTGAGCCCGGACTCGTCGTCGTCGACAAGCCGGCCGGCGTGACCTCGCACGACGTGGTCTCGCGGGTCCGTCGGCTCGCCGGCACCCGCAAGGTCGGCCATGCCGGCACGCTCGACCCCATGGCGACCGGCGTGCTGGTGCTCGGCGTCGACCGCGCCACCCGGCTGCTCGGCCACCTGATGCTGACCGAGAAGCGGTACGACGCCACGATCCGGCTCGGCGTCAGCACCACCACCGACGACGCCGAGGGCGAGGTGGTCGCCACGCACCCGACCGACGCGCTCGACGAGCAGCAGGTCCGCGACGCGCTGGCGACGTTCGTCGGCGAGATCGACCAGGTGCCGACGGCGGTCTCGGCGATCAAGGTCGACGGCAAGCGCGCCTACCAGCGCGTCCGCGACGGCGAGCAGGTCGAGCTGGCGGCCCGTCGGGTGACCGTGCACGACCTGGTCGTCCACGACGTCGCGCTGCCCGACGTCACGGTCTCGGTGCGCTGCTCGAGCGGCACCTACATCCGCGCCATCGCCCGCGACGCGGGGGAGCGGCTCGGCGTGGGCGGGCACCTCACCGCGCTGCGCCGGACGGCGGTCGGGGTCTTCGACCTCGACCTCGCCCACACCCTCGACGAGCTGGCCGACGACTTCCACATGATGCCGATCGCCGACGCCGCCCGGGCGACCTTTCCCAGCGTCGAGCTCGACGACCGGGAGGCCGGCGACGTGCGGGTCGGACGCCGGCTCGACCGGCCGCTCGACGTGCTGAGCGCCGTGTTCGCCCCCGGCGGTGAGTTCCTGGCGCTCTACGAGCCCCACCAGGACGGCGCCCGCGCCGTCGCTGTGTTCGTCTGACCCGCTCGCTCAGGAGGTGGCCGCTACGGGTACCTCGTCGAGGGTCACCCCGAACAGGTCGCGATAGATGTCCAGTACCTCGCGGTCCTCACCGAGGTCGGTCTCGGTACGGGCGCCGTCCTCGGTGCGGGTCAGGCGGCGACCGGCCAGGGTGACCTGCCCGCCCGACTCCGTGGCGAGCGAGCACACCGGCCCGGTGCGGAAGTGCGAGCCCGGCCAGGTCTGCTGCCACCAGCACGTCGGCGCGCACTCCGCGAGACGACGACCCCGCGGCTCGAGGCGGTACTGCGGCACGCCGTCCTGGAGGACGTCGAGGTCGCCCGCCTGGCCCTCCACCGGCACCACCCGGAACGTGCCGTGCGGGTCGACCTGGTCGGCGGTCGTGTCGATCAGCAGGCTGCGGGCGCTGTGCCGGCCGAAGCCGACGTCGACCAGCCGCCCGCCCACCCGCAGCGCGACGTGGTCGAACGGCGGGCTGAGTCCCTCCGGCGTGTGCACGCTGGCAGCGAGCAGGTCGACCCGATGCCCGAGCGTCCGCAGCAGGGCGGCGAAGAGACCGTTGAGCTCGTAGCAGAACCCACCCCTGCGGCGCACCACGATCTTGTCGAACAGGGCGTCGACGTCGAGCAGGATCGGCTCGCCCAGGTGGATGCTCAGGTTCTCGAACGGGACCCGCTGCAGGTGTCGGCGGTGCAGCTCGTCGAGGTCGGCGCTGCCGGTGCCGGGACGCCGGTCGAGACCGATCCGGTCGAGGTAGGCGTCGGCTTCGTCGTCGGTCAACGGGCGGTCGGTGTCGGGCACGGTGCCAGACAACCAAACCCGCGCGGATCGCGCGATCCCTGCCCACTAGGCTCTGCGGCGTGACGATCTGGCGCACCTTCGACGAGATCCCGGCCGACCTCGCCGCGTCCGCCGTCACGATCGGCAACTTCGACGGCGTCCACCGGGGTCACCGGGCGGTGATCGCCCGGGCGCGGCAGGCCGCCGACGAGCTCGGCGTCCCACTCGTCACCGTGACCTTCGACCCGCACCCGATGGCGGTGCTGCGGCCCGAGCACGCGCCGTCGATGCTGACGACCCTCGAGGAGCGTGCCGAGCTGCTCGTCGAGGCGGGCGTCGACCACGTCTTCGCCCTCCCCTTCGACCTCGAGATCGCCTCGTGGAGCCCGCAGGACTTCGTCGACCGGGTGCTGGTCGGCGCGCTGCACGCGGGCGCCGTGGTGGTCGGCGCCAACTTCCGGTTCGGCCACCGGGCGGCCGGCGACGTGGCGTTCCTCGTCGGAGCCGGCCCCGACGCGGGGTTCGTGGCCGAGGGGGTCGCCCTCGACGGCGGACCCCAGGTGTGGTCGTCGACGTACGTGCGCACCTGCCTGGCCGCCGGCGACGTCGCCGGGGCCGCCGAGGCGCTCGGCCGGCCGTTCAGCGTCCGCGGCGTCGTCGTCCGCGGCGACCAGCGGGGGCGTGAGCTGGGCTACCCGACCGCCAACGTGCCGACCGACGGCCTCACGGCGGCACCCGCCGACGCCGTGTACGCCGGCCGCCTGCGCCGGCTCGACACCGGTGAGACGTACCCGGCCGCGATCAGCGTCGGCACCAACCCGACCTTCGACGGCGTCCGCGACCGTCGGGTGGAGAGCTACGTGCTCGACCGCACCGACCTCGAGCTGTACGGCGTCGAGGTCGAGGTGGCGTTCCACGAGCGGCTGCGCGGCATGGTCGCCTTCGACGGCATCGAGGCCCTCGTCGAGCAGATGGCCGACGACGTACGCCGTGCCCGCGAGCTGCTCGGTGCCTGACCAGGGGGCCGTGCACGCGGCCGAGGTGTGGTTCCAGCGTCACGGCCTGCCGTACTTCGTCGACGACACGCGCGCCCTGGTGGCCGAGCGGCTGAGCCGACCCCGGGTGGTGCTGGTGGTCGCCCTCGCGCTCGTACTGGGGGCGCTCGCCGGCACCGCCGTCGGGGTCGCCACGGGCGACGGTTCGCTCGGGCCGCCGACCGGGGCCAGCGTGGCCCTCGGCGTCCTGGTGCTCTACGCGCTGCGAGCACTGCAGGCCTCCACGATCGCCGCGTGGGCGCTGCGCCGCGCCTTCGGCAGCCTCGGCCTGCTGCTGCCGCTGGCCACGCGGGCGCTGCCGATGCTGTTGCTCTTCATCACGTTCCTCTTCATCAACACCGAGGTCTGGCAGGTGGCCTCGGCCCTGCAGGGCGGGGTGCTCTGGGGGTCGGTGCTCTTCTTCGCCGCGGCCGCCTTCGGCTTCCTGGTGCCGCGCCTGGCCGACGAGCTCGATGCCTTCGACGACGCCGTCAGCGCCTCCGACGTGCTGACCGCCACCGACGGGACGACGTTGGCGAGCGTGGCCCGCGAGGTCGTCGACTCCGACGTCGACCTGCCCGAGGAGGCGCAGGTCACCGGGCTGCAGATGGCCAACCTGGTGCTGGTGCTCGTGGTCGCGCAGGCGGTGCAGGTGCTGCTGCTCGCGCTGGCGGTCTTCGTGTTCTTCATCGTCTTCGGGGCGGTGGCCATCGAGGACTCGGTGATCACCAGCTGGCTCGGCGAGAAGCCCCACTACCCGCTGCCCGGCCCGCACCTCGTCAGCACCGAGCTCGCCCACGTCGCGGTCTTCCTCGCGGCGTTCTCGGGGCTGTACTTCACCGTCGTCGCGATCACCGACGACCTCTACCGCCGCGAGTTCTTCACCACGGTGATGGACGAGCTGGCCCGCGCCGTCGGCGTCCGCGTCGTCTACCGCGAGCTGCGCCGTCGCGAGCGGCCCTAGCGCTCCTCCACCGACTCCAGGTGCCCGAACGCGACCAGCCGGTCGTCGGTGTGGAACAGCTCGGCACACGTGGTGAGCGTGATCAGCCGCCTCTCGTCGGCCACCGGACCGACGCCGCCGTCGGGGTTGAGCGGCGCGGCGTCGACGACCCACCCGTCGGTGAACGTGACCCGGAGCTCGTCGCCGCCCGTGTCGAGCACGTAGGTGTAGACGGCGTCGCGGGTCTCGACCACGATCTCGTCGCCGGCCTCGAGCTCGGGCATGTCGCGCAACGGTTCGCCGTGGGTGATCCGGTGCCCCGCGAGCGCGAAGTTGCCGACCTCGCCGGGGCCTGCCGAGCCGTCGAAGTGCCCGATGCCGGAAGCGAGCGCGTCGTCCTCGACCCCCTCGAGCACCGGCACGGCGAAGTCGTCGCCGAACGCCGGCACCCGCAGGATCGCGCCCGCCGCGCCCTGCCCCGTGTCCACCTCGGCGCGGCCGTCACCCGACGGCTTGGCCCACTCCTTCTCGAGCTGCTCGACGGTCTGGTCGTGGCGCCGCTGCGAGACGATGTTGGTGCCGTACAGCTGCCAGCCGATCCACCCCAGCAACGACATCCCGGCGAGCACCAGGCCCAGCCCGAGCCAGAACGTCCAGCCGCGACGACGGCGGCGCGGCGCCGGCGTCTCCGCGTGCTCGTCGTCCTGGACGTCGGTCATGCCGCCCAGTGTCTCAGGCCTCGTCGGCGTCGAGGTCCTGTTCGACGAGGGCCGCGATGGTGTCGACGTCGGCCTGGTTGTCGCCGGACACCTCGACGGTGTCGCCGTTGCCGGCGCCGATGGTCATGATCAGCAGCGACGAGCCGGCGTCGACGGGCTCCTCGCCCGGCAGACCGATCAGCACCTCGCTGTCGAGGTCGGCGGCTGCGTCGGAGATGATCGCGGCCGGTCGGGCGTGGAGGCCGACGGCCGAGCCGACGACGACGTTCCTGGTGGGCATGGTGCTCCTTCGGTGCGGGTGGTGGGTGGGTCGGGGGTGCGCTCAGACGGTGGCCAGGTCGGCTTCGCGGCTGCTCGCGGACTTCAGCGCGATCACGGCCGCTGCGGCCACCACGACCCCCGCCAGCAGGGCGATGACGAACCCGAGCACGCCGTCGACGGCGAACAGCACGAAGATGCCGCCGTGCGGGGCGCGCAGCGAGACGTCGAACAGCTGTGAGAGACCTCCGGTGACGGCCGAGCCGAGCATGATCGACGGGATCACGCGCACCGGGTCGGCAGCGGCGAACGGGATCGCACCCTCGGTGATGAAGGAGGCGCCCAGCAGCCAGCCGGCCTTTCCGTTCTCGCGCTCCGGGATCGAGAAGAGCTGCGGCCGGACCACGGTGGCGAGGGCCATGGCGATCGGTGGCACCATCCCGGCGAGCATGACCGCGGCCATGATCTTCAGCTCGGGTGCGTTCTGCGCCGTGCCGACGGCGGCCAGGCCGGTGGTGGCGAAGGCGTAGGCGGTCTTGTTCAGGGGGCCGCCCATGTCGAAGGCCATCATCAGGCCGAGGATGACGCCCAGCACGACCGCGGACCCGCCGCTCATGCTGTTCAGCCCGTCGGTCAGGGCCTCGCTGAGCTCCGCCAGCGGCCGGCCGAGCAGGACGACCATGACGAAGCCGCTCACCAGCGTGGCACCGAGCGGGATCACCAGCACCGGCATCAGTCCGCGGGCCCAGGTCGGCACCGGGCGGTGGGCGATCCAGTGGGCGACCAGGCCGGCCAGGACGCCGCCGATGATGCCGCCGATGAAGCCCGACTCGGTGGTGCCGGCGATCGCGCCCATCACGAAGCCGGGGGCGATGCCGGGCCGGTCGGCGATGGCGTAGGCGATGTAGCCGGCCAGGGCCGGGACGAGGAAGCCGAACGCCGCACCGCCGAGCACGAACAGCAACGCACCCAGGTAGGCGAGCAGTGAGCTGCCGAACAGGGCGTGGTCGAGCCCGAGCGCGTCGACGTCGGGCAGGTTGGTCAGCGAGTTGGCGGTCGCGATGTCGGCGTGGTCGACGATCTCGTAGCCGCCGAGGAGGAAGCTGAGCGCGATCAGGAGACCACCGGCGGCGACGAACGGGATCATGTACGAGACGCCGGTCATCAGGACCCGGCGCACGGTCGCCCCGATGCTCTGCGAGCCGGAGCCGCCTTCGCCGGCAGTGACGGTGCCCTCGACGCGCGGGGCGCCCGGGTCGTCGGCGTACCGGAGCGCCTCGGCGACCATGGCGTCGCCGTCGTCGATGGGGCGCTTCACGCCCGAGGACACGACGGGCTTGCCGGCGAACCGGCCGCGGTCACGGACGCCGACGTCGACGGCGAAGATGACGGCGTCCGCGGCGGCGATGGTGGCGGGGGCGAGTGGCGTGGAGCCCGCTGAACCCTGGGTCTCGACGTGGATCTCGACGCCGGCCTTGCGGGCTGCGGCCTCGAGCGCCTCGGCGGCCATGTAGGTGTGGGCGATGCCGGTCGGGCAGGCGGTGACCGCGACCAGGCGCCGGGTGGTCGTGGTGACCGCCGCGGTCGTGGGGGCGGCACCCTTCGGTGCGGCGCCGGAGGTGGCGGGCACGGGGGCGTCGGCCACGACGCCGGCCACGAGCGTGACCACGTCGTCGGCCGTGGCAGCGGCGCGCAGACCGTCGGTGAACTCCTTCTTCACCAGGGCGCGGGCCAGCTTGGTCAGGATCTGCAGATGGGTCTTGTCGCCGCCCGCGGGCGCGGCGATCAGGAACGCCAGGTCGGCCGGTCCGTCCTTCGCACCGAAGTCGACCGGCGGGGAGAGTCGGGCGAAGACCAGCGTCGGTTCCTCGACGCCGGCGGTGCGGCAGTGGGGGATGGCGATGCCGTCCTTGAGGCCGGTGGCCGACTTGGCCTCGCGGGCCAGGGCGTCCTCGACGATCTGGTCGCCGTCGGTCGCCCGGCCGGCCGCGACGACCACGGCCGCCAGCGCCCGGATCACGTCGTGCTTCTCGGTGCCGAGGTCGGCATCGAGACGAACCAGTTCTGCGGTGATCATGTCGGTCATCGCTGACTCTCCAGAGGTAGGGGCAGTGCGCGGACGTCGACCAGGTCTGGTCGCACCTGCGTGGGCTGCGGGATGGTGGTGCCGGGCAGGCCGGCGGCCGCGCTGCCGTAGGCGACGGCGAGCGCGAGTCGGTGGGCGGGGTCCTGGCCCCGCAGGTACCCGAGGAGGTAGCCGAAGAGGCTGGAGTCGCCGGCGCCGACGGTGCTGACCACCTCGGTCGGCGGCGGCGTGGCGTGCCAGGCGCCCTCGGCGGTGACGAGGACGGCGCCGTGGCCGCCCAGCGTGGCGAGGACGTCGTGGACTCCGCGGTCGACCAGGGTCCGTGCGGCAGCGGCCGCCGCGGCCGGGTCGGCCTCGAGCTCGGCGGCGTCGCGACCGCTGACCGAGGCCAGCTCCTCGCCGTTCGGCTTCAGCACGTGCGGGGCGGCCTGCGGGTCGGTGCCGAGCCGCTCGACGAGGGCGCGCAGCGGCGCGTCGCTGGTGTCGACCGCGACCCGGGTGGAGGCGCGCAGGTCGGTCACGAGGTCGGCGTACCACCCGTCCGGCGCGCCGGGCGGCAGCGAGCCGGCGAGGACGAGCCAGTCGGCGCCGTCCGCGAGGTCACGCAGTGCCGCGGCGAGGGCGTCGAGGGTCGCGGACGACGCGGCGGCACCGGGGCTGTTGAGCTTGGTCGTGGTGCCGTCGGGCTCGCTGATCGTGAGGTTGACGCGCACCGCGCCGTCGGGTGCGACCAGCCGGCTCGGGATCGCCGCGGCGGTGAGCTCGAGCACGAAGGGGTCGTCGGGGGCGGCGGGGAGGACGGCGGTCGTCGGGACGCCGGCAGCCAGGCAGGCCCGCGAGATGTTGACCCCCTTGCCGCCTGCCTGCGAGAGGGCAGAGGCCGTGCGCTGGACCGCGCCCCGCACCAGGGGCGCCGCCAGCGTGATCGTGCGGTCGATGCTGGGGTTGGGGGTGAGGGTGACGATGCTCGGCGTCCTCATGCGACCACGACCTCGAGGCCCGCCTTCTCGAGCGCCCGGCGGTCGGCGGAGTGGAGGCCTGCGTCGGTGACCAGGCAGTCGATGTCGGCGAGGGGCGCGAACCGCACCGCGGACTCGCGCCCCACCTTGCTCGAGTCGGCGAGGACGACGACGCGCCGTCCGGCCGCGACGAGCGCGGTCTTGGTGGCTGCCTCGTCGGCGTCCGGCGTCGAGAGGCCGTGACCCTCGGCTGAGGGCATTGGTGCCGACGAAGGCGACGTCGGCGCGGAGCCGGTCGAGGCTGGCCACCGTGTCGGGGCCGACCGCGGCCTGCGTGGTGTGGCGGACCCGGCCGGGCAGCAGGCGCAGCTCGACGCGAGGCAGCGAGAGGAGGCGGCTCGCGACGGGCACCGAGTGGGTGAAGACCGTGAGCCGGGTGTCGGTCGGAAGCGCCGCGGCCAGGCGGGCCGTCGTGGTGCCGGCGTCGAGGATGACGGTGGCGCCGTCGGGGGGAAGCTGTGACAGCGCCGCCTTGGCGATGAGGTCCTTGAGGTCGGCGTTGGTGCGGTCGCGCTCGCCGAGGCCGGCCTCGATCGGGGTGAGGACGTCGGCGGGCACGGCGCCCCCGTGCACGCGGCGCACCAGGCCGAGACGCTCGAGCTGGGACAGGTCGCGGCGCACGGTCTCGGTGGTGACGTCGTACTCGCGGGCCAGGTCGGCGACCGAGAGCCGACGACGCTCGGTGATGAGGCGGGCCATCGCCTGCTGCCGCTCTTCGGCGTACATGCTCATCGAGCTTGGAACCTCCTCGCTGATCTTTGTATATGTTGTTTTATGCCCGTATGTGTTGACTGTCAAGGGGTGCGGATGAGTAACTTGTGATCGTGGTCACCGACGAGATCCCGCAGCAGCCCCCCTCAGCCCCCGACTTCACGGGCACACCGGTCGTGCCCGGCGTGGCCTACGGACCGGCCGTCCTCGCCCGGGGCGAGGTGTCGCCCGACGCCGTCGCAGGCTTCGGCGACGGCGGGTTCGCCGACGACGCCGCGGCCCTCGCGGCCTACGACATCGCCGCCGCCGCCGTCGGTGAGGGTTTCGTCGCCAAGGCGGCACGGGCCAGCGGCGCGGTCGCCGAGGTGCTCACCGCCAGTGCCGGGCTCGCCACCGACCGGGGTTTGCGCGGCGCCGTCCGCAAGAGCCTGCGGGGCGGTAGCGACCTGCTCGGTGCGGTCCACGACGCCGTGGAGCAGTTCGTGGGCGTGTTCACCCAGATGGGCGGCCTGATGGCCGAGCGGGCGACCGACCTGCGCGACATCGAGCGTCGCCTGGTGGCGCGGATCGTGGGCGAGCCCGAGCCCGGCGTGCCCCGGCCCGACGGGCCGTCGGTCCTGGTGGCCGAGGACCTCGCGCCGGCCGACACCGCCGGCCTCGACCCGGCCGTCGTGCTCGCCCTGGTCACCGAGCGTGGTGGCCCGACCAGCCACACCGCGATCATCGCGCGGCAGCTCGGCATCCCGTGCGTGGTCGGCGCGGCCGGCGTCCTGGCTGTGGCCGACGGCACGCCGCTGCTCGTCGACGGCACCACCGGCGCCGTCACGGTCGGTCCCGACGAGCACGGAGCGCGGGCGCTGGTGGCCGCCGCGGCCGAGGCCCGCGAGGCCCTGGCGTCGTGGGTCGGCCCCGGCGCGACGTCCGACGGCTTCGCGGTCAAGGTGCTCGCGAACGTGGCCGACGGTGAGTCGGCGCGCGGGGCGTCGGCCAGCCCCGTCGAGGGCGTCGGACTGTTCCGCACCGAGCTCTGCTTCCTCAATCGCACCGAGGAACCCACCGTCGCCGAGCAGACCGCCATCTACGCCGAGGTGCTGAGCGCCTTCGGCGACGCGCGGTACGTCGTGGTCCGCACCCTCGACGCCGGCTCCGACAAGCCGGTCGCGTTCGCGACCGTGCCGGGCGAGGAGAACCCCGCGCTCGGCGTCCGGGGCCTGCGCCTGTCGTTCGGCAACCCCGGCCTGCTCGAGCGGCAGCTCGACGCGATCGCGGCGGCCGCGCAGTCCACCGGCACCGAGACCTGGGTGATGGCCCCGATGGTCGCGACCGTGGCCGAGGCGGCGTCGTTCGCCGACGAGGTGCGGGGGCGCGGGCTCAAGGCCGGGGTGATGGTCGAGGTGCCGTCGTCCGCGCTGCTCGCCCACCAGATGCTCGAGGTGGTCGACTTCCTCTCGATCGGCACCAACGACCTCACCCAGTACACGATGGCCGCCGACCGGATGGCCACCGACCTCGCCCACCTCACCGACCCGTGGCAGCCGGCGGTGCTCCAGCTGGTCGCGATCACCGCCGAGGCCGGACGTCGCGCCGGCAAGTCGGTCGGCGTCTGCGGCGAGGCCGCCGCCGACCCGATGCTCGCCTGCGCCATGGTCGGCATGGGCATCACGTCACTCTCGATGGCCGCAGCCGCGGCCCGCCCGGTCGGGGCCCGCCTCGCCTCGGTCAGCTACGCCACCTGCGAGGACGCCGCCGAGGCCGCCCTCGCCGCCCGCGACCCCGCCGCGGCTCGCGCGGCGGTGCTCGACGTGCTCGGCGGCTGACGCGAGGGTTCTCCGTGCCCGCTCCGCTCCGGAGACGTCATACGGGATGGCTGTCGGGGGTGCCGGTTCGGATGACGTTCGCGACGTCATACGGGGTGGGGGTCGGACGGCTCCGCCATCGGATGACCACGAGTCGTCCACAGCGGCGCCGCGGGTCGTCGTCGTCCACAGGACGCCGCCGAGCTCAGTCGAATCGTCGGTGGCGACGAGAAGCGTTGCCGACATGCCCGAAGCCAATGCCCAGCAACTAGCCGCCTGGCGCCGGCGTCGACGCCGTGCTCTCGCGTCGGCGCTCTCGCGGAACCAGGCCGGCGTCGTGTCCCGGTCCGCCCTGTACGCCGCCGGCATCACGCGCGGCGAGGTACGCGCCAACGTCCGCGCCGGCCGCTGGCGGCGCTGCGGCTGCCACGCGATCGCCACGTTCACCGGTCCAGCCGGCTTCGACGCCCGACACTGGATCGCCGTGATCGAGGGTGGCCCGCGGGCAATGCTCGACGCGGGTTCGTCGTTGCTCGTCGCCGGGCTCCGGCGCTACGAGGTTCCGCAGATCCGGGTCACGGTGCCACGCGGAGCGCGGATCCGTCACCGACCCAGCTCGATCAACATTCGCCAGACCCGGCGCTGGGTGGCCGCCGACGCCGACCCCACGTCCCCCATTCCGCGCACGCGCAACGCGGTGGCCGCCGTGAGGGCGGCCCTGTGGGCCGTGTCCGACCGCCAGGCGGCGCTGGTGCTGACGATGGTGGTCCAGCAGGAGCTCTCCACGCCCACCGACCTCGCCGTCGAGGCACTCCGTGTCCGCCGCGACCGGCGGCGCACGCTCGTGCACGAGGTGATCCTCGAGCTCGCCGGCGGCGTGCGCTCGCTCGGCGAGCTCGACGTCGTGCGTGGCTGCCGCCAGCGCGGACTCCCCGAGCCCGACTGCCAATCGCTGGTGAAGACACCCCGAGGCACCTACTACCTCGACTTCCGCTGGAAGGCGTACCGCGTCGTCCTCGAGGTCGACGGCGTCCAGCACACCTGGGCCGAGCAGGTCGTCGACGACGCCCTGCGCCACAACGGGATCGCGCTGTCGGGAGACGTGGTGCTGCGCCTACCCGTGCTGGGCCTCCGCGTCGCTCCTGACGAGTTCTTCGACCAGCTCGCAGCGGCTCTCGAGCGAGCGGGCTGGCGCCGCCCCGACGCCGTCGCCTGATCCAGTCGTACACAGGGTCCGGGTGGCGTTCGCTCCGGGACGTCATACGGCGCGGCTGCCCTGGCGACCAGCCCGTATGACGTCCCGGCGCCAGCGGGGGGAGGTCATCCGACGTGGCTGCCCCCACGACCAGCCCGTATGACGCAACCGGATGCCGCCGCAGAGAACAAGCCAGACCTCAGGCCCGCAACCACGCCAGCACGGCCCGCACCCGCCGGTGGTCGTCGTCGGCCACGGAGAGGTCGAGCTTGCTGAAGATCCCGTTGATGTGCTTGGCGACCGCCTTCTCGGTGACCACGAGGTGGGCGGCGATGGCCGCGTTGGAGCGTCCCTCGGCCATCAGCGCCAGCACCTCGCGCTCGCGCGGCGTCAGCCGGTCGAGCGGCACCTCGCGGCGCCGGGCCATGATCGCGGCGACGACCTCCGGGTCGAGCACGGTGCCGCCGGCGGCCACGCGCCGGACGCCGTCGACGAACTCCGCGACGTCGGAGACCCGGTCCTTGAGCAGGTAGCCCACCGCGCCCTCACCGCTGGCGAGCAGCTCGCGGGCGTAGAGCTGCTCGACGTACTGCGAGATCACCATCACCGGGAAGCCCGGCCGGGCCGCGCGGGCGGCGATCGCGGCGCGCAGCCCCTCGTCGGTCTGGGTCGGCGGCAGCCGGACGTCGACGACGGCCGCCTCGGCGGCAGGGTCGGCGAGCGCCTCGGCGAGGGCGCCCGCGTGGTCGACGGCGTGCAGGATCGTGAAACCGTTGCTCTCGAGGAGCTGGGTCATCCCGGCGCGGAGGAGGGCGTGGTCCTCGGCAAGGACAAGTCGCACGGCACCTCCAGCGTCACGTCGGTCGGCCCGCCCGGCGGGCTGGTCACCGCCATCGTGCCGTCGAACGCCGCCAGGCGGCGTCGGATGCCCAGCATGCCGGTTCCCGAGTCGGGATCGGCGCCGCCCACACCGTCGTCGTGCACGATGACGCGAAGCCGGCCGTCATCGTAGGTCAGCCCGATCGTCGCCTGGCCGGCCCCCGCGTGCTTGCCGACGTTGGCCAGGCACTCGGCGACGCCGAAGTACAGCGCCGACTCGACGGGCGCGGGAGGCCGACCGGACAGCGAGCTCGTCACCGAGACCGGCACGGCCATGTCGAGCGCGAGCGCCTCGACGGCGCCGGCCAAGCCGCGGTCGGCGAGCACCGGCGGGTGGATGCCGCGGACGACGGAGCGCAGGTCGCCGATCGCCGCGGAGGTCGTCGCGCGGGCGTCACCGACCAACCGGCGCGCGCGCTCGGGATCCTGGGCGAACGCCTGCTCGGCCAGCCCGAGGCTCATCGACAGCGCCACCAGCCGGGCCTGCGGACCGTCGTGCAGGTCGCGCTCGAGGCGGCGGAGCTCGGCCGCCGCGGTGTCGACCACGTCGGCGCGGGTCTCGGTGAGCACCTGCACCCGGCGCTCGAGCTTCTCGGTGCGGCTGGAGGCGAGGAACCACAGGTCGATCTCCGAGCGGATCCGCATCTTCGGCCGCAACGTGAACCACCACAGCGAGAACGTGACGACGAGCAGGAACTCGAGCACGCAGATCAGCGCCACCACGAACCCGAACGTGAACGCCCACACCGTCCACGCCAGGTCGCGGTAGGTCATCGGGTCGCGCACCACCGCGCCGAGCGCCCCCCACGGGTGGCGGGGGACCGGGCGGTACGGGCGCGGCACCTCCAGGCCCAGCACGTCGGCGGCCATCCGACGGTGGGCGTCGGCGATCAGGCGGGTGAGGGGGAGCGACGCGGCGAGCAGCAGTGCGCCGACCCAGATCACCATGAGGACGGAGCCGACCGCGGTGAGGATGAAGCACACGAGCGCAGGTACGGCGAGGAACAGCTGGGCGGCGGCGTACCCCGTCAGCTGGAGACGCCCGGGGCCGGGCGCGCTCGTCGTGGTGGTCATGGGGTCCATCCTCTCGGTTCGCCCGACGCCGCGCAGTGGTGCTGGCACCACCTCGGGTGTGGTCCCTGCGCCCCTGACGGAGGCGCCCCGCGCTCACGAGGCTGGAGGCATCACCCGAGTCCTCACCTCGTCATCACCAGGAGACCCCGATGTCCAACCCCCTCAGCACGATTCCCCGGCGCGCCGCCCGGTGGAGCGCGACCCATCCGTGGCGCGCGATCGCGGCCTGGCTGACCTTCGTGGTCGTCGCCGTCGCCCTCGCCTCGGCCATCCCCAAGGTCGACACGGACGACGCCGACCACCGCCTCGGCGACTCCGGTCGCGCCGACCAGCTCGTGGCCGAGGCCGGGCTCGACGAGCCCGACACCGAGAACGTGCTGATCACCGCCGACGGGCAGAACCTCGACCAGGCCGACGCGGAGTCGGCAGCGGCCCGCGTGGCCGACGACTTCGCCACGCTCGAGGGGGTCGACGCGATCGGTGAGCCCCAGTGGAGCCCCGACCGCAGCGCGCTGCTCGTGCCCATCCAGCTGGCCCGTGACGGAGACCTCCCGGACGGCCTGGCCGACGACGTCCTGGCGGCGACGTCGGGAATCCAGGAGGCCTACCCCGACCTGGAGGTCCGCTCGACCGGTGACGCCACGCTCGACGCCGCCATCGACGAGCGGGTCGCCGACGACCTCTCCGCCGCGGAGGGGATCAGCCTCCCGATCACCCTGGTGCTGATGCTGGTCGCGTTCGGTGCGCTGATCGCGGCGGGCCTGCCCGTCCTGCTCGCCGCCAGCAGCGTGGCCGCCACCATCGGGCTGCTGGCGCCGCTGTCGCACCTGGTGCCCGCCGAGTCGACGGTCACCAGCATGATCGTGCTGATCGGCATGGCGGTCGGCGTCGACTACTCGCTGTTCTACCTCAAGCGCGAGCGCGAGGAGCGCCTCGCCGGCCACGGCACCCTCGACGCCGTCGACATCGCCGCACAGACCTCGGGTCACTCCATCCTCGTCTCCGGTGGCGCGGTGATCGCCTCGATGGCCGGCCTCTTCGTCGTCGGCGACGCCACCTTCAACAGCCTGGCGGTCGGCTCGATCGTGGTCGTCGCCGTGGCGGTGCTCGGCTCGATCACGGTGCTGCCGGCCCTGCTCGCCAAGCTCGGCCGCTGGGTCGACCGGCCCCGCGTGCCGCTGCTGTGGAGGCTCAACGCGCGGATCGGCCGCGGCGGGCTGAGCCGCCGCATCCTGGGCCCGGTCGTGCGTCGTCCTGGGGTCGCGCTGCTGCTCTCCGGCCTGGTGGTCGTCGGCCTCGCCCTGCCGGCCCTCGGCCTGCGCATCCACTCCTCGAACCTCGACACCCTGCCGGCCTCGATCCCCGAGGTGCAGACCATGCGCGACCTCACCGCGGCCTTCCCGGCCGAGGGCGCTGCCGCCACGGTCGTCGTGAAGGCCGACCCGGCCGACGCGGACGGCGTCCGCGCGGCGCTGGTCGACCTGCAGCAGGACGCCGTCGACACCGGCGAGTTCGTCGAGTCGGGCGAGGAGCCGGTCACCTCCGACGACGGCTCGGTGACCCTCCTGCACATCGGCATGCCCTACGACGAGTCCGACGAGCGTGTCGACGAGGCGCTGCGCGACCTGCGCACCGACCTGGTGCCGGCCACGTCCGGGGGGCTGGACGAGGGCACCGAGGTGGTCGTCGGAGGCGGTGCCGCCGAGAGCCTCGACTTCGCCGACCGGCTCGGAGGCCGGCTGCCGCTGGTGATCGGCTTCGTGCTGCTGCTGACCTTCCTGATGATGCTCGTGACCTTCCGCAGCCTGGTGATCGCCGGTGTGTCGACGCTGCTCAACCTGGCCTCGGTCGGCGTGGCGTTCGGCTTCATGGTGCTGGTCTTCCAGCACGGCTTCGGGGCCGACCTGCTCGACTTCACCAAGCCCGGCTTCGTCATCGACTGGCTGCCGCTGTTCGTGCTGGTGGTCCTGGTCGGGCTCTCGATGGACTACCACGTGTTCGTCGTGAGCCGGATCCGCGAGCACGTCAAGGGCGGACTGCCTACGCGGCTAGCCGTCCAGCGCGGCATCGAGGACACCGCCGGGGTCGTCACCAGTGCCGCTGCGGTGATGGTGTCGGTGTTCGCGATCTTCGCGACGCTGTCGATGCTGGAGATGAAGATGATGGGGGTCGGTCTCTCGGCCGCGATCCTGCTCGACGCCACTCTGGTGCGGCTGGTCATGCTGCCCGCCGTCCTGGTGATGCTGGGGGAGAAGGCCTGGTGGCCCAGCAGGCCGTTGCAGCGGACGACCGCCGACGTGGTGCGTGAGCACGAGAAGCAGGTGGTGACGACGGGCTCATCGACCTACTAAGTCGCCGAAGTTAATCGTGTTAGCGTGCGGGTCATGACTTCCGCGTCGCGCACGGGCACGACCCGTCGTTCCGTTCTCGCCGCCGGCCTCGCCGCCCCCGTTGCCCTGGGGCTCCCGAGGCCGGCGGCGGCCGGTGCTCCGGCCATCCTCACGCCGCTGCCGCCGAGGCGGTTCGTCGACTTCGGGACCAACGCCGAGATGCGGGTCGACCGCTGCGACGCCCGCGGTGGCTGGACCCAGTGGTCGGTGCGCTGGCGCCACCCGCGCCGCGGCTCCTCCGAGCTGCTCGCCCGGGCCGCCGACGCTGCCGGCCGCACCCAGCCGCTCGAGACGCCGTACAACGACAACGGCTACTTCTTCGACGCCGTCGTGCGGCGCCCGGTCACGATCGTCTAAGCCGGCGTGACGGTGACCGGGACGCCGTTGAGGGCGGCGTTGCCCGACACGTCGAGCAGCGCGGGGTCGGTGAGGTCGTTGATCGACACCCCGGCCACGGTGCTGGCGTGCGAGAGCTGGGTGCCGGCGACCTGGTGTCCGTAGCCGTGGGGGAGTGAGACGACGCCGCGCATCATGTCGTCGGCACCGGTCACCTCGACCTCGACGGAGCCGACCCGCGAGGTCACCGTCACCCGGCCGCCGTCGGTGATGCCCCGGTCGATGAGGTCGTCGGGATGCATGAGCAGGTGGTGCCGCGGGCGGCCGCGGGTGAGCCGGGTGGTGTTGTGCAGCCACGAGTTGCAGTCCTGCTTGTGCCGTCGTCCGATCAGCACCAGCCCGTCGTCGGTGGCCTCGTCCTCGGGGAGCCACGCGGACAGGCGGTCGAGGTCGTCGACCACCAGCGGCGGCACCAGGTCGATGCGCTGGTCGGCGGTCTGCAGGCGCCCGGGCATCGTCGGCTGGAGCGGCCCGAGGTCGACGCCCTCGGGGTGCTCGGCCAGGTCGGTCGCCGTCGTCCGACCCCCGGAGTCGAGCAACAGCTCGACCAGGTCGGCCGGGTCGGCCGCGAGCCGGCCGGCCGCGTCGTCGGAGAGCGGCCGGTCGAGCCGGTCGGCGAGCCGGGTCGCCAGCCCGGCGAAGATCTGCCAGTCGTGGCGCTGGTCGTCGCCGGCCGCGAAGACCGCCGGCGTCCAGCGGGCGGTGTTGCGGACGGCGAACCCGTGGAACACCAGGTCGTACTGGTCGCGCTCGAGGGCGCTCGTCGGCGGCAGGATGACGTCGGCGTGCCGGGTGGTCTCGTTGACGTAGAAGTCGACCGACACCATGAAGTCCAGCTCGTCGAGGGCCGCGGCGAGGCCGGGACCGTCGGGCGTCGAGAGCACCGGGTTGCCGGCGACCGTCACCATCGCGCGCACCTGGCCCTCGCCCGGCGTCCGGATCTCCTCGGCCATCGTGGACGCCGGCAGCTCGCCGGCGAACTCGGGCACCTGGCGCACCCGGCTGCGCCACCGGTCGTAGCGGCCCGGGCTGAGGATCCCGCGGCCGACCGTGTCGACGGCGGGCTCGGTGAACATCACCCCGCCCGGTTGGTCGAAATGGCCGGCGACCAGGTTGAGGCAGGCGATCGCCCACTGGCACACGGTGCCGAACCCCTGCGTCGACACGCCCATCCGGCCGTAGACCGCCCCGGCGTCGGCCCCGGCCAGCTCGCGGGCCAGGTCGCGGACGACGTCGGCCGGCACGCCCGACACCGCCTCGGCCCGCTCAGGTGTGTACGGCGCGACCAGCTCGGCGAGCCGGTCGAGCCCGTCGACGTACGCCGGCGGCCGGGTCAGTCCCTCGGCGAAGAGCACGTGCAGCATCGCCAGCAGCACCGCGGCGTCGGTGCCGGGCCGCACGAAGTGGTGCTCGTGGGCGACCTTGGCGGTCTCGGTGCGGCGCGGGTCGAGCACCACCATCCGGCCGCCGCGCCGGTCGAGCTCGCGCACCCGGTTCGGGAAGTCGGGCACCGTCATCAGCGAGCCGTTGGAGGCCATCGGGTTGGCGCCGACGACCAGGAAGAAGCTGGTGCGGTCGAGGTCGGGGATCGGCAGCATCAGCTGGTGGCCGTAGAGCTGCCAGGCCACGAACTGGTGGGGGATCTGGTCGACGGTCGAGGCGCTGAACCGGTTGTGGGTGCCGAGCGAGCGCACGAAGCCCGGACCGTGGGTGCCGAAGCCGAGCGAGTGGGCGTTGGGGTTGCCGAGGTAGACCCCGACCGCGTCGCCGCCGTACGTCGTGACGGTGGCGGCCAGCCGGTCGGCGACCAGGTCGAGGGCGTCGTCCCACGCCAGCTCCTCCCACGTGACGCCGTCGGGGCCGTCGACCCGGCGCACCGGCCGGGTCAGCCGGTCGGGGTCGGTGTAGACGTCGGCGAGCGAGACGCCCTTGGGGCACAGGTAGCCGCGCGAGAGCGGGTCGTCGGCGTTGCCTCGGATCGACGTGACGGCGCCACGCTCGATCGTGAGCTCGAGCCCACAGATCGCCTCGCACAGGTTGCACGCGGCGAGGCGGGTGCCGGAGAAGTCGTCGGAGACCGGTGACCGGGGGAGTGTGCCCACGCCGCCATCGTGGCACGGGTCACAGGGACCGGCCCACAAACTTTGTCGACCCCGAAACTCCCCGGGTGCACCAGGCGTTTGTAGTGTTGCGACGCAAGTACCCACTGATGCGAAGGAAGCCGAGATGGTAGTCAGCCTTTCCAAGGGCGGAAATGTGTCCCTGACCAAGGAGGCCGGCCCCGCCGGACTCAACAAGGTCCTCGTCGGACTCGGGTGGGACGTACGCACCACCACCGGTGTCGACTTCGACCTCGACGCCTCGGCGCTCTCGTGCAACGAGGCCGGCAAGGTCGTCACCGACCAGCACTTCGTCTTCTACAACAACCTCACCTCGCCCGACGGCATGGTCACCCACCAGGGCGACAACCGCACCGGTGAGGGCGAGGGCGACGACGAGGTCATCGAGGTCAACCTGGCCGGCATGGGCGCCGACGTCGACAAGATCGCGTTCCCCGTCTCGATCGACCAGGCCGACGCCCGCGGCCAGAACTTCGGCCAGGTGACCGGTGCCTTCATCCGCGTCGTCAACTCCGACAACGGCACCGAGCTCGCCCGCTACGACCTCTCCGAGGACGCCTCGAGCGAGACCGCGATGGTCTTCGGCGAGCTCTACCGCAACAGCGGGGAGTGGAAGTTCCGCGCCATCGGCCAGGGCTACGCCTCGGGCCTGGCGGGCATCGTGAAGGACTACGGCGTCAACCTCTGATCCTTGCGCTCGATCCCCGTCCCTCCCTCTCGAACGTGAGTTGATCCCGTGCTGTTCAAGACCCTCCGCTGGTCTTTCCTGTTCACCATCATCGGTCTGGCCATCGCCTTCCTGTACGACGGCGTCACCGGCCTGACCGTCACCGCGATCCTGATCGTCCTGGAGGTCTCCCTCTCCTTCGACAACGCGGTGGTCAACGCCAAGGTGCTGAACCGGATGTCGGAGTTCTGGGTGAGGATCTTCCTCACGGTGGGCATCCTGATCGCCGTCTTCGGCATGCGGCTGCTGTTCCCACTGGTGGTGGTGTTCGTGACCGCGGGCCTGTCACCCATCGAGGCTTGGGACCTCGCGCTCGACAAGGGGGACCCGGACACCCCGGGCACCTACGGTTACATCCTCAACGACGCCCACGCGCTCATCGCCGCGTTCGGCGGCATGTTCCTGCTGATGATCTTCCTCGACTTCGTCTTCGACGACGAGAAGGAGCTCCACTGGCTGGGGCCGATCGAGCGGGCGTTCGCCAAGGCGGCCGCGTTCCCGGGCATCGCGGTGCTCGTGGCGCTGGTGTGGCTGTTCGTGTTCTCCCGGATCTTCCCCGACCACGCGAGCGACATGCTGCTGGCCGGTGTGTTCGGCGTCATCCTGTATCTCGCGGTCAACGGGTTGGGTGACTTCTTCGACGGCGGCCTCGCCGACGACGACGAGGGGGCGGTGGTCGAGGAACGCCGTGGCGCCGCGGCCGGTTCGGTCGTGGTCGCCACCGGCAAGGCGGCGTTCTCGCTGTTCCTCTACCTCGAGCTGCTCGACGCGAGCTTCAGCTTCGACGGTGTCATCGGAGCCTTCGCGATCACCTCCGACCCGATCATCATCGCGCTGGGTCTCGGCGTCGGAGCGTTCTACGTGCGGTCGATCACGATCTACCTGGTGCACCAGGGCACGCTCAGCGAGTACGTGTTCCTCGAGCACGGCGCCCACTGGGCGATCGGCGCGCTGGCGCTGCTGCTGTTCATCAGCATCGGGCCCCACATCCCCGAGGTCGTCACCGGCCTGGTGGGGGTGGCGTTCATCCTGGTCGCACTCTGGTCGAGCCTGCGCTACAACAAGGCGCACGCCGACGAGGAGCACGTCCTGCACGTCTAGCTCGCTGGTCCGGCCCGCTGCCGACCCGTCGCCCTCAGGGCGACGGGTCGTCGGGTTTTCGGAGCGCCCTCGGGGCGGCGGGCACGGTGCTCGTACGATACGTCGCGTGGCGCGCCGAGTACCTGAGTCGCAGCGAGAGGCGACCCAGAGTGCTCTCGACCAGCTCATGGAGGACTTCCGCCACCTCGACCACTCCCAGCGGACGCTGCGCGGCATGGTGGAGAGCTTTCGCGCCTATCTGCCCGAGCGGGCCGCGTCGTCGGGCCTGGTGCCGCGGTTCCGCGTGCTCGACCAGGAGGCCGAGGCGCTGATCGGCGAGTACCTGACGACGCTCGACCAGCACCCGTTCGACGCCGACCTCGACGTCGCCGCCCTGGGGGCGGCGCACCGGGCCTACGCCCAGGTCGGCCCGCGGCTGGCCAAGGCGGCCGAGGCCATGGACCAGGTGGTGCTCGACTACGACGCCGAGCTGACCCGGATCGGGCAGCAGGTGAAACGCGGCCGCCAGCTGAAGGAGGCCGCTGCGGGTCAGGCGCGACGGGTGGCCGATGCCGCCACCAAGCTGCGCGAGACCGGCCTCGAGGTGCCCGAGCTCAGCGGGCTGCTGGCCCGCACCCGCGCCGCCGCCGTGGCCGCCAACGACTGGGAGCCCAGCACCGGGTTCCGCACGCTGGAGCAGGCAGGCGCCGAGCTCGAGACGCTCGCGAAGCAGGTCGAGGCGCTCGCCCAGGAGTACCCGCAACGCGTGGCCAAGGCGCGTACCCGGCGTACGTCGCTGCGGACCGTCGTCCAGGCCGTCGAGTCGCGCGTCGAGCGGATGCCCGACGACCTCGCCGTCCTGCGTCGTGAGTTCAGCATCGGCAACTGGAAGGACCTCGAGGCCGTCGAGACGTCGGTCGAGGAGAGCCTGACCACGGCCCGCACCAAGCTCGCCGACTTCGACCGGCTCGTCGACGCCGGCGCCGACTGGGCGCTGCCGCTGCGACTGCTCGACGAGGTGCGCGCGGCCCTCGACGTCGCCCAGGGGCGGGCCGGCGCACCCGCCGAGCGGCTGGCCGCCCTGCGGGCGGTGAAGGCCGACCCGGAGGAGCTGATGCGGAAGGTGCGGTTCCGGCTTCGTGACGCGCAGCTGCTGGTGACGACCTCGCCGAAGGTCGGCGGCGACGCGGTCGGCCGCGAGCTCGACACCCTCGGCCGCCGCCTCGACGCGATGCGGCAGCGGCTCCAGGGCGTGCACCCCGACTACTGGGCGGTCCTGCAGGAGGCGGACGCGATCCAGGACGGCATCAAGCAGCAGGTGGAGCGCTTCCGCAGGCTGTGACTGTTGCGGCGGGTTGGTGCGGGTTGGTGCGGGTTGGTGCCTCGGGTGCTACCGCGTCGCCTCGTCTCGCTACGGGGTGGTGGGAGGGCGCACGAGGGCAGGCGGCAAGCCGCCGCCCTCGCCGGCGCGGCCACCCCTTGAGTCAGTGTGGCCCCACTGGTCACACAGGGCGCGTCGGCGGGACGAAACTCCGGGTTCTGCGACGAAGTTTCGTGCGAGAACCGTGAGTTTCACCGGTTAACCGGTGAAACTCACGCTGCCTGGGCGCAAGCGGGGCCGACCCGGGGCAGCGGTGAGCTGGTTACCCAGTCATCGAGCAGAAACGGTCACTGGCTCACCGCCGGACGGGGCCGACCCGGCGCAGCGGTGAGCTGCTTACCCAATCATCGAGCAGAACGGTCACCAGCTCACCGCCGCCCGGGCAGCACCCAGCTCACATCGTGACGCCGTAGTTCGAGATGATGCCGACCAGGCCGGAGGCGTAGCCCTGGCCGATGGCGCGGAACTTCCACTCCTCGCCGTTGCGGTACAGCTCGCCGAAGACCATCGCGGTCTCGGTGGAGGCGTCCTCGGAGAGGTCGTAGCGGGCGAGCTCCTCGTCGTTGCTCTTGTCGACGACGCGGATGTAGGCGTTCTTGACCTGGCCGAAGCTCTGGCCGCGGGTGTCGGCGTCGTGGATGGTGGCGGCGAAGACGACCCGGTCGGTCTGCATGGTCAGCTGGGAGAGGTCGACCTCGATGGTCTCGTCGTCACCCTGCACCGCGCCGTCGCGGATGTCGCCGGCGTGCCGCACCGTGCCCTCGGGGGTCACCAGGTTGTTGTAGAACACGAAGTGCTTGTCGGAGAGCACCTTCTCGCCCTCGCCGCAGACCAGGGCACTGGCATCGAGGTCGAAGTCGGCACCCGTGGTGGAGCGCGCGTCCCAACCGAGGCCGATGCGCACCGACTGCAGACTCGGGGCCACCTTGGTGAGGCTGACGTTGCCACCCTTGGACAGCGAAACGGGCATGGTGTCTCCTTCGACTGAGGTGCTGACGCCGCCCCGTGCGGCGTCGGCTGCCAGCACGTTACCGGCCAGAGGTTTGCGAGAAACCTCCCCGACCTATCCTTGGCCCGACCTGCGGACGACGACGCCCGATCGACCCGTCCCGACCCCTACGGACGAGAGAGGCAGGGACGACGTGATGCGGCAGTTCCAGTTCCTCGACGCAGCCGACCGTGCCACCCTCTTCTTCCGCGAGCCGCAGGAGCTGCGCCGCGACGACGACCTCGAGCGTCTCGCCCACGGCCTCGGCGCGACGCTCTACATCCCCGCCACCCGCGAGCACCTGGCCGACGACGTCGTCCGGGTCGCCGCCCACGGCGTCTCCAGCTGCGTGGTGTGCCTCGAGGACGCGATCCCCGACAGCGCGGTCGAGTTCGCGGTCACCCACGTCGCCGAGCAGCTGTCCGGCCTCTACTCCGACGCAGGGCGTGACGACCTGCCCATGGTGTTCGTCCGGGTCCGCAGCGCCGATCAGCCCGGCCGCCTGATCGGCCTGATGGGAGAGGCCGCCGGTGTGATCGACGGCTTCGTGCTGCCGAAGTTCACCAGCGGCCGCGGTGCCGAGTACCTCGACGCCGTCGCCGACTGCGAGCGCACCGTCGGGCGACGGCTCACGGTGATGCCGGTGATCGAGACGCCGGAGGTGATGTACCGCGAGACCCGGCTCGACGAGCTGCTCGGCATCCAGTCGCTCCTGGCCAAGTACGCCGAGCGGGTGCTCGCCGTCCGCATCGGCGCGACCGACATGGCCTCGGTGTTCGCGCTGCGTCGTCCGCGCGACCTCACGATCTACGACGTCCGCCTGATCGCCGGCGCCGTCACCGACGTCGTCAACGTGCTCGGCCGTCCCGGCGGGCACGCGATCACCGGACCGGTCTGGGAGTACTTCACCGCCCCCGACCGGCTGTTCAAGCCGCAGCTGCGCGAGTCGCCGTTCGCCCGCGGAGACGACCGCGAGCTCCGCGCCCGGCTGCTGGCCCGCGACCTCGACGGCCTGATCCGCGAGGTGCTGCTCGACCGCGCCAACGGCCTGATCGGCAAGACCGTCATCCACCCCAGCCACGTGCCGGTCGTGCACGCCCTGTCGGTGGTCAGCCACGAGGAGTACGACGACGCCCACGGCGTGCTCACCGCGGCCGCGGAAGGCGGGGGAGTGACCCGCTCGTCGTACCGCAACAAGATGAACGAGACCAACCCGCACCTGGCCTGGGCGCGCCGGCTGATGCACCGCGCCGACGTGTTCGGCGTCGCCGGCCCCGACGTCGGCTTCGTCGACCTGCTGGCCGCCACCACCGACGAGGCACCCCTGTGATTTCCCCACGTCGTGCTTCGCCTCCCCCGCTGCGCTCCGCCGGCGAACAACGCCGCGGGGGCCCCGAATGACGTCGGTAGGGTCGGGCGTGACCTGGTCCGGCGCCTGGGTCTGCGAGCACGCCGGCGTCGAGCTGCTCACCCGCCCCGGCAGCGAGCCGGTGCGCGGACCTCGTCGGCCTGGCCCTGCGCCGCAACCCCAAGCGCGCCCACCTCGTCGTGTCCAACGTGCTGGCCAAGCACGTGCCGGTCGCGCCGTCGGTGGCTCGCCGGCACGGCGCCGACCTCGGTGCCCTGGTCGAGACCGCCCTCGACGGCGCGCGCGCCGAGCTGGTGATCGGGTACGCCGAGACCGCCACCGGCCTCGGCCACCTGGTCGCCGACCACCTCGGCGCCACCGCGCTCCACTCGACCCGGCGTCCGGGCTGGTCGGCGCTGAGCTTCGAGGAGGAGCACAGCCACGCGACCACCCACCGCCTGCAGCCGCGCGACCTCGCCCTGCTGCAGGGCCACGGTCCGCTGGTGCTGGTCGACGACGAGCTCACCACCGGCACCACCCTGCTCAACACGGTCCGCGAGCTGCACGCGATCGCGGCGCGCGACTCGTACGTCGTCGCGGCCCTGGTCGACCTGCGCTCCGACGACGCCCGGGCGACCGCCGACCGGGTCGCCGCCGAGCTCGGCACCTCGATCACGTTCGTGTCGCTGCTCGCCGGTGAGGTGCGTCGCACCCACGACCCCGACGGGCTCGTGGTCGAGGCGGTCGCGGCGGCGCCGACCTTCCCCGACCCCGGCCCCGAGCGCGCCGACGAGGTGGCCACGACGTACGCCTGGCCGGCCGGCGTCCCCGACGGCGGCCGGCACGGCCTCGGCCCGGCCGACGCCGACGGCTTCGAGACCGCCGTGGCCGGGCTGGCCGCCGAGGTCGGCGACCTCGTGGCCGGCGCGGAGTCGGTGCACGTGCTCGGCACCGAGGAGCTGATGTACCTCCCGCTCCGGATCGCCGAGGACCTCGAGGCGACGCGCCCGGCGACGGCGGTGACGTTCTCGTCCACCACCCGCTCACCGGTCGTGGTCCGCGACGACCCGGCGTACGCCGTCCGGCACGGCCTCACCTTCCCGGCCCACGACGGCGCCGACGACGCCAAGCCGCGCTTCGCCTACAACCTCGAGCCCGGGCGCTTCGACGCGATCGTGCTCGTCGTCGACGAGGCCACTCCCGCCGACGGAGCCGTCGAGCTCCGCGCCGCCCTGCGCGCGGTGTGCAGCCGGCTGGTCGTCGTCCGGGTCGCGGCCTGATGGCGTCTCCGCTGCACGGGCCGGCCTTCGGCTCCTACCCGGCCGACGACGTCACCTGGCTGCTCAAGGACCTCAGCCACGCCGAGCTCGAGGCCCCGGTCGAGGAGCGTGAGGAGGCCATCCAGGCCGGCCGCGCCCACTACGCCGAGTCGCTGCCGATCGAGTACCAGCCCAGCACCGACTACACCGCCCTGTTCGAGAAGGCCCTGGCCGAGCAGGCCCGCCGGGTCGCCCTGGCCGCCGGCGTGCTCGTGCACCTCGTGGTCGACCAGCGTGGGCCGGACGCCGTCCTGGTGTCGCTGGCGCGCGCCGGGACGCCGATCGGCATCCTGCTGCGCCGCTACGCCCGCCGGCTCGGCCTCGACCTGCCGCACTACACGATGTCGATCGTGCGCGGCCGCGGCCTCGACCTGGTGGCGCTGGCCCATCTCGCCGAGCACCACCGCGCCGCCGACGTCGTGTTCGTCGACGGCTGGACCGGCAAGGGCGCGATCTCGCGCGAGCTCAGCGCCGGGGTGGTCGACGTCGAGGAGCGGCTCGGGGTCCGCTTCGACCCCGAGCTGGCCGTGCTCGCCGACCCCGCCAGCAGCACACCGGTCTACGGCACCCGCGACGACTTCCTGATCCCGTCGGCCTGCTTGAACTCCACCGTCTCGGGGCTGGTCTCGCGCACGGTGCTCAACGACCGGCTGATCGGACCCGACGACTTCCACGGCGCCAAGTTCTACGCCGAGCTGGCCGACTCCGACGTCTCGCTGCGCTACGTCGAGGAGGTCGAGACCCACTTCGCCGACATCGCCGACGAGGCACGGGCCGAGGCCACGCGGCTGCAGAGCGTCGACCGGACGCCGACCTGGTCGGGCTGGGCCGCGGTCGAGGCGGTCAGCACGGCGTACGGCATCGGCGACGTCAACCTGGTCAAGCCCGGCGTGGGGGAGACCACGCGGGTGCTGCTGCGGCGGGTCCCGTGGCGGATCCTCGTGCGGCCCGACCGCCGCCACGAGCTCGGGCACGTCGAGCTGCTGGCCGAGCAGCGCGGGGTGCCGGTCGAGGCCGTCGACGACCTCGCCTTCTCGTGCATGGGCCTGATCCACCCCCGCTTCGCAAGGACCGAATCATGACCACCCCACGACGTTCTTCGCCTCCCCCGCTGCGCTCCTCCGCCGAACAACGCCGCAGGGACCCCGGATGATGCTCGCCTCCGACATCGACCGCACCCTGCTCTGGTCGCACAAGCGCACCGGCGACGTCGACCTCGCCGACCTGGTCTGCCTCGAGGTGCTCGACGGACGCGACTGGGCCTACGTCACCCAGCGGGCGTGGACGGCGATCGACCGGCTCGCCGGCACCGGCGACCTGGTCCTGGTCACCACCCGGACGCCGGCGCAGGTGCTGCGGCTCAAGCTGCCGTCGTTCCGCCAGGTGCTGTGCCTCAACGGCGGAGCGCTGCTCGTCGACGGCGTCCCGGACCCCGACCACGCGCGCGCCACCACCGCGCTGGTCTCGCAGGTGCGGCCGATGGCCGAGTTCGCCGAGCGGGTCAGCCACCTCGCCGAGGCCCCGCACGTGCGCGGGCTGCGCGACGCCGACGGCCACTTCGGCTACTTCCTGCTCACCGGTGACCCGGTGCCCGCCGCCTGGGTCGACGAGCTGGAGTCCATCGCCGCCGAGGACTCGTGGGTGCTCACCCACGAGCAGACGAAGGTCTACGCGATGCCCTCGACGCTGACCAAGGAGGCCGGTCTCGCCCGGATCCTGGAGCGGTCCGGCGGCGAGCTGGACGCCGCCGCCGGCGACTCACGCCTCGACGAGGGGATGCTCCGGATGGCGCGGCACGCACTGGTGCCGCACGGGGCCTACCTCGAGAGCCACGGCTGGGACGGCGCCGTCACCTCCGCCACCGGTGTCCTCGCCGGTGAGGAGATCGCGCTCTGGCTGGAGAATCTCGCCCGACGATGACTTCGCGGCCGCCATCGGGTCTACCTTCGAATGAGCACACGAAGGAGGCCGCGATGGGCACGGTGTTGATGGTCGGGACCCGCAAGGGTCTGTGGGTCGGGACGTCCGACGACGCACGGCAGGACTGGGACTTCACCGGTCCGCACCACGACATGGAGGAGGTCTACTCCTGCCTGGTCGACACCCGCAGCGGCAGACCGAGGCTGCTCGCCGGGGCCTCGTCGTCGTGGCTCGGGCCCCAGGTGCGGGCCTCCGACGACCTCGGGAAGACCTGGAACGAGCCCCCGGGCGGGGCTATCCGCTTCGAGTCCGACCAGGGCACCTCGGTCGAGCGGATCTGGCAGCTCGCCGCGGGTCTCGACGACGGCGTCGTGTGGGCGGGCACCGAGCCCGGGGCCGTGTGGCGCTCCGACCGACGGCGGCGGAACCTTCGCCCTCGAAGAGGGGCTGTGGAACCACCCGCACCGGCCCGAGTGGGGTGCCGGGTACGGCGGCCAGGCGTTCCACACGATCCTGCCGCACCCGACCGACCCCGCGTCGGTGACGGTCGCGATCTCCTCCGGCGGCGTCTACCAGACCGCCGACGGCGGCGGCTCGTGGACCGCCCGCAACCAGGGCCTGCGTGCCGACTTCCTGCCCGAGGACCAGCAGTACCCCGAGTTCGGGCAGTGCGTGCACAAGATCGACCGGCACCCCTCCCGCCCCGAGCGGCTGTTCCTGCAGAACCACGGCGGCGTCTACCGCTCCGACGACCACGCCGCCACCTGGACCTACATCGCCGACGGGCTGCCCGCCGACTTCGGATTCCCCGTGGTGGTCCATCCCCACGAGCCCGACACCGTCTTCGTCTTCCCGATCGGCGGCGGTGACCGCCGCTACCCGCCCGACGGTCGGGCCCGGGTGTGGCGCTCCGGCGACGCGGGCGAGACCTGGTCCGCCTCCGAGCAGGGGCTCCCCGAGCACTTCTTCGTCGGCGTGATGCGCGATGCGATGTGGGCCGACGACCACGACCCGGCCGGGCTGTACCTCGGGGCGCGCAACGGCGCCGTGTGGGGCTCCGCGGACGCCGGCGGCACCTGGCGGCAGCTGGTCGCCAACCTGCCCGACGTCCTGGTGGTGCGCGCGGCGTCGTACTGAGGGCTGACGGGTCGCGTTTTTGTCCGGGACCCGCACCGACGGTATGTTTCGTCAGTTGCCGTGCAACGGCCGCGGATTCAGAGTGCCCGGGAGAACATGCCCCGGCGCGCCGCGCAGCGAGAAGACGAACAGGAGCCGCCATGTCGATCGGAACCGACGCAGCGACGAAGCAGAAGATCATGGCCGAGTACGCCACGACCGAGGGTGACACCGGTTCGCCCGAGGTGCAGATCGCGTTGCTCAGCTATCGCATCGCCCACCTCACCGAGCACCTCAAGACCCACAAGCACGACCACCACAGCCGTCGTGGTCTGCTGCTGCTCGTCGGCCAGCGCCGGCGGCTGCTCAACTACCTGCGCAAGACGAACATCGAGCGCTACCGCTCGATCATCGAGCGCCTCGGCCTGCGCCGCTGACACGTCGTCGGGATCCATCCTCCGGGTGGGTCCCGACTGCTGCATTTGCACCACGACACAACTGAACATGACATCCACAGGAGCGATCCGCGCCACCGCAGGGCCCGGTCCTCGGTAGTGACTTTCAGGAGGCGCCACAGCGTCCCTGCGGGTCTCGATCGAAGATCGGCCCACCGCCCTCAGTAGTGAGGGCACGTGCGCGGGAGTCGCGGATCGCACCGCGAACAGAAGGACCACCGTGACAGAACCCGTCATCTCCGCCGTCGAGACCGTTCTCGACAACGGCAAGTTCGGCACCCGCACCGTCAAGTTCGAGACCGGGCTCCTCGCCCGCCAGGCCGCCGGTTCGGTGACCGCCTACCTCGACGACGACACGATGCTGCTCTCGGCCACCACGGCCGGCAAGCACCCCAAGGACCACTTCGACTTCTTCCCCCTGACGATCGACGTCGAGGAGCGGATGTACGCCGCGGGCCAGATCCCCGGCTCGTTCTTCCGCAGCGAGGGTCGCCCCGGCGAGGACGCGATCCTCACCTGCCGGCTCATCGACCGCCCGCTGCGCCCGACCTTCAAGAAGGGCCTGCGCAACGAGGTCCAGGTCGTCATCACCGTGATGGCGCTCAACCCCGACGCCCCCTACGACGTGCTCGCGATCAACGCCGCGTCGCTGTCGACCCAGCTCTCGGGCCTGCCGTTCTCCGGCCCCGTCGGCGGCGTCCGCGTCGCCCTGATCGAGGGCCAGTGGGTGGCGTTCCCGAGCCACAGCCAGCTCGAGTCGGCCGTCTTCGACATGGTCGTCGCGGGTCGGGTCACCGACACCGGCGACGTCGCGATCATGATGGTCGAGGCCGAGGCGCCCGAGCACACCTTCGAGCTCGTCTCGTCCGGCGCCACCGCGCCCTCCGAGGAGATCGTGGCCGGTGGCCTCGACGCCGCCAAGCCGTTCATCAAGCAGCTCTGCGACGCGCAGGCCGAGCTGGCCAAGCAGGCCGCCAAGCCGGTGCAGGAGTTCCCGGTCTTCCTCGACTACGAGGACGACGTCTACGCCGCCGTCGAGTCCGCCGTCGGCGGCGACACGGGCAAGGCCCTCACCATCTCCGACAAGCTCGAGCGCGAGGCCCGGCTCGACGAGATCAAGGGCGCGCTGCTCGACCAGGTCGGCGACCAGTTCGAGGGTCGCGAGAAGGAGATCGGCGCCGCGTTCAAGTCGGTCACCAAGTCGCTGATGCGCGTGCGCGTCCTGCGCGACAAGGTCCGCATGGACGGTCGCGGCCTGGCCGACATCCGCCCGCTGCACGCCGAGGTCGGCGTCATCCCGCGCGTCCACGGCTCGGCGCTCTTCGAGCGCGGCGAGACCCAGATCCTGGGTGTCACCACGCTCAACATGCTGACGCTGGAGCAGAAGCTCGACACGCTCTCTCCCGAGAAGTCGCGCCGCTACATGCACAAGTACATCTTCCCGCCGTTCTCCACCGGCGAGACCGGCCGCGTGGGCTCGCCCAAGCGCCGCGAGGTCGGCCACGGTGCGCTCGCGCGCCGCGCGCTGCTGCCGGTGCTGCCCGACCGCGAGACGTTCCCGTACGCGATCCGCCAGCTCTCCGAGGCGATGGGCTCCAACGGCTCGACGTCGATGGGCTCGGTCTGTGCCTCGACCCTGTCGCTGCTGCAGGCCGGAGTGCCGCTCAAGGCGCCGGTGGCCGGCATCGCGATGGGCCTCATCTCCGGTGACGTCGACGGCGAGACGTCGTACGTCGCGCTGACCGACATCCTCGGCGCCGAGGACGCGATGGGCGACATGGACTTCAAGGTCGCCGGCACCCGCGAGTTCGTGACCGCGCTGCAGCTCGACACCAAGCTCGACGGCATCCCCGCCGAGGTCCTGGCCGCGGCCCTGACCCAGGCCAAGGACGCCCGCCTGGCGATCCTCGACGTGATGGCCGAGGCCATCGAGGCGCCGGAGGAGATGTCGGTCTACGCGCCGCGCATCATCAGCGTGCGGGTGCCCGTCGACAAGATCGGCGAGGTCATCGGCCCGAAGGGCAAGATCATCAACCAGATCCAGGACGACACGGGCGCGACCCTGTCGATCGAGGACGACGGCACGGTCTACATCGGGGCGACCAACGGCGAGGCGGCCGAGGCCGCCCGCGCCGCGGTCAACGCGATCGCCAACCCGACGATGCCCGAGGTCGGCGAGCGCTACCTCGGCACCATCGTGAAGACCACCAACTTCGGTGCCTTCGTCTCGCTGATGCCCGGCAAGGACGGCCTGCTCCACATCACCAAGCTCCGTGGCCTGGTGGGCGGCAAGCGCGTCGAGAACGTCGACGACGTCGTCTCGGTCGGCCAGAAGATCCAGGTCGAGATCGCCGAGGTCGACGACCGCGGCAAGCTCTCGCTGATCCCGGTCATCGAGGACGACGCCGACGCCGAGTCCGCCGACGAGGCCCCGGCCGAGGTCTGAGCCACACCCGCTGACCCGTCCCTCCTCAGGGACGGGTCAGCGTTTTCACCGCCCGGGGTCGCGCTCGCGCGACCCCGACAAGGCGGGCCGGTGCGTCTCGAAACCCAGGGAGGCCAAGATGGATCGCATGCAGAAGGTGGGCACGACGCGCACCCTGTCGACGGTCAAGGACGCCGGGGGGCAGATGACGTCGCGGGTGCGGCGCACGATCCTTCCCGGCGGACTGCGGGTGGTCACCGAGCAGATGGTCGGCGCCCGGTCGGCGACGATCGGGGTATGGGTCGACGTCGGCTCGCGCGACGAGACGGCCTCGCTGCACGGCGCCTCGCACTTCCTCGAGCACCTGCTGTTCAAGGGCACCCACGAGCGCTCGGCGCTCGACATCTCGGTGGCGCTCGACGCGGTGGGCGGGGAGTTCAACGCCTTCACCGGCAAGGAGTTCACCTGCTTCCACGCCCGGGTGCTCGACGAGGACCTGCCGCTCGCGGTCGACGTGCTCGGCGACATGGTCACCAGCTCGGTGATCACCGCCGAGGACGTCGAGGCCGAGCGCGAGGTGATCCTCGACGAGATCGCGATGCACGACGACGACCCCGACGACGTCGTCCACAACCTCTTCTCCGAGCAGGCGTGGGGCGCGACGTCGCCGCTGGGTCGCTCGATCGCCGGCACCGAGGCCTCGATCACGGCCCTCGACCGGCCCCGGATCGTGCGGTTCTACCGCAAGCACTACCGGCCCGAGCACATCGTCGTCTCGGTCGCCGGCAGCCTCGACCACGGCACCGTCGTGCGCCAGGTGCGCAAGGCGTTCGGACGGCGTGACTTCCTCACCGGCGACCGCGAGCCGGTCGGTCCGCGCCGCGGGTCGCGTCGGGTGCGGGTGCGTCCCGGTCACGTCGAGACCACGCGCCCCTTCGAGCAGGTCAACGTCGTCCTCGGCATGGAGGGCTTCGCCCGCGACGACGAGCGGCGCTTCGCGCTCGGCGTCCTCAACACCGCCCTGGGTGGAGGGACGTCGAGCCGGCTGTTCCAGGAGATCCGTGAACGCCGGGGCCTGGCCTACTCGGTCTACTCGTTCAGCTCGCACCACGCCGACTCCGGCATCGTCGGCGTCGCTGTCGGCTGCCTGCCCTCCAAGCTCGACGAGGTGCTCGCCACGGTGCGCCTCGAGCTGTCACGTGTGGCCGCCCACGGCATCACCGACGAAGAGCTGGTGCGGGGCAAGGGCCAGCTCAGAGGGGGCCTGGTGCTGGGTCTCGAGGACTCCGCCTCGCGGATGATCCGGCTCGGCAAGGCCGAGCTGGTGCACGACGAGCTGCTCGAGATCGACGAGGTGATGGCCCGGATCGACGCGGTCACCCTCGACGAGGTGCGCACCGTCGCGGCCGAGGTGTTCTCGCGGCCCGAGATCCTCGCCGTCGTCGGCCCCACGCACTGATCCCACGGCGCGGGGCTCGCCGCCGGCGGGGTCCTACCAGGTCTGGCCGGACGGCTGCCGGGTGGCGCAGTTCAGCCGGTTCCACACGTTGATGCCGGCGATCGACAGGAGCAGGGCCGACAGCTCCTTCTCGTCGTAGACGTCGGCGGCCGCGTCCCACACCACGTCCGGGACGGCGTCGGGGTTGTCGGCGATCCGCGTCACGGACTCGGCGAGCGCCAGCGCAGCGCGCTCCGCGTCGTCGAAGCGCGGCGACTCGCGCCAGGCCCCGACGGCCCAGATCTTCTCGTCCGGCTCGCCGGCCTCCTTCATCTCGCGGGCGTGCATCTCCACGCAGACGCTGCAGCCATTGATCTGGCTCGCGCGCAGGTGCACCAGATGGTGGGTGGTCGCCGGCACGGTGGCGACCGCGGCGATCGCCTTGTGAAGGTTCTGCAGCGCCTTCATCGCGTCCGGCAGCACGAAGACGGGGCTGTTCATACGGGCCTGCATGGCAATTTCTCCCTGTGGTGTCACACCCGGCCGTTCCGGGTGGTCATGGTGGTGACCCGGTGCGACGGAAGGATGTGACAGGTGCAGGACGACGAATTCTGGCTGGACCGCTTCGAGGAGCACCGGCCCAGGTTGCGGGCGGTCGCCTACCGCATGCTCGGTTCGCAGGCCGAGGCCGACGACGCGCTGCAGGAGACGTGGCTGCGCATCTCGCGGGCTTCCGGCCGGGACGTCGAGAACGTGGGCGGCTGGCTGACGACGGTCGTGTCGCGGCAGTGCCTGAACATGCTGCGCGCGCGGCGCACCCGGCGCGAGGAACCGCTCGAGGTGCACGTGCCCGATCCCGTCGTCGTCGACGGGCCCGACGGCGACCCGGCCGAGCAGAGCGCCCTCGCCGACACCGTCGGCATCGCGCTGCTCGTCGTGCTCGACTCGCTGGAACCCGCAGAGCGGCTGGCGTTCGTGCTGCACGACATGTTCGGGCTGCCGTTCGACGACATCGCGCCGCTCGTGGAGCGCACCCCGGCCGCTGCGCGCCAGCTGGCCAGCCGGGCTCGGCGGCGGGTGCAGGGCCGGTCGCTCGACGGGCGGCCGGATCCCGTCCGGCAGCGCGCCGTGGTCGACGCATGGGCCGCCGCGTCGCGCTCGGGCGACTTCGAGGGCCTGCTCACCCTGCTGCACCCGGACGCGGTGCTGCGCGTCGACGCCGGAGCCGGGTCGTCGCTCACGAAGATCGTCCGCGGAGCCGCGGAGATCGCAGGCTCGGCGACCGCGTTCCGCCACGCGACCGCCGTGGAGGCGCGGATCGCACAGGTCAACGGGCTCGCCGGCATCGTCGCGTCGGTGCGCGGGCAGGCAGTCTCCGTGCTCGCCTTCACGGTGGTGGACGGGCTGGTCACGGAGGTCGACATCCTGTCCGACCGGAAGCGGCTGGCGGCGCTCGGGATCAGCTGAGGATGCCCGTCGAGGTCCGGGTCAACGGCGTCCGATGATCCCGATCACGGGGGGCTGCTTGGAGTCGACGACCGAGACCCGGAAGCCGCCGTGGCTGAGCGACTCGGAGGCCCGCTGCACGATCTTCGGGACCTCCTCGGGCAGCTTCGCCTCGAAGAACAGGTAGACCGCGCCGCCCGGCACGACCCGCTCGTGCAGGAGGGCGACCTCGTCGGCGCACTCGCGCACCCAGAACAGGTTGACGTTGAACGCGAAGACCTTCGTGAGTCGCTTCACGGGGACCCGCAGGGTGGCCAGGTCGATCTGGCGGACGGTGAGCCGCCCGGCCTTGATCGCGTCGGCGTTGCGACGCTTGGTGCGGTCGACCCCTGACTCGGAGCGGTCGATGGCGAACAGCTTGCCGGTCTCGAGCCGGCCCACGATCAGCTCGGCCGCCGCGCCGGGGCCGCAGCCGATCTCGAGCACCTGATCCGACGGCTGCGGATCCATGAAGTCCACGGCCCACCGGATGCGTGCCGGTATCTGCTGGGCGACCATGCGTCCACCCTGCCAGAAGGGCGCCGGGGTGGCACTCACCGACACCAAGGCCGCGTCACCGAACTCGAGGCGGCGCCGGCGCCGCCCAGACCGCGCCCTGACGACACCGCAGATGCTGGAAGTACGACGAGTACGACGGCGCACCTGCGGCACCGTCATCGCACGACCTGAACGACGCTGGCATCCACCAGAGTCCGGAGACGCGGCCTAGGGTGAGAGCCATGGCTCAGAGGATCGCGGTGGGCGTGCTCGGCGCGCGGGGCAAGGTCGGCACGGCGGTGTGCCAGGCGGTCGAGGCGGCCGACGATCTCGACCTGGTCGCCGAGGTCGACGACGGAGACGACCCGCAGCTGCTGATGGACTCGGGTGCGTCGGTCGCGGTCGACTTCACCCACCCCGACGTGGTGATGGACAACCTCGCCCGGTGCATCGAGCACGGCGTGCACGCGGTCGTCGGTACGACCGGCTTCGACGAGGGCCGGCTGGAGCGGCTGCGCGACCTCCTGGGTCGCCGACCCGCGCAGCGGCGTCCTGATCGCGCCGAACTTCTCCATCGGCGCGATCCTGATGATGCGGTTCGCCGCAACGGCCGCCGCCCACTACGAG
Organism: uncultured Actinomycetota bacterium; assembly: GCA_963825985.1. Taxonomy (GTDB): domain Bacteria; phylum Actinomycetota; class Actinomycetes; order Propionibacteriales; family Nocardioidaceae; genus Nocardioides. The sequence goes on along the minus strand of CAWGVK010000006.1, from coordinate 2,383 downwards.
TCGGTCGAGATCGTCGAGCTGCACCACCCCGACAAGGCCGACGCGCCCTCGGGCACCGCCCGGCGGACGGCGGAGCTCATCGCCGCCGCCCGCCGCGACGCCGGCCTCGGCCCGGCCCCCGACGCGACGTCCACCTCCCTCGACGGCGCCCGGGGCGCGGACGTCGACGGCATCGCGGTGCACGCCCTGCGGATCCGCGGCCTGGTCGCCCACCAGGAGGTCGTGCTCGGCGGCCCGGGGGAGACCCTGACCATCCGCCATGACTCGCTCGACCGCTCGTCGTTCGCGCCGGGGGTGCTCGCCGCCGTCCGCGCGATCGGGGGCCGGCCCGGCCTCACCGTCGGGCTGGAGCACCTGATCGACCTGTGAGTCGACCTGCGACCTGCAGGTTCCTGCGTTGCACAAACGTGGTGTGACAGGTACGTCGACGGCGTCTCCGCGCGCGCGGGAGGGTCGGGAGGACGACGTCCCATCCACGACGTCGCAGGCACGAGAGGGAAACCATAAGGAAATCTCTGGGTCTCGCCGCAGCCGCGGTCCTGGTGGTCGGCACGCTCGGCATCCAGACCACCAGCGCGTCGAGCGCACCGCCCGACGACCGGCCCGCGGCCGCCTCGAAGATCGCCTCGCGAGCGCTGCAGGCTCTCGCGGAGCACCCGCGCGCCGCGCGCGCCGTCGAGCAGGAGGTCGAGAGGAGTTCGTCCTCAGGGGGACGGCGGTCGACCCCGACGGCAGCACCCACGCGCGCTTCGACCGGACCTTCGGCGGGCTGCCGGTCATCGGCGGCGACCTGGTGGTCCACCAGGCGTCCGACGCCGACCTCGAGAGCGTCAGCCAGACCCTCAAGGCGCCGCTCGACCTGGCGGTGAAGCCCGTCGTCCGCGCCGGCGCGGCGCTCGACAAGACCCTCGCACCGTCGAAGCAGACGCGCGACATCCGCAACCTGCGGGCCGGCAAGGCGCCGTCGCGACTCGTGGTCGACGCCCTGGGCGCGAAGCCGCGCCTGGCCTGGGAGGCGATGACCGTGGGCCGGCAGTCCGACGGGACGCCCAGCCGGCTCGCGACGTACGTCGACGCCCGCACCGGCACGGTGATCCGCCGGGTCGAGGGCATCCACACCGCCGACGGCCAGGGCACGTCGCTCGACAGCGGCACCGTCCCGATCTCGGTGACGCAGAACGGCAGCACGTTCACGCTCACCGACGCCGCCCACGGCAACGCGGCGACCCCCGACATGCAGAACAAGGAGGACTCGATCCTCTGCACCCTGTTCGGCATCGGGTGCAGCAACGGCGTCGCCTACAGCAGCCCCGACGCCAGCTTCGGCACGGGCACCAACGCCGACCGTGAGTCGGCCGCGGTCGACGCCCACTACGGCGGCGCGACGACGTTCGACTACTTCAAGACGTGCAGGGCCGCAACGGCATCTTCGGCGACGGCGCCGGCGCACCCAGCCGGGTCCACTACGGCAACGGCTACGTCAACGCCTTCTGGGACGGCTCGAAGATGACGTACGGCGACGGTGACGGCTCGACGTTCGGGCCCCTGGTCTCCCTCGACGTGGCCGGCCACGAGATGTCGCACGGCGTCACCGAGAACACCTCGAACCTGACCTACTCCGGCGAGTCCGGCGGCCTGAACGAGGCGACGTCCGACATCTTCGGCACCATGGTGGAGTTCTACGCCGCCAACGCCAACGACCCGGGCGACTACTACATCGGCGAGGAGTTCGACCTGGCCAACGGTGAGGGCTTCCGCCGGATGGACGACCCGCAGCTCGACGGCTCGTCGTACTCCTGCTACTTCGCGGGCATCGGCGACACCGACGTGCACTACTCCTCGGGTGTGGGCGACCACTTCTTTACTGCTGGCCGAGGGCTCGGCGCCAAGACGATCAGCGGCAGGGGCCGCGACTCGCCGACCTACAACGGCTCGACGGTCTCCGGCATCAGCCGAGGCCGACGCCGAGAGTCTGATTCGTGCCCTCGCGACATACTTCGCGTCGGGCACGACCTACGCCCAGGCCCGCACCGGCCACGCTGAACGCCGCGCGTGACCTGTTCGGCGAGGGCAGCCCCAGTACCGGGCGGTCGCCACCCGTGGAGCGCGTGAACATGAGGTATCGACGCTCGTCAGGACGAGGGGGCCCGCGCCGACGGAACCGTGCGGGCCTCCTCCCGTCTGTTCCGGCGTGGGCCTCAGAGCAGGCGGGCGAGGGCGGCGACGAGCGAGGCGCCGAGCCACGACCAGGAACGGCGCCCGGAGCAACGGCGTCACCACGGCCGCGCCCAGCGCGAGGGCGCGGGCATCGAGGGTGAGGCCACCGCGGCGGTGGCCACGACCTGCACGGCCACCAGCCCGGCCAGCAGCGCGACCGGATCAG
>CAWGVK010000005.1:0-75668 GCA_963825985.1 uncultured Actinomycetota bacterium | reverse complement strand
TCCTCGATGGCGGTGAGCGCGTCGGGCACGGCGTCGATGCCGACGACGGCGATCTCGCCCTCCTTGCCGGCGGCCTTAGAGCCTCGAGGGCACCGAGCGCCATGTCGTCGTTGGCGGCCCAGATGCCCTTGATGTCGTCGCCGTGCTTGGTCAGCAGCGTCTTGGTCACCTCGAGCGCCTCGGCGCGGGAGAAGTTGGCCGTCTGCTGGTCGAGCAGCTCGATGTCGGGGTTGGCCGCGAGCGACTCCTCCAGACCGGCGAACCGGTCCTTGGCCGCGCGGTGTCGAGGATGCCCTGCAGCGCGATGATGCCGCCGGACCCGCCGATCGCCTCGGCGAGCGCGTCGCCGATCTGCTTGCCGGACTCGACGCCGTTGTAGGTGATGTGGCTGATCCAGTGGTCGTAGTCGGCGACGTTCAGGTCGGCCGGCTTCTTCCACTGGGTCACCAGGTAGGCGCCGGCCTCCTGCGCCTGCTCGACGATCGGCGGGGTGTCGGAGTCGCCGTTGGGCAGGATGTTCATGACGAGGCACTCGGTGTCGCCGGCGAGGAGCTGGCTGATCTGCTCCTGCTGCTTGGTCGAGTCGGCGTCATAGGTGAGGCGGGTCTGCTTCAGGCCGACCGACTCGGCGAAGGTGTCGCCACCGTCGAGCCAGGAGGCCTCGTAGGGGTTGGACTCGTTGCGGACCTGGCCGACCAGCTGGACGTCCTCGGGGGCGCAGGCGCCGGCCGCGGTGTCGTTGCCGCCGCCACCGGCGGCGTCCTCGCTGCAGCCGGCGAGAGCCATGGCGGCCAGGGACAGGCTGAGCAGCGCGACGGCGGGACGTGACTTGAACTTCATTGTTCGATCCTCAGTTTCTTGGTGCCAGGAACCCCGGCGATGGTGGTCCGAGAAGGTCGTGAGTGGTACGGGTGGTGCGTGATGGGGGACGTGCGGGTCAGCGGGCCATCCAGCCTCCGTCGACGACGAGGACGTGTCCGTTGACGTAGTCGGCGGCCGAGAGCTGAGGAAGACCGCGGCGCCGGCGACGTCGTCGGGTGTGCCCCAGCGCCCGGCGGGGATCCGCTCGAGGATGGCCTGCGCGCGGTCGGCGTCCTCACGCAGCGCCGTGGTGTTGTCGGTGGCCATGTAGCCGGGCGCGATGGCGTTGACCTGCACGCCGTGCGGGCCCCACTCGTTGGCCAGCGCCTTGGTGATGCCGGCGACGCCGTGCTTGGCGGCGGTGTAGGAGATCACCCGGATGCCGCCCTGGAACGCGAGCAGGCTGGCGATGCTGACGATCTTGCCGTGCCCGCGCTCGACCATGGGCCGGCCGAGCTGCTGGGTGAGGAAGAACAGGCCGGACAGGTTGATGTCGACGACCCGGTTCCAGGAGTCGGCGGTGACGTCGACGGTGTCCTCGCGCTCGATGATGCCGGCGTTGCTGACGAGGATGTCGACCGGGCGACCGGCGGCCAGCTCGGTGCCGACGCGGGCGACGGCATCGTGGTCGCCCATGTCGAGGTCGACGACCTGGGCCTCACGGCCGAGGTCGACGATCATCTTGGCCGTCTCGTCCTGGCTGCCGGGCAGCCCGACGAGCACGAGGTCGGCGCCGGCACGCGCGAGCCCGAGCGCGACGCCCTGGCCGAGACCGCGGCCAGCTCCGGTGACGACCGCGGTGCGGCCAGTGAGGTCGAACGGGGTGCTCACAGGTCCTCCACGGCGACCGCGGTGAGGTCCGTGTAGACGTTGTTCTCGCCGGTCATCGCCCACACGAAGGCGTAGGAGCCGGTGCCGGCGCCGGAGTGGATCGACCACGGGGGCGAGATGACCGCCTGCTTGTCGGAGACCACGAGGTGGCGGGTCGCCCCGGGCTGACCCATGAAGTGGAAGACGCGATCGGTCTCGTCGAGGTCGAGGTAGAGGTAGACCTCGGTACGGCGGTCGTGCAGGTGCGGGGGGAAGGTGTTCCACACCGAGCCGTCGGCGATGACGGTGACGCCGAACTGGAGGGCCGCGGTCTGGAGGTCCTGTCCCCACGCGTAGCGGAAGAGGCTCCGCTCGTTGGCGCCCAGCGCCGAGCCCAGGCTGACCGGCTCCACGGAGCCGTGCTCGAGGAGCGTCGTCGGGTAGGTGGCGTGGGCCGGGGCGGAGACGAAGTAGAAGGCGGCGTCGGCGCCGGCGAACACGACCTCGCTGCCGCGACCGACGTACAGCCCGTCGAGGTGGTCGAGCTCGAACTTCTCCCCGTCGACGAGCACGTGCCCGGCGTCGGCGACGTTGATGATGCCCAGCTCACGACCCTCGAGGTGCGAGCCCGCGCCCAGCACCTCCTCCCAGGCCGGCAGCTCGAGCTGGTCGGCTCCGGGGACGGCGCCGCCCACCACCAGCCGGTCGTCGTGGGTGTAGGTGCCGTGCACCTCGCCCGAGACGAAGAGGTCGTCGACCAGGAACTTGGCTCGCAGGTCCGCAGCGTGGGCTGTCTCCACGCTCGACGGCGATGATGAATAACGAACCTCGATCACTCGTGCTCCTCGTTTTATGAACTACGTTCCGCTATGTGAACCGGGACGCTACACAGTGACCGCCATCACGGTCAAGGGGTCGAAACTAGTCCACGTATGCGAACAAGCGGTACAGTGCGGGCAACGACGTGCCCGCACCGCTCCTCACGAACAGAAGGCCTCCGCGATGCAACCTCAGAAGACGACGGCCAACGGCGACGGTGTCGCCGGCCCGGTCAAGTCCGCAGCCCGAGCCCTGGACCTCCTCGACGAGATCGCCGCCCACGGTCCGGGCACGCAGCTGCAGCTGTCGACCCGTCTGAGCATCCCGAAGAGCAGCCTGCACGCCCTCCTGCGCACGATGACCTCACGAGGCTGGCTGCAGACCGACCCGACCGGCAGCGTCTACATGCTGGGCATCCACTCCCTGGTGGTCAGCTCGGCCTACCTCGACGGCGACCCCGTGCTGGCCCGCGCGGCCGCGCTGATGGACGAGGTGGCCGCCGCCACGGAGGAGACGGTGCACCTGGGCCGGCTCGACGGCGCCCACGTGATCTACACCGCCAAGCGCGAGTCCAAGCACCCGCTGCGCATGGTCTCCGCGGTCGGCCGTCGGCTGCCGGCGTACTCGACGTCGCTCGGGCGGGCGATGCTGGCCGAGCGTCCCGAAGCCGTGCGGGCCGAGCTGGTGCCCGACCAGATCGACCCGATCACCACACACACGACGACCGACAAGGACGCCGTGCTCGCGATCATCAGCGAGGCGGCGCGGCTCGGCTACGCGCGCGAGAGCGAGGAGTCGTGCATGGGCGTGCGCTGCTTCGGGGTGGCGCTGCCCTTCACCCGCGTGGCCGTCGACGCGCTGAGCGTCGCGGTGCCGATCAGCCGGCTCGACGGCGGCCGCGAGGACTTCATCATCGAGACCCTGTTGAGCGTCAAGGCCCGACTGGCCCTCGTGCAGGACAACAGCCTGGTCCGCTGAGCCCGGTGCCTCCCACTCCGGGTGACTCCGAGCCGGTCGAACCGGACTACCGGTTCACCCTCGCCAACGAGCGCACCTTCCTCGCCTGGATGCGGACCAGCCTGGCCCTGCTGGCGGCCGCGGTGGCGATCGCGCAGTACGCCCCCGACCTGGGCTCGCGCACGTTCCGCGACATCTGTGCCGTCGTGCTGGCCGTGCTCGCGACCAGCGCCGCAGCCGGAGGACTCTGGCGGTGGCGGTCGGTGCAGGACGCGATGCGACGCGGCGGACCCGTGCGCGGCGGATCCCTCGTGGTGGTCGTCGCGGCCGGCCTCGCCGTCGTGACCCTGGCCGTCCTCGGCGTCCTGGTCGGCACTCTGGGCCGGTGAGCCGATGAGCGACGCGGCACCGCTCGACACCCGTCTGGCCCGCGAGCGCACCTCGCTCAGCTGGACGCGGACGGCGCTGGCCCTGCTGCTGAACGCCGTCCTCGTCCTGGTCCGCCACGACGACGCCTTCCCCCTCGCGGTGTCGGCGGCCCTCGCGACGCTCGCGTGCGCGGTGGCCGCCATCGTGCTGGTCGACGCGGCCCGGCGCTCGGGCCTCGTGCACCAGCCCGAGCACGAGATCGTGGCGGCGACGTTCCTCGTGGTGCCGCTCGGCGTCGCCGTCGCCCTGCTCGGCCTCGGCACCACCGTCGCCCTCGTCCTCTACTGACGGACGACTGACAGACGACGGCCCGCCCGGGGCAGGACCCGGGCGGGCCGTCGCTCAGCTGGTGCTCAGCCGATGTCCGTCATCGGCATCCCGCCTTCGCCAGCGTGACGTTTAGCCGGGTCTCCTCGCCGCGATAGACGCGCACGGACTTCGCCTGCGGGGCGTAGCCGTCCTTCGCGACGATCAGCTGCAGCGGGCTCGCAGCGGCGTTGAACCACTGCGCGTAGCCGCCCTCGGCGTCGGTGGTGAGGGTCCACGACCCCGCCCACGAGTCGGCCTGGACCGTGGCCCCGGCGAGCGTCGCGACGTCGCCGGCGCACGAGCGGCCGCTGACGGTGCCGAGCAGCTTGCCCCAGGTGCGAGGCGGTGTGACGTGCATCGTGACCTCGACCGGACCCACCGAACCGGGGGCGTCGTCGCTGATGGCGATGCCCGCGGTGTAGGTGCCGGGCTGGGAGACCGCCGGGTCCGTCGTCACGCGGACGGTGAGCGACTCACCCGGCGCCAGGGTGGCGGCGGTCTTGTTGATCGTGAGCCACTCGACGTCGGCGGCGGCGGTGCCGCAGTCGTCGTAGCCGGGCAGCGACTCGCTGTCGACGACCGGGCTGAACCCGCCCGTCGAGCCGCCGACCTTGTGCAGGCCGCACGCCATGCCACCGCGGTAGACCGCCGTGTTGGAGTTCGGCAGGTCGGTCCACGCCCCGGCGCCCGGGTCGAACGCGAAGGTGCGGTTCGCCACGGCCGCACCCTGGACGCCGCCGTTGACCACCAGGGTGCCGTTCGCAACGGCGTACGAGCTGGCCCAGGTGGCGACCGGGGCGTCCGGGAGCTCGCTCCAGGCGTCGGCGCCCGGGTCGTAGACGTAGCTCGCGGCGGTGCCCGCGGACCCGCCGTTGCCGCCGGTGCAGTAGACCTTGCCGTCGATGCCGCCGCACGAGGCGAAGGCCGCCGCGGCCGGGTAGTCGGCCAGCTCGGTCCAGCTGTCGGCGGCGACGTCGTAGGCCGCGACCGCGTTCGACATCGGGGTGCAGTTCGCGGTCGTGCAGCCACCCACGACGTAGAGCGTGCCGTCGACGACGGCCTGCCCGGACGCCGACAGCGACACCGGCGCGTCGGCCGCCGCCACCCACGAGTCGCCCGCTGGGTCGTAGACCCAGGTCGAGGCGCTCGTGCCGGCGTCGGCCCAGCCACCGGTGACCACGATCTTGCCGTCGACCACGCCCGCCGAGACGGCGTTGCGTGCCTCGGGCAGGCTGGCCTTCTCGGTCCACGCCAGGGTGGCGGGGTCGTAGGCGTAGACGGCGGAGCTCGAGGCGCTGCCGTCGCCGCCGGTGATCGAGTAGGCGACGCCGTCGAGGGTCACGACCCGGTTGTCCATGACCACCTCCGGGTAGTCGGCGATGTCGGTCCACGGCGCCTCGGCCGGGGCCGCAGCACCCTTCGTCGGCGCGCCGGTCACCGCCCGGGGTCCGACGTTCTTGGCGAACGAGACCGGCACCCGGTGCTCCTGCAGCGGAGCCCCCTGCGCCGTCGCGATCCGACGGTCGGAGGTCCGGCTGCCATCGGCCGAGAGCAGCTCGAAGCCACCGGCGCGCTCACCGAGCTCCAGCTCGACCGGTGCGTTGCCGTCGTTGGTGATCGTGAACGTCTTCGACTTCGCGGCACCCCCGAGCACGGCCGTCGTCTCGATGCCGGCGGGGTCGACGCTCAGGCTTCCGGCGGCGAGCCGGAAGTTCGCGGCAGCCACCGACCTCGCGGTCACGGGGACCGTCTGGGTCTGCGACTGGTGCTGGTTGGCGCTCGCCTCGAACGGGTGCTGCCCGGTGAGGGAGGAGAACATCCAGTAGAACCCGTCGTCGAGGTTCTCGTCCTCGGTCGTCGCCTCGGTGACGGCGTTCTCCTCGGGCCGGTCGAGGCTGGTCACCGTCGCGCCGTTGACGCCGGCGTCGCCGTTCGGGCCGTAGACGTTGCCCAGCACGAGGCCACCGCGCACGGGGTCGCAGGTGCGGTTGCCGACGAAGACGTCGTCGACCTGCCACCACCAGTCGTAGCTGCCGTTGTAGAAGTGCCAACGAACCTGCACGTCGGGCTCGCCGGCCGCCATCGGCAGCTGGACGACGTCCTCGCGCGGCCCGCGGAGGCTCGAGGTCTGGCTCACGACGGTCTCCCAGGTCTCGCCGCCGTCGATGCTGACGTCGAGGTCGGCGGTGTCACCGAGCCGGTAGTAGTCCTGCTTGAAGCCGACCACCGGAGCCGTGAGGCCGGACATGTCGATGACCGGGCTCACCAGCGAGGTGTCCTGGACGCCGCCGCTGCCGTACTCGTCGGAGTCGATGATGGCGAAGGAGCCCTCACCGCCGGTGAGGTTGCCGCGGCCGCCGGGGTCGTCGAACGTCCACACCTGCTCGGTGCCGGCGTTGTCGACGACGGTCCAGCCCTCGGGTGCGGTCTCGGCGTCGAACGTCTCCGTCACGCCCTCGGTGGTGAAGGTGTAGCCGGGCGCGACGCAGGTGCTGGCGTCGACCGCCAGCTCGACCTCCTCGACGACGTCGTCGCCGCCGAGCGCGAGCTCGACGGTCTGCGACTCGTAGCCCGGGTACTGCGCGGTGACGGTCATCTCGTACGCCGCGTCGCCGGGCAGGGTGAGCGAGTACTCACCGGTGACCGGGTCGGTGTAGGTGTCCGGCGCCGGGCCGGCCACGTCGATGCGGGCGTAGAGGGGCCAGCCCTGGCCGCCTCCGTCGCGCACCGAGCCGGTGACGGTGACGACGTCGGCGGCGGTGAGGGCGAAGTCCTGCGTGGTGGTCGCCCCGGCGGTCACGGTGACGTCGGCCGACTCGGTGCCGTAGCCGAAGGCGGCCGCGGCCACGTTGTAGTCGCCGGCCACGACGGTCAGCGAGTAGCTGCCGTCGTCGTCGGTCGACGTCGTCCGGCTGAACTCGTCGGCACCGGTCACGGTGATCTCGGCGTCGGCCAGCGGCTCGCCGGTCCCGGTGTCGGTGACGGTGCCGGCCAGGACGCCGGCGTCCTCGGTGGGCGCTGCCTGCACGGCTGCGAGCACGTCGAGGCGACCCTCACCGAAGACGTTGTTGTCGTCGGCGGTGCCACCGCACTCGGTGGCCTCGGAGTCGCTGGCGGTTCCGTCGAGGAGCGCGCGGGTGCCCTCGATGTCACCCATGAGCGAGGGTGCCGCCGACCACAGCAGCGCGATCGCGCCGCCGAGGTGCGGGGCCGCCATCGAGGTGCCGTCGTAGGCGCCGTAGGAGCTGCCGGGGAGGCTGGAGCGCACGTTGACGCCGGGCGCCGCGATGTTCGGCTTGATCTCGCCGTCCTGGCCGGCGCCGCGCGCCGAGAACCCGGCGATGCCGTTGTTCACGTCGTACGCGCCGACCGAGTAGGTGATGGTCCGGCTACCCGGTGCTCCGCTGGTCTCACAACCCGGGCCGCTGTTGCCGTTCGACCAGGTGCCGAAGATGCCGGCCGCCTCCCAGGCCTCGAGCACGTCCTCCATGAAGGGGTCGTTCGTGGGCACCGTGCGTCCCCCACGAGTTGTTGACGATGTTGCGGCCGCTTGGTGGGGTCGGCGTTGTCGCCGGCCAGGTCGGTCGGCGCGAGCATCCACTGGCCCGAGGAGATCAGCGCCTCGTCGGTGGGGCAGCAGCCGTTGGCGGCGATCCACTTCGCGCCGGGTGCGACGCCGATGTGGTTGGTGCCGCCGTCGTCACCGACCATCGTGCCCATGGTGTGGGTGCCGTGACCGTTGGTGTCGCAGGGGCTGTCGGCGCAGGTGCCGGCGGCGTTGAACCAGTTGTAGTCGTGGGTGAAGGTGCCGTCGCCGTTGTTGCCGCGGTACTGGCCGACCAGCGCCGGGTGGTCGTACTGGACGCCGGTGTCGATGTTGCCGATGACCATGCCCTCGCCGCGGATGCCGTACTGCTCCCACACGTCGTCGGCGTTGATGTTCGCCGACGCCCCACTCGAGACCCTCGACCTCGGCGACCCGCTTGCTCACCGTCGGTTCCTCGACCTCGTACTCCGACGTCGGGTGCAGGCTGACGACGGCAGGCTGGGCGCTCAGCCGGGTGGCGAGCTCGGCGTCACCGTTCTCGACGCGGATCGCGTTGGTGACGAAGAACGCCTCGTAGCCGACGTCCTCGTTGTCGAGGAGCGCGCGGGTCTGCTTCTGGCTCGACCTCGCCGCGTCGGTGAGCGCGTCGTAGACCGCCTGACCCCGGGCGTCCCAGCCCGCGACCTGGCTCGCGGCCCTGAGGTCGGCCTGCTCGAACCGGATCCAGAAGTCCGCCGACCCCTTGTCCTCGAGCTGCTGCGCGAGCTGGGGCTTGATCTTGTCGGTGTCGGGCGCCGCGGTCGCGGCCCCGGTGCTGGGGACGACCACGGCGAAGACCGCCATGACCACCCCGAGGACGAGTGCCCGGACCAGCTGGGTCCGAGGCGTGTGTGTTGACATCAGCGTGCCTACCTCCCGAGAGAGTCCGGGAGCCGTGGTGTCGGTCCCCGGACAAGTACGACGTCCGAGCCGGACGCCCCGGGCCTGTGGACCCGGTCCTCAGGACGCTAGGCGTCTCGTGAGGCAGCCGGCGGGCACGGGCTGGGCAAGGTGTGGGCAGCGACGGGCAGTTCGTGGTCAAGCGTGGCGACGGGCCGGCACGAGGCGCAGCCCGACACCGCGGACCACGTCGAGGTGCAGTGGGCTGTCGAGCAGATCGAGCTTGTGCCGCAGCCGTTTGACCACCGAGTGCACGTTGCCGCGCCCGCCCTGGTGGTCGCTGCCCCACACCCGTCGGTTCAGTGCCCCGTAGGGCCAGGTGCGGCCGATGTTGGGCAGCAGGCAGGCCATCACGTCGTGCTCCAGCGGGGTGAGGTCGATGCTGCGCTCACCGCAGCGCAGGACCCGGTCGTCGGAGTCGATCTCGAGGTCGGGCTCCTCGAGCGACGGGCTCAGCCGCCGCGGCCCGGCGGGCACGGACTCGGTGATCTCGACGGCGTCCACGGCGTCGAAGCCCTGGACCGGTCGGCCGTTGGGGGTCGCACCCGACAGCAGCGCGAGGGCCTCCTCGACGCTCGAGACCATGAGCAGGGGCAGGTTCTCGCCCACGGACGCCGCGACCAGCACCCGGTCGGGCGCCGACGAGGCGATGGCGACGATGATCACGCCGGACGTCGGGGTGGGGGTAACCGTCGGGGCCGGGGTCGGCGTGGTGGTCGTGGGGGTGGGGACCGCAGACAGGGTGGTCGACGGTGGGATCAGTCGCATGCGCCGAGGTCGAGTCTGGCGTGGGGGGTGGGGGGCAGCACGTGAAGCCTTTCGTCCGAGACCTGAAGGCAAAGTGATGGCCCCGAAAGTTAAGACTCGAAAGGTTGCAGAAGTCAACGACGATCACGACGAAACTCGTGGCGAGAACCGGACATGTCGTCGACGCGACGCTCTCGGCGATCAGCCGGTCGGGGCCGCCGCGTCGCGCAGCGCCGCCTCGAGGATGTCGATGCCGGCGTGGAGGTCGGACTCCTCGATCGTCAGCGGCGGGGCGAGGCGGAAGATCCCGCCCATGCCGGGCAGCTGCACGATGTTGACGTGGAGGCCTCGCTCGAGACAGCCGGCGGTCACCGCCCGACCCAGCCCGTCGGCCGGGGTCCTGCTCGCCTTGTCGGTGACCAGCTCGATGCCCTGCAACAGCCCCCGCCCGCGCACGTCGCCGACGACGTCGAAGCGGTCGTGCAGGTCCCAGAGCCGCTCGCTCAGCTGCTTGCCGAGCAGCTGGGCCCGGTGCACGAGGTCGTCGCGCTCGATGACGTTCATGACCGTCAGGGCCACCGAGGCCGCCAGCGGGTCGGACACGTGGGTGGTGAAGAAGAGGAAGCCCCGGTCGTGACAGGTCTGCTCGATCTCCGCCGAGGTCATCACCGCCGCCACCGGCAGCCCGGCACCGAGCGTCTTCGACAGCGTCAGGATGTCGGGCACCACCCCGTCGCGCTCGAAGGCGTACATCGTGCCGGTACGCCCCAGGCCGGTCTGCGCCTCGTCGACGACGAGCAGCATCCCCCGCGCGACGCACTGCTCCTTGACCGCGCGCGAGGTACCCCTCGGGCAGCTCGATGATCCCCCCGGACGACAGGATCGGCTCGACGAGCACGCCGCCAGGCTGCCCGACGACTGCTGGTCGATCAGCCCGAACCCGTAGTCGAGCTCGGTCTGCCAGTCATGAGACCCGTCGGCGTTCCGGAACGGCGAACGGTAGGCGTTGGGACTGGGGAGCGTCAGGTTGCCGGGCGCAGGGGGGCCGTAGCCGCGGCGCCCCGCCGAGAACGTGGCGGCCGCCGCGCCGGAGGTCATCCCGTGCCACGAGCGGTCCAGGGCCACGATCTCGTAGTTGCCGGTGTACAGCTTGGCCATCTTGATCGCGGCCTCGTTCGACTCCGCGCCCGTGCTCAGCAGCAGCATCCGGCTCAGGGGCTCCGGCAGCGAGCCGGACAGCCGCCGCGCGAGGTCGACCACCGGGCGGCTCAACATCCCGGAGTACAGGTGGTCCAGGCTCGCCACCGCCTCGCTCACCGTGGCGACGACGTCCGGGTGCGAGTGGCCCAGCACCGCACTCATCTGACCCGACGTGAAGTCGAGGATCGCCCGCCCCTCGGCGTCGTAGACGAACGAGCCTGCCGCACGCTCGATGATGCGCGGCGTGAAGCCGCCGCCGTACCTGACCAGGTGGTCGGCGGCGCCCTGCCAGAACGCGTCGTCCTCCATCGGCCCTCTCCTCACGGTCGTCCCAGGCGTTGCCGAGGCCCACCATGACAGGTGGCAGGATCGGGGGCATGGTCCGCGTCCAGCCCTCAGCCCCCGTACGCGAGGACGAGCTGCGGCTCGACCACCTCCGGCGGCAACGGACCGGCATCGCCGAGGCGGTCTACGCGCCGGGCAAGTCGCCGGCCCAGTGCGCGGCGGCGGTGGCCGGACTGCTCGCCGGGCCCGGCGACGGCCCGGTGCTGCTCACCCGCGCGGACGCCGCGCAGGCGGCGGCGGCGACCGCCGCAACCCGGGCGCGTCACACGCACGCGGCCAGGACGAGGCCGGGACGTCGCTGACCACGTGACCTGGGGTGCCCTGCCCACCCGCGCCGGCACCGCACTGGTGCTCACCGCCGGCACCAGCGACCTGCCGGTGGCGCGCGAGGCCGCGGCCGTGCTGGCGGCGTACGGGCACGAGACGACTGTCGTCGCCGACGTCGGCGTCGCCGGCCTCCACCGGGTGCTGTCGCAGCGTGAGCAGCTCGCGACGGCCGACGTCGTCCTCGTGGTGGCCGGGATGGAAGGTGCCCTGGCGAGCGTGGTGACCGGGCTGACCCGGGCGCCGGTGATCGCGGTGCCGACCAGCACGGGCTACGGCGCAGGCTTCGCCGGGGTGACCGCCCTGCTCGGCATGATGGCCTCCTGCAGCCCCGGCGTGACCGTGGTCGGCATCGACAACGGCTTCGGCGCGGCCTGCGCGGCGGTGCGGATGCTGGCCCTCTCAGCGACCTCGCCCGCCGAGGAGCACCGATGACCCAGACGGACGTCGACGCCGACCTCGCCGCCGCCTCGACGACCTCGACGAGCGCCTGCGAGGCCTGGGCTCGGTGCTCGTGGCGTTCTCCGGCGGCGCCGACTCGGCGTTCCTGCTGGCGGCCGCGGCCCGCGTGCTCGGCGCCGACCAGGTGGTCGCCGGCACGGCGGTCAGCCCGTCGCTGCCGGCGGTCGAGCTGGAGCAGGCGGCCGCGTTCGCCCGCGACCTGGGCGTCCGGCACCGCACGCCGAGCACCGACGAGCTGAGCCGCGAGGGGTACGCCGCCAACGGCCCCGACCGGTGCTTCCACTGCAAGGCCGAGCTGCTCGACGTCCTCACTCCCGCTGGCGCCGCGAGCTCGGCGTGGCCGCGGTGGCCACCGGCACCAACGCCGACGACGCGCGGGCCGGGTTCCGGCCGGGCATCCGGGCCGCGACCCTCGCCGGGGCGGTGACCCCGCTGCTCGACGCCGGCCTGACCAAGGCGCAGGTGCGCGCGGCCTCGCGGGCCCGGGGGCTGGTCACCGCCGACAAGCCCGCGGCCGCGTGCCTGTCCAGCCGGGTCGCCTACGGCATCTCGATCAGCCGTGCCCGGCTCGGCCGGATCGAGCAGGCCGAGAGCGCCCTGCGGCGGGCGATGACGGCAGCCGGGCTGGCCGTGCGCGACCTGCGCGTGCGCGACCTGGGTGACCGGGCGCGGGTGGAGGTCGACCGAGAGCTGGCCGACGAGCTGGCCGGCCGCCCCGACCTGCTCGCCGCCGTGACCGGCTTCGACGCGGTCGAGGTCGACCCGCAGGGGTTCCGGTCCGGCTCGATGAACGACGTCCTGCGTCGCCGTACCGACCCATGAGCCGACGGGTCGGCTGGGTCGACGCGACGGGCGGCATCAGCGGCGACATGCTGCTCGGCGCCTGCCTGGACGCCGGCGTCGACCTCGCCGTGGTGCAGGCGGCGATCGACCGGCTCGCGCTGCCCGAGGCCGTGTCGGTGACGACCGAGCCGGTGCTGCGCTCCGCGATCGGTGCCACCAAGGCCGTGGTCACGGTGGCCGAGGCGAGGCACCATCGCCACCTGGCCGACGTCCTCACCCTGCTCGAGCGTCTCGATGCGCCGGTGCGAGCCCGGGCGGCGGCGGTCTTCCGCGCGCTCGCCGAGGCCGAGGCCCGGGTGCACCGGGTGTCTGTCGACGAGGTGCACTTCCACGAGGTCGGTGCGCTCGACAGCATCGCCGACGTCGTCGGCGTCTGCGCGGCGCTGGACGCGCTGGGCCTCGACCGGCTCGTGTGCAGCCCGATCGCGCTGGGCGGCGGCCGGGCCCGCACCGAGCACGGCCTGATCCCCGTGCCGGGACCGGCCGTGGTCGAGCTGCTGCGGGCGAGCGGCGCGCCCGGGTTCGGCGGCCCCGTCGACATGGAGCTGGCCACCCCCACCGGAGTGGCGCTGATGGTCGCGCTCGCCGACGCGTTCGGCCCGCTGCCGCCGGTGCAGCCCGAGCTGGTCGGCGTCGGCGCCGGCACGGCGGAGCCCGCGGGGCACACCAACGTCACCCGGATCGTGGTCGGGGCGCCGGTCTCTCCCGCGGGTGCGGTCGAGGCGGCCGTCGTCCTCGAGGCGAACGTCGACGACCTCGACCCGCGGCTCTGGCCGGGCGTGCTCAGCGCGCTGCTCGACGCCGGCGCCTCCGACGCCTGGCTCACCCCGATCCTGATGAAGAAGGGGCGACCCGCTCACACGGTCTCGGTGCTGGCCCCGCCGGCGCTCGCCGACGAGCTGGAGCGGGTCGTGTTCACCCACACCACCACGATCGGCGTCCGCCGGCACGACGTCGCCAAGACCGCGCTGGCGCGGGAGACCGTGAAGATCGAGGTGTACGGCGAGGTGGTGCGGGTCAAGGTGGCCCGGCTCGACGGCGAGGTCGTCACCGCCACTCCGGAGTACGACGACGTCGCCCGCGCCGCGGCGACCCTGGGGATGCCCGAGAAGGCGGTGCTCGAGGAGGCGCGCGACCGGGTCAGGACCGCCAGGCCCGCAGCCGCTTCCCGCTAGGAGCCGGCGCAGTCAGGGTCTCGGTCTGCTGCCAGACCCGCCGCCAGGGAGCGACGTCCGGCCCGGCCGGGTCGGGGGTGGCGCCGGCCGCCGCGCGCCGCTTGGCCTCCCACCAGGTGCTCTGGTCCTCGTCGAGCAGCTCGGCGACACCCGAGCGGATGCGTGTGGCGAACGCGCGCGCCGACTCGTGCTCACCAGGGCGCAGCGGCTCGCCGAACCGCAGCGTGAGCTGGCGTCGTCCGGGGCTCGGCCAGCTCTGGCCGCGCGGCATCGCCGCGAACGTGCCGCGGTGCGCGATCGGCACCACCGGTACGCCGTGCCGGGTGGCGAGGTAGGCCGCCCCCAGCTGGAACCGGTCGACCCACCCGTCGCGCGACCGGGTGCCCTCGGGGTAGATCACCAGGCTCCAGCCCTCGGCCAGCACCTCGCCCGGCGTGGTGGCCATGGTGCCGCCGCGCCGGTCGATCGGGAAGGTGTTGAAGGCCATCGCCGAGCCGACCGCACGCCACCAGGTGTCGAAGAAGTAGTCGGCGGCCGCGGCCACCGCCGTCTTCCGCCGCCACTCGTCGGGCAGGGCCAGCAGGATGAGCGGCGTGTCGAGGTGCGAGGCGTGGTTGGCGACGAAGATCACCGGCCCGTCGATGCGGGCGAGCACGTCGAGACCCTCGACGCGGCGGCGTACCTGCGAGCGCATCAGCGGTTCGAGCACGCCCTTCTGCGCCACCTCGCGGACCGCGCGGCCGCCCCGGCTGCGGGCCCAGTCGGTGCGGAACACCGTGCTCCTCGCCGCCGGCACGAACGGCTCGGCCGAGCGCGGCACCATCGGACGACGTCCCCACCGCCAGCCGCGCGCCACGGTGCGGACGTCGCTCACCGACTCGGCCAGGAAGCCGCCCATCACACGACGTCCGCGATCAGCTGCGGCGGGTTGTGCAGGTAGGTGATCGACGGGTCGGTGCCGACCGTGCCCGACGCCATCTCCAGCGCGTCCTGCAGCGTCGACGCGGCCCGGAAGCCGAGGCGGGCGGCCACCCGCCGGTCGGCCCCCACCCAGATCACCTCGTCGACGTGGTCCATCGCGTGCGCCGCCCAGTACCACATGTAGAACGGGTGCACGCCGTGGTAGGCGTGCGACGTCCGGTAGAGGTGGATGTACCAGGGGTCGGTGGCGAACTGCTCCTCGTACTTCGCCGCGATCACCGCGGGGTCGGTCGACTCGGCCAGGATCTCCTCGTAGAAGTCGACGTACGACGGGTGGTGCAGCTGGTTGAAGCCCTCGTTGAGCGGGTGGTACAGGATCACCGCGCCGCCGCGGCGGACCACGGGCTGGCCGCGGTAGGAGTTGAAGTAGTAGCCCAGCCCCATGCAGGTCGCGAGGATCGGGTTCATCGAGCTGTTCACGTTGTACGGGCTGAGGTAGGGCACCCCGAGCACCAGCACGTCGGACTGCCCCTGCACCTCCACCAGCTGCTGGCGGTGCACGGCGGCGATCGTCTTGTCGTGGACCGCCTCGGTGTCGCCGGCGTGGATGCCGGTCAGGCCGTACGGCGCGCGCATGTCGTGGAACATCTTGTGCTTCAGGCGCTTCGGGGCCGCGGCCAGGCCGCGTCGCATCGCCAGCATCGAGGCCTGGTCGCGGATCGACCACTCCCACTCGCGCTTCATCAGGAACTCGTAGGGCTTGGGGAAGACGGCGTTGTCGAGGGTGGTCTCGATCTGGAAGATGTTGAGGTGCTCCTTGAGGAGCCGGCCCATCCGCCAGGCCGAGTGGTGCAGGTGCGACTTCTTGTGGTCCATGAAGGAGTGCGAGCGCACCATCGTCTTCGGGTTGTGGTGGTGCCGCAGCGACTTGTACGACGCCAGCCCGATCGGCACCGACTTGTGGCCGCCGTCCATCGCCACCAGGTTGACGTTGACGTAGACGAGCAGGTCGGACTCGGCCGCGCGCCGGTTGATCTCGACGTCCTCGCCCTGGTCGGTCATCCCGATGTGCAGGAGGTTGTCGCGGTCCTCGGCGTCGTGGTTGGTGAGCAGGCCCTGCGGCCCGAACGAGCGCCACACCCGCTCCCCCACGATGTGCCGCAGCTCGGCGTCGGTCATCCGGCGGTGCAGCGCGTTGGCGGCCACCAGCTGGACGTCGTCGACGCCGGCGTCCGCGGCCATCGTCAGCACCTGCTCGATGATGAGCTGGCGCACATCGGGTGCGCGCATCGGCGGCAGCGGCAGCGACACGTCGTCGAAGGCGATGGTGAGCCGCATGCCGGCGTAGAGCTGCGTGGGCAGCGGGTCCTGGTCGAGCGGGTGCAGCAGCGCCTCCCTGATCGCCTCGTGGACGTCGGGGACGGTCGGCAGCGACTCGGGCGGGTAGACCACCCGGGTGCCGAGGGGGAACTCCTCCAGCCGGAAGCCCTCCCCCTCGTGGACGACCATCGGCGGGGTGCGGTCGTCTACTTCGAGGACGAATCCTGGCCTGCTCACTTCTTGCTCCTCGGGTCGAAGGCGACTTTGACGGTGCCGAGTCGGCCGGCGCCGTGTGCGTGGTCGAGCGCCTCGCGCCAGCGGTGCAGCGGGTAGGCGGCAACGGTCTTGGCCAGCGAGGCGACGGCGTCGCCGGCCAGCAGCCCGGTCGCGACGTCGAAGGCGCTGCGCCCGTCGGCGCCCGCCTCGCGCTGCGCCGAGGCGTAGGTGCCGACGACGTCCAGCTCACGGAACCACGCGGCCGACAGGTCGGCGGCGTCCGGCATCCCGGAGAGCACGACGCGGCCGCCGGCGCGGGTGGAGTTCAGGGCGGTCTCGAGCGACTGCTTGCTGCCCACGGCGTCGATGGCGACGTCGACGCCGCCCAGCAGGTAGGACGGCCCCAGCTCGGGCTTGACCAGGAACGCACCGGTGGTGCGCCGCAACCGTCGCAGCACCTCGCTCGGGGCCACCACCTCGGTGGCGCCGAGGGCCAGGGCGTGCTCGCGCTGGTGACCGTGCTTGGCCACCACGATGATCTCGCCGGCCGGCGTCAGGCTGCGGATCGCCAGCGTGGCCAGCAGGCCCACCGATCCGGCTCCGCTGATGAGCACCCGGTCGTTGTCGCGGATGCCGGCGCGGTACGCCGTGTGCACCGCGCACGCCATCGGCTCGGTGAGCACCGCCTGCTCGTCGGAGTAGCCCTCCGGCACCGGGTGCAGCTGGCTGCGGTGCGCGACCAGCGTCTCGCCCCAGCCGCCGCCGGTGTCGGCGCAGAAGCCGGTCTGCAGGCCGGGCGACAGCGCGCCCACGGTGATCCGGGCGCAGCGGTTGGTGGCGCCGGTCGAGCAGTCCTCGCACGGGTCGACGCCGCGGGCGGCGCACGTGAGCACGGGGTCGATGACGACCCGGGTGCCGGCCGGCAGGTCCTCGCAGTCGTCGCGGAGGTCGGCGACCACCTCGTGGCCGGGCACGAACGGCAGCGACACGAGGCCCGAGAAGTACAGGCTGGTCCGGCCCGACAGCGAGCCCAGGTCGGAGCCGCACACGCCGGAGAGCCGGGTGCGCAGCCTCGCCCAGCCCGGCCGGTCGGCACGCGGGTCGTCGAGGGACACCAGCCGCAACGGGGCGGCGTACCCGGACAGCAGCCCGGGGATCCGGCCGCCCATCGCCTTGCCGGCCACGTGCCGCGGCAGCGAGCGGTACATCTCCAGCGCGAGCATCACCGTCCTCCTCCCGCCAAGGCGGCCGCGCCGGGGTTGAGCGGGCGTCCGACGGCGTCGGGGCTGGCCCAGTCGACGATGTCCCAGTGGTGTCGGCGGGCGTGCCGGAACAACGAGACGTCGGGCCGCACCGCGACCGGGCGGCCGACGGCGTCGAGCATCGGCTGGTCGGAGTGGCTGTCGGCGTAGGCGTACGACGCAGCCAGGTCGACGTCGTTGGCACGCGCCCACTGCTGGATCCAGGCGGCCCGGGACTCGCCGGTGAGCGGCGAGGCGACCAGGTAGCCGGTGCAGACACCCCGGTCGTCGACGGCCAGCTCGGCGGCCTCGATGTGGTCGAACAGGGGGGCCAGGGGACGGGTCAGCGGTCGGATGGCGCCGGTGATCAGCACGGTCGGGTGACCGGCGGCGCGGTGCTCGCGGACCCGGCGGACGGCGGCCGGCGCCAGCCGGGACAGCACGTGGTCGGTGAGCACCTCGTCGACGATCTCGTCGAGATCGGTCAGCCGTGCGCCGGCGTACTCGCGGTAGATGGAGCGCAGGAACGCGCCGCGGTCGTGCCGCTCGGCGCGGAGCAGGCCGGGGAGCCGTGTCGTGATCCGGCCCAGCTGGCTCACCCGTTCGGACGCCGACATCTCCTGCAGCCGCAGCCACAGGTAGGTCTCGATCACGTTGGAGGAGAGCAGGGTGCCGTCCATGTCGAAGAACGCCGCCACGCGCGTGCCGGCGGGCGGCTTCAGCGCGCCACCACCCTGCTTGCGCTTGCGCCGCAGCTCGTCGAGCCGCCGGATCGGTGCGGTGACCGCCGGGCAGTGGATGTCCTGGAGGTACTCGCGCCAGTCGATCACGGCGGTGTCGAACGCGAACCGCTCCTGGTCGGCCGGCGAGAGGCCGGTGTAGCGCGCCAGCGTGTGGTCGTCGGAGAAGCTGAGGTCGGCCTGGCTGTACTCCTGGTAGAGGTCGAGGTAGCGCCGCAGGAACTCGAGCCGGCGTCCCTGCTTGTCGAGCTTGCGGGCCAGGTCGCGGGAGCGGTCGCTGCGGGGGGCGTGCCCGATCACGTAGTCGGCCACCCGGTAGGCCCGCTCGCTGGTCGTGAGCAGCCGCTCGACCGACTGGGCGCCGGGGAACCTCCAGTCGGGCAGCCGTGCGGCGCCGCGTTCGCCGCCCGTGAACGGGTGGGCGTCGAAGTAGCCGCGCACGTGGTCGTAGAGCTTGTGGATGGTGAGCGGGTTGCGGGCGCCGGAGGAGACGTGGAAGTACTCCGCCTCCCCGGGCTCCGGCGGATGGGCGAGGACGGCGACCAGCGCGGCGACGACGTGGTCGACCGGCACGATGTCGACCACCGTGTCGGCGGCGGCCGGCAGCTCGGGAAGCTCGCCGCGGCCGTAGGCCAGGATCAGCGGCTCGGCCATCTTGAAGCCCTCGATCCAGCCGGCGTAGGGCCGATCGAGGGCGGACTCGATGATGCTGGGTCGCACGATCGAGACCGGGGCCCGGGAGGCGCGGGCCTCGACGACGCGCTCGGCCATGGCCTTGGTGAAGGTGTAGCAGTCGGTCCAGCCGAGGCTGCGGGCCCGCTCGGTGCCGAGCCGGATCAGCTCGTCACTGACCCACGTCTTGCGGCGCTCCTCGACCACGGCGGCCGCGCCGAGCAGTCCGGCCCGCCCGTGCGCGCGCTCCGCCTTGGCGCGGAGCTTGGCCAGGCGGTCGGCGTCGCGGGAGCGCTGGTCGACAAACGCCCGCTGGGCGAGACCCCACGCCAGCTCGGCCTCGAGGTCGACGTCGTGGACGACCGGGCCCTCCGCGATGGTGCCGCGCCGGCGTCCGGCGACGTAGGCGGTCGAGACGTGCACGTAGTGCACGTGGTCGCCGATCTCGGCGATGCGGGCCAGCAGGTCACGGGTGCCGATCACGTTGGTGGTGAACGCCTCGTCGACCGGCGGGTTGAACGAGACGTCTCCGGCGCAGTGCACGACGGCGTCCAGGTCGGCGGGCAGGGCCGGAACGTCGGCCATGTCGCCGGCGATCACCTGCACGCCGCTGCCGTCGCAGCCCTCGAAGATCGGCTTCTTCAGCATGGTCGCGACCCGGGCCTCGGCCGGGGTCGAGCCGCGGGGCCGCACCAGCACGCTCACCCGCACGCCGGGCACGTCGCCGAGCAGCCGCTGCAGCAGCGCCTCGCCCACGAATCCGGTCACGCCCGTGACCAGCACGTGCTTCCCCGACAGGCGCTCGACGATCCCCTGTTCGTGCGGCATCCATGCTCCTCGGCGGTGAGTCCGACAGGTCACCAGAAACCTAGCCCGAACCTCGCGCGCGCAGGCAGCGGGCCTCCTACTCCCGGGCCGACAGGCGGGTGAGCACCTTGCCGGTGATCCGGCGCAGGCTGCGCAGCTCGTTCTCGGTCAGCGTGTCGAAGACCAGCTCGCGCACGGCGCGGGCATGGGCGGGCGCGGCCAGCTCGATCACGCCGCGCCCCTGCGGGGTGAGGACGACGAAGGCCCCTCGCCCGTCGTCCGCGCACTCCTCACGCGCCACGAGACCGCGGCCGGCCATCCGCTTGATGTGGTGCGACAGGCGGCTGCGCTCCCACAGCAGGGCGGCGGCGAGCTCGCCGAACCGCAACCGCTCCTCGGGCGACTCGGAGAGCTGCACCAGCACCTCGAAGTCGGACAGCGACAGGCCGGAGTCGGCCTGCAGTCTGCGGTGCAGGGCGGCCGGTAGCCGGCCGCTCACCGCCAGCCAGCCACGCCAGGCCAGCTGCTGCTCGTCGTCCAACCAGGGGCCGTCAGCGCTCATGCACACCAGCGTACCCGGGAATAGTTGACGTTTCACCTAGGTTGGGCACGATGTACGTGACGCGTCACCGAGCGGGTGGCGCTCGACCATCTCATCCGGAGGCCACCATGCAGATCGGCATCTTCACCGTCGGCGACGTCACCCCCGACCCCACCACCGGCCGCACCCCGACCGAGCACGAGCGGATCAGGGCCACGGTGGCGATCGCGAAGAAGGCCGAGGAGGTGGGTCTCGACGTCTTCGCGACCGGTGAGCACCACAACCCGCCGTTCATCGCCTCCGCGCCGACCACCACGCTGGCCTACATCGGTGCGCAGACCGAGCGGATCATCCTCTCCACGGCCACGACGCTGATCACGACCACCGACCCGGTGCTGATCGCGGAGGACTACGCGAAGCTGCAGCACCTCACCGACGGGCGGGTCGACCTGATGATGGGCCGAGGCAACACCGGCCCGGTCTACCCGTGGTTCGGCAAGGACATCCGCCAGGGCATCAACCTCGCGGTCGAGAACTACGCGCTGCTCCGCCGGTTGTGGCGCGAGGACGTCGTGAGCTGGGAGGGCAGGTTCCGCACGCCGCTGCAGGGCTTCACCGCGACACCGCGGCCGCTGGACGGGGTGGCTCCGTTCGTGTGGCACGGCTCGATCCGCAGCCCGGAGATCGCCGAGCAGGCGGCCTACTACGGCGACGGGTACTTCCACAACCACATCTTCTGGCCGGCCTCGCACGCCCGGCAGATGGTCGAGCTCTACCGCCAGCGGTGGGAGCACCACGGCCACGGCCCGGCGGACACCGCCATCGTCGGCCTGGGCGGACAGTTCTTCATGCGCAGGAACAGCCAGGACGCCGTCGACGAGTTCCGCCCCTACTTCGACAACGCCCCGGTCTACGGCCACGGCCCGTCGCTGGAGGACTTCGCCGAGGCCACGCCGCTCACCGTCGGCTCGCCGCAGCAGGTGCTCGAGCGCACGCTGTCGTTCCGCGACCACGCCGGGCACTACCAGCGCCAGCTGTTCCTGGTCGACCACGCCGGACTGCCGCTGAAGACCGTGCTGGAGCAGCTCGACCTGCTCGGCGAGATCCTGCCGGAGATGCGCAGGGGCTTCGCCGAGGGCCGCCCCGCCCACGTGCCGGACGCCCCGACCCACGACTCCCTGGTCGCCGCCCGGGCGCGCGCCGAGGGCACCCTGGAGGTGTCGGCATGACCGCCCTCGTCGTCGTCTCGGCCGGTCTCTCCACCCCCTCCTCGACCCGGCTGCTGGCCGACCGCCTCACGGCCGCGACGGTCGAGGCGCTCGAGGAGGTCGAGGTCACCACGATCGAGCTCCGCGACCTCGCCCACCAGCTCACCGACCACCTGCTCACCGGGTTCCCGGCCGGTCAGCTGACCGATGCGGTCGAAGCCGTACGCCGAGCCGATGGTCTGGTCGTCGTGACGCCGGTGTTCTCGGCGTCGTACTCCGGACTGTTCAAGACCTTCTTCGACGTGCTCGACGAGGGCCTGCTGGACGGCAAGCCGGTCCTGGTCGCCGCCACGGCCGGCACGGCCCGTCACTCGCTCGTGCTCGAGCACGCCCTGCGACCGCTGTTCTCCTATCTCCACGCCGTCGTGGTCCCGACCGGCGTCTTCGCCGCCACCGACGACTTCGGGGACGCCGGACTGGACCGTCGGACCGCT
Organism: uncultured Actinomycetota bacterium; assembly: GCA_963825985.1. Classification (GTDB taxonomy): domain Bacteria; phylum Actinomycetota; class Actinomycetes; order Propionibacteriales; family Nocardioidaceae; genus Nocardioides. The sequence goes on along the minus strand of CAWGVK010000005.1, from coordinate 53,741 downwards.
CGCGCCGCGGGCGAGCTCGCGGCCCTGATGGGGAAGACGAGCCCCGCGGACGCCGCCACCACACGCCGGCGGACCGTCGACGACGAGTTCGCCGACCCGACCCCGTTCGACCAGCTGCTGCGCCAGTCCGGCCTCGACTGAGGCGAACGGCACCCCTCAGCGACGCACGCGGAACCGCCAGGTGCTCACCGCGCGGTGGCCGGCGCCGTCCTCGGCCACCAGTCGCACCTGGTGCGGCCCGCGCCCCAGGGCCTGCTTCGGCGTCCAGCGCACGCGGCCGTCGGACCAGCTGACGGAGCGACGCCTGTCGTCGACGAACAGGCGAACCCCCGAGCGGCGGGTGCCGCCGACCCGGGCCGCCACGGTCGGGGTCCGGTCGGTGGTGGATCCGACCGGACGCACCTGGGTGATCCGTGGACCCCGGACGTGCAGGCACTCGTCGGCGGGGCGCCCGGCCGCCCACCGGATGCCGCCGAGCAGGTGGGAGAGGAACAGCGGCTCGGCGTACGACTCCGACGTGTGGCCGCCACCGGTGTAGAAGCTGCGCCCGCCCTGGAACCGCTGCAGCCACGCGATCGGGTGGTCGTCGGCGGACTCGGTGTCGTCGCCCTCGTCGTAGCTGGTCTCGTCGAGGCTGGCGATCACGCGGACGTCGCCGCGCGGGCTGTAGTCGTCGCTGCTGCCGGACTCGGGCGCGCGGTAGTTGTACCACTCGTCGGTGCGGTCCCACCGCGTCGGCAGGAAGCAGGACGACGAGGTGTTCTTGTCCTCCACCGCGACCGTGGCGGGCTGGATCGCGGGGTGGTTCCTGAAGTAGGCGCCGACGAGCCTGCCGTACCAGGGCCACTCGTACTCGGTGTCGGAGGCGGCGTGCACGCCGACGTAGCCGCCGCCTCGGCGGACGTAACGCGTGAACGCGCGCTCCTGGTTCGGCCCGAGCACGTCACCGGTGGTCGAGAGCCACACGACTGCCTCGAACCTGCGCAGGTTGCGACCCGTGAACGCCGCGGGGTCCTCGGTGGCGGTGACCGAGAAGCCGTGCCGGCGTCCGAGCTGGCGGACGGCCGCGATGCCGTCGGGGATGGAGTCGTGCCGGAATCCGGCGGTGCGCGAGAAGACCAGCACGTCGAAGCGTGCTGGCGCCGCTGCCTCAGACGTACTTCGAGGCTCGTCCAGGACCCGGGGTGAGGCCGATGCCGTGGCGAGCAGCGCCGTCGCTGTCGCCACCGCCAGCGTCACGACGACGGCCGCGAGACGGCGGGGCTGGGGGCGGTGGGAGTGGCCCGTCATGGCTCGAGGATAACGCGAATCGCCGCGTGCGACCGGTCAGCTGTTGGAGAACACCGCCGGGTCGTCGGGACCGCGCCGCGCCCAGGACCAGGCGTAGGCGGGGTCCTCGCAGGCCAGGCCGCCCTCGCCGAGCTCGAGCGGGGCGAAGGTGTCGACCATGACCGCCGACTCCTCGAAGTACTCCACCCCCAGCGACGCCTCGATCGCCGAGGGCTGCGGGCCGTGGGCGTGGCCGCCCGGGTGCAGCGAGACCGAGCCCAGCCCGATGCCCGAGCCCTTGCGGGCCTCGTAGTCGCCGGCCACGTAGAACATCACCTCGTCGGAGTCGACGTTGGAGTGGTAGTACGGCACCGGGATCGACAGCGGGTGGTAGTCGACCTTGCGCGGCAGGAAGTTGCACACCACGAAGTTGTGGCCCTCGAACACCTGGTGCACCGGCGGCGGCTGGTGCACCTTGCCGGTGATCGGCATGTAGTCGTCGATGTTGAACGTGTACGGGTAGAGGCAGCCGTCCCAGCCCACCACGTCGAACGGATGGGTGGCGTAGGTCATCCGGGTGCCGACGACGCCGCCGCTGGTGCGGTGCTTCACGAGCACCTCGACACCCTCGCCGTCGGCGAGATGGACACCGTCGGGCCCGTGCAGGTCGCGCTCGCAGTACGGCGCGTGCTCGAGCAGCTGCCCGTAGCGCGACAGGTAGCGCTTGGGCGGGGCGACGTGGCTGTTGGCCTCGATCGCGTAGAGCTGTGACGGCTCTGCCGGCACCCAGCGGTGCGTCGTCGCGCGCGGCACGATCACGTAGTCGCCGCCCCGGTAGGGCAGCACGCCGAACACCGTCTCGACCACGCCCGAGCCGGCCTCGACGTACACGCACTCGTCGCCGATCGCGTTGCGGTACAGCGGGCTCGGCTCGACCCCCGTGACGACGTAGGCGATGCGGACGTCGTTGTTGCCCAGCACCAGCCGCCGGTCCTGCACCGCGTCGGTGCCGGTGCCGAGCTCGTGCAGCTTGAGGTGGCGCGGCTTGAGCGGATGGTTGGCGACCCGGGTCTGGTCGGGCAGCTCCCACACCTCGGAGGCCACGATCGCCGACGGCACCCCGCGGTGGTAGAGCAACGAGGAGTCGGAGGAGAACCCCTCCTCGCCCATCAGCTCCTCGTAGTACAGCCGCCCCTCGGGGTCGCGGTGCTGGGTGTGTCGCTTCGGCGGGACCTCGCCGAGCTGTCGGTAGAACGCCATGACCCCAACCATCCCATCACCGATATCAGAACACTGCCCGTTCTTATTTCGAAGATCCTCCGATACGCTCCGGACCGTGTCAATCGCGACCTCACCCCGGACTCCCGCGTCGTTGCGACACCTCGCCGACGACGCCGCGGTCTTCCCGCCCGGCGAGGCACCCCTCCCCCGAGCCGTGGCGGAGCACGACCTCGCGGGTCACGCCGACGCCGCCCGCTTCCCGTCGGGGCTGCCGGTGAGCGTGGTCGTGCCCTCACCGGGCCACCTCGCCACGGTCGTCACCACAGTCGCGGCCACCGGCCGCCTCGTCCTCGCGGGCCTCGAGGTCAAGCTCGTCTCCGACCGATCCCCCGCCGGGCAGGTCTCCGAGGTCGCGGGCGCCGTGGCCGACCTCGACGCCCTGCACCTGCTCGGCCCCGTAACCGCGAGAACCGGAGTCCCCACGTGAGCACCCCTTCCGACACCTGCTGGGTCGACGGCGCCGCCGGCAGCGACTACGACGTCGACAACCTGCCGTACGCCGTGTTCTCGGTCGCGACGGGCACCCCCCGCGTCGGCGTCCGGATCGCCGACGTCGTGCTCGACCTCGCCGAGGCCGCCCGCGCCACCCGTCCGGACCTGGTCGCCGTCCTCGACACCGGGAGCCTCAACCCCCTCATGGCCGCAGGGCCCGACACGTGGGCCGGGGTGCGCGCGTGGGTCGTCGACCTGCTGACCGACCCGAGCCAGCAGCGCCGACTGACACTCGCGCCGCTGGACGCCGTGACGCTGCGACTCCCCTTCGAGGTCGGCGACTACGTCGACTACTACGCGTCGATCGACCACGCCACCAACGTCGGGCGGATCTTCCGGCCCGACGGCGATGCGCTGATGCCGAACTGGCGGCACCTGCCGGTGGCCTACCACGGGCGTGCCGGGTCGATCGTCGTGTCCGGCACCGCGATCCACCGGCCCTCGGGGCAGCGCAAGGCGCCGACCGACGAGCTGCCGTCGTACGGACCCTGCCTCCGGCTCGACATCGAGGCCGAGCTCGGCTTCGTCGTCGGCCGCACGATCCCGCTGGGACAGCGCGTCCCGACCGCCGAGTTCGCCCAGACCGTCTTCGGCGTCACCGGGGTCAACGACTGGTCGGCCCGCGACATCCAGGCCTGGGAGTACGTGCCGCTCGGGCCCAACCTCGCCAAGTCGTTCGCCACCACGGTCTCGGCGTGGGTGACCCCGCTGGCCGCGCTCGAGCACGCGAAGGTCGACCTGCCGACGCAGGAGCCGGCGGTGCTGCCCTACCTGCAGCTCGACGGCCCGGGTGGCTACGACATCGACGTCGAGGTGGAGGTCAACGGCACGGTCGTGGCGCGCCCGCCGTACTCCGCGATGTACTGGTCGCCGGCCCAGATGCTCGCCCACCTGACCGTCAACGGGGCGTCGCTGCGGGTCGGCGACTTCTACGCCTCCGGCACCATCTCCGGGCCCGCGAAGGAGCAGCGGGGCTCGCTCCTCGAGCTGTCGTGGGGCGGCCGCGAGCCGTGGGTCGCCCGGGGGGAGCAGCGCACGTTCCTCGAGGACGGCGACGAGGTCGTGCTCCGCTACGGCGCACCGGGCGCCCGCGGCCGGATCGGGCTGGGCGAGGTCCGCGGCACGATCCTGCCCACGCCATGACCACCCAGCCCGTGGGCGAGGGAGCCGACGGCTCGCAGACCCTCGAGCGCGGGCTGGCGGTGCTGCTCGAGCTGTCCCGGCACCCCGAGGGGATGACCACCGCGCAGCTGGCGGCCGCCTGCGGGCTGCACCGCTCGATCACCTACCGGCTGCTCGTCTCGCTGCACCGCACCGGCTTCGCCGCCAGGGACGCCGCGGGCAGCTACACCCTCGGCCCCACGGCGTCCGAGCTGGTCGACCGCACGCGCCCGTCGCTGCGCGAGGTCGCCGAGCCGGTGCTGCACCAGCTGGCTCGGGAGGTGGATGCGACGGCCAGCCTGGTCGAGGCGATCGGCGGGCACGCCGTCACGACGGTCGTCGCCGAGCCACCGACCGACGGGCCCCGGTTCTCCTACCGCCTCGGCAACCGCGACCCGCTCGACCGCGGCGCCGGCGGGCTCGCCGCCCTGGCGTCCGGGCCGCCCGTGCAGGGCGAGCCCGACCGGGTCGCCCGGATCCGGGACACCGGTCACGTGGCGACCCATCAGGAGCTGCACCCCGGCGCCTACGGGCTCGCGGCCCCGTTGCCCGGGTGGGGTGTCCTCGCCTCGATCAGCATCGTCACCGGCCGCGGCGCGACGATGACCTCGGGGCTCGAGCCCCTGCGCCGGGCCGCCGACGCGATCGCGAAGCACGCGCGGTCCGGCACCTGACGTTGGTGCGGGCTGGAAGGCGTGCACGAGCCTTGGCAAGGGGGTCGGTTCGTGGCCATGATGCAGCGAGGCAGTAGGGCACCACGCGATCGGCAGACCAGGTCTGCACCTCGGCGATCGCCCGAGAGAGAGCCGGGCGCAGACACCGTGCGAGGACTGACCGGGGGCAGGCTGGGCAAGGCCGCAGCCGCGTTCAGCAGCAACGCGCGCAACCCCGGCCTGCGGCGGGCCCAGCTCAGCTTCCTCGGCGCCTGGACCGCCGAGTGGGCGTTCACCGTGGGCCTCGGCATCGTGGCCTACCGCGACGGCGGCGCGACCGCCGTCGGACTGGTCGCCCTCCTGCGGATGGTGCCGGCCGCCGTCCTGGCCCCGCTGCTGTCGCCGCTGGCCGACCGGGGCCGCCGGGAGCGGGTGCTCGTCCTGGTCTCACTCCTGCGCGGCGCGGCCACCGGGGCAGCCGCGCTCGTGGTCGGCCTGTCCGGCCCGACGTACGTCGTCTACGTGCTGGCGGTGCTGTCGACGATCGCCGCCACGCTCTACCGGCCCGCTCACTCGGCCCTCCTCCCGTCGCTGTGCCGGACCGGGTACGAGCTCGCCAGCGCCAACGTCGTCCGTGGTCTGCTGGACTCCGCGGCCACGCTGGCGGGGCCGCTGCTGGCCGCGCTGCTGCTCGACCTCGCGGGCGTGACCGCGGTGTTCGCGGTGGCGGCGGCCGCCTCGCTGTGGGCCGCGATCCTGCTGCTGGGACTGCGCTACGAGGCACCCCCGCGTCCGGCCGCACCCCTGGGGGGCACCCTGCTGCGCTCGGCCGCCGAGGGCCTGCGCGCCGTCGGCCGGAGTGCCGACCTGGCCCTGATCATGGGCCTCGCCGTGGCGCAGACGCTGGTCCGCGGCGCCCTCACCGTGCTCACCGTCGTGGTCGCCATCGACCTGCTGGACACCGGCGAGGCCGGGGTCGGCCTGCTGTCCGCGGCGGTCGGAGCCGGTGCGGTCGTGGGCTCGCTCGCCGCCTCGCTGCTGGTCGACACCCGGCGGCTGGGTGCGTGGTTCGCCGTGGGGGTGACGCTGTGGGGCGTGCCGGTGACCTTGATCGGCGTCCTCCCCCACCAGGCCACGGCCCTGGCCCTGCTGGCCGCTGTCGGCGTCGGCAACGCGCTGATCGACCTCGGCGGCTTCACGCTGCTGGGCCGGATCGCCCCCGACGAGATGCTGGCCCGCGTCTTCGGGGTGCTGGAGAGCCTGGTCGCCCTCTCGATGGGAGTCGGCGCGATCGTCACGTCGCTGCTGCTCGAGCTGGTCGGCATCCGTCCCACGCTGGTCATCGCCGGCCTGCTGTGTCCCGTCTGCGCGGTGCTGTCGTGGTCGCGGCTGCGGCGGATGGACCGGTCCCTCGGCGTGCGCGACGGCGAGATCGCGATGCTGCGGGCCGTGCCCATGCTGGGCGTCCTGCCGCTGCCCGCCATCGAGCAGCTGGCCCGCGGGCTGGAGCCGCTCGAGGTGCCGGCGGGCAACATCCTCTTCGAGCAGGGTGCCGTCGGCGACCGCTACTTCGTGATCGAGACGGGCGAGGCCGACATCGTCGGGGACGGACGGCTGATCACCACCCTGGGGCCGGGCGAGGGGTTCGGCGAGATCGCCCTGCTGCGGGGGATCCGCCGCACCGCGGCCGTACGCGCGGCGAGCGCACTGCGGCTCCAGGCCCTGCGCTCCGAGCACTTCCTCGCCGTCGTCCTGGGCTACCCGCCCAGCGCCCGCGACGCGGCGACGAGCGTCGACTCGATGCTCGACCGCTTCACCCCCACCGCCCCACTCGAGGAGTCACGCATGAACAGGATCCCACCCGATGACCACTGAGCGCTCGCTGCTCCTGATCGCCGACATCGGTGGCTACACCGAGTACATGCGGACGCACCGGATGAGCCTGGCGCACGCCGAGGTCAACACGGCCCGGCTGCTGGAGCGGGTGATCGACGCCGCACCGGACTTCGACCTGGTCGAGATCGAGGGTGACGCGGCCTTCCTGTGCCGCTCGGCCGAGCGGCTGCCCGACGACGAGGCGGTCGCAGCAACGCTCGAGGTCGCCACGGCCATGCACCGGGCGTTCCACGTCGAGCGGCAGTACGTCGCCAAGAACCTCTGCCCCTGCAACGGGTGCACCCAGGTCGGCAAGCTGAAGCTGAAGTTCGTCGCGCACATCGGTGAGGTGGCCACGCAGACGATCCGGCAGCAGCGGAAGCTGGTCGGCATCGACGTGATCCTCGTGCACCGCATGCTCAAGAGCCCGGTGACGATCCCGGAGTACGTCCTGTTGTCCGAGGACCTGCACCGGCTCCGAGTCGGCACCCTGGGGGTCCCCGGCGAGGAGGTGCTCCAGGACCTCGAGGGGATCGGGCCGACCCGCGCGTACGTCGTGCCCGTGCCGGACGTCGCGGGCTCGACGCCCGCACCGCCGTCCCCCTCCGTGCTCTCCCGGCTGGGACGAACGATGGTCGTCGCGGGCACCGGCATGCCGTACATGCTGGGGCTCAAACGACGTCGGGCTCCCTACTCTGCCTGAGCGTCGCGCAGCGCCACCGCCGCGGTCGGCGCGAGGGGCAGCCGCGGCACCAGGGTCGCGCCGACCGCGTGGTAGAGGTCGGGCTTGCCGGGCCAGGTCTGCCCGTCCGGGCTGTTGTCGGGGGCGAGCTCGTGGTGCCACGAGCCGCGGGCCCGGTCGATGAGGTGGGCCTCGGCGTAGCCCCACCACTGCGTGTACAGCTCGGCGTAGCGCTGCTCCCCCGTCGCCGCGTGCAGCGCCGCGGCGGCCGCCACCGCCTCGGTGAGCACCCAGTGCATCCGCTGGCGCACGAGCGGCCGACCGTCGAAGTCGACGGTGTAGACGAAGCCGTCGGCACCGTCGACCGCCCACCCCTCGCGCACCGCCGCGTCGAAGAGACCCACGGCGTTGTCGAGCAGCCAGTCGGGAGCGGCCTCGCCCAGCGCCGCCCGCAGGTGCAGGGCGAGCCGCGCCCACTCCAGCCAGTGGCCGACCGTGGCTCCCGCCGGCCGGAACGGGTCGGCCGGCCGGTCGGCGTTGTAGTCGAGCAGCGGCGTCCAGGCGGTGTCGAAGTGCTCCGGGAGCCGCCAGGCGTGGGCGGGCGCGAGGTCACGCACCACCCGCGCGGTGATGCGGAGCGCGCGCTCGCGCAGGTCGTCGCGCTCCAGCACGTCGGCGGCCGCCAGCAGCGCCTCGACGGTGTGCATGTTGGCGTTGACGCCGCGGTAGTCGTCGAGCGTGGTCCAGGCGGCGTCCCACTCCTCGACCACCATCCCGGCCTCGTCGTCCCAGAAGTGCTGCAGCAGGACGTCGACCGCCTCGTCGAGCAGCGCCGCCGCGTGGGGGCGTCGCGCCGCTGCGGCGCTGCTCGCGGCGAGCACCACGAACGCGTGCTCGTAGGCAGACTTCGTCGTCGTCACCGGACCCGACGGCCCCACCTGCGCCCACCAGCCGCCGTTCTCGTGGTCGCGCAGGCGGCCTCGCAGCGCCGCGACGCCGTGGTCGGCGAGGGCCGCGCACCCGTCGCGGCCGAGCAGGTGGCCGAGCGCGTGGACGTGGGTCATCCGGCAGGTGATCCACAGCTCGACCGGGCGGTCGGGGTCGGGGCGGCCGTCGTCGTCGAGGTAGCCGAATCCGTCGGCCACCACGGCCCCTCGACCGAAGTCGAGCAGCCGGTCGCACTCCGCGGCGAGCCAGGCGGCGTCGGGGCTCAGCTCCACGTCGCGCCCGGGCGGAACGTCGCCACGCCGAGCGTGGAGTCGCTCTGGCCGTAGTAGGCGAACCAGGAGTCACCGAAGTGCACCAGTCCCTCCACGAACGTGACGTTGGAGACCAGGCCGTGCCGGTCCTCCGCGGTGGTCGGCTCGAGCCACGGGTAGTTCATCTGCGCCATCACCTCGGTCGGTCGCGCGGGGTCGAAGAGCAGCTGCCCACAGGTGTAGCGCACCGTGCCGTCGTCGTACTTCACCGCCGCGTTGTGCAGCAGCAGGATCAGTCCGTTGTCGGTCCAGACCGGCTGCGGACCGACCTCGACCAGGTACTCGCCGAAGGTGCCCGGCAGCGTGGGCAGCATCAGCGGCTGGTCCTGGGGCGCCGGCTCCCAGTGGATCAGGTCGTCGGACCAGGCATGGTAGATCGAGCCCTCGCCGAAGTACATGAGCCACCGACCCCCGACCTTCCGGTCGACGATGGCACCGGCCTTGCTCCACGGCGTCGGGACGTCGTCGGCGCGGGGCTCGAAGGTGTTGAAGTCGCCGAAGAGCGGCCCATGCTTCTCCCACGTGAGCAGGTCGGTCGAGGTGGCCAGGCACAGCTGCGCGTTGGTGCGGTCCCACCCGGAGTACGTGAGGTAGTAGGTGCCCTCGATCTCGGTGACTCGGGGGTCCTCGCAGCCGAACCTGTCGTAGTCCTCGCTCGGGGAGAGCACCGGCTCGGGGCGGCGCGTGAAGTGGATGCCGTCGTCGCTCTCGGCGTAGCCGACGTGGCTGACGATGTCGTCGGCATGGGCGCGGTAGAGCAGCACCACCCGGTCGTCCTTCACGATCGCCGCGGGGTTGTAGACGCTGCCCGACTCCCATCCCTCACCCTGGGGCACCAGGATCGGGTTGTCGAAGTACGGCGTGAACGGGCCCAGCGGGAACTGGGCTCGGGGCGATGGCATGGGGTCCTCTCGGTTCGGCGTTCAGGGGGTGGGGCGGTGGGGGTCAGCGGCGCACGACCGCGAACCCTCCGGCGGGCAGGGTCACGGACACGGTGACCGCGGAGGTCGTGGTGGTGCGGACCGGGCGACCGAGGCCGTCGAAGACGTGCACCCGGGCGACGCCCGTCCCGGGCACCACCACCGTCGCACGTCGGGGCCGGGCACCGGCATTGCGCAGCACGGCGGAGCCGTGGTCGCCGTCGCCGAGCACGTGCGTGGTGACCAGCGGCTGCAGCACCAGGGCGTCGATGCGTGCGGTGCCGCCGCGGGTGCGGGCCACCAGCGAGCCCGTGCCGGCCGGGAGCTTCCCCAGCGTCTGTGGGAGCAGCGCACCCGGCCCCTCGGAGCGGCCCTGCGGAGCGATCGCGCCGGAACGCACGCGGCCCACCCGCTCGCCCGCCGCGACGTAGGAGGTGACCGCGCGCGAGCCGCGCCGGTAGTCGGTCACGGGCATCACGAGCGAGGCCGGCTGCGAGCCCGGGACGGCGAAGACCGCGCGCCCGCCCGCGGGCACCCGCGCGAAGCCGGTGCCGCCGTACTGCGACTCGCCCGTCCAGCGGCTCTCGGGCGTGACCGCGGTGGCGCCGCCGGTGAGGACGGCGTCCTCGGCCTGCAGCTCGGTGACGCCCACGCCACCGGCCACGGTGGCGGTGCGGGCCAGCTCGGCCACGGCCGGGTGCGCGTCGAGCGCGAGCATGGTGAGCAGGCCGTGGATGGTCGACTCCGCTCCGGAGTTGAGGTTCACGCGACCGTCGGCCTCGACGCCGTCGAGCGTCACGCCGGTGGCGGGGTCGTAGGTCGGCTGCCCCGACGCGTTGGCGCCGAAGAACCAGGCCGCGCTCACCCCGGCCAGCAGGTCGCCGGCGCGGGTGCCGTGGGCGAGCAGGCCCTGCACGCGCGAGTCGGCCCCGTAGGCGAGCTGCACCTGGTCGGCGCGGGTGGGCTGCCGGCCGTTGTCGGGGCCGCCCGATGTGATCAGCCACGGGTCGAAGGTGAACGCGTCCTTGCGGGCCACCCGGGTCAGGTCCGAGCGGTCCAGCGCCTCGCCGGCGGCGACGAGCGAGCCGCCCATCTGCGAGGCCCACGCGTGCCAGATCGACCGCGAGTGGCCCCACGGCAGGACGCCGCCGAACGGCCAGCGCCGGGCGTCGCCGCCGGAGAGCTCGGCGACACCCTCGGCCAGCTGGCGCAGCACCCGCCGCGCCTTCGGTGTGCCGCCGTCCTGGACGTAGGCGGCCAGACCCAGCACCGCCTCGGCGGTGGCGTCGGCGCCGTCGACGATCAGCCAGGCGGGCGTGCGCCGGCCGTCGGCGCGGTAGTAGGCGCCGTACTCGTCGAGCACCTGACGGTCGACGGCGTCGACGGCGAGCGCGAGCCGGCGCTCGAGGAAGCGCGCGAAGCGCGGGTCGTCGTCGCGGAAGGCCGGCACCGCCTCGCCGAGCGCCCAGACGGTGCGGGCCAGCCAGTACGACGCGTCGCTGTCGCTCGGGTCGGGCAGCTCGACGGGTTCGGCGCTGCGGTTCAGCGTGCCGTCGGGCTGCATCCAGAGCACGACGTTGCCGGCGTCGCGCCCGGTGGCGGTCTGGAGATAGGTGAGCCCGCGCAGCAGCTCGTAGGCGCGCTCGCGGCTCGCGGCGTCGCCGGTCTGGCGCCAGTGGCGCACGTAGACGACGGCGGCGCGGGCGACGTCGTCGGCGTTGTAGGCACCCTGCGACCAGTGGCCGGTCGCGGGGTCGAGCGCGCCTCCGCCGACGCGCTCGAAGCCGACGTCGCGCCGGTCGGCGTAGGTCCAGAGCACCCCGACCTCGGGCTCCTGCGCGAGGCGGTACGTCGTGTGCCGCGGGCGCTCGCGCGGCGTCGCGGTGTCGCCGAGGAAGTCGAGATGGTCGAGGTTGGTGAGCGGCTCGGCGGCGGCCGCGGCCTGCGCCCCTCGGGCCGGCGCTTCCGCGCCAGCCGTTCCGCCCACGGTCGCCAGGGCGCTCACGCCCAGGACCAGCACGGTGACTCCGGCAAGCACTCTGCGCACGTCCGTCATGTCGTCATCCCTTTACTCCGCTGCCGATGTCGAGGTTGGTGAACCGCCGCTGGAAGGCGATGAACAGGGCGACCGCAGGGCCGGCGAGCACCACCGCACCCGCCAGGATCGCGCCGTACGGATTGGCCGCACGGCCGGCGATGTTGCTGATGTAGTTGGCCAGGGTGACCGCGAGCGGCTGCAGGTCGGCGTCCTTGGTGACCAGGAACGGCCACAGGAACTCGTTCCACGGACCGATGAAGGTGAGCAGCATCGCGGTCAGCAGCGCGGGCTTCACCAGGGGCAGGGCGATCGACCACAGGATGCGCAGCTCGCTGGCTCCGTCGATCGCGGCCGCGTGGAAGAGCTCCTCGGGCAGGCTCACGAAGAACTGCCGGAAGACGAACACCGCGGTCGAGTTGATCAGGAACGGCGCCATCATGCCGAGGTAGGAGTCGGCGAGGCCGTAGTAGCGCACGATCATCACGTAGATCGGGATGATCAGCAGCTGGAACGGCACGATCTGCACCAGCAGCATGACCGCGAAGAGCGTGCCGCGGCCGCGGAAGTGCAGCCGCGCGAGCGCGTAGCCCGCGAGGACGCCGAAGACCACCGTGCCGAGCATCACCCCGCCGGTGAAGATGGCCGAGTTGAGCAGCGAGCCCAGCAGGTCGACGCGCGAGTTGATGGCGGAGAAGTTGTCCAGCGTCCAGCCGTCGAGGGGCAGCAGGCCGCCCAGCGAGGTGTCCGGCGACTTCTGCAGCGAGCCGATCACCATGTAGTAGAAGGGGAACAGGAAGACCAGCGCGCCGAGGAGCAGCGCCAGGAAGGACCAGATCTTCTTCGGCATCAGTCACGCTCCAGCAGCTTGCGGTTGACCAGTGAGATCGTGAGCACGAGCAGCACCAGCACGACGCCGATGGCCGAGGCGACGTCGGGGTTCCCCTGCTCGATCCCCTTCTGGTACATCACGAACACCGGTGTTGCCGATGCTCCGTTGGGTCCGCCGCCGTTGGTGAGCAGGTAGGGCTCGGTGAACAGGTTGGCTCCGGTGATGGTCGCCAGGATCACCACCAGCGTGGAGGCGTTGCGTACTCCCGGCACCGTGATGTGCCAGAAGCGGCGCACCACGCCCGCCCCGTCGGCCGCCGCCGCGTCGTACAGGTCCTTGGACACGCCCTGCAGCGCGGCGAGGTACAGCAGGATGAAGAAGCCCAGGCTCTTCCAGGTCACGAAGACCGCGATCACCGGCATCGCCAACCCCGAGTTGACCAGCCACGACGGGTTCGGTGCGAGGGGGCCGAGGATCTCGTTGACGAGCCCACCGTTCGAGAACAGGAACAGCCACACCGCCACCAGCGCCACGCTCGCGGTCACGAAGGGCACGTAGTAGGCGACCCGGAGGAAGGTGCGCAGCCGGGTGACGGAGTTGAGGGCCGCGGCGAGCACGATCGAGAGTCCGACCGTGAGCGGCACGTTGATGACGAGGAAGACGCCGACGTTGCGGAAGGCGCGTCGTACCTCCGGGTCTCGGAGCACCTCGCGGTAGTTGTCGAAGCCCACGAACGGTCGGTCCACCGCCACCCCGGGTGCGGAGAAGAAGTAGTCGTGGAAGCTGATCCACACCGCCAGCCCGAGGGGGTAGGCGAACAGCAGCGCCAGGAACAGTGCGTACGGCGCCGCGAACACCGCCCCCAGGGGCTGGCGGCCGAAGATCTTCTGCAGCAAGACGGATCAGTCCTGCGCCGCGAGCTCGTCGGCCTTCTCGGCGGCCGCCTTCAGCGCGTCCGGGACGGGCTCCTCACCGAAGATCACCGCGCGCGAGAAGCTGTCGCGGATCTCCTGCCAGATCTCCACGGAGTTGGCGACGTTGGGCACCTCGACGGTGCGCGAGGCCTGGTCGGCGAAGATCTCGTAGGCCGGGTTCTGCGCGAAGTACTCCGGGTAGGTGCCGGGCAGGTCGTCGCGGATCGGCATCTGCCCGGTCAGCTCGAGCAGCTGTCCGTCCTGCTCCTCGCTGGTGGCGAACTGCAGCACCTCCCAGGCAGTCCCCTGGTTCTCGCAGGCGGAGTACAGGCCGATGTTCTTGGCGTCGGAGAACGTGTAGGTCTCCTCGGCCGGTGTTCCCTGGCTGGTCGGCACCGGCGCCACTCCCCAGTCGACCGACTCGCCGTAGACCTTGATCGCCCACGGGCCGACCACCGACATCGCCGCGACGCCGTCGGCGAACGAGTCGCCGTCGTACTTCTCCTGGGGGCTGTAGCCGTCGGCGTACATCTGGGCCCAGAAGTCCCACACGGCCTCGCCGGCGTCGTCGGCGAAGGTCGCCTTCTCGTCCTCCAGCGTCTGCTTCCCACCCGACTCGGCGGCGTAGAGCGGGTAGAAGTCGAACCAGGACTGGAAGAACTCGCTCGTGGGTGCAGGCGAGATGGCCGCCTCGCTGACGCCCGCGTCGACCAGCTTCTTGCTGGTGGCCAGGAACTCGTCGTACGTCGCCAGCGGCGGGTTCTCCGGGTCGATCCCGGCCTCCTTGAACAGCGCCTTGTTGTAGAAGATCATCACGGGGTTCTGCTTCCACGGGATCTGGTAGTACTTGCCGTCGGTGGACTGGTACTGCGACGCGAGGTCGCCGCTGCGCTCCTCGACGTAGGTCGCGCCACCCTCGAAGTCGTCGAGGGCGACCAGGCCGCCCTGCTTCTGGAACTGCGGGACCGCCGCCGGGCTGGTGTTGAAGACCAGGCACGGTGCGTTGCCCGCGGTGATGGCCGCGGAGATCACCTCTTCGGAGGTCTTGCCCGCGGGGATCTCCTGCGTGGTCACCTTCTCGTCGGGGTTCTCCGCGTTCCACGCCTTGACCATCTGCTCGGCCCAGGCGATCTCCTCGGGGTTGTTCGACATCCAGACGGTGATGGGGCCGGTGGAGCCCCGGGCCTCCTCGGCGTCCTGGCCGCCACCACCGCAGGCGGCGGTGAGGCCCAGGCCGAGCACGAGGGCAGTGATGGTCAACGGGCGACGCTTCATCGGGGATCTCCTTGGACGGTGATGGTGGGAACGGGTCCGGTGGAGGCGCGCACGACCAGGCGCGCCTCGGGTGCGAGCGGGGCTGGGGACGTGTCGTCCCCGTCGATCAGCTGGAGCAGCCGGGTCGCGGCCGCGCGCCCCCACGCGACGACGTCGGTGCGGACGGTGGTGAGGGCCGGGCGCAGATGAGCCGCGAGCTCGGTGTCGTCGTACCCCGTGATCGACAGGTCGCGCGGCACCTCGAGGCCGCGGGCCTGGGCGACGCCGAGCCCGGCGGTCGCCATCAGGTCGTTCGCGTAGACGATGGCGGTGGGTCGCTCCGCGAGGTCGAGCAGCCTGCGCGGTCGCGCGGGCCCCGGAGTCGGCTGAGAAGTCGGCCTCGACGACCGGGCCCGGCGGCAGCCCCGCCTCGGCCAGCGCCGCCTCCCAGGCGTGGCGGCGCGACCTGCCGTGCACGAGGTCGGCCGGTCCGGCGACGTGGGCGACGTCGCGATGGCCGAGATCGACCAGGTGACGCACCACGTCGCGGACGGCGGGCTCGTCGTCGGCGCCGAGCACGTCCTGTCCCGCCTCCCGTCGCACACCGAGGTCGGGGCCGATCAGCACCGCCGGCAGCTCGAGCCCGGCCAACAGCTCGGGTCGACCGTCGTCGACGTGCAGGTCGGTGACGAAGACGCCGTCGACGCGTCGCTCCTGCGCCAGCCGCTTGTAGGCACTGACGTCGTCGCGCTCGGCGACCTGCAGCAGCAGTGCGTGGTCACGGGCCGACAGCACGGTCTCGAGGCCGGCGATGAACGACGGGAAGAACGCGTCGGCGCGCAGCACCTCGGGCGGCCGGGCGAGCACCAGCCCGACGGCGTTGGCCCGGCTGGTCGACAGCGCCCTGGCCCCGGCACTCGGCGTCCAGCCCATCGACTCCGCGACCTCGATGATCCGCTGCCGCGTCTCGGCCGAGACGCCCGGGCGGTCGTTCAGCGCGAACGAGACCGCACCCTTCGAGACGCCGGCGGCCCGGGCGACGTCGGTGATCGTCGGGCGGGGCACTCGTTTATCTAAACCGGTTTAGGAACCATGTGTCAACGGTCACATCCTCTCGGACTACCCGCCAGACGCCCTCGCTGGTTCATGTCTGTGAACCCTTTTCCTCATCAGTTCACGAACAAGGACCAGATTCTTGACTCTGTACGACCTGCGTCATACGTTCGGGCGATCAGGCGGGCCGGGCACCGGCTTCCCCGGCCAGCGATCCCGAGCCAAGGAGCCCCATGAACGTGCCTCGCAGGTCTGCCCGCGGACGTGTCACCGCACGGCTTCGTGGTGCGGTGACACGGTCCGTCGCCCTGGTCGCCTCCCTGGCGCTCGCCCTCTCGGTGCTCGGCGCCGTGTCGCCGTCGCCGGCGGCCGCAGCGGTGGGCGACGAGGTGATCGCCTGGGTCGAGGTCGAGGACGGCGCGATCAGTGGCGGCCCGGCGTTCAACTCCGGCGACCACAGCAACTTCTCCGGCAGCGGCTCCTACACGTTTCGCGAGACGGGGATGACGTCGGCGATGACCGTGAGTGCCCCGACGGCCGGCGTGTACCCGATCTACGTGCGGTACGCCGCCGGACCGCTCGGTCCCGACGAGAACGTGACCCGCTCGATGGGGCTCCTCACCAACGGTGGCGCCCGTCAGCAGATGAGCCTGCCGATGACCAGCTTCGAGAACTGGGAGGCATGGCGGTTCGTGGAGTACGAGGTGACGCTCGAGCAGGGACTGAACACGGTGGCGATCCAGTGCGATCGCGCCATCGACTTCTGCCGGCTCAACTTCGACGCGATCCAGGTCGGCGGCACGGCGCCCGACCCGTGCGTCGCAACGCCACCGACCTCCGGCTACACGAGCTTGTTCGACGGGTCGTTCGCGTCCTTCGACGGTTGGCGCAAGGCCGGTGCCGGCGGCTTCGGCCGTCAGACCGACTGCACCATCCGCAGTGTCGGCGGCCGCGGCGCCGAGTGGTTCACCGAGCAGCAGACGGCGCCGTACACGCTCGATCTGGACTGGCGACGTCAGGCGTCGAACGACGACTCGAGCGTCCACGTGGCGTCGAGCGACCGCGGGGGTGCGGATCCGGTCGGTGGCTTCAGCATCCGGATCGGCGCCGACACCGGGGCGATCGTGCCGAGCGGAGGCGCCATGCAGGCCGCCGACCCCGTCGCTCTCGCGGGCGCCGTGCGTCCGGTCGGTCAGTGGAACACCTACGCGATCCGGCTGACGAGCTCGCAGGTCTCGGTCTACCTGAACGGCGTCCTGGTCAACACGTTCACCAGTGCGGACCCGATGGCGGCGAGCGGTTTCGTCGGGCTCGAGAACCGCAGCGTGACCGACCAGGTCGACTTCAAGAACATCCAGATCAAGCCGGGTGTCGAGCCCGACCTGGTGGACTCGACCACGTCGGTGAGGGTCGCGCCGGTCTCGGTGCCGGTCAGGCGGGGCACCGCGTCGGTGTCGGTCACGGTGGCCTCGGCCAGCGGGACGCCGACCGGTGCGGTCGAGCTCCACGTCGGTGGCACCAGGGCGACCACCGTCTCGCTGGTCGACGGCAGGGCGACCGCGCGCGTGGGCCCCTTCGACACGGCCGGCGCGAGGTCCGTCGAGGCACGCTACCTCGGCAGCTCCACGGCCAGGCCGAGCACCAGCCCGGCAGCACGCCTGGTGGTTGCCAAGGCCAGGCCGACCCTGACGGTCAAGGTCCAGCCGCGGAAGATCGTGGCCAGGAAGACCCGGGCCACGATGGCGATCGCGGTCAAGGCCCCGAGCGTCGCACCCACCGGCACGGTCAGGGTGCGGGTGGGCAAGCAGACCTACGCCCGCACCCTGAGGGCGGGCAAGGTCACGATCAGGCTCCCGCGGTTCACGAGGGCGGGCACGGTGCGGGCGGTCGTGACCTACCTCGGCGACCCCCTCACCACGTCGGGGTCGACCACCGCGAAGATCACGGTCAGGAAGGCCCGCAGGAGCTAGGCCGCCCGGTCTCCGGGCGAGCAGTCGCCACCGTCAGGCGGGCACCGGGACGGCCTCCACGATGCGGTTGTCGCGGTACCGGCCGCGCTCGTGGTCGTACGGGCCGCCGCACGTGATCAGCAGCAACCGGTGGGGCCGGCGCTGCTCGAAGAGGTCCGAGCGACGCGACAGGTCGGCGCTGGGCAGCAGGTAGTTGCTCACCACCCGGTAGCGCTGGTGCTTGGTGGTGGTGGCGAGGTCGACGAGGTCGTCCGGAGCCAACGTCGTCAGCCCGGCGAGGTGACCCGCCGGGTCGCTCGCGGAGTCGAGGTGGCCGGCGATCACCACGGTCCCGAACGGCGCACCGGCCGTGGCGCCGCCGGTCCACCAGCCGACCCGGTCGGCGTCGTCGGGCAGGGCGAGCCGGCCGGACGTGACGCCCACGGGGTCGACCGGCGCCGGAGCGTCTCCGGTGCCCGGCCGCAGCGTCAACCGGGTCGGGCGGAACTCCGGCCACTGCGGCGGCAGCGCGCGCCCGGTGGCGGCCGGCGGGACGTCGCCCGGGTCGGGTGCGGTCGCCGGCGGCGAGCCGGACCCGGCGCGGCGGGGCACCGACGGGAGGAGCTGCTGCGCATCGGCAGGCGGCCCTCCGGTCCGGGCCTCGGGGTCGATCGCGGCGTCGATGGCGGTGTCGACCGCAGACGCCGGGCTGTCGGGGCCGGGGGCGCCGTACGCCGTCACCAGCAGGCCGACGCCGACGGCCGCCAGCGTCACAGCGGTCGCCAGGCGCAGGGCGCGGCTGATCACGCTCGGCCGGGCTCCGACCGGCCGCGGACGAGTGTTGCGCCGAGGGCCAGGGCGCCGGCCAGGGCGAGCAGCCCTCCCCACAGCAGCGGGCCGGCGTCGGGGGCGGCGTGCTGACCCCCGGTGCCGCCCGGGACGGTCGCGGGCGCCTCCGATGACCCTTTCACGGGCACCGTCATGGTGTGGATGATCGCGTCCATGGTGCCCCGCTCCGCCACCCCGACCGCGAACACTCGGAGCACCTTGCCGGGCGGCACCGCGAGGTCGACAGGTCCCAGGACGGGCGGCTCGTCGGAGAGCGCCGGGAGCACGGCGACCTTGTAGGTGTCGGCGGGCACGACGACGGTGAGCTCCTCGCCGCTGGCGACGTCGGAGAAGAGCACCCGACCGTCGACCTCGATGTCGGCGGGCCCGACCGCGGCGGTGTGCGCGATCGAGAGCCGTGTGTTGCCGTCGGGCACCGCGGAGCGGTTGTTGACGAAACGCGTGATCACCGCCGGGCGACCGGCATCGGCCGGCAGGTGCAGCACGACGTCGACGCTCTGCCCGGCCTTCACCTCGATGCTCGCCTCGGCCCGGTCACCGTCGGTCGATGTCGCCTCGACCCGATGACTCCCCTCGGCCAGGTCGTAGGCGCCCAGCACCTGTTTGGCCTCGGCGCTGTCGTCGACGACCTCGCCGTCGAGACTGAACTCCCAGGTGGAGCCGACGATCCCCTGGACGAGGAACACCTGCCCCGTCTGCGCTGCCTCGGCTGTGACTGGTAGCCCCGCCGCGAGCAGGAAGAGCGCGAGCGCGGCGGCTGGAACGTGACGGATCCTCATGACGAAACCCCCCGATTTCATCCGTTGGCAGGCCCCCCGGTCTGCCGACCTGCAGTATGCACCGACCTCGCCGAAATGGGGCCACCCCTGCTGAGACTCCTTTTGGGGACGCGGGACGCGCCGCGCTCGGGTTACCTTCGGGTGGTCCGGGCACCTGGGGGGGTGGCATCACGATGCCGACGGCGATGCGTCGCAGATTTGTGGGGCGGGCTCGAGCTCGGCCTGCGGCCGCCCGCGGCCCGTGGGAGCACCGCGTCGACTCCCTCAGGCAGCTGGTCCGCCGCGTGACCGCACGCGTCGCGAGGGTGGGTTCCGACCGGCGAGCCCGCTCGGCCGGTCGCGGGTGCGCCGACCGCGCGAACGGGCCGCTGCTGCGCCGTCGGCTGTCGCTGCCGGGGTGGGGCTTCGTCGGCGCCGCCGCGCTGGTGCTGGTGGCGGCGACCATGGTCGTGCTCTCCGACTACCCGCCCGGGCAGTTCTCGTCGGTCCTCCCCGGCGACCGGCCCGACGACGACGCCGCGGGCGGAACGGTTGCTGCGCCCGACCCTCCGCTCCCGTCCGACTGGGCACCAGGCACGGGGCCCGGCCTCACCATCCCGGGCATCGACCTCAGGGTCGCCCCGCGCCCCTCCGGAGACCTGGCGGCGGTCGAGCGGGTGATCTCTCCAGAGCCGATCACCCGGCTGATGCTCGCCGTACCGCCGCTGCTCCCGGACACCGACGGTCCCCTCGCCCGCCTGGTGAAGCTCCGGATCGTCGCCGACGGCGAGCGGCTGCCGGCGAGCATCTCGGAGGAGGCGGAGCTGGGTGGCGAGGTGCTGCTGACGGCGCCCACGAGCCAGATCGTGCTGCGCTACCGGCTGGCGGGTGCCGACGTGCGCAGTGCGCAGGCCTCGCCGGGGCGGGTCTCCCTCTCGCTGCGACCCGCGGCATCGGGAGTCGTGCCGTCCTCCCCCGCCGTGGTCACGGTTCGCGGCGCCGTCGTGCACACCATGGTGTGCCTCGAGGTGCCTGCGGATCGTCGGCTGTGCGGCGTGGACGACAGCGGCGTGTGGCACACCCAGAACCTCATCGCGGCGTCGTCCAGCGTGCTCGCGCTGGTGGACCTCCCGGGGGCGTGAGCCTCGGGAACGGCGCACAGCACGCGGTCGGCGTCGACGGTTCAGCTCGCGTACAGGTTCTGCAGGCGAACGTTGCCGCGCGCCACGACCCGGTCCTGGTCATCGCGGGTCTCGACCGTCCACAGCTGCTGCAGGCGACCCCGGTGCAGCGGGACGGCGGTCGAGGTGAGATCGCCCTCCTGCACGGCGCGCAGGAAGTCGGTGGTGTTGTTGACCCCGACGACCTGCCCTCGCTCCCCGAGCCACAGCGCACCGGCGACGCTGGCCAGGGTCTCGAACACGCTGCAGTGAACCCCTCCGTGCACGATGCCGTAAGGCTGGTGAAGATGACTGCCGGCCGTCCATGTCGCGACGACACGGTCGCCGTCAGCCTCGACCAGCGCGAGTCCCAGGTAGGAGGCGAACGGGCCGAGGGTCTGCAGGTCGTCGGATGGCATGTCTCCATCCTCTCGTCGCATGGAGCAAATGACGAACGGATGGTCCTGGTACCCCTCGCTCACCTGATCCGGCGGGTGACCAGCTCGTCGAGCCCGCTCTGCCTGTGCCTGCGGACTCCTACTGATCTTGAAGAGACCCATGAGGCCCTTCCTTCCTAGGATGTCGGTAGTTCGAAGGCACGCACGCGGCTGCCCCGGGCACCACAGGGTGAGTTGGCTCCACCCAGCGACGGCAGCTGCTCGGCCGTCGATGTTGGGCGCAACGCGTCCTCCGCCGTCGGCGAGGGCGTCTGTCCCTGGCTTCCGGACGGTCGGATCGAGGAAGGTTGTGACGACGTCACTCCCCGAATCTCGCCGACCCCGACGCCGGAGGGTGACTGCGGCGACCGCGTAATCTATCGACGTTGCCCCGGCAACCCTGATCGACGCCACGTAGTGGCGCCGCATTGCTCCCTGAGGGAGCGGCGCGTTCTTGTCGAAGCCACGACCCGTTGGGACGAAATGAAGAACCCGACCACTCCGCCTCCGCCGGAACCGCAACCCGCGGAGGCACACGGCTCCGATGCACTACGAGCTCAGATCCTGGGAGTGGAGCATTGGAGCCTGCTCGCCACCCGGGGGGCCATCTGGCAAGAGATCTTCAGTCGCACGGGAACGTTCCTGGCCATCGTCTCCGCCGCCGTGGTGTCCCTCTCACTCGTCGTCCAAGCAACCGGTTTCGGGCAGGATTTCCGGATCATCTCCTTGCTCGTCCTGCCGCTGGTCCTCCTAGTCGGAATGGCGACGTACACCAGATTGCTGGAGGCCGACATCGAGGATGCCTGGATCGTCATCGGCATGAACCGCCTGCGACATGCGTATGTAGAACTGGTGCCGGGTCTCGAGCACTACCTCGTCACCGGCTATCACGACGACGAGGCGGGTCTCCTCCAGACCTACGGCTTCAAGCGGCGCATCGGGGCCACCCACCTGTTCGGCGGGTCCCCGGTCATCGTCGGAGTCGTCAACGCCGTGGTCAGTGGCGTGACAGCCGTCATCGTCGCGAACACCCTCGACGCCGCGGACTGGCTGCAGATTGCCGCCGGCGTCGTCGTAGCCCTCTCGGTTGCGGTCCTGCTGATCTCCATCTTCGTGCTGAGGCTGCGACGGTTTCAACGGGAGTTCGTTCCGCGGTTTCCGCGACCCGCGCAGGACTGATCGGTGCTGCCAACCCTGCGCCACTCCGCCGCCCAGGACGCAACCACCCGCACGCGCATGTGAACACGTTCTTCCACGGGATCGACCGACCCCGGCACGGTGCAGGCCCGGACGGGGCACGAATGGATCGCCGCCACCAACCGGTACCTGCACTTCAGGGGGACCGGCGAGTCTGGCGTGGCGGGCCTCGAACGACAGCAGCGCGAGAGCCCCGCGGAAGGTGGTCCCCGACGAACGAACCGCAGGTCGGAGGCGACCTGCGGTTCGGCTTGAACTGGTGGAGCTGAGGGGATTCGAACCCCTGACCTTCTCATTGCGAACGAGACGCGCTACCAACTGCGCCACAGCCCCAGATGCGTCCTTCGACGCGGTGAGAAACGGTAGCACCAGGCTCGCGGGCCGCCCGAATCGGCTCAGGTGCCCGAGGCGCGGCGCTCGTCCTCGACGGAGCGGGTGATCGCGCGGGCGGCGCGCTCGGACTCCTCGGCCTCGCGGGCGAGGGCGGAGTCGGAGGCGGAGAAGCCGGAGCTCCAGACGCCGGTGGAGTCGAGGTCGATGGTGCGGACGGTGCGGCGGGCGGCGGGCTCCTTGCCGACGTACGTCGGCAGGGTGGTCGGCACGGGGTCCCAGCCGCCAGGAGCGGGCTCGGTGTCGGTGGGCGGGTCGGTGGGCTCGGCGTCCTCGACGACGACCGCAGCGACCTCGTCGGTGACGGGGCCCTCGTCGTCGGGGACCGGCTCCTCGATCACGATCGGCAACCGGCGGGTCGGGACCACGGCGGCCCGCTCCTTGCGCACCGTCAGCCGGCAGGCCACCAGCCAGGCGAGCAGTACGCCGGCGGGGATGCCGAGGTAGGGCCAGCCGACGTGGCCGAGGCCGGCGAGGACACCGACGACGACGCCGGCGAGCAGGATCGTGAGGACGACGCGCAGCCGGCGCCGAGCGGCGCGGGCGGCGGCGGAGCGGCGGGTGGCGACGGGCACCGGCCGCTCGACGGGCTCGGGCGTCGGGGCGATGACCGGCATCCTGGTGGACGTCGCGCGGCCTCGGCGAGACGACGAGCCGGGAGGTGGTGCGGCCGACGGGTTCGCGTCGGGCGAGCACGCGGAGCCGGTCGGAGAAGCCGTCGACGGTGCGGGAGGCCGTGCTGTCCTCGTGGTGCCGGAGCGCCTTGGGGATCAGGTAGACGGCCCAGGCGACCGCCAGGGCGACGAAGATCAGAGCGCTCAGGTCCACGTCCTGAGGTTAGGAGGGGTAGCGCAGGGTGGGTCGGAGGTCAACCCGTGTGTCGCAAATTGCTGGTGTTACTGGTGAGGCTCCGGGGACTCGAGCCGGCGCACCAGGCCGAGCGGCACCTCCTCCTTGGTGATGCCGTAGAGGCGGTGGTCGCGCCAGTCGCCGTCGATGTGGAGGTAGCGCGGCGCGTAGCCGCACTCGTGGATGCCGAGCTTCTCGACGACGCGGAGCGAGTTGGAGTTCTCGGGGCGGATGGCGATCTCGATGCGATGCAGCCCGACCGCGGTGAAGCAGTGGTCGATCGCCATCGCGACGGCCAGCGGCATCACGCCCTGGCCGGCGAAGTCGCGGTCGAGCCAGTAGCCGACCGAGGCGAACTGCGCCGAGCCGCGCACGATGTTGTTGACCGTCAGCTGCCCGGCGAACCGGCCGTCGACCTCGACGGCGAACGGCAGCGCCGTGCCCTCCCGGGCACTGCGCGCGAGCCGCCGCACCAGTGCCCGGAACGTGACCGGGCGCACCGGCGAGCCCGGCGGGGCGGTGGCGTCCCAGGGCACCAGCCAGGCGGCGTTGCGGCGCCGGGCCGAGCGCCACGCGTCGACGTCGGAGCGTCGCAGCGGCCGCAGCGTCACCCGGGGCGACGTACCCGAGGTCAGCGTCGCCGGCCAGGCCCCGCGTCGGCCGTCGCGGCTCAGTGGTCGCTCCCCACGACCTGCTCGACGGCGTGCACCAGGATCGGTCGCAGCACGGCGAGCCCGTCCTTCACCCCGCCCCGCGAGCCCGGGAGGTTGACCACGAGGCAGTCGCCGACGACGCCGGCCAGGCCGCGCGACAGCACCGCGGTCGGGACGCCGGCCGCCGCGCCCGCCGCGCGGATCGCCTCGGCGATCCCGGGCACCTCGCGGTCGAGCAGCGCCCGGGTCTGCTCGGGCGTCTGGTCGGTCGGCGTCAGGCCCGTGCCGCCGGTGGTGAGCACGACCCGCGCTCCCCCGGCGACGGCGTCGGCGATCGCCCGACCCACCGGGTCGCCGTCCGGTACGACGTCGGGCCCGTCGACCACGAAGCCCAGCTCGCGCAGCGCGTCGACGATCATCGGGCCGGTCTCGTCGGCGTACACACCGGCGGCCGCCCGGTTGGAGGCCACGACGACGGCGCCGATCATCTAGGAAGTCCCCGGACTTGCCGCCGGTCTTCGTCTCGACCCGGACGTCAGTGATCACGGCCGCCTTGTCGACCGCCTTGACCATGTCGACGACGGTGAGCGCGGCGACAGAGACCGCGGTCAGCGCCTCCATCTCGACGCCGGTGCGGTCGGTGGTGCGCACGGCGGCGGTGATGTCGACCGAGTCGTCGCCGACCACGAGGTCGACGGTCACCGACGAGAGCGCGAGCGGGTGGCACAGCGGGATCAGCGACGGCGTCTGCTTGGCGCCCATGATGCCGGCGAGCCGGGCCACGGCCAGGGTGTCGCCCTTCGGCATCCCCTCACCCCGCAGCAGCGCCACGACCTCGGGCGAGACGAGCACCCGCCCGGACGCCGTCGCCGTGCGTGCCGTGACGTCCTTGCCGGACACGTCCACCATCCGGGCGGCGCCGGACTCGTCGACGTGCGTCAGTCGCTCGGCCATGCGTCTACTCCTGGTCCAGGCGGATGACGGCGACCTGCTCGCCGGCGGCGATCTCGGTCGTCTCCTCCGGTACCACGATCAACGCGTCGGAGGCCGCGAGGTCACCCACGAGGTGCGACCCCGACCCGCCGACCGGTTCGACCTCGGTCACCGTGGTGCCGTCGGACCCGACCGTGAGGACGCCGCGCAGGAACTGGCGGCGTCCTTGCGGCGAGCGCACCCCGTGGGTGAGCCGCGCCGTCACGGGCTGCCTCGACTCGGGGGTCAGACCCATCATCCGGCGCAACGCGGGCCGCACGAACATCTCGAAGGAGAGGTACGACGACACCGGGTTGCCCGGCAGCGCGAAGAACGGCACCCGCCGCTCGCCGGCGCTCAGGTGCCCGAAGCCCTGCGGCTTGCCCGGCTGCATCGCGAGGCCGCCGAACCACACGGTGCCCAGCGGGGTCAGCGCCTCCTTGACCACGTCGTAGTCGCCCATCGAGATGCCGCCGGAGGTGACCACGACGTCGGCGCGGCCGAGCTGGTCGTCGAGCGCCTTGAGGAACGCGGCGGGCTCGTCGGGCACCAGCCCCACCCGGAACGGCACCGCGCCCGCCCGCCGGGCGGCGCCGGCCAGCAGGTAGGAGTTGCCGTCGTAGATCGAGTCGTCGCCGAGCTCGGTGCCGGGGTCGCGCAGCTCGGAGCCGGTGGACACGATGACCACCCGCGGCCGCGGACGCACCCGCACGGTCGAGCGCCCCACCGACGCCAGCAGTCCGAGGTGCCGGGGGCCGAGGGCGGTGCCGGCCTGGACGAGCACGTCACCGACGGCGACGTCCTCGCCGGCGTAGCGCACGTGCTGGCCGAGCTCGGGCGCCCGCGCGATCGACACCTCGCGGGTGCCGCGGTCGGTCCACTCGTAGGGGACGACGGTGTCGGCGCCGGGCGGGAGCGGCGCACCGGTCATGATCTTGGCGGCCGTGCCGGGCGGCAGCGACTCGACGCCACCCTGCCCCGCACCGATCTCGCCGATCACCGGCAGCGTGACCGGCGACTCCTCGGCGGCGCTGACGACGTCGGCGGTGTGCACGGCGTACCCGTCCATCGCGGAGTTGTCGAAGCGCGGCAGCCGGATGCCGGCCACGATCTCCTCGGCGCTGGCGAGGTCGAGCGCGTCCATCAGCGGCTGCTGGAACTCCGGCAGCGGCGTGATCGCCGCGAGGATGCCGGCGAGGTGGTCGTCGACCGAGCGCAACGGATCACCCATCGGAATCGAGCACCGTGCCCGGCGGCACGCGGTCGGCGGCGCGGGCATCGAGCTCGACGTCACCGATCACCTGGACGCCGCGACCGAACGTGACGCCGCCCTCGACCCGCAGCGAGGTCGCCTTCGCCAGCGACGGAGCGCCCTCGGGGAACCGCTTGTCGAAGTCGGAGACGAGCTTGTAGTGGTCGGTGTCGAGGTCGACGAAGGGCAGCGAGTCCGACGCCTGGTCGAGCACGAAGTCGCCACGGATCTCGTAGACGTCGGAGCGCAGCACCAGCAGGTCGTTGGTCGTCTTCACCGGCACGAACCGGTCGCGGCCGACCTCGATCAGCTGCGAGCCCTCGAAGACCTCGATCGCCGCACCCATCGCGGTCTCGACCTGGATCACCTTCGGCGTCGACGGGTCGCCCGGGTCGACGGTCTTGACGTTGCGGATCAGCGGCAGGCCGAGGATGCCCTGGCGGACGTCGAGCGCCTGCTTCATCGCGGCGAGGTCGAACCAGAGGTTGTTGGTCGAGCAGAACTGGTGCCGGTCGAGGTCGGCCAGCGCGTCCTGGTCGTTGGCCGGCACCTGCGCGGTCTCGCGCAGGATCAGCCGGCCGTCGGACTTGCGGCGCGCGAAGTGGCCGCCCTTGCGGTCGGAGGCGGTACGGCGGACGGCCTCGATCGCGAACGGCGCGCCGGACGCGGCGAACCAGCCCGCCACCCGTGCGTCGGGCACGGCGCCGAGGTTGTCGGAGTTGGACACGAACACGCGCTGGTACCCGCGGTCGACGAGCAGGTCGAGCAGGCCGGTGCCGCGCAGCGCGGTGTAGAGGTCGCCGTGGCCGGGCGGACACCACTCGAGGTCGGGGTCCTGCGGCCAGCTGACCGGGGAGAGGTTCTTCTCCAGCAGCTTGGGCTCCTTGTTCTGCAGGAACTCCAGCGGCAGACCCTCGACGGGCAGCTCGTCGTAGCGGGCCAGCGCGGCCATGGTGTCGGCGGAGGTGCGGAAGCTGTTCATCATCAGCAGCGGCAGCGCGGCGTCGTACTCGGTGCGCAGGTGCAGCACCTGGCGGGCGATGATGTCGAGGAACGACAGGCCGCGGCGCACGCACAGCAGCGACTTGGCCCGGTCCATGCCCATCGAGGTGCCGAGCCCGCCGTTGAGCTTGATCACCGCCGTGTGCCGGATCGCGTCGGCGGCGACGTCGTCGTCGACCTCGACGCCGGCCAGAGCCGGCATGTCGACCGGCTCGATGGTCGACTCCGGCACCAGCCCCGTCTCGCCGTGCTCGAGGAGCCGGAAGTAGTGGGCGAAGGTGTCGATCGCGACGTCGTCGACGCCGGCGTCGACCATCTTGTCGCGCGCCCTGATCAGTGCGGGACTACCCATGCCACCGAGCCTAGGCTCTCGACGTGGCCCCCGCACATCCACCGGTGCCGCGCTCGCCAAGCTGGCGCTGCGCGACCAGCTCACGACGGCGCGCAACCGCCGTCCGGTCGCCGAGATCGGCCTGTTCGCGCGGGCGGTCGCCGGACACCTCCTCGAGGCGCCGGAGGTACGCCGCGCGGCCACCGTGGCGGCGTACGTCTCGATCGGCGCCGAGCCCGGCACCTCGTGGCTGCTCGCGGGGCTGACGTCGGCCGGCAAGCGCGTGATCCTCCCGGTGCTGCTGCCCGACGGCGACCTCGACTGGGCCGTGCACACCGGCGACGACGCGCTCGCACCGGCGCGGCTCGGCCTGCTCGAACCCACCTCCCCGCGGCTCGGCGTCGACGCCGTCGGCACCGCCGACGTCGTGATCGTGCCCGGGCTGGCCACCTCGTCGTCCGGCCTGCGCCTGGGTCGCGGCGGCGGCTCCTACGACCGGGCCCTGGGGCGGGTGCCGGTCGGCACGTTCACGTGCGTCGTGCTGTACGACGGCGAGGTCGGTGTCGAGGTGCCGGTCGAGGCGCACGACCGGCCGGTCTCCGCAGCCGTGACGCCGTCGGGCTCTGCGCCGCTTCTAGTCGTCTGCGTCGGGCACGAGCGTCAGCACGTCGTCGCCGGCCTCGTCGACTGCGTCGCGCGTGTACGCCCACGGCAGCGTCTCGCCGGCGACCATCAGGTCGGTCTGGTCGGTGTAGTGGTCGTGGAAGGCGTGACCGGAGACGCCGGTCAGGTTGATCCAGCGCGAGTCGTCGAAGTCGGCCAGTGACACGACCATCCGCATCGACGGTGCGGTCACGACGTCGAAGTCCTCGGCGGCGTCCCACGCCATCGCGTTGACGAGCGAGCCGCCGCCCGGCGCCTCCCAGCCGGCCCGGTTGAACATCCGCTCGACCGCGCCGATGCCCGACTCGCCCAACGTCGGCGAGCGCAGCTCGAGTCCGTGCAGCTCGCCCCAGGTCCACTCGTCGGCGACCCGCGACTGCATCGACGTCAGGTCGTCGCGGGCGTCGAGGAGGGCCCGGCCCAGGATGTCGTCGCGGGTCTCGCGCGCGTCGGTCGTGACGTCGTCCCACCAGGCGTTGCCGGGGTCGTCGAGCAGCGGCGTGACCGCGGCCATCCACCGCTGTCCGCCGTCGGGCCACTGCTCCTCGGGCAGCTCGTCGTGGAAGGTCAGGGCCAGCAGGTCGCGCCACACCACGTTGAAGTACGCCGCCGCGCCGCTGTCGGCGGGTTGGTCGAAGTCCCACCTCTCCAGCAGCCGCTGGCCGTCGTCGTCGTAGGTGCGGTCGAGCGGGATGTCGAGCAGGTACGGCGTCAGCACCGGACCGAGCGGGTTGCGGTCGTCGAGCTGCATCGTGAGCAGGTCGTCGCGCGAGAGGTGGCGCCGTCGTCGAGGGCATCGCCGAGGAGGTCGCGGATCCGTTGCGAGCGGTAGCCCTGGTCCCAGTCGTCGGTGAGGAAGTAGGGGTAGTCGCGGCCGGTCACGGCCTGGTTGGCGGTGACCACGAAGCCCTCGTCGGGGTCGAGGACGCTCGGGAGGCCGTCGTAGGGCACGACCTCGCCGGTCCAGTCGTTCTCGGGCCGCCAGCCCGCCGAGGGCAGCAGCCCGTCGTTGCCCGACTTGCGGATCGGCACCCGGCCGGGCGCCTGGTAGCCGATGTGGCCCTCCCGGTCGGCGTAGACGATGTTCTGCGCGGGAGCGGCGAAGTCGGAGACCGCGCCGCGGAAGCTGCCCCAGTCGCTCGCCCGGTTCAGCCCCAGGATCGCGTCGGCGGTGGGGGCCGGGTCGAGCGCGGTCCACGCCAGCGAGACGGCGTACTCGTCCCGGTCGAGCCCCGCCGCCGGACCCACGATCCCGGACGCCGCCACGTCGTCGAGCACCTCGTCGGCGTCGGAGACGATCGGGCCGTGCCGGGTCGAGCGGACCTCCATCGTCACGTCGTCGCCGTCGGCGACCTCGATGGTCTCGGTGCGCGTGCGCAGCGGCCGGTAGCGGCCGTCGTAGCGCCACCTGTCGCCGCGGACCCGCTCGACGTACAGGTCGGTCACGTCGGGGCCGAGGTTGGTGAAGCCCCAGGCGATGTCGGCGTTGTGGCCGATGATCACGCCCGGCACGCCCGAGAACGAGAAGCCGGCGACGTCGTACGGGCACGCCTCACCGATGGTGCGGCAGTGCAGGCCGACCTGCATCCACACCCCCGGCACCGAGACGCCGAGGTGCGGGTCGTTGGCGAGCAGCGGCTCGCCGGTGTCGGTGTGCTCGCCGGAGACGACCCACGAGTTGCTGCCCAGCCCGTCGCCGTCGCCGAGCAGCGCCGGGATCGCCTCCAGGCCGTTGCCGAGCCGGCGCAGGTCGCCGCGCACCTTGTCGTAGCGGCCGAACGGAGGCCGCACCGGGTTGCGGGTGTCGGACTCGGTGGCGTCCTGCTCGAAGACGCCGTCGACCACGGCGCCCTGGTCGACGATCGGCACGTGCTCCTTGTAGGGGTACGCCGGGAACAGCTCGCCGGCCCGCTCCTCCCCCACGGCCTCGGTCGTCAGAGTCCGGTCGATCTCGTCGAGCATGTTGCCGCGCAGGTCCCACGCCATCGCCTTCAGCCAGGCCAGCGAGTCGACCGCCGTCCAGGGCTCGGGGGTGTAGCCGAGGCCGCCGGCGTTGAGGAGCGTGTACTCGAGCGCGATCCGGCTCGGGGACCGGTCGGCGAGGTAGGCGTTGACTCCCCCGGCGTACGCGTCGAGGGCCACCCGCGTGCTGGGGTCGAGCAGCGGCAGCTCCTCCTCGGCGACGCCGCGCCAGTCCATGGTGCGCACGTAGACGTCGGACTCGAGCGCGTCCTCGCCGAACAGCTCGGCGAGCCGGCCGGCGGTGGCGTGGCGGCGCACGTCCATCTCGTAGAAGCGCTCCTGGGCGTGCACGAAGCCCTGCGCCATCATCAGGTCCTCGGTGGTGTCGGCGTAGATCTGCGGGATGCCGTGGTCGTCACGCACCACCTCGACCTCGGCCTTCAGGCCCGGGAGCTCGATCGTGCCGCTCGTCTGCGGGAACGACCGGCGCACCAGCACCACGCCGGTCAGCGAGCCGGCCACCATCAGCAGCACCACCAGCACCGCGAGGTAGGCCGAGATCCGCAGCGGCCGCGGGAGCAGCCGGAACCTCCGCCAGACCAGGGGACCCCGACGACGGTCCGAGGCTCCGGTCGCGGAGCCAGCCGCGGAGCCAGCCGCGGAGCCAGCCGCGGTGTCAGGGGTGGTGGCCGTCATGGTGCTGATCATTGTGCCGTGGCGTAGCATTGGCACTCGTCAGGGCAGAGTGCCAATCCCTCTCCCGACCCGTCCCAGCGAGGAGTCCCGTGCCGACCTACCAGTACGCCTGCACCGAGTGCGACCACAGCTTCGACCAGGTGCAGAGCTTCGCCGACTCCTCGCTCACCGAGTGCCCCGAGTGCCGCGGTCGGCTGCGCAAGCTGTTCAACGCCGTCGGCGTGGTGTTCAAGGGCTCGGGCTTCTACCGCAACGACAGCCGGCCCACCTCGTCGGAGTCCTCGTCGGAGTCGAAGTCGGACTCGAAGTCGGACTCGTCGTCCGACACGAAGACCGAGAAGAAGACCGAGGCGAAGTCCGAGAAGAAGGCGGAGAAGAAGTCCGACTCCTCGAGCTCGGCCCCCGCTTCGACCTGAGCCTGTGGAGAGCCGACGCACGGTCGGCCGCGCCCGCCTAGCGTCGAGGGATGTCTCTCGACGTCTCCCGCCCCACCCGGGCTGCCCGGGCCGTCCGCCGAGCGGTGCTGCGCCGCCGACGGCTGCTCGCGGCCGTCCTGACCGCCGTGGCCGTCGCCGCGGGCCTCGCCGCCGCGACCGCACCCCCACCGGCCACGGTGCCGGTGCTCGTGGCCGCCCGCGACCTGCCGGCCGGTGAGGTGCTCGGCGCCGACGACCTCGCCACGGTCGACTTCGCGCCCGACTCGGTGCCCGCAGGGGTCGCGGCCGAGGCGGCCGGACGGGTCCTGGCGGCGCCGGTGTCGCGGGGCGAGGCCCTCACCGACGTCCGACTCGTCGGGCCCGCGATGACCGCCGGGCGCTCCGACCTGCGCGCGCTGCCCGTGCGGCTGCCCGACGCCGGAGCCGTGGCGCTGCTGCAGGTCGGCGACGTCATCGACCTGGTCGGGGCCGACCCACAGGCCGGCACGGCCGAGACCGTGGCGACCGACGTCGTGGTCCTCACGATCCCCGCCGCCGACGAGGCGAGCGGCCCGACCGGGCTGCCGGGGCGGCTGGTCGTCGCCGGCGTCGACGACGACGACGTACCCGATGTCGCAGACGCCGTGTCGCGGTTGTTGGTGACGTTCGTGTGGTCGAACCGCTAGCGTCAGGTCCGCTCGGTCACCACCCCCTCGGCCCCAGGAGCGTCACATGGACGGGTTCAAGAACTTCCTCTTCCGCGGAAACCTCGTCGACCTCGCCGTCGCGGTCATCATCGGCACCGCGTTCGCGGCCGTCGTCAAGGCCTTCACGGCCTGGCTCACCAGCCTGATGCCCGACGCCGCCGACGACGTCTTCAGCGACGCGACGTACTTCGGTGCCTTCCTCAACACGGTCGTCACCTTCGTGATCATCGCCGCGGTCGTCTACTTCTTCGTCGTCACGCCCTACATCAAGGCCAAGGAGCGGTTCTTCCCGAGCCCCGCGCCGGGCACGCCCGAGGACATCGAGCTGCTGCGCCAGATCCGCGACTCGCTCGCGACCGGAGGGCCCGGCCTCAACAAGGCCTGACCGTCGGGGCTCGAGGAGGTCGCTCTGCGACCGTCACGAGACCTCAACCGTGGTGCGGCGGCACCTGCGCCTTCAGCCAGGCGTCAGTGCCGCCCTCGCCGCGCTCGGGGACGGCGTCGTCCCGGTCGTCGGACGTCGACTCGGGCAGCACGTCGCCGAAGACCCGGGCCAGCCGGCGGCGCCGCTCCCAGTCCGTCTCCTTCTCAGGTGCGGCGACCACTACGCACACAACCCGGCCGACTCGCGCTCGGCCGCGGCGTCGGACGCACGACTCGAGCCGCTGCCCTGACCACTTCCCTGGCCACTGCCGCCGCCCGAGGCGCCGTCGACGTCGTCGGAGGCCTTGATCACGCCGTCGGAGAGCCGCTTGCTCAGCGGCTCGTCGTCGATGACCTTCTGCCACAGGTCGTCGGCCTCGGGGAGCCACTCGACGCGGTTGGGGTCCGCGGGTGAGTACTGCCACGGCACGGTGACGAACTTGATCTTCTCGAGCCCGATGTTCTTGAACGAGACGCCGACCTTGCCCATCTGGGTGACCGACTTGAAGTCGGTCTGCAGCGAGCTGGTGGCGGCGTCGAGGAAGCCGAGGGTGCGGTCGAGACGGGTCAGGGTGCCGGCCGAGAGCACCTTGCCGGCCATCGCCGCGATGAACGCCTGCTGCCGCTTGATCCGGCCGATGTCGGAGCCGTCTCCGAGGGTGTAGCGGGCGCGCACGTAGTTGAGCGCCTCCTTGCCCGCGATCTCGCGGGTGCCGGCCGGGATGTTGATGCCGTGAGCGGGGTCCTCGATCGGCCTCGGGGATGCAGACCTCGACGCCGTCGATGGCGTCGACCATGTCGCGGAAGCCGTTGAAGTCGAGCTTGACGTAGTTGTCGATCCGGACGCCGGTCAGCTGCTCGAACTGCTGCATCGTGCACGCCGGGCCACCGACCGAGTAGGCCTCGTTCCACATCGCACCGTCGGCGCCGGGGATCGTCTCGCCGTCCTCGTCCTTGCAGTCGGGCCGGTCGATGACGGTGTCGCGCGGGATGCTCACGCCGTAGGCGAAGGTGCGGTCGGCGGAGAGGTGGAAGAGCAGCGTGGTGTCGGACCGCTCGCCGTCGCCGGTGAGCCCGTCGATGTTGTTGCCGGCACCGTCGCGGGTGTCGGAGCCCATCACCAGCAGGTTGATCGGCTCCTGCGGGCCGACGTCCTTCTTGGTGGGCCGGTTGGTGAGCTGGTCGTCGTAGCTCTGGTAGTCGATGTTGTCGTTGAGGTGGCGGTAGAAGTACGCCGTGCCCAGCCCCACGACCAGGGCGAGGGCGACCACCGCCCCGGTGACCACCGTGACGACCTTGTAGCGTCGCTTGCCCCGGCCACGACGCTTCGGGCGCGCCGGCAGGGACGACGGGGCGTCGTCGGAGGAGATCTCGTCGGGCATGGTCACCTTGGGTCGGCGGACGGGCGTGCGCAGCGTTCGCGTACGTCGGTGGGCGCGACCACCGTGAGCGTACTTGCCATCTCATTGTGCGGGGTGGATCCACACGATCCAAAAGGCCGCCATCCCCGGGCTCCTGCCCACCCGCCGCCGGATGACAAGATGACCCCCGCACGCCCCAGTAGCTCAGCGGATAGAGCAGCCGCCTCCTAAGCGAAAGGTCGCAGGTTCGACTCCTGCCTGGGGCACGTTCTCGCGGTGCCGAACCGGCACGTGCTCGGGGCTCGCTACTCGGTCCTCCCCTCGAAGTACCCCCGGGCAACGGGCGCGACGGACCCGCCGACCCAGAGTCGTCCATCCGGCGTGGGGCTGACCCGGATCGTGGTGGGCCTTCCGACGTACTGGCCCTGGTGCAGCTACCAGCGGCTCGTCGTCACGGAGACTCGGTGCCGCATCAGGTATCCCGCGGCTGGACCGGCAGCGCTGCCCGTGGCGACGTCCTCGACCTGACCCGTGTTGTCCCACGTGCGGCCCTCACGACGCTGCGGATCGAGCACGTACACGAACTTGGCGCCGGCCTGCCTGAGCAGCGCCTCGAAGTCGCGGTGCCTGATCCGAGCCCGTTCCAATCCCACGAACGACCGGCACGATCAGGTACTCCAGGCCCGTGCTGACCACTCGCATCGGCAGGTCGGGGTGCACCTGATCGGCGGTCAGTCCCAGGCCTTCGGCGACGTCTGACGCGAGCGCCCCCGCCACCGCAGGTCCGAA
This sequence comes from uncultured Actinomycetota bacterium, assembly GCA_963825985.1. Taxonomy (GTDB): domain Bacteria; phylum Actinomycetota; class Actinomycetes; order Propionibacteriales; family Nocardioidaceae; genus Nocardioides. Next base: position 19,245 of record CAWGVK010000005.1, on the reverse strand, counting down.
GTGCGGCACGCCCTGGTCCATCTCGGCATCGATCCACGAGTCGCCGAGGGTGGTTCGCACGTCAATGGTTCGCTCGGCAACCCGAGCGCCCACTGCTCGTGCCGCTCCTCGTGCCCAGCTGGCCATGCAGCACCGCGGCGGCGCCCAGGACCGGATGGCCGGCGAACTCGAGCTCCTCGTCCACGGTGAAGATCCGGAGGACGGCCGCCCTGGCAGCGAGGTCGACACCTGTCACGAAGACTGTCTCGAACTGTCTCATCTCCCGCGTGACCACCTGCATCAGCCCCGATGAGAGCCCGGCGGCGTCGAGCACGACCACGAGACCGTTCCCGTCGAACGCACGGCGACTGAAGACGTCGACGTGTCGGTACTGGAGGGTCAACATCCGTCAGGACACGGGCACCGCACCGGGACGCCGTCCGCGTGCCCGGCTGCGTGGGCCGCGGGTACCAGTACGTCCTGCATCGTGGTCGGCACCTCTCCATCGTCGACGTCCACTGCCTGCGAGTCAACGACGGTGGAGCCGACACCGACGACGTGCCGCGCACCGTCATGACCCCACTGCTGGTGCGGGCGGCCCTTGTCTGGTGTGGGCAGCACGCGCGCAACGAGGGATGGCCGCCCAGGCCGTGTGGCTGGCTGCATGTCGGCAACCGCTGGGCGCTCCTAACGTCGAAGGCACGAGGCCTCGGGGTCGCGGCCGACTCAGACTCTCCACTACCCAGAAGGCACTTCCATGACCGCGCAACTGATCGATCCCCCGAGCGGACTTCAGGCTCCGGTGGCCCACGTGGTCGACGTCTCCAAGTCCTACGGACGCGGGCCCGAGCAGGTGCACGCCCTGCGCAACGTGACCGCTGCGTTCGAGCCAGGCACGTTCACGGCCATCATGGGCCCCTCCGGATCGGGCAAGAGCACGCTGCTCCACGTCGCCGCCGGCCTGGACCGGCCCACGAGCGGCAGCGTCCAGATCGGCGGGGCGGACCTCGGTGCCTGTCGGAGAAGGCGTTGACACGACTACGTCGCGATCGGATCGGGTTCATCTTCCAGGCCTACAACCTCATGCCGTCGCTCGACGTCGCGCAGAACATCGGTCTGCCAGCGCGTCTCGCCGGATCCCGGGTGGACCGGCGCTGGCTCGCAGAAGTCGCCCAGAGAGTAGGCCTCGCCGAGCGCATGAAGCACCGGCCGTCGGAGCTGTCCGGTGGGCAGCAGCAGCGGGTCGCGATCGCTCGCGCCCTGGTGATGCGTCCCGACGTCGTGTTCGCGGACGAGCCGACCGGTGCGCTGGACTCGCGCACCGGAGGCGAGATTCTCGGCCTCATGCGCGAGTCGGTCGACCGGCACGCGCTGACCATCGTCATGGTCACGCACGACCCCCTGGCCGCAGCGCGGGCCGACAGCGTGCTGTTCCTCGCCGACGGTCGGATCGTCGACCGGTTGCACAGCCCGACCGCCGACCGCGTCGCCGACCGCATGACTCACCTGGAGGGTTGAGCGATGTGGTTCCTGGCCCTTTCCAGTCTTCGCTTCCGGTGGCTGAGCTTCCTGGGTGTGTTCGTCACTGTCATGGCGGCGGCGACACTCGTGACCGCAACAGGTTCCCTTCTCGAGGCCGGCATCCGTGGTGATGTGCCCGCCCAACGCCTTGCCGGTGCCGACATCGTGGTCACCGCTGACCAGTCCGTCCGTGAGGAGCGCGGCAGCGGCACCGATCACGAGACCGTGAGCAGCACCGTCGTCGAGCGCGTACGCGTCCCCGTGGACCTCGCCGACCAGATCAGGTCGGTCCCCGGAGTTGCCGAGGTCGTCACGGAGGTCTCCTTCCCCGCGGTCGTCGTCGTCGGCGAGACGACACTTCCTGGTCCCGATGGCTCCCCCTCCCTTGGCTACGCGTGGACGAGCGCGTCGGTCACGCCGTTCGAGCTCACCGACGGCCGGGCTCCGGCTGGCGACGACGAGGTGGTCATCGACATGGACCTCGCTCGGCGTGCCGGGCTGAGCGTGGGCGACACCACCTCCGCCGTCGTCTCTGGGCAGCAGGTCAGCCTCACCGTCTCGGGTGTCGCACGGCCGGCCCGGGCAGCGTCGCTCGGCGAGCAGTCGTCGATCTTCTTCTCCGACCAAGCCGCACGATCCTTCGACGGCACCTCCGACCAGGCGGACCTGCTGGCGATCAGCGTCACGGATGGCGCCAGGGTCGAGACGGTCGCCGCGCAGATCGCACACGTGGTGGGTCCCGACCGGGTCGTGCTGACCGGGACCGACCGCGGCAAGGCCGAGTTCCTGGACAACGCGGACGCGAGCATGCGCCTGATCGCGATCAGCGGTTCGCTCGGTGGCATTGCGCTGTTCGTGGCTGCGCTCGTCCTGGCCGGCATGATCACGCTGTTCGTCCAGCAGCGCCAGCGCGAGATCGCCCTGCTCAGGGCGATCGGTGGTGTGCCCCGACAGGTGCGCCGGCTTCTGGCCCGCGAGACGCTCGTGGTGACCCTCTTCGGGGCTCTCGTCGGGATCTGGCCGGGCTTCTGGCTCGGGGAGACGCTCGCCTCGGCGATGCGGCACAAGGGGCTGCTGCCCGGGTCCTTCGAGACTGGAGCCAGTGTCTGGCCGCCCGCGGCCGCCGTGGCGTTGGTCCTGCTGGTCAGCCTCGTGGCTGCTTACGTCGCAGGACGCCGGGCCGGCAAGGTCCGCCCGATCGAGGCCCTGAGCCTGGCGTCCAGCTCCCGCCGCGGTATCGGGTGGGTGCGCGCCGGTGCCGGACTGCTCGCTGCGGGTGGGACCGTCACTCTGTTCCTCGTCGCGGGTTCGGTCCGGCCGTCGATCGCCCCGGCCCTCGTGCCCGCGACCTTGATGGCTGCGATCGTGACGGTCGCGCTCTTCGCGCCGCTGCTGGTGCTTCTGGGAGTGCACATCGTCGGGTTGGCCGCCGGTCGCGTGCTCGGTGCCAGCGGATTCCTCGCGGTGGCGAACATGAAGTCTCAGGTGCGCCGCATGGCCGCGGCCGTGATCCCCCTCGCACTCACCGTGGGTGTTGCCTGCATGACGCTGTTCCAGCAGTCCACGCTCGATGCCGAGTCGAGCTCACAGAGCGGCGACCGGATCACGGCGGAGCACGTCATCGCGGCCGGCGCGGCCGGGCTTCCGCCTGACGTCGTCGACGAGCTGGCTGCACAGTCGTCGGGCGCAGTGATCGGCCTCGCAGACACCAGCGTGTACGGCAACTTCGAGCTGGACCCCTACGCAGCCAAGGCGGTCGCGGGTGACTCGCTCGAGGGCCTGCTCGAGCTCGGCGTCACCAGGGGTTCGTTGGGCTCGTTGCGCAAGGGTGAGGTGGCGCTCTCGGAGGACGCCGCTGCCGGACTCGACGCGAAGCTGGGCAAGCCCGTGCATCTCCGCCTCGGCGACGGGGTAGTGCACGAGCCAACGGTGGTTGCCATCTATCAGAGGTCGCTCGGTTTCGCGGAGGTCCTCCTGCCGTGGGCCTCGCTGGAGGATCACCTGACGGAGCCGTTGTTGTCCGTGGTCCTGGCTGCGAACGGGGACGACCCGGAGCAGACGACCGCGGCGGTCCTTTCCCTGCATGCCGAACACCCGACGACGGTGGTCGGAGGGGCGGAGATCATTGCCGCCACGGAGGATGCCAACGCCGACACCCAGGCCTGGGTCAACTACGTGCTGCTCGGACTGGTGATCGCCTTTGCCGCGTTCGCCGTGCTGAACACGCTGATGTTGGCCATTCGTGATCGCAGCCGCGAGTACGCCCTCTTGCAGCTGGTCGGCGCCTCACGCACTCAGATCCGGCGAATGATGCGCATCGAGGGGGCAGTGCTGGTGCTTCTCGGTTGGGGGATCGGAGGAGCTGTCTCGGCAGCCACGTTGATGCCCTTCGCGCGAGCAGTCACCGGTTCGTCGCGACCTGACGTCCCAGCGGCGTCACTGGCGGCCGTGCTGCTCGGCGCGGCACTGCTCGCATGGCTGGCGACGATGGTGCCCACCCGGGCCACCATGAGGACCCGGCCTGTGGACGCCATCGGGATCAGAGAGTGACCCGCGCCCGGGTGCCGGCTCCAGCGAGCCGGCGCCCGGGAGGCTCGACCTGGAGAGCCCGCTGTCAGGCGACTCATGGACGGCGACACGTCGCTGGATCCGGCACGCAACGGGCGGCGGAGCAGCCCTTGCGGCCGCGGCGCAGGCCAGCACCCGAGAGTGACCGGGGGCCAGCCCCCGAGTGCGGGGAGGAACCCCCTCGTGCCACTGCAGAAGCACGGCGGGCGACCCCGTCGAGTGGTCGGTCAGCGCCCTGCCGCCGCACCCCTCGCGCTTCCTACCTTGGCGTTGACAGAGCAACGACCACCCGGTCCCGCTCATCGGATCCGACGAAAGGCTTCACTGATGTCTCGCCTCCTCTACCGCCTCGGTCACTTCTCCGGACGCCACCCATGGCGCGTCCTGGCGGCGTGGCTCGTGCTCGGCATCTCGATCTTCATGCTCAACTCCACGGCCGGCGGAGAGCCCGACGAGAGCTTCAGCATCCCCGGGGCGGAGTCGCAGCGCGCTGCTGACGCCATCGCCGACCGGTTCCCGCAAGAGACCCTGTACACGTCCAACGTGCTGTTCCACTCCGACGAGGGTCTGACCGACCCGGCCGTCAAGGCCGCCATCGAGCAGACCGTCGACCGAGCTGGCCGAGGGCCACGGGGTCGTCGATGTCAGCAGCCCCTACGACCCGCGCGGACCGACCCTCAGCGAGGACGGCAAGACCGCCTTCGCCACGGTCGCCTTCGACGAGAACGAGATCGGTGTCGAGGAGTTCGAGCACGCCGAGAAGGCCGCCGAGCACGCCGTCGACGCCGGCGTCCAGGTCGAGTACGACAGCGGCCTCGGCTACGCCAAGGGTGACGCAGAGCCCAGCAGCGAGAAGATCGGCATCCTCGTGGCCATCGTGGTCCTCGCCGTCGCCTTCGGCTCGCTCGTCGCGATCAGCATCCCGATCCTGACCGCACTGTTCGGCATCCTCATCGGCTTCAGCACGATCGGCTTCATGTCCGGCCTGGTCAACGTCCCCGAGATCGCCACCATCGTGGCCATGATGATGGGGCTCGGCGTCGGCATCGACTACGCCCTGTTCATCCTGGCTCGGCACCGGCAGAACCTGGACGAGGGCATGACCGTGCCCGAGGCGATCGGTCAGGCCAACTCGTCCGCCGGGCTGTCGGTGCTGTTCGCCGGCTTCACGGTCATCGTCGCCATCGCGGGCCTCCAGGTCTCCGGTGTCCCGATGATGACGATGATGGGCTGGGCCTCGGCCATCATGGTCGCCGTCATCATGACCGCCGCGGTGACGCTGCTGCCCGCGATCCTCGGGATCGTCGGTCGCAAGGTCAACGCCGCCCGCATCCCGTTCATCAAGCAGCGTCCGGCCAACGACCCGAGCTCGGGATCGGCCCGCTGGGCGGCGCACGTGGTCAAGCACCCGGTGCGCTTCGGTGTCGCCGCCGCCCTCGTGCTGGGCCTGCTCGCGGCCCCGGTCTTCTCGATGCGGCTCGGCTTCCCCGACGCCGGCAACGACGGTCCGTCGACGACGACCCGCAAGGCCTACGACCTGGTGGCCGAGGCCTACGGTCCCGGCACCAACGGCCCGTTCCTGGTCGTGCTGGAGACCAACGGCGCGAAGGACACCGACGCAGCCGTCGCCCGCGTCACCGAGGCGCTCGCCGCCGACGAGGGCGTCGCCTCGGTCGAGCAGGCCGTGTTCAACGAGGGCAAGGATCTCGCCATCATCACGCGTCACGCCTACCAGCGCGCCGCAGGACGACAAGACGTCGGCCACGCTGGATCGGCTCCGGACCGAGGTGCTGCCCGACGCGATCGGTGACAGCGACATCGACCCGATGGTCACCGGCAGCACGGCGATCACCGAGGACGTGTCGAGTCGCCTGCAGGAGCGCATGCCGTACTTCCTGGCCGCTGTGCTCGGACTGTCGTTCCTCATCCTGATGCTGGTGTTCCGCTCGGTGCTCGTGCCGTTGAAGGCAGTCGTGCTGAACCTCCTCAGCGTCGGAGCCGCGTACGGCGTGGTCGTCGCGGTGTTCCAGTGGGGCTGGGCAGCCGACCTGATCGGCGTTCACGAACAGGTCCCGATCATGCCGCTGGCACCGATGCTGATGTTCGCGATCCTGTTCGGGCTGTCGATGGACTACGAGGTCTTCCTGCTGAGCCGGGTGCGGGAGCAGTTCGTCCGCCACGGTGACGCCAAGAGGGCCATGGTCGAGGGAGTCGCTTCCACCGGCCGGGTCATCACCAGCGCGGCTCTCATCATGATCAGCGTCTTCGGCGCCTTCATCCTGTCGAGCGACGTCACGACCAAGATGTTCGGCATCGGCCTCGCGTTCGCGGTACTGCTCGACGTGACCCTGGTCCGGATGGTCCTGGTCCCCGCGGCCATGAGCCTTCTGGGCGCTCGCGCCTGGTGGCTGCCGGCGTGGCTGGATCGCCTCCTCCCCACGATCGACCTCGAAGGCGGTCACGTGGAGGGCGAGCTCACCGAGCTCACCGACCTCGACGAGGAGCTGCTGGACGAGGAGGTCCGTGTGCCCGTCTGAGAGGCACCACCATCAGAACCCTGCGCGGCCGGTCCCTCACGGGGCCGGCCGCGTCGGCGTTCCGGGAGGGTCGGCGGGCAGCGCCTCCCGCTCGCGTCCGGCTTCGTGCGCCGCGTCGTCGCCGTTCGTGCCATGCTCGCTGCAGGTGGAGGGGAGGTAGTGCGGATGGGCGACGTACACGTGTACCTGGAGAACGGGTTCGACCACGATCTCGTGACGATCTCGGCGGGCGACGAGCAGAGCACCGCGCCGGAGGTCACGACCCGCTACCAGATCGGGCTGGCGTCGGTCGTCGAGGTGGCGGTGCCGACGGGCGCCCCGGCCGTCCTCCGGATCGAGCTGCCCGAGCGGGGGCTCGCGGTCGACGCGACGGTCGACCCGATCGCGACGCCGCACGTGCGGGTGAGCCTGACCGACGGGTCGCTCGAGGTGCACGCGCAGGCGGCGCCACCGATGTTCGCCTAGGGGCCGACGACCTGCTGGGCAGGGGTGCGGCCGCGGGAAGCGGTCTAGGCACGTGTATCTGGGCGCGGTGCTCGGCCTCCGTGGAGGTACGAGGTCACCCACCAGCGCCGCCAAGGAGCTCATCATGTCCATCGATGCCAGCCAGGACGCCGAGACGCGCTACCGCGCGATGCGCACCGAGGCCGCCCAGGTCGTCGTCGTGCCGGATCCACTGCCGGACGCCGACGCCGACGCCCGCTCGGAGGAGTCGGCGCTCGCGCTCCTCCCCTTCCCGCCGTCCCTCCTGCGCCGCTCCGGCGTCTACCGGCTCGACCGGCCCGAGCCGCTCCCCCACGTCCCGCTGCCCCCGATCGCGACCCGCTTCGGCACCGAGGAGCTCCGCGTCGACGTCGACGGCGTGAAGCCGACGATGACCGTCAGCGGCACCATCACCCGCCTCTTCGGGGGTCGGCTCACGTGGATCGCCCGCGTCACCAAGGACCCGGCGACCGGCGCCTGGGAGGGCCCGATCAGCTACCGCGACGGCGACTCGTCGCTGCGGCCCCACCTGACCGTGACGGTGAGGCTCACCGGTGGCCCGTTCCGGCTGACGCCCCGGAAGGCGGAGGCGACCTTCAGCGGCGGGACAGTCTCCCCGGTCACGCTGGCCTACACCTTCCAGACGGCGGCCTTCCGCGAGGTGGCCTTCGAGTACGACACGGTCAGCGACGCGACCGCCGTCACCTCGCACGACCCGACCACGCACCCGAACCACTCGCCGGCCGCCCCGGGCTCGGTGCTGACGCTGGAGAGCGGGTACGCCCGGCTCGGGATCCAGGTGACGAAGACCGGTGGGGACTCGGCGATCCCGGTGCCGGCAGGCACGCTGGTCCGACCTGGAGATGCACGACGCGATGCAGGCGCACTGGTCGCGGTGGGCCGATGCTCCCCAGTGGGCGGTGTGGGTGCTCTTCGCCCGGCTGCACGACCAGGGCCCGTCGCTCGGCGGCATCATGTTCGACGACATCGGCACCGCCCAGCGGCAGGGCACGGCGATCTTCAGCGACTCGTTCATCGCCCAGGCGCCGGCTGGCGAGCCGAACCCTGGCCCCTGGGTGGAGCGGATGAAGTTCTGGACCGCGATGCACGAGATCGGCCACGCGTTCAACCTGGCCCACTCCTGGCAGAAGGAGCTGGGGACCGCGTGGGTGCCGACGTCCAACGAGCCGGAGGCGCTCAGCTACATGAACTACCCGTTCAACTTCCCCGCGGGGCTGGACGCGTTCTTCGCGGCCTTCGACTACGCCTTCAGCCCCGACGAGCTGCTGTTCCTCCGGCACGCGCCGGAGCGCTTCGTCAAGATGGGCGCGGCGCCGTGGTTCAGCGACCACGCCTTCGAGGAGGACTCCTTCGAGCACCTGCGCGCCGCCGTCACCGGACCGCTGGAGCTGGAGCTGCGGGTGCACCGCGAGCCGCGCTTCGAGTTCCTCGAGCCGGTGGTGGCCGAGCTCCGCCTGAAGAACGTCTCGTCGACGCCGGCCATGGTCGACGCCCACGTCCTGGAGGGCGACACGGTGGCGATCGTCGTCGCCAAGGACGGCGGCGAGGCGAAGCGGTGGCTGCCGTTCGTCCGCCGGTGCACCGCCCCGGCACCCCGGGTGCTCCAGCCCGGCGAGTCGATGTACGAGTCGATCTTCCTGTCGGCGGGGACCGGTGGCTGGCTGGTGAGCGAGCCCGGCAGCTACACGGTCTACGCCGTGTCGGAGGCCGGACCGAGCGGCGCCGTGCTCAGCAGGCCGCTGACCATCGTCGTCGACCCACCGGCCACGGCCGAGGCCGAGCGGCTGGCCGGCGACGTGTTCACCCGAGAGGTGGCCCACACGTTGGCCTTCGGCGGGTCGCGGGTGCTGACCGCGGCCAACGACACCCTTCAGGAGGTGGCCGAGCGGCTGCCCGGGTCGCAGGCGGCCGTGCACGCCACCGCCGCACTGGGTGCGCCGATGGCCACCGACGGCAAGGTGCTGGTGCTCGACACCGAGGGGAACGAGGTGGCCGACGTCGTCCCGGCGGAGCCGGAGCAGGCGCGCCAGCTGCTGTCGGCCTCATTGGGTGACTACGACCGCGCCGCCGACGCGCTCGGGCACATCAAGGTGACCGAGCAGACCAAGCTCCTCGCCGCCGTCCTGGAGGACGAGGGCGACACCTCGACCCGCTCCGAGCTGCTCACCAGCGTCGGCCGAGACGCTGGCCCAGCGTGGGGTGCTGCCCGGGGTCGTGGAGGAGCTGCGGTCACACTGACCGACCCGAGAGGCGGTCCTCGGACGGTTCCTCCCCCTCTGACGACGGGCGGTCGTCGGTGAGCATCGCCCGGGCCAGCCGGGCCCGCACCCGTTCGCCACGGACGCCGTGGGCGGGGTACGCCGTCGTCGTCGGCGCGCGGCGGCACCGACGCGACGGCGACGTCGCGGCCTCCGGTGGTCAGGGTGAACGCCGCGGCCCGGTCGAGCGGCGCGTGCTTCTCGTCGTACCCGCCGTCCGGGTCGCGCATGATCACGCCGGTCTCCCGGCCGTGTGCCACCTTCGCCTCGTCCGCGGCCTGGAGGCCGAGGCAGATGCGGCGGGTGAGCCAGAAGGCGAGGGGTGGCCCGACGAACACGGCGCCACGCATGAACCAGGTGATGGAGTTGACGCTGGAGTGCAGCTGGGTGGCGATCACGTCGTTGCCGCCGGCCGCCCACAACAGGCCGTAGAGCGTCACCATCGCGACCAGGAACGCGGTCCGGCCCGGGACGTCGCGGGGGCGCTGCAGCAGGTGGTGCTCGCGCTTGTCGCCGGTGACCCAGGCCTCCAGGAGGGGGTAGGCCACGATGACGATCCACAGGACCACCGGCAGCACCAGGCCGGGGATGATCAGGTTCCAGCTGAACGTGTAGCCGAACAGCTCGGACTCCCAGCCCGGCATGATCCGCAGCGCCCCTTCGGTGAAGCCGAGGTACCAGTCGGGCTGTGACCCTGCGCTGACCGCCGAGGGGTTGTACGGCCCGTACTTCCACAAGGGGTTGATGGAGAGCACCGCTGCCATCAGCGCCGTCATGCCGGAGACGATGAAGAAGAACCCGGTGGTCTTGGCGAGGTAGACCGGCACGAACGGGTAGCCGACCACGTTCTCCTCCGCGCGCCCCGGGCCGGCCCACTGGGTGTGCTTCTGCACGAACACCAGCACCAGGTGCGCACCGACCAGGAGCAGGAGCAGCCCCGGCAGCAACAGCACGTGGACGACGTACAGGCGCGGGATCACGTCGCCGCCTGGGAACTCGCCGCCGAAGAGGAAGAACGACAGGTAGGTGCCGACCACCGGGGTGGCCTTGAGGAGACCGTCGGCGATCCGCAACCCGGTCCCCGACAGCAGGTCGTCGGGCAACGAGTAGCCGACGAAGCCCTCGAGGGTGCCCAGCAGCAGCATGGTGCCGCCGATCAGCCAGCTGATCTCGCGCGGCTTGCGGAACGCGCCGGTGAGGAAGACCCGCATCATGTGCACGAGCATCGCGGCGATGAAGATCATCGCCGCCCAGTGGTGCATCTGGCGCATCAGCAGCCCACCGCGGACGTCGAAGGAGATCTCCAGCGTCGAGGCGTAGGCCTGCGACATCTCCACGCCGCGCATCGGGTCGTAGGAGCCCTGGTAGAGGACGGGGCTCGCGTCGGGCTTGAACCACAGGGTCAGGAAGACGCCGGTGACCAGCAGCACCACGAAGCTCCACAGCGCTATCTCGCCCAGCATGAACGACCAGTGGTCGGGAAAGACCTTGCGCACGTACTTGCGGCTCACCCCGGCCAGGTTGAGCCGGTCGTCGGCCCAGGCCGCCGCCCGGCCGGTCCGCGAACGAGACGTCATGTGCCCTCCATCCTCGACAACGGTCCTTCCCACAAGACGCCGGCGCGGCCCGAGATGTGACAGGCGTGCTACGAAGTCGGATAAGACCTTCTGGGGGTTCGCGACGTCTCTACTGGTGACGGCCGAACAAAGGAGGAGAGCGTGCGACGGTCCTCGCGTCAGGACGCGGAGTTCGCCGAGTTCGTGGCGGCTCGGTCCCACCAGCTGTACCGCAGCGCCTACCTGCTCACGACGTCTCCGCACGCCGCCGAGGACCTGCTGCAGACCGCGCTGGCCAAGACGTACGCCGCCTGGGGACGGGTGCGGGGAGCCGACGACCCCGTGGCCTACGTGCACGGCGTGCTGATCAAGACGTTCCTCTCCGAGCGCCGGCGCCGCAGCAGCAGCGAGCTGCCCGTCGCCGAGACCCCGGACCGGCCCACGGAGTCGGCCGACCCCGCCGACCGCGTGGCACTCACCACCGCCCTGGCCCGGCTGGCGCCGCTGGACCGCGCGGTCGTGGTGCTGCGCTTCTGGGACGACCGGAGCATCGCCCAGACCGCCGCCGACCTCGACCTCACCGAGGCAGCGGTGAAGAACCGGACCCTGCGGGCCCTGCGCACCCTGCGCGGGCTGCTGGCCGAGACCACCACTCACCACTCGAACGGGAGCAGCTGATGACCCAGCACGACCTCGACGACGGCGCCGACCTGCGCGCCCTGATGGAGCGCACCATCTCGCCCCTGTCCGCACCCGACGAGGTGGGCCCGGTCGCGCTCACCCGCGGACGACGGCTGCGCAACCGGCGCCGGGCCGGCGTCGGCATCGCCGGCCTGGTCGCCGCCACGGCGGTCGCTGCGGCCGTCGTGCCCTCGCTCGGTGGGTCCGAGACGACGGCACCGGTGGCCAGCGACCCGACGCCGGCACCGACTCCGGTGCCGACACCGGCACCCCCGGCCGACACCCCGAGCCCCGGTCCCGACGTCCCCCCGGAGGAATGGGGCGACGTGAACCCCCCGGGCTGGTGGGACGTGCCGAGCACCGACATGGCCGACACCCTCGAGGCGCTGCTGCCCGCCGGCGTCTCCGTGTCGAGCGTCGACACGACCACCGAGGGCGCGGAGCCGGGCGAGACGCATCCCGGTGAGGGTGGGCTCGACGGCGTCCTCGCGACCGGGGCCGGCCCGGGAGGCTTCCAGCTGCTGCTCTACCCGCCCGAGCTCGCCCCGGGGGACGTGCCACCGCCGGTCACGACCACCGACGCCGACGGCAACGAGCACACCAGCGTCTACGCGCAGGCGGCCGAGACGTACGCCGAGCGCACGGAGTGCCGCGCGTCGTACGACGCCTGCGACCAGCTCCGGAACGCCGCCGGCGACGTGGTCGGCCGGGTGATGTCCGACAGCCAGCGCGGCACCCTCCTCTACGAGGCGTTCCTGCTGGGCCCCGACGGCGGTGCGCTGAACTTCACGGTGATGAACTCGACCGGAGAGAAGCCGGGCAACGAGGCCCCGTCCGCGCCGACGCCGCCGCTCACCACGGGTCAGCTCGCCGACCTGATCCAGCAGCCGGCCTGGACCGCCTACGTCTCCTGAGTGACGCCGCTCAGTCGACGACCTCGAACGTCATGCCCTGCGCCCGGAGCCGGGCGAGCAGGTGGTCGCCCATCGCCTCGGCGGTGGTGACGCAGCCGGCGGTCGTGGGGTTGTCGTCGAAGGCCAGGCACAGCGCCGACTCGGCGAGCATCTTCGCGGTCTCGCCGTAGCCGGGGTCGCCGCCGCTGACGCGGGTGTGCAGCGTGCGGCCCCCGGCCTCGGCGACGAAGTCGACGGTGAACCACGACTTCGCCCGCTTGCTCTCGTCGGGGCCCTCGCCCGGGGGCACCTTCTCGAGCAGGAAGTTGCGGACCGGCCCCACCTGGGCGGCGACCGCGATCGCCGACACCCCGGCGACGGCCCCCACGGCGTACGGCAGCTTCTTCATCCCGGCGTAGTGGGAGTAGCGGAACTCGGTCCCGTACGCCGCCAGGGCGGCTCCGCTCCGCGCGACGACCTGGGGGTCGATGGTGGGCAGGGGCACCAGCCACCAGCCGAGCAGCCGGTCGCGGTGCGGGCTTGCCCGCGACCGCCCGCGAGGTGCGCCCCTCGGGGCGGGGCTGCGCCTTCCGGCGCGTCCTGGCGGCCGCCGACATCTGCTTGGCCCGGGAGAAGGCGCCCATCGCGGAGTGGAAGGTGCCGCCCGAGAACGTCGCCGCTCGCGCGGCACGACGCCGCCGCATCGTGACCGGCCCGGTCGCCTCGAGCTGCTGGATCGTGAAGTAGGCGCCGAGGTCGTGCGGGATCGAGTCGAACCCGCAGGCGTGCACGATCCGCGCCCCGCTCGCCGCCCGACCTCGTGCTGCTCGACGTACATCAGGTCGACGAACTCCGGCTCGCCGGTCAGGTCGACGTAGTCGGTGCCGGCCGCAGCGCACGCCGCCACCAGCGGCCCGCCCAGCCGCTGGTACGGGCCCGACCGTGGTCACGACGACCTTCGTGCGGCGGACGACGTCGGCGCAGCGCCGCCTCGGTCGGCGGCGTCGACGACGATCAGCTCGAGTCGAGGCCCGAGCGACTCGCGCACCGCTCGAGCTTGTCCAGGCTGCGCCCGGCCAGCGCCCACCGCAGGCCGGGCGGCGCGTGCTCGGCGAGGTACTCGGCGGTCAGCCCGCCGGTGAATCCGGTCGCTCCGAAGAGCAGGAGGTCGAGGTCGCGAGTCGGATCGGGCATGCGCTCATGGTGGCAGTTGCCGGAATTCGGGTGAGGTTGGGTGGAACCTGGGGGCGGGCGCACCTCGTCGTACGCGAGAACGCCCACCCGACCCGATGGCGAGAGTGATGGACCCGGACGCCGACTACGCCCAGTACGCCCGCGACGCCTGGGGCTCGCTGGTGCGCTCGGGGGTCTTCCTCGGGTGTTCGCTGCACGAGGCCGAGGACCTGGCCCAGACGACCCTGGTGCGCTGCTACACGGCCTGGCCGACGGTGTCGAGCGCCGACAACCGCGACGCCTACGTCTACCGGATGCTGATCAACTGCCTGCGCGACAGCAAGCGCCGGCGGTGGTGGGGTGAGCGCGCCACCGAGCGGCTGCCCGAGACGCCGGGGCGCGACGAGACGGCCTCGGTCGACACCGCGGACGCCGTCCACCGGGCCCTGGCCGGCCTCAGCAAGCCCAACCGCGACGTCGTGGTGCTGCGCTACTTCTCCGGGCTCACCGAGCAGCAGACCGCCGAGGCGCTCGGCATCCCTGCCGGCACCGTGAAGAGCCGGCTCTCCCGGTCTCTCGCGCAGCTCGCGGCCAACGACCACCTGACCGAGCTCCGACCGGAGTTCAGCGAGGAACAGACCTCATGACCGACCTCGAACGTCACTGGGACGACCTCCCCGTCGGCCCCGCCCCTGTCGACGCCATCCTGCGCGAGGCCCGCCGCGAGTCACGCCCCCAAGGCCGTCGACCCGAGGCCAGGCTGAAGCGGTCGCTGGTCACGATCACCGCCCTCGGCGGGATCGCCGCCGCCTTCGTGGCCGGCAGCCTGGTCACCCAGGACGCCGCCGACCCGCCCTCCCCCACCGGCCCGGGCCAGGCGAAGGAGCAGGGGGGCGGCGACACCGGCAGCATCACCCCCGCCGCGTTCCAGGGCGAGCTGCAGGCGCCGGAGTCCTGCGACGAGCTGCTGCAGCACTACGTCGACCGGGGCCTGGACCGCGTCGGGCCCTACGGATGGAACGGGCCGTACGGCTACCTGACGCGGGACGGAGTGCCTCTGGCATCAGAGAACTCGAGCCGAGCAACGCTGCCCGATGTGGACGCCCCTCAGGCGTACACCACCGCTCCCAAGGGCGCCGCCGACAGCGCCACCGGCACCAACGTCCAGGAGGCCGGCGTCGACGAGCCCGACACCGTCAAGACCGACGGCAGCCTGGTGGTCCGGCTGCGCGACGCCGAGCTGACGACGTACGACGCCTCCGGCGACGAGATCACCGAGCTCGGCAACCTCGACCTGGGCGACTTCCACGACGGCGAGATCCTGCTGGCCGGCGACACGGTGGTCGCCGTCGGCAACGACGGCACCCGGCCGCGCGCCGACGACTACGGCGTCTACCTCGGCAAGCAGCAGACCTCCCCGCAGACGCGGGTGCTCACGATCGACATCGCCGACCCGGCCGCACCCGAGCTGAGGCGCACCGTCGACTACGACGCCGAGCTGGTGGCCACCCGCCAGCACGGCACCGACGTCCGCGTCGTGGTGAAGAAGGGCCTGCCCGACCTCGACTTCGAGCAGGACGAGCGGGCGCTGCGCGCCAACCGTGCGCTGGTCGAGGCCACCACCATCGACGACTGGCTGCCGCACGTCTCGGTCGACGGCGGCAAGGAGCGGCCGCTGCTCGAGTGCGACCGGGTCGCGATCCCGCGCGCCGAGCTCGGCCTGGCCACGATGGCCGTCGTCGGCTTCGGCGCCACCTCGCCCGGCGACGTCGAGGCGCTCGGTCTCGCCGGTGACGCGCCGCTGTCGTACGAGTCGGCCGACCACCTCTACCTGGCCTCCAGCGGCACCGGCAACGACGTCTGCTTCGACTTCTGCGACTTCGGACGCACCACCGGTTCCGGCTTCGACGGCACCACCCACGTCTACGACTTCGCGCTCGACGGCACCGGGGCGTCGTACGTCGGCGCCGGCGAGGTCGAGGGCACCGTGCGCGACCGGTGGTCGATGGACGAGGTCGACGGCGTGCTGCGGCTCGCGGTCGGGCCGTCGTCGGAGACCGGCAACTTCAACTCGATCGTCACGATGCGTGCCCAGACCGGTGACCAGGGCGACGAGCTCGTCGAGTTCGGCCGGCTCGACGGCCTGGCGTCGGCGAGGAGATCAAGGCGGTGCGCTGGTTCGACGACCTGGCGCTCGCTGGTGACCTTCCGCCAGATCGACCCGTTGTACGCCGTCGACCTGCCGACCCGGACCACCCGCGGCTGATCGGCGAGCTGAAGATCCCCGGCTTCTCGGCTACCTGCACCCGCTCGGCCACCACCGGCTGCTGGGCATCGGCATCGGGCCGCAGCCCGACGGCGGGCTCGGGCGCGCAGGTCGGCGCTCTTCGACGTCTCGCGACCTCGCCCACCCGCGCCGGGTCGACCGTCACCTACGGCGCGCGGCACCTACGCCAAGGCCGCCGACGACCCGCGCCAGTTCACCTGGCTGCCCGGCGGACGGACCGCGCTCGACCGTGACCCAGTGCAGGACCGCACCGCGGTGCGGTGTCCACCCTCCGATCTCGACCGACGGGCAGATGACCAAGAGGTCTCGCAGCGTCGAGTTCGGCGTCCGACGCCGACGGTGTCCGGCTGGTGCCGCTGCCCGGCGGCAGGTCGCGCTCGTGACCGGCGAGGACGTGGCGATGTTCTCCCGCTTGTTCCCCGGACGTCGTAAGCTCGGGGCATGTGCCGCAACATCCGCCCGCTCAACAACTTCGAGCCGCCCGCCACGGCGACGAGGTGCACGCCGCCGCGCTGCAGTACGTCCGCAAGGTCGGCCGGCACGACGAAACCTCAGCCGGCCAACCAGGCCGCCTTCGACCGGGCCGTGGCCGAGGTCGCCCACATCACCGGCAACTGCTGGCGTCGCTGACCACCACGGCCCCGCCGAAGGACCGCGACGTCGAGGCCGAGAAGGTCGGCGCGCGCCGAGGCGCGCTCTACGCGCATGAACCCCTTGACAGACGTCCTCGACCTGCGGCCGGCCGGCCGCTCGTCGTCCTCACCGGCGCCGGGCTGTGACCGACTCCGGCATCCCCGACTACCGCGGCCCGGGCCGCCGGCGCGGACGCCGATGACCTACCAGGAGTTCGTCTCGGGCCCGGCCGCCCAGCAGCGCTACTGGGCGCGCTCGCACCTCGGCTGGGGCCGGATGCGGCCGGGCCGCGCCGAACGCCGGCCACCGGGCGCTGGCCGGCCGAGGCTCGGCCGGTCGGCTGCTGATCACCCAGAACGTCGACGGCCTCCACGAGCGCGCCGGCTCGCGCGACCGCTGGTCGCGCTGCACGGCCGGATCGCCGACGTCGTGTGCCTCGGCTGCCGTGCGACGTCGTCCCGGCGTCCGCTGCACGCGCG
Organism: uncultured Actinomycetota bacterium; assembly: GCA_963825985.1. Taxonomy (GTDB): domain Bacteria; phylum Actinomycetota; class Actinomycetes; order Propionibacteriales; family Nocardioidaceae; genus Nocardioides. The sequence goes on along the minus strand of CAWGVK010000005.1, from coordinate 2,176 downwards.
GCTCGATGGCCGCTCAACCCCGGCTTCTCCGCCGGCACGGCCGACGTCGCCGCCCGCCCCGACGGCGACGTCGACGCTCGACGACGACCAGCGGCTTCGCGGTGCCGGCGTGCGACGGCGTGCGGCGGCGTGCTCAAGCCCGACGTCGTGTTCTTCGGCGAGAACGTACCCAAGCAGCGGGTCGAGCGCTGCTACGCCGCCGTCGACGACCTGCTCGCGACCGGCGGCGCGCTGCTCGCGGTCGGCTCGTCGCTGACGGTGATGTGCGGGCTCCGCTTCGTGCGCCGCGCCGCCAGGGCCGGGACGCCGGTCGTGATCGTCAACCGCGGCCCGACCCGCGGCGACGACCTCGCGACGCTCAGGCTGGACGCCGGGTGCAGCGAGTTCCTGGCCGCGCTCGTGACCGGACGTGAGATCACAGGGTTGCTACCGATGTAGCAGGAGTACTACGTTCGCGACCATGGACCAACGGCCCGTGGTCGCGGTGCGCGACCTCCGGATGCGCTACGGCGAGCGGACGTGCTGACCGGCGTCGACTTCGAGGTCCAGGCGGGCGAGGTCGTCTGCCTCCTCGGCCCCAACGGCGCCGGCAAGACCACCACCATCGAGATCCTCGAGGGCTTCCGCCGGCGCTCCGCCGGCGAGGTCGACGTGCTCGGGCAGGATTCCCGCGACCGCCTCGGAGGACTGGCGGGCCTCGGTCGGGGTGGTGCTGCAGTCGTGGCGCGACCACGCCCGCTGGTCGCCGCGCCGGCTGCTCGAGCACCTCGGCTCCTACTACGAGCCGTACTCGACCCCCCAGCGCCCGCGTCCCGGGACGTCGAGGAGCTGATCACCACCGTCGGCCTGACCGAGTACGCCGACCGCAAGTTCGCCACCCTCTCCGGTGGCCAGCGCCGCCGCCTCGACGTCGCGGTCGGCATCGTCGGCCGACCCGAGCTGCTGTTCCTCGACGAGCCGACCGCGGCTTCGACCCGCAGGCCCGGCGCGACTTCCACGACCTGGTGCATCGACTGGCCGACCTGGACACGACGATCCTGCTGACCACCCACGCCTGGACGAGGCCGAGGAGCTCGCCGACCGGGTCGCGGATCCTCGCCGGCGGGCGGATCGTGGCCGACGGCAGCGCCGACAGCCTCGCCCAGCGGGTCGCGGCCGAGAGCCGAGGTGACCTGGACCAGCGGCGGCGAGCGCTTCGTGCACTTCCACGCCCGACGCCCCGGCGTACCTGCGCGAGCTCCTGGCCCAGCACGACGACGTCGCCGACCTCGAAGTACGCCGCGGCCTGCAGGCCGCGGTGGCGGTCGGCGAAGCCGCTGCCGTCGGCCGCGGCCGGGGCGACCGGACCGGTCACGCGCGGGCTCCGGCCATCGCCTTCACGTAGACGCCGGCCGAGTCGGCGGCGTGAAGTCCGCGCGCAACCGGTCGGCGGTGCCGCGCGCCAGGATGCGACCGCCGCGCAGCAGCACGATCTCCTCGCACAGTGCCTCGGCCTCCTCGAGGTAGTGCGTGGTCAGCAGCACGGTCGTGCCGTCGGCGTGCAGGGAGCGGATGTACTCCCACAGCTCGATCCGCAGGTCGACGTCGACGCCGGCGGTCGGCTCGTCGAGGATCAGCAGCCGCGGGCGGTGCATCAGCGCGCGGGCGAACAGGATCCGGCGGCGCTGGCCCCCGAGAGCTGGTCCATGCTGCTTCGCCTTGTCGCTGAGACGGAACACCTCCAGCAGCTCACGCGCTCGCCGGATCGCCTCGCGCGGCGAAGGCCGTGGTAGCCGCCGTGATAGACGAGAGTCTGTTCGACGCTCAAGAACCGGTCGAGGTTGACCTCCTGCTCGGCGAGCCCGATCAGGCTGCGGGCTCGCGGCTGCGGTAGTCGTGGCCGAACACACGGATCTCGCCGGTGGTGGGGATCACGGTTGCAGACCGACCCGATCAGCGTGCTCTTGCCGGCCCCGTTGGGCCCGAGCAGCCCGACGAACCGTCCCGGCCGCGAGTTCGAGGTCGAGCCCTCGAACGCGATGAGGCCGCCCTTGTAGGGCTTGTGCAGGCCGCGCACGCGCAGGGCCGGCGTCTGGCTGGGGATCGTCTTCACCACCCCTCACGGTAGACGTCTACGATGAAAGTTGTTCCCGCAACCGTCTCGAAGGGCAGGCCATTGGCATGAAGACGCGCAAGC
>CAWGVK010000004.1:0-95828 GCA_963825985.1 uncultured Actinomycetota bacterium | reverse complement strand
GGGCCAGTGGCGGATGGGCGACGACGTCGGAGGTGGTCACGGTGGTCACGTCTCGGGCCGAAGTGCGACGAGATCCCGCAGCTCGTCGTCGCTGAGCTCGGTCAGGGCCGCGTCGCCGCTGCCGAGGACGGCGTCGGCCAGGGCCCGCTTGCGGGTGAGCAGCTCGGCGACCTTCTCCTCGACCGTGCCGCGCATGATCATCCGGTGCACCTGGACGGGCCGGGTCTGCCCGATCCGGTAGGCGCGGTCGGTGGCCTGCTCCTCGACCGCGGGGTTCCACCAGCGGTCGACGTGGACGACGTGGTCGGCGCGGGTGAGGTTGAGGCCGGTGCCGCCGGCCTTGAGCGAGAGCAGGAACACCGGTGGCTCGCCGGCCTGGAAGCGGGCGACCATCGCCTCGCGCTCGCGCACCGGGGTGCCGCCGTGGAGGAACTGGTGGGGGACGCCGGCCTTGGCGAGGTGGGTCTCGATCAGGCGGGCCATGGCGACGTACTGGGTGAAGACGAGCACGGCGCCGTCCTCGGGCAGGACCGTGCCGAGCAGCTCGTCGAGCAGGTCGAGCTTCTCGGAGCGACCGGCCAGCCGCACGGCGCCGGACTGCTTGAGGAACTGTGCCGGGTGGTTGCAGATCTGCTTGAGCCCGGTGAGCAGCGCCAGCACGAGGCCGCGGCGGGCGTCCTCGTCGGAGCGCTCGATCCGCTCCATCGTGTCGCGCACGAACGCCTCGTAGAGCACGACCTGCTCGCGGGTCAGCGACAGCGGGTGGTCGGTCTCGGTCTTGGGCGGCAGCTCGGGAGCGATGCCGGGGTCGGACTTGCGGCGGCGCAGCAGGAACGGCCCGATCAGGTCGGCGAACTGGCGCGCCTTCGTGGGCTCGAGCCCGGACTCGATCGGGCCCGCCCACACCTTGCGGAAGGCGTTGCGGCTGCCGAGCAGGCCGGGGGTCGCCCAGTCGAGGATCGCCCACAGCTCGGTCAGGTTGTTCTCGACGGGGGTGCCGGTGAGCGCCACCCGGGCGGCGCTCGGGATGGTGCGCAGCGCCCGCGCCGTCGACGACGCGGGGTTCTTCACGTGCTGCGCCTCGTCGGCGACGACGACGTCCCACGGCACCTCGGCGAGCGCCTTGGCGTCGACGCGCATGGTGCCGTACGTCGTCAGCACGAACCCCGACGCGGCGTCGAGCTCGCGACTGCTGCCGTGGAAGCGGCGGACGTCGACGCCCGGCGCGAACCGGCGGATCTCGGCCTCCCAGTTGCCGAGCAGGCTGGCCGGGCAGACGACCAGCGTGGGACCGGTGGCGCCGGCGTCGACGCGGTGCAGGTGGAGCGCGATCAGGGTGACGGTCTTGCCGAGGCCCATGTCGTCGGCCAGGCAGGCGCCGAGCCCGAGGCTCGTGAGGTCGGCGAGCCAGGTGAGGCCGTGCCGCTGGTAGTCGCGCAGGTGGGCGTGCAGGGTCGCCGGAGGCTCGACCGGGTCGCGGGTCGCGGCGGCCAGGAGCCGGTCGCGCACCTTGAGCAGCGAGGCGCCGACGACGACGGCGGCGTCCGTGGCCTCGTGGTCGTCGGTGGCCGGCTCGACCTGGACGACGCCGGTGAGCGCGGCGGCCACCGCCTGCGCCGGCTTGACGGTGCGGATCAGCCGCTTCTTGGCCTTGCGGGCGGTCGCGGGGTCGACGACGGTCCAGGCGCCACGCAGCTTGAGGACCGGCGATGCCGCGCGGGCGAGCTCGTCCATCTCGGCGGCCGTCAGCGGGTCACCGTGCAGGGCCAGCTGCCAGCGGAAGCTGAACAGGGTGTCGGTGCCGAGGAGGGGGTCCTGCAGCGGCTCCTCCCGGACGGCGCCGGACGCGCCCGGCTGGCGCGGGCTGGCGTCGAGCACCGCCGACGACGTGAGGTCGCGGCCCAGGCTGCGTGGCCACAGGACGTCGACGCCGCGGTCGCCGAGCGCGCCGACCCCGTGGTCGAGCAGGCTGACCAGCTCGTCGGTGTCGAGGGTGATCTCGTCGGGCACGCGCAGCGCCAGCAGCCGGTCGAGCACCGGCCACGCCTCGGCAGCTGCCCGCAGCGCGATGCTCGCGTGGGTGCGGGCGCGGTCGCCGAAGCCGTGGGCCGCGGAGTCGTCGGTGAACAGCACGGCGGCGTCGCAGACGTGCAGCGGGTTCTGCTCGTCGTGCACCTGCAGCACGATCCGGACCGACCCCGCCACCAGCTCTTCCTCGGCCGCCTCGACCCGCAACGAGATGCGCACGAGCTGCGGCAGGTCGGCCGCGACGCGGTGCCGCGCGATGCGGGCCTGCAGCCGGGCCGCGAACTCGTCGGGACGGCGCGTGGTGGACGGCGTGGGTGGGCGTCGGGTCGCGACCGGCGCACTGCGCGGCATCGCGTCGGCGACGGCGTCGAGCACCTGGCGGACGACGACCTCGGCGGCCTCGGCGTCGAGGTCGTCGTGGGCGCGCGAGGTGGCCAGCAGCGCGACCCGCTCGGTGTCGTCGGCGTCGAGCGGCGCAGACCCGCCAGCTCTCACCGGTCGCGGCGGGGGTGAACTTGCCGGCCGCGACCAGCCGCATGCCCAGCAGGACCGCCCCGGTGAGCAGGCCGACGCTCGGGTGCAGGTCGTCGCGAGCCCGGGCCTTGGTGAGCACCGGCAGCGCCGCCCGCATCGGCAGCGCGATGGTGCGCCGGTCGTCGCTGAACTCCACCACGCTCTCGCGCGGCGGGTCGGCGGCGCGGAACGTGGCGGTGCCGGTGACGGGCACGAAACTCACGATGGGCTCACGAGAGGAACGTAACGGCCGGCACCCACCGTGAGTTCCGCTCGTCCCCGTGGGGCCTGTGGATGACGGGAGCGGGATGTCGGCATCCCGGTCCACAGTGGCGCCATGACCGACACCTACCGACCGACCATCCGCACCCAGGCCGACCTCGAGCGCGCCTGGCGACATCTCATGGAGCCGCTGGGCTTCTCCGGCTGCAGCGTCTGGATGCTGCTCGTCGACGCCGACGACCACCCCGTCCCGCAGGTCACCCAGATCGAGGACTGCGACGCCCCACCCGGCGCCGACCAGCTGACCGACTTCGCCGACCTGGCCCGCGGCCTGCTCGACGAGATCGCCCCCGGCGGGCGGTGGGCCTTCCTGCGCAGCCGGCCCGGCGGGTCGGGCGTCACCGACCTCGACCGCTCCTGGGCGCGGGCGCTGCTCGACGCCTGCCGCGACCGTGACGTGCCGACGGAGGTGATGCACCTGGCCACCGACGTCGACGTCGTCCCGCTGCCGTACGACGAGCTGGCTCAGGCCCCGGGTGCGGCCTGAGGGGCTCAGCCGGTTCAGCCGGAGGCCTCGCCGCGCACGAACGCGGCGAACCCGGGCACCGTGAACCGCAGGGTGCCGCGGTCGGCCGACTCGACCAGGCCCTTGTCGAGCAGGTTGCGCCGGGGCTCGCTGAGGTCGTTGCTGGTGACACCCATCCGCTCGGCGATGGCGGCGCGGCGCACCGGCGACTCGCGGTCGTCGGTGAGCTCGGCGAGCGCGACCAGCAGCCGCCGCTCGCCGGCCGAGGCCTTGGCCCAGCGGGCGCGGAACATGGTGTCGAGCTCGTCGTCGACGAGGTCGCGGGCGCGGTCGAGGGCGGGCAGGGTGAGCGCGTCGCCCTCGTCGGGGCGGGCGACCTGCCAGACCGCGTCGCCGTACAGCTGGAGGAAGTAGGGGTAGCCGTCGGCGAGGCGGACGACGGCGTCGCGCAGGTCGGCGTCCCAGGTGACCTGCATCGGACGCGCCGGCCCCTCGAGCACCTCCGCGGCGTCGGCCGGCTGCAGCCGCTCGAGGGTGCGGAAGGCGAACCGTTCGCTGAACGTGACCGCGGCGGTGAGCACGTCGGGGGCGTTGGGCAGCCCGACCGCGAAGACGACGGCGGGCGGCTCGGGCCGGGCCTGCTGCAGCTCCTGCCAGGCGTAGGCGAGGGTGCGCAGGTCCTCGCGGGGAGCGGCCTGGATCTCGTCGACCAGCAGGGCGAGGCCGGCCGAGCCGCGCTCACGCGCCGCAAGGGCGGCCTCGGAGACGAGGTCGGCGAACGCCGCCGACGCGGCGCCACCTGGCCGCGCCGTGGGCGCCACGTCGACCTCGACGCCCGCCACGGCGCCGGCCGCACCGAGCTCGAGGCTGACGGTCTGCAGCCGGTCACGCAGCCGGGTCCTGGGCCCGACGTCGACCCCGATCGCCTCGAGGCCGCGCGCGAGGGCATGGGTGAGGGAGGCGACCAGGCTCTCGTCGGCGCGGGCCGTCACCCACGCGACCACGGCGCCGGCCTCGGCGGCGGCGTCGCGCACCGCCTTGAGCAGCGAGGTCTTGCCGACCCCGCGCGAACCGATGTCGACCCGCACCCGGCCGTGGAAGCGGCCGTAGGTCGCCATCAGCGCCAGGTCGCCCCGGGCGCGCTCGACCTGGTCGTGGCGACCGACGAGCACCGACGGCGCCTCACCGGGCGTGTACGGACTGGGCAACATGATGATTCCTGATGAACGGGAGATTCATCAAGAATCATACGGGACGGCGGCCGGCGCGCAGCACCGCCGCGTGCGCGGCCTCGACCCCCGCGGCCACGCCCGGCCGGGGCTCGTCGGGGTCGGTCCACGCGGCCGGGTCGACCGGAGCGGGCACCAGGTCGGCGAGGTCGCCGACGACCCGGACGCCGCTGTGGCGCACCCAGTCGGTCCAGGCCGTCGTCCGCTGCGCCACCCAGTCGGCGTGCCCGGGGTCGAGCCGGACCCGGGTCGCGTCGTCCCCGGCCCAGCCCTGGCCGACGACGACGTCGCGGACGACGCCGTGCAACCGGCGGCCGCGTCGGGCGTCGTCGCCGAGGCGCTCGTTGAGCAGCCGCAGCAGCTGCGCCTCCGCGAGGCCGACGGCGGCGTTGGCCCGCGCCGCGGGTGCCGGGGTCCAGGCCGGGTCGATGCCGGCCGGGTCGAGGAACCGCGTCCACAGCAGCGAGCGGTCGGCTCCCTCGGGCGGCACCGTCACCAGGTGCAGGCGACCCCGCTCGCCGACCCCCTCGGCCAGCGCGTCGCGCCAGCGGCCGAGGACCGGCGGCAGCTCGTAGGCACGCATCGCCTTGAGCAGGTCGCTCCGCGCGGCGTCGAGGTAGGCCGCGAACGGCTGGCTGCGGCCGTGCTTGAGCCCCTCGAGCCACCCCGACACCAGCTGCCTGGCCAGGTCGCGGGCGGTGTAGACGACGTCGACCTCGGCCCCGGCGGCACCGAGCTCGGCGACCGCACGCCGGGCCGCGGCGTCGTCCGCGCGCACGAACGCCTCGTCGCTGACGACGCTCACCCCGGGGTGCTCGGCCACCAGGTCGACGAGCCGCGGCCAGTACCCGTCGCTGTAGGCGCGGCCGCGGCCCATCCGGACGCCGGTCAGGTCGAGCGCCGCCCGGAAGCCCAGGCTCGCCGGCCCCTCGCCGGGGCGCGCCCGCGGCACCAGGACGCCGTGCTCGGCGAGCTCGGCGGCATTGCGGTGCAGCCGGCTCTGCACGTAGGTCGTCCCCGACTTCGGCGCCCCGATGTGCAGCACCACGCGGCGGCCGACCATGGGCCGCATCCTGCCAAACGGCTCAGCCGGTGTAGGTGGGTGGCGCGGGCGGGGCCGACCGCGGGGCCGACGGCGGGGTCGACGGCGGGGTCGACGACGAGTCGCGGGAGCCCAGCGAGCGGAGCCCGACCACTGCCAGGACGAGTCCGCCGACGACGCCCACGGCCAGGCTCAGCCGGCTCGGGTGCTCGACGGCGAGCACGGCCATGCCGGCGGGCAGCACCGTGGTGGCCATCGCGACCGTGAGGATCTTGAACCCGGGGTGGTCGGTGAGGTAGCCGATGACGAGCCACCCGGCGATCAGCACCGCGGCGAGGGCGAGCGTCACGTAGACGTCGTTGTCGTAGTCGGGCCCGGCCGACGGACGGCCCTCGGCGAACGGGTCGCCGGCGAAGGCCGTGAGCACCGAGGCGAACCCGATGACCGTCATGATGCCCGCGTAGGCGACCACGGCTCCCGCGCCGACGACGACGGCGACGGTCGTGCGAGCGGGCGGCAGGGCCCACGCGGCCGCGGTGACGAGGAGGACGAACACGAGCACGGCCACCGAGGCGGTGATGAACTGGTCGTCGTCGTCGACGTCGAGGACGTCGGTGATGCCCTGCACGTAGAGGAGGAACAGGCCGGTGGTCGCGGCAACGGCGGGCGCCGCGCTCGGCGCGGCGACATAGCCCGCCACCGAGAGGACCACGATCACCGCCCCGGCGACGTACGTCGTGGTGTCGCCGTCGTCCAGCCCGATCCCGACCATCAGGCCGGCTCCGACGGCACCGAAGGCCATCGGCCAGGAGACGAGGTTGTGGGCGGCACCGGCGTCCTTCACCAGGAGCCGGGCCGCGAGCGCGACCACGATCAGGCCGACGCTGGCGGCGATCCCGACGCCGTAGTTCGACCAGTCGAGGTCGCCGTCCTTGCGCGAGCTGACGGTCGAGATCACGATCGCGGTCGCGAGCAGGGCGACCCCGAGGCCGACCAGCACGCTGTCGCGGCGGAGCCCGGCGGGGCGGGTGTCCGTCGGAGGGGCCGGAGGATTCGGCGGTCCAGGCGGCGGCTGGACGGGCATGGGAGCAGTGGTCATGCGCCGGACTATGCCCGCCAGCGGACTCCTCACTCCTGATGCCCTTCCCGCGGAGCACCGGAGGCCCTAGTTTGCGAGACAGGCCGTGTGGAAGCACCGGCCCTCACGGAGGGGATCCGTCATGTCACGTCGCGCCCGCATCTCTCTCACCCTGGCGGCCGCCGCCCTGGCCGCCGCCGCGTTCGCGCCCGGGGTGGCTGCCGCCGGAGGCGAGCACGGGGGCGGCAAGCACACGAAGCCCACCAAGCCGGACAAGGTCGTGATCATCGTCGTCGACTCGCTGTCGAAGGAGATCATCGACAAGTACGACATGGACAACGTCCAGGCCATGCAGCGCACCGGCGTCGACACACCGCTCGGCTACCTCGGCCACCTCGGCTCGGTCACGGTCGTCACCCACAACGTGATCACCAGCGGCCAGCTGCCCAAGCACATGGGCTGGACCGACGACGGCTACCGCGACGTCGACGGCGTCCTCACCGGTCAGGGCACCGTCGACCCGGCCAGCGACCTGTGGATCACCAGCGACTGGACCAAGGACCAGATGTTCGCCGTCCAGCAGCACGCCGGCTACCCCAAGCTGGCCGACTACCTGCACACGGCACGGCCTGGCTCGCAGGTCGTCACCATCAGCCCCAAGACGTATGCCGCCTACGCGTTCGGTGGAGCCGGGTCCGACTCGATCGTCACCTTCGGCAGCAGCACCACCTGCCCCGGGATGTCCGGGTCGTGGCGGGCGATCGGCGGCGTCAACGTGCCGCCCTACCTCGCGACGCCGTGCGGCCGCTACTACGTGCCGACCGGTTCGGCCCTGAGCTACGACACCCTCGAGTGGCCGGCCAGCCTGTACCCGCTCGACGGCGACCGCTACACCTCCGGCAAGGACGCCGCCCACCAGGGCGGCGACGTGTGGGCGGCCGACGCGGCCATCGACGTGATGCGCAACGAGGCCGACTGGAGCGGCATCTTCGTCAGCCTTCCCGGCGTCGACAAGGCAGCGCACATGTGGGGTGGCGTGCGGGACGACGGCCCCAGCGCGACCGGCGACCCGATGACGCACATGGAGTTCGCCACCCGGACCGCGGACGAGCAGGTCGGCAAGATCATGGCCGAGCTCAAGGCCACCGGCGAGCTCGACAGCACGCTCGTGGTGCTCACCGCCGACCACGGCTCGGTCGCCGGCAAGAACTTCCACGGCATCCGGGACCCGGAGCCCAACTACGGCTTCTACAACTGGTACTACGGCAAGGTCGCCAACGCCGACTACCAGAAGCCGCAGCCCGCGCTGCAGCCCCTGGTCGCGACCGGCAACCTCGGCTACTCCTACAGCGACTCGATGTTCCGCGGCTGGCTGAAGGACCAGTCACCCGCCAGGCTCGCCGAGGCGACCGCCCTGCTGGCCAGGATGCCCGGCGTCTCGGCCGTCTGGCGTCGCGACGGCGACCGGTTCAGACGGGTCTCGCCGGTGCGCTGGGATCGGATGCGCAGCGTCGGCGAGAAGCTGTGGTTCGCCCTCAAGGCCCAGGAGCTGGTCGACACCGAGGCGGCGGCGTACGGACCCGACCTGATCGCCACCTTCGTCGACGACACGACGTACTCCGTCGCGGGTGACCACGGCGGGATCCAGCGTGACGCCCAGCTGGTCCCGATCGTCTTCGCCGGAGGTGGGGTCACCGCCAAGGACACGTGGGCGCCCGTGCGGTCGGTCGACATCATGCCGATGATCCTGCGGCAGATGGGCATCGCGCCGACGTTCCCGATGGACGGCCGCGCCTACCCGCTGCCGACGAAGAGGCGCTGAGCCTGGCTGAGCGTCACCCCTGCAGTCGCGGCAGGACGTCGCGGGCAACCGTCTCGAGGACGTCGAGGGTGCCGGCGTACGGCGCCTCGGGCCGGGGCCAGTGGGTGACCAGGTCGGTGAAGCCGAGCTCGGCGGCGCGCCCCGCGACCTCCTCGAAGAACGCGGCGCTGGCCAGCGCGAACCGGGTGGACGGCGACAGGGGCGGCGCCGCGTCGGTCAGCAGGTAGCGCGGCAGCGGTCCGCGACCGTTCTCGGCGAGGGCGTCGTCGAAGGTGCGCACGGTGTCGCGCAGGCCCGCGAACCAACCCTCGACGGTGTCGGCCCGGCCGCCGGTGGTCACCCAGCCGGACCCGACCCGGGCCGCGAACCGGAGCGACCGCGGGCCGTTGGCCGCCACGAGCAGCGGGGTGCGTCGCAGCGGCGGCAGGGTGCGGGCGTCGACGGTGGAGAGCCAGCGGCCCAGGCGGGTCACGTGGTCGCCGTCCCTGAGCGCCGCGAGCGTCTCGACGAACTCCTGGAAGCGGTCGACCCGCTCCTTGACGCTCAGCGAGGCCAGGCCGAGCACCTCGGAGTCGAGGTTGCCGCCGGTGCCGACGCCGAGCAGGAACCGGCCGTCGCTGAGGTCCTCGAGGGCCTGCGCGTCGCGGAACAGCAGGTAGGGATGGCGGAAGTTGGGCGAGGTCACCAGCGTGCCGAGGCCGATCCGCGAGGTGATCGACGCCGCGGCGCCGAGCACCGGCGTGGCCGTCGTCCACGGTGAGTCGGGCAGGCCGCCCCAGACCAGGTGGTCGTAGGTCCAGGCGTGGTCGAAGCCCAGCTCCTCGGCCGCCTGCCAGCGCGGCCGGGCCTCGGCCCACGGGAGGTCGGTGAGGATCGTGATGCCGAAGCGCACGGGTCAGCGCCCCTCTCGTTGGTGTCGGGTGGCCAGGATCTCGCGGAGCACCGGGAGCACGCGCTGGTCCTTCGGCCGGTTGGCAGCCTGCTTGCTGCGGATGACGTCCTCGAGGGAGGCCACGCGCACGACGACGGCGAAGGCCTCGATGTCAGTGGCCGCGCGCACGAGGTCCGGGTAGCCCTCGGTGCCCGTGGGGGCCATCGAGATGTCGAGGTCGCCGTGCGTGGTCGTCAGGTTCCACACGCCGGCAGCAGCCAACGAGGCGGCATCGTGATCGAACGCCGGCCCGCCGTCGATCCCATCGGCGCGGATCCGAGCGCCCAGCTCGTGCAGGGCGGCCGAGAGCCGAGCAAGGTTCTCCGCCGAGCGATCGGGAGTGATGTCGACGTCGCGTGTCAGGAAGGGCGCGCCGTGCGCTTGGACGGCCAGACCGCCGATGAGGACGAACGCCACCTGATGCCGGGCGAGAACCTCGAGGATCTGGCTCGGTGCGAACTCAAGCGGCGCCATCGAACCCACGGCGAATCTCGTCGGCCGCCTGCGCGAGTCGCACGCCCTGGCTGAGTCGTTCCCCCGGAGTCAGCTTCAGCAGCTGCTGGGCCTGCATCCAGTCGGAGTCGTCGTGCTCGACCAGCATGATGTCGAGGTCCATCCCGCACAGCCGCAGCAGCCGGATCACGTTCTCGAAGGTCGGGCTGGTGCGCCCGTTCTCGAGCCGGGCGATCGCGCTCTGGGTGGTGCCGGCCCGCTCGGCCAGCTCGCGCTGGGTCAGGCGGGCCCGCTTGCGCGCCTCGCGGACCAGGTCGTTGCCGAGGGTGTACATAGCATCGATGCTATCAACGTTCGACGGCCAGCACGAGCGGCAGGACGGCGGCGGCGCCGGCCTCGCGCAGGTCGACGGCGGCGCGGGTGAGGGTCCAGCCGGTGACGACCTGGTCGTCGACGAGCAGCAGCGACCGACCGTCGACCGACCCGGCAGCGTCGTCGAGCCGCAGCGCGTAGCGCCGACCCACGGCGGCCACCCGATGCGCGGAGTTCATCGCGCCCTGGCCGGGGGCGATGTCGGGGTCGGCGACGGCGTACGACCCGACGATCGGCACGCGCAGGTAGCGCGAGAGCCCGTCGGCGAGGTCGGCGGTGAGCTGGCCCCGGGTGACCGACTCGACCACGACGATGCCGTCGACGCGGGGCTTCCAGTCGCCGAGCACCTCGACGACGGCGCGGGCCAGCGACGGCGGCACCGGCCCGTCGGCCGTCTCGGCGCGGAACAGCTCGCGCAGCGCCTGCCCGTGGCCGAGGTCGGTGAGCCGGGCGACGGCGCGACCCTGGTCGGCGCCCTCGCGGATCTTGCCGGACAGCCCGATGCCGATCGCGGACAGCCCGGTGGGCCACATCTTGCGCGTCTCGACCGCCACGCCGGGTCGCGAGAGCCGCTGCTCGGCCTCGGCGACGGCGGCCTCGGAGACCGCGCTGTCGAGGGCGAGGCCGCCGCAGTTGTCGCAGCGGCCGCAGTCGGCCGCACCGGGGTCGTCGAGCTGCTCGCGCAGGTAGCGCATCCGGCACACGTCGGTGCCGAGGTAGTCGAGCATGGCCTGCTGCTCGCGCTCGCGGGCCTCGCGCACCCGTCGGTAGCGCTCCTCGTCGTAGGTCCAGGGCTGGCCGGTGGCCTCCCAGCCGCCGCGGACGCGGCGAACGGCGCCGTCGACGTCGAGCACCTTCAGCATCTGCTCGAGCCGGGTGCGGCTCAGCTCGACGCGGGTCTCGAGCCCGGCGGTCGACAGCGTGCCGCCCTCGTCGGCGAGCACCTCGAGCGTCTGGCGCACCTGCGCCTCGGGCGGGAAGGCGAGGGAGCCGAAGTAGGCCCAGATGTCGCGGTCCTCCAGCGCGGGCAGCAGGACGACGGTCGCCTCGTCGGTGCCACGCCCAGCACGGCCGACCTGCTGGTAGTACGACACCGGCGACTGCGGCGCCCCGAGGTTGACCACGAAACCGAGGGTCGCGTCGAAGCCCATGCCCAGAGCGCTCGTGGCCACCAGCGCCTTGACCCGGCCGGTGGCCAGCGACTCCTCGAGCGCCTGCCGCTCGGTGGGGTCGGTCTGGCCGGAGTACGCCGCCACGTCGTGCCCGCGCGAGCGCAGGTAGCCCGCGACCTCCTGGGTCGCGGCGACGGTCAGGCAGTAGACGATGCCCGAGCCCGGCTGCTCGGCGAGGTGGTCGGCCAGCCAGGCCAGCCTCTGCTGCGCGGTCTTGAGTCGGACGACGCCGAGCCGCAGCGACTCGCGGTCGAGCGACCCGCGCAGCACCAGGGTGTCGGCGCCCATCTGCTCGGCGACGTCGGTGGTGACCCGCGCGTTGGCCGTGGCGGTGGTCGCGAGCACCGGGATGCCGTCGGGCAGCTCGCCGAGCAGGGTGCGGATCCGCCGGTAGTCGGGACGGAAGTCGTGGCCCCAGTCGCTGATGCAGTGGGCCTCGTCGACGACCAGCAGGCCGCAGGTCGCCGCCAGCCGCGGCAGCACCTCGTCGCGGAACCCCGGGTTGTTGAGCCGCTCCGGGCTCACCAGCAGCACGTCGACCTCGCCGGCGGCGATCGCACGATGGGTCTCGTCCCACTGCTCGAGGTTGGTGGAGTTGATCGTCACCGCGCGGATGCCCGCGCGCTCGGCGGCCGCGATCTGGTTGCGCATCAGCGCGAGCAGCGGCGAGACGATCACGGTCGGCCCGGCGCCCTGCTCGCGCAGCAGGAGGGTGGCCACGAAGTAGACCGCCGACTTGCCCCAGCCGGTGCGCTGCACGACCAGCGAGCGGCGTCGCTGCACGGCCAGCGCCTCGATCGCCGTCCACTGGTCGTCGCGCAGGACGGCGTCGTCCTGCCCCTCTCGGGGCCCGACCAGGGCCCGGAGATGGGTCTCGGCGGCCGCGCGGACGTCGGTGACGGCAGTACTGCTCATGCGCGTCTGTCTACCAGCGTGTGGGGACAGCCGTCCGCCGCCCTCCACAGGCGCGGTCGGCCACCGACAGGATTCCCGCAGGTTTCCGGAAGGTCGGCGAGGACAGTCGACCCATGCGCTCCGACCCCTCCGCACCCGCTCCGCCACCGTCGTCCCAGCCGTTCGTCGTCCTCAGCCCGTTGCCGTCGCCGGGCGGCGGGACCGACCGGGTCGTGTTCGTCACCAACGCCCTGCCGCGTCGCGGCTCGCCCGCGGCCCGCGCGCGTCGTCCGGTGCTGGCGGTCGTCGTCCGCTGACGCCTGAGCCTCCTGGGGGGATGTTCAGGCAGCCGGCCCCTTCGAGCGGACGTCGGCGACCGACTCCATCGCCGTCCGCAGCTCGCCGAGCCAGTCGTCCTCGTGCTGGCCGACGAGCCGCACGCACCAGGCCAGCGCCTCGGAGCGCGACTTGGCGACGCCGGCGTCGACCAGGGTGTCGAGCACCAGCCGCTGGGGCTGGCGCAGCCGGGTCATCACCGGTGCCGCCACGTGGGTCCACAGCTCCTCGTGCGCGCCCACCCGCACGCCCCACGACACCTTGCGCTCGAAGCGGTGCTCGGCCTCGCGGGCGATCTTCATCCGGGCCTCGCGGGTGTCCTCGCGGAACGAGCGCGCCCGACCCGCGCGCGCCTCGGCCTGCTCGACCTCGCTGATCTCGCCCTCTCCGTCGGCCGGGCTGGTCTCGACGTCCGCGACGGTCAGCACCACGGTGACCTCCTCGCGGTCGACGGTGACGCCGGCCGGCTCGTGGGTCCACTCCTCGGGGAGGCGGCCGCTGAACCAGCCGCGCACCCGCTCCTGCATCTCGTTTGTAATCATGTAATCATCATTACACACGTGCCCGAAGGCTTCCCTCATCGAACCCGAAGGGGCCGGTCGTAGCGTCCGCGTCATGACCCGCCCGCACCCGATCCTGTCGGCCGTCGCCGTGGCCACCGCCCTCCTGCTCGCGAGCACCGGCGGCGCCGTCGCCGCGAAGCTGATCACCGGCAAGGACGTCAAGGACAACTCGCTCGCCTCCCGCGACATCCGGAACAAGACGCTCCAGAAGCGCGACCTGGCCCCCAAGACCGTGAACCAGCTGAAGGGCCAGCAGGGCGCACCGGGCGTGAGCGACTACACCGTCGTCACGGCCAGCTCACCGAACGTGAACGACGGCAACTTCGGGTCGGCCGACGCCGTCTGTCCCGCGGGCATGCGGGCTCTCGGCGGTGGGGCGACCTGGGTCGGCGGGGGTGCCGGAGCCTCGCGGCTCTCGCGCAACGGCCCGTACCGGGCGCTGCGCAACCCCGACGGGACACCCAACGGCGGCTCGGCCGCGCCGAGCGCCGACCTGGCCGACGCGTGGCACGGGGAGGGCATGAACGGTTCGGGAGGCGTCCGGAACCTCAGGGTGTACGTGATCTGCGCCAGCGTCGGCTGACGCCGTTCACCAGATCCGGATGCGCTCGGCCGGGTCGAGCCACAGCCCGTCGCCCTCGCGGGTGCCGAAGACCTCGTGGAACTCGTCGAGGTTGCGCACGATGTTGGCGCGGAACTCCGGCGGGCTGTGCGGGTCGACGGTGAGGTACTGCTGCTCCTGCTCGGCGCGCCGCTTGGTGCGCCACACGAACGCCCAGTTGAGGAACAGCTTCTCGCGGTCCTCCACCGTGGCGGCCCCGTCGCGGCTGATCACGTACGCCGAGTGGCCGATGGTCAGGCCACCGAGGTCGCCGATGTTCTCGCCGACGGTGAGCGAGCCGTTGACCTTCTCGCCGGGCAGCGAGCGGGGCTCGAAGACGTCGTACTGCTCGACGAGCGCCTTCGACTTCACCTCGAAGGCCGCCTTGTCGTCGGGGGTCCACCAGTCGTTGAGGTTGCCGGTGCCGTCGTACTGCGCGCCCTGGTCGTCGAAGCCGTGCCCGATCTCGTGGCCGATGACGGCGCCGATGCCGCCGTAGTTCTCGGCCGGTTCGGCGTCGGGGCTGAAGAACGGCTTCTGCAGGATGCCGGCCGGGAAGCAGATCTCGTTGGTGCCGGGGTTGTAGTAGGCGTTGACCGTCTGCGGCAGCATGAACCACTCGTCGCGGTCGACCGGCGAGCCGATCTTGCCCAGCTCGCGGTCGGTCTCGAACGCCGAGGCGGCGTGGGCGTTGCCGAGCAGGTCGTCGCGGCTGACCGCGAGCGCCGAGTAGTCGCGGAACGTCTCGGGGTAGCCGATCTTGGGCCGGAACGTCGCAAGCTTCTCGTAGGCGCGCTCCTTGGTGGCCTCGGTCATCCAGTCGAGCTTCGAGATCGACTCGCGGTAGGCCGCGAGCAGGTTGGCGACCAGGTCGTCCATCAGCGCCTTGGAGGTCGGCGGGAAGTGCCGGGCGACGTACTCCTTGCCGACCGCCTCGCCCACCGCGCCCTCGACGAACGAGACCCCGCGCTTCCACCGCGCGCGCAGCTCGGGAGTGCCGTTGAGGGTGCGGCCGTAGAAGTCGAAGTTGGTGTCGACGAAGTCGTCGGTGAGGTACGGCGCCGACGCCCGCAGCACGTGGCTGAGGAGCCACGCCTTCCAGTCCTCGATCGGCACCTCGTCGAGCACGGTCGAGAGGTGCTCGAGGTACGACGGCTGGCGCACGCACACCTCGGCGATGGTGGCGCGGCTGCCGCCGAGGTTGCGGATGTAGGCGTCCCAGTCGAAGCTCGGGCAGAGCGCGACCAGGTCGTCGTAGGTCAACAGGTTGTAGGTCTTCTGCACGTCGCGCGTCTCGGCGCGCTCCCAGTGGCCGGCCGCGATCCGGGTGTCGATGCCCAGGATCGTGGACGCCGCCGCGGGCGCGTCCTCGTGCCGCCCCAGCGCGAGCAGGCGGGTCAGGTAGGCGACGTAGGCCTCGCGCTTGTCGGCGAACTTGTCGTCGCGGTAGTAGGACTCGTCGGGCAGCCCGAGCCCGCCCTGGTAGATGTTGACGATGTAGCGGTCGGAGTCCCTGTCGTCGTTGTCGACGTACGAGCCGAACAGGCCGTGACCGCCGATCCGCTCGAACTCGCCGAGGAACGCCGCCAGGTCGCGGACGTCACGCAGCCCGCCGACCGCGTCGACCAGCGGCTGCAGCGGCTCGGTGCCGCGCGCGGCGACCGCGTCGGTGTCCATGAACGAGGCGTAGAGGTCACCGATCTTGCGGGCGTTCTCGGCGTCGGCACCCTCGGCGGCGTTGCTCGCCAGGGTCTCGATGATGTCCTTCACGTGCGCCTCGGCGTCGTCGGCCAGCTGCACGAACGGTCCCCAGCTCGACCGGTCGGCCGGGATCTCGACCTCGTCGAGCCAGCGGCCGTTGACGTGACCGAAGAGGTCGTCCTGCGGGCGGATGTCGGGGTTCATGCCCTCGCGGGCGTCGTCGAGGATGCTCACGGGGGTCGAGACTACTGTCGGCCCATGACCGAAGAGAATGCTGCGCTGCGCGTCGTCGCCACCGTCCCGATCGATCCTACGCGCGCCGCCGAGGCAGCGCCCGCCCTCGCGGCGCTCGCCGAGGCCTCCCGCGGCGACGAGGGCTGCCTGTCGTACGACGTCTTCGAGTCGGCCGCGACACCCGGCCTGTTCGTCACCGTCGAGGCGTGGCGCAGCCAGGCCGACCTCGACGCCCACATGGCCCAGCCCCACGTCGGCACCGCCTTCGAGGTGGCCGGCCCCCTGCTCACCGGCGAGGTCGCGATCCACCCCCTCAAGCCGGTCTGAGTCGCCTCGCCCCGTCGGGGTACGGAGGGGGACTACGCCACGGCGCGGGCCATCAGCCGCTCGGCGTACCGGACCAGGCCGGGCCAGCGGTCGGCGAGGTCGGTGGTCTCGCTGGCGTCGCGGTCGAGCCGGTAGAGCTCGGTGGGCTGGTCCTCGAGGCGCACCGCCTTCCACGGTCCGAACCGCACGGCCTCGTCGAAGCCGCCCTCGTCGAACTGCCAGTACAGGTGGTCGTGGCCCTGCTGGCGGCGGCCGCGGAAGGTGCGGGCGAACGAGATCCCGTCGAGGTCGCGCGGCATCCGGGTGCGGGCCAGCGCGGCGAAGGTCGGCAGCAGGTCCCACACGGCGATCGGCTCGCGGACGACGCGACCGCGGCGACTGCCGGGCACCCGGGCGATCATCGGCACCCGGATGCCGCCCTCGTAGACGTCGCGCTTGATGCCGCGCAGGATCCCGTTGCTGTCGAAGAACTCCGGGTCGTGCGGCTTGGTGCTGCCCACGTGCTCGAAGCTGGCTCCGGCGGCGTGCGGGCCGTTGTCGCTCACGACGACCACGATCGTGTCGTCGGCCAGGCCGCGCTCCTCCAGGCCCTCGAGGAGCAGCCCGACCTGGGCGTCGGTCCAGGTCACCTGGGCGGCGTGGTTCTTCTCGCCGTCGGGCCAGGGCTGGTCGGCGTACGGCTCCTGGGTGATGTGCTCGTTGGGTGCGTGCGGCGTCGTGTAGGAGACGTCGAGGAAGAACGGCCGGTCGCCGACGCGGTCGAGGAACGCCAGTGCCTCCTCGGTGAAGAGCTCGGGCGCGTAGGTGATGTCGGCGCGGTCGTTCTCGGGGTAGCTCACCCGCTCGCCGTCGCGCCAGAGGTACGTCGGCCAGTAGTCGTGGCAGTGGGTCTGGTCGATGTAGCCGAAGAAGTGGTCGAAGCCCTGCTGGTTGGGGTGGCTCGGGTTGCCGGCCACCTCCGGGCCCAGCCCCCACTTGCCGACCAGGCCGGTCGTGTAGCCGGCCCGCCGCAGCACCTCGGCGACGGTGACGTCGTCGGCGCGCAGCCCGGTCGACGCGTCGGCGTTGGTCTTCACCGTGGCGTGGCCGGTGTGCCGTCCGGTGAACAGCGAGCAGCGGGTGGGGGCGCAGGTCGGCGTGGCGTAGGCCTCGTCGAAGCGGATGCCCTGGTCGGCCAGCCGGTCGAGCACCGGCGTCTGGAGGACCCGCTGGCCGTAGGCGCCGACCTCGCCGCGGCCCAGGTCGTCGACGACGACCAGCAGGAAGCTCGGGCGCTTGCGGGGTCGGGTGCGGCTGGCCGTCGACGGGTTCGTGGCGGACGCCGAGGCGGCCGAGGCGCCGACCACCGCCGCGGCGCTGAGACTCGCGATCAGAGAACGACGGGACAGGGGCGTGGTGGAGGAGGTCACCGACCCATAGTAATCAATCTATACTTGTTTACTTATCTTGGGACGGAAGGCGTCACCGTCGAGCACCGGGACGACGTCGCTCGCGTCGACCTCGGCCGCCATCCGGACGTCGTCCTCGAAGCCCACCGCGACCAGCTCGCGGCCCCCGGCACAGGCCAGCAGCGAGTCGGTCAGGGTGGGCGCGACCGCGTGGAAGGCGGCGGCCGCGTGGGTCGCCTCGACGCTCACCCCGTCGCGGACGCCCTGGTTGCCGAGCGCGGCCAGCATCGCTCCGGCTCCCCAGAGGTCCTCGAGGCACGGGCGCAGGGAGCCGTCGGGCCAGCGCTCGCCGGCGACGACGACGGCCAGCGTCGCGCCGTCGGCGATCCGGGGCGCCAGCCAGGCGGCCACCGCGGAGGCGTTGCGCAGACAGGCGCCGACGACCGTCGCGCCCGAGTCGGCAAGCCCGAAGGCGATCGTCGAGCCGTTCGGAGAGGGCAGCACGATCCGCTCCACCCCTTCCACCGAGGCCATCGACGCCGGCGACAGGGTCACCCCGCCGCCGGCGTCGCGCGCCTCGAACCTGCCCAGGGCCAGCACGGCGTCGCGCTCGGCGGCGTACGCCGCGGCCTGGTCGTCCTGCCACCGGTAGGGAAAGACGGTCAGGCCCTGCTCGACGGCGACGGTCAGGGTCGTGGTGAACGACAGGACGTCGACGACGACGGCCAGGTCGGCACCCTGGCTGATCGCCGCAGCCCCGGTCGGCCCCCAGTCGAGGCGGACGGCGTACGACGCCTGCGCGTGCGCCTCGGCGCGGCCGTCACTCACGGAGCCGCACGACCGACTTGCCCAGCGTGCGCCGCTCGTCCATGTCGACCAGCGCCTGGCCGAAGCCCTCGAGGTCGTGCACCGCACCGATCGGCGGCTTGACCGAGCCGTCCTCCATCATCGGCACCAGCCGCGCCCACTGCTCCTGCATGTAGCCGGGTCGCACCATCGCGTAGGCGCCCCAGCCGACTCCGCGCACGTCGACGTTGTTGAGCAGCAGCCGGTTGACCTTCACCTCCGGGATGCCCTGCCCCGACGCGAACCCCAGCACCAGCACGCGTCCCTGCGTGGCGAGCACCCGCAGCGAGTCGGTGAACGCCGGACCGCCCACGACGTCGGCGACGATGTCGACGCCGGCACCGCCGGTGAGCTCCTTGACGGCGTCCTTGAAGCCGTCGACCAGCACCACGTCGTCGGCCCCGGCCGCCCGGGCGACGTCACCCTTCTCGTCGGTGCTGACGACGCCGATCACCCGCGCGCCCATGCCCTTGGCCACCTGCACGGTGGCCGTGCCGACGCCACCGGCGGCGCCGTGCACGAGCACGGTCTCGCCGGCGCGCAGGCCGCCGCGCTCGTGCAGGGCGAACTCGGCGGTCAGGTAGTTCATGGGCAGCGCGGCGCCCTCGTCGTACGACATCGCGTCGGGCAGGGCGAAGGTGAACATCGCCGGCACGACGGCGCGTTCCTGCGCACCACCCCAGCCGCCGACCGCGGCCACCCGCTGACCCACCTCGAAGCCCGCCCCGCTGACGACCGTGCCGGCGACGTCGACGCCGAGCGAGAACGGCGGGTCGGGCTTCATCTGGTACTCGCCGCGGCTCAGCAGCAGGTCGGGGAACGAGACGCCGACGCGGTGCACCTCGATCAGGACGTCGTCGGGCCCGGGCGTCGGCTCGGCGACGTCGTTCACCACGAGGTCGAGGGGTCCGGTCAGGGAGACGACCTGGAGAGCGCGCATGGGGTCAACGTAGAGGACGAGCACACCCGCGACAGCGCCGGTTGGACCAGGGCGAGGCCGATGCTGAGCACGGCCAGGACCGACCAGAGCAGCGCCGGCCCACCCCGGTCGAGCAGCTGCGTGCCCGCCAGCGGAGCGAGCACGGTGGCGACGCCCCACGACAGCCCGTACGCCGCCAGGTACGACCCGCGGGAGGCCGGCGGCGCGAGCCGCGACACGATCGTCCAGGCGTGCCCCATCAGGAGCAGGTCGCCCACGCTCCACACCACCGCGGCCAGCAGGAACGCCGGCAGCGACGTCGCGAGGCCGGTGCCGGCCAGGCCGACGGCGAGCACCAGGTAGCCGGTGCGGAGGGCGCCGAAGCCGTCACCGAGCCGGCGCCAGCGCAGCAGCGGCTGGGCGGCGACCACGGTCACGGCCGACACGGTGAGCACCAGCCCGGCGTGCTCGGGCCGCAGTCCGCGCGCGGCCAGGGTGAGCGGGAGGGCCATCACGATCGCCATGTAGAGCAGGGCGAACACGGTGCCGGCGGCGAGCATGGCGAGCAGCCGGACGTCGCGCCACGGGCCGGTGGTGGCCCCCGGCGAGGCGGGCCCGGCGGCCGGCCGCGGCGCGCGCACCAGCGCCGCGACCAGGACCGCGGCGACCAGGCAGCTCACGGCGTCCGCGACCAGCAGCCAGCGCAGGTCGAACCCGCCCAGCCAGGCGGCGAGCAGGCCGGCCGCGGCCCCGGCGGCCGCGAGCGACGCCGACATCAGGCCGTAGGCGACGGGCCGCTGGTCGTCGTCGGTCAGGTCGGCCACCAGCGCCTGGCTCGGCGGCTCGTAGAGCTCGAAGGCCAGGCCGAGGGCGACGACGCCGACCACTGCCGGGGTCAGCGAAGCGCTGGCGGCGATCCACAGCAGGGCGAGCGCGCAGCCGACCAGGCCGACGACGATGGTCGGCACCCGGCCGAGGCGGTCGGCGAGCACGCCGCCCGCCACCCGGGAGGGGATCGTCGCCAGGCCGAACGCCGCGACGACGTACCCGGCCTGCGTGACCGTGGCCCCGAGCTCGGCCACGAGCACGACCGCGAGGAACGGGAGGGTGAAGGCGCCGAGCCGGTTGACCGCGCGGGTCGCCACCAGGACCCAGACGGCCCGCGGGAGGTCACGAGCCCGGGGTCGCACCGCCCGCACGTCACTGTCATCATGAGTTACGTCAGTCATCGCGACTCAACCTAGGCGACCCGGGAGTCACTGGTCAAATGAGATTCGACAGTCACGTCTCCACACTCCTCGCGGCCGCCGTCGCGCTGGTCAACGGCGTCACACCCGGCCACGACGGCACTCGTGCCCTGCCGCCGCCGTCCGGTCGCGGGCTCGCGACGACCGTGAGCGGGGCCCTGGTGTCGCAGGGTCGCCACGCCCGGGTGAGCGCCGCCCAGGCCACCGAGCTGGCGCGGTACGCCGACGACGTCCGCTCGGTCTTCGAGGCGGCGTCCCGCGACGACGTCGACGCCGCGGCCACCGGCGTCAACGACCTGCTCGAGCGGACCTCGGCCCGACCCCGGCTCGACCGCAGCGACGCGGGCTGGGGGCTGCACTTCCACGGCGCCGACGACGGCGTGGTGCTCGGCTGGGCGGCCGGGCTCGCCTCCGCCCTCGCACTGTGCATCGGCAGCGACCTCGCCGGCCGGCTGGGCGTGTGCTCCGCCGCGCCCTGCGACCGCGTCTTCGTCGACGAGTCGAAGAACGGGACCCGGAGATTCTGCTCGACCCGGTGCCAGAACCGGGTCAAGGCCGCCACCCACCGCGCGCGCCGGCCCTGACCCCTTGACGTCCTGGTCGCGCGGGCGAAGGATGCGAACAACGGTTCGCGTTCAGCGGTCGTACTCTCGGGAGGTTCCAGCATGTCCGTTCGTCGACGAGTCAGGACCATGACGGCCGCGGCCGTCCTCGCGCTCAGCACGCTCAGCGTCACCCAGACGGCGGGGCCGCCCGCCGCCGCCGCCGACGTCGAGCTGCCACCCACCGCGGTGGCGATGGGCGACTCCTTCATCAGCGGCGAGGGAGCCGGCGACTACGACGCGGTGACCGACCAGGACGGCGCCAGCCAGGCCTTCCCCGGCTGGGACGCGCCCAACAACAACCCGTACTTCTGCCACCGCTCGCCGCACGCGAGCATCGCGGTGGCCGACCTGCCCGGCATCACCGAACGGGTCAACATCGCCTGCAGCGGCGCGCAGCCGCAGGACATGGCCAGCGCCTCCAGCGCCCGCGAGGGCGGGCGCACGGTCGCCAGCCAGATCGACCAGCTGCGGCAGACCGCGACGACCCACGACATCGACCTCGTGCTGATCGGGCTCGGCTCGAACAACGCCCACTTCACCTTCGGCACCGTGGCCGCCGAGTGCGCCGGCCGCTTCGTCGGCGACGGCTACACCGGCTGGTGGGAGGTCTGGATCCACCTGATCAACTGGATCAGCGGCACCGAGCTCAACGAGGACCCGTGCACCGACGCCGACCTCGCGACCACCGAGCAGCTCGCGGCCGCGCAGGCCGACACCACCGCGGCGCTGCGCCAGGTGCTCGACGTCCTCGACGAGGTCGACGCCGACGGCCAGCACCGCATCGTGCTGCAGGACTACACCAACCCGCTGCCGGAGGCCTACGCCGAGCAGTACATCGAGGAGGACGGCCGCGACGACGAGCGCGACAAGTACCGCGCCCTGGTCGACGAGCGGTACGCCGCCGGCTGCCCCGCCGACGTGGCGAGCCTCGCGCCGTCCCACCGGTTCAGCCAGGGGCTCGGCAGCATGGTCGGCGGCGTCGCCGAGACCCTGCGCGCGGAGCGTCCCGGAGCCGACATCACCTACCTCGACGTCCAGCACTCCTTCGACGGCGCCCGCCTGTGCGAGCAGCCAGGCTCGGCGGGCGCGCTCCCGACCCCGCTGCGCGTGATGGACGGGCCCACCGGCGTCAAGGTCGAGAGCTTCACGCCGTTCGACAAGCTCGACATCAAGCGGGTCACCGACACCTGCTCCGACTACTACCAGACCTGCCAGGAGTCGTGGCACCCGAGCGCGGCCGGCCACCAGGTGCTCGGCCAGTGCCTCACCGGCGCCTGGACCGGGGCGGCGGCCCGGCTGACCTGCACCCGCCAGCCGGACGGGACGATCACCGTCGGATGACCACCGGCACCCGAGAGTCACAGCAGCCCAAGCAGAGCCGCTCGCGCGCGACCGTCGAGCGGATCCTCGCCGCGGCCGAGCTCGAGATCGGTGAGCTGGGGCTCTCGGGCGCCGGCACCCGCGGCATCGCAGCGCGGGCCGGGCTCAGCGTGGGAGCCCTCTATCGGTTCTTCCCCGACAAGGCGGCGATCGCCGACGCCCTGGCCCGCCGTTACCTCGACGACCTGATGCCGTCGTACGCCGGCACGGTGGCCGGTGTCGGCCCGGGCGCCGACCTCGGGGCCGTCGTCACCGCGCTGGTCCGACAGGCCGCCGAGCTCCAGCTGGCCCACCCCGGCTACTACCGGCTCACCGAGGAGCTGCCGCCCGAGCGCGGCGACTCCCCGGCGCACCAGGTGCGTGAGCAGGTCGTCGGGCTGTTCACCGAGGCGCTGCGCGCCTCCGGCGTCGACGCCCCCGACGCCGAGGTACGCCGCGTCGTCGCGCTGTGCGTCGAGACCGTCCGGCACACCCTGGTGCGCTCGCCCTCCGGCGCCGGCCGCGAGGAGGCGGTGGGCGAGCTGGCCCAGATGGTGGCGGCCTACCTGCGTGCCAGACTGGAGGTGTGAGCCGGACCGGCACCATCGTCTACGACGCCGACTGCGGCTTCTGCACCCGCACGGCCGACTGGGTCGCGGCCCACGGCCGGGCCTCGACCCAGCCCTGGCAGACCCTCGACCTGGCCCCGCTGGGCCTCACCGTCGACGACGTCACGCAGGCGGCGTACTGGCTCGACGCCGAGGGCCGGGTCACCGCCCGGGGTGCCGGCGCCGCCGCCGAGGCGCTGAAGACGTGCCGGCTCCCCTGGCGGCTGCTCGGGTACGTCGGCTACGCCCGCCCCGTGCGCCCGCTCGCCGACGTCGTCTACGCCTGGGTCGCCCGCAACCGCTACCGGATGCCCGGCAGCACCGACGCCTGCCGGTTGTAGACCACGGCGACCCGTCAGTGCGGAGTCGTCAGCCGGGTCGGACGATCCGGTCGAGCTCGAAGTGCATGGGGTCGGTGTAGTTCCAGTCGCCGCCCCAGGCGAAGCCCCAGCGCTTGAAGACGGCGACGACGCCGCGGTCCATCTCGCCGACGGTGCCGCGCTGGTTGCCGAGGGTGTTGAGGTCGAGGGCGAGGCCGAAGGAGTGGTTGGAGAGCGTGGTGGAGCCGGCGATGAAGCGCGGGTAGTAGCAGCCGGCGTACTCGCCGGGGTTGATCTCGTCGGCCAGGCCGAGGCCCTGGATCTCGGCCAGGGCGGCCTTGAGCTGCGGCATGATCGCCTTGTTGCAGGTGACAGTGCCGAGGATCGGCACCGCCTCGGTGGTGATGTGGCTGGCGACCCAGGCCGGGTCGGGGGCGATCCGCCCGCCGCCGATCGGGGTGTAGTTGAAGACGCCGACGGCGTCGGCGAACGCGCCGACCAGCACCACCGGCTGGATCGCGTCGAGGTCGAGGCCGTACCGGGCGACGGCGTCGAGGTTGGTGACCGCCGCGGCGCCGTCGAGGATCGTCTCGATCGGCTTGCGCAGTGACTCGGGCGACGTCTGCCCGGTGTGCAGCAGCAGTGCGTTGTCGGGGATGACGCCGAGCGCCGCGCCCCGCTTCTCGTTGACCACCATGTCGATCTGCTCGACCTGCGGCGCCCAGGCGCCGACGTGCACGGTGGCGGCCTCGTCGGTGCCGAGGGTCAGGAACTTGCCGGGGTCGAGCGGCAGTGTCTTCTCGAGATCGTCGGAGACCGCGGCCTCGCCGCCGGCCACGCGGTCCCACTGCACCTGGAAGTTGGCGCTGCCCTCCACGGTGAAGAGCCGGTAGTCGGCCGGGTCGACGGCGGCCACGTTGTAGACCTTGTTCTCCAGCGGCACGTTGACCAGCGAGATGGTGGTCGACGTCACGACGCCGTCGAGCGCCTCGATGTCGCGCACCACGTCGGGGTCGAGGGTCTCCTTCGAGGAGATCAGGACGTCGGCCACGCCGATCGCCTCGGTGCGCCGGCCGGGCGGGTCGACGGCGTACGCCGGGTCGAGCAGCGGCTCGGCGGTCGGCTCGGTCGGCGGGTCGGTCTCGGGTGGGGGCGCCGGGGTGCCGGTCGCGGTGGTCGGCTCGGCGCTGGTGGGTTCGGGGTCGGCGGTGCACGCCGTCAGCAGGGCAGCGGCAACCGCCACCACACCCACCGCGCGCGAGACACCCATGGTCCGTCCTCTCACCACGAGGGTAGATCGCCGCAGCAATCCCGGGGCCCGAACCCGCTCAGCGCAGGACCCGCTCGGCCACCCAGGCCAGGTCGGCGGCGGTGGCTGCCGGCGACGCTGTGGGCTGCATGACGTGGCTCAGCACGACCCGCACCACCATGTCGATGACCGCATCGAGGTGGCCCGGCTCGAGGTCGACGTCGTACGGCGCGATCCGCTCGGCGATGACCGTCTTCGCGACGTCGAGCAGCGACGCCGAGTGGGTGGTCAGCAGCGGCAGCAGCTCGGTGTCGGCCCCGTGGGTGGCCGAGACGACGGCGTGCAGCAGGGGGTTGCCCTGCGCGACCTCCAGGACGCGTCGCGACGCCGCCCGGATCGCCTCGACCAGGTCGGTCGGGTGAGCGTCGAACGACGTCGAGACGACCGCGAGGAACCGGTCGAGCTCGCGCAGGATCATCGCCTCGGCCAGGCCCGGCTTGGTGCCGATCTCGTTGTAGACCGTCTGCCGGCTCACGCCGACCTCGTCGGCGAGCTTGGCCATGGTGACGTGTGCCCAGCCGAAGTCGACGGTCATCCGCACCGCGGTGTCGACGACCCGGTCGCGCATCGTCGCCGGCGTCGTGGTCACGACCAGAGGCTAGCCAGGAACCCCAGACACGGCGACGAAGTCGACCTTCTCGCGCACCCCGCAGTCGGGGCAGCACCAGTCGTCGGGGACGTCGGCCCACGCCGTGCCGGCCGCGAAGCCCTCGAGCTCGTTGCCGGCCTCGACCTCGTAGGTGTAGCCGCAGCCGGGGCAGCGCGCGGCCAGCACCTCGGCCGTGGCCGCACCGGTCGCGCCTTCGGCCGCCACCTGCTCGGCCTCGAGCACGTGGTCGGGGCGTGGGTAGCGAGCGAGGTACGCCGCGCGCTTGCGCGGCTGGATGTTGGCCAGGGTCACGTCGCCGCCGAAGTGGCGCACGACGCGGTCGTCCATCACCCGGCGGTAGACCGGCGGGACGAGCGCGAGCACGATCATGCCGGCGTACCCGGTGGGCAGCACCGGCGACTCCTCGAAGTCGCGCAGGGTCTGGTAGCGCCGGGTGGGGTTGGCGTGGTGGTCGCTGTGGCGCTGCAGGTGGTAGAGCAGCACGTTGGTGGCGATGTTGTTGGAGTTCCACGAGTGCGACGGGTCGACCCGCTCGTAGCGCTGCCGCTCGCCGACCCCGACCTTCTGGCGCAGCATGCCGTAGTGCTCCATGTAGTTGACGACCTCGAGCAACGTGAATCCGACGACTGCCTGGACCACCAGGAACGGCAGGACCTCGATCCCGAGCCACGCGACGAGCCCGCCGAACAGCACCGCCGACATCACCCACGCGTTGAGGACGTCGTTGCCGGGCCGGAACGGGTGCTGCTTCTTGCGGGCGTAGCGCCTCTTCTCCAGGCGCCAGGCGCTCCTCAGGGACCCGCCCACGGTGCGCGGCCAGAACGCGTAGAAGCTCTCACCGAGCCGGGACGACGCGGGGTCCTCCGGCGTCGCGACCCGCACGTGGTGACCGCGGTTGTGCTCGATGTAGAAGTGGCCGTAGAAGCTCTGGGCGAGGGCGATCTTCGAGAGCCAGCGCTCGTTGGCCTCCCGCTTGTGGCCGAGCTCGTGGGCGGTGTTGATACCGATCCCACCGATGCAGCCGATCGAGATGGCCAGGCCGACCTTCTCCAGCGTGGTCAGCTCGCCGAGCCCGAACGGCGCACCGTTGGCCACGACGTAGAAGGCGCCGATGAAGCCCGCGTACTGGATCGGCAGGAACAGGTAGGTGATCCAGCGGTAGTACCGGTCCTTCTCGAGCGCCTCGATGGCGTCGTCGGGCGGGTTGGACCGGTCGAGGCCGGCGACGAGGTCGATCGCCGGCACGATGCCGAGGATCACGATGGGGCCGATCCAGAACCACACGCTCCAGCCGGTCAGGGCCCACATGCCGAACGCGATGAAGGCCAGCGACGGGACGACGAGCCCGATCAGCCACAGGTGACGCTTGGAGTCTCGCCAGGAGTCCGTGGACTCCTGCGACACGGTGCTGTGCGGGATCTGCTCGGGGATCGGGCTCATCGTGGCCTCCTGCGTCCATCCGGTTTACAGAACCATAGATCCTGTAAACCAGATGGACAAGGGGCCACCTTTTGTCAAGCGACCTACCCGCGCAGCGCCGCCAGGTAGTCGATGCCGATCTTCGCGTTGTCGAGCGAGCCGTTGCCGTACTCGGCCCCGTTGTCCATCTCGAACATCGGGTTGTGGTAGTTCTTCGCATCCACCTGGCGGAAGAAGGCCTGGTAGTCGATGTCGCCGACGCCGAGCGGCACCATCTCGTACCCGGAGTCGGACGTCGGGGCGTTGGTGCCGTCCTTCGCGTGGAACAGCGGGTAGCGCTTCGTGTTGGCCGCGACCAGGCGCGCCGGGTCGAAGATCTGGCGGGCCGGTGACCCGTCGGGTGCGGTGTAGTCGGTGTGCTTGAACTGCGCGACGTGCGCCCAGTAGATGTCCATCTCGAGCCACACGTCCTTCGGGTCGGTGACCGAGAGGAAGTACTCCAGCTTGCGCACCCCGCTCGAGCGGGTGATCGCGCCGGTGTCGTCGGGGCTGTCGAGCAGGAACCCGTAGGCGCCGTCGTGGTTGTGCGTGTAGAGCTTGAGCCCGAAGTCGATCCGGGCCCGCTCGCCGAGCACGTTCCAGACCTCGGCGGCGCGGTCCCACTCCTCCTTCGTGCTGCCGCCGGTCGGGTCGCCGCCGGTGCCGACGTGCTTCATGCCCAGGATGGTGGCGATCTCGCACGACCGGTCGAACTCGGCCAGCGTCGTCGAGGTGATCTCGGAGGGGACGCGGCCGTGGTTGCCCTGGGCGTCGATCCCGAAATTGTCGAGCCAGCGGCGCAGCTGGCGGGCGCCCTGCGGCGTGTTGAGGTCGGCCCCGCCGGGTGCGTTGGCGTGCTGCCCGTAGCCGGCGAACTCCACCTGGCGGTAGCCCACCTCGCCCAGGTACTTCAGCACCTCGCGGAATCCGGACGGCTGCGGGCTGGTGCCGGGGTCGCGGCCGATCACGTCGCGGACGGTGTAGAGGATGATGCCGCGCTTGGGCGGCGGCACCAGCACCGCCTTCGAGGCGGCGTGCGCGGGCGACGCGAGCGTGGTTGCCGCGCCGACGGCGCCGACCGCCGCCACGCCGACGGACGCCGCGAGCGTCTGCCGCCGGCTCAGGCCGAGACCCCGGGCCAGCGTGCGGTCGGCGTCCGACAGGGCCGGGACGGAGGAGGGGGACTGCTTCCTGGACGTGCTCATGCGCTGCTCCCGAGTGCTCGATCGGCGGCCCCCGCGCGTGGTGCGGAGCAAACCGGCCCGATGCTCGTGACGCTAGTCACGCCACGTTGCCTACGTCAACCAACCTGCCGACTTACGCAAGTTCATTTCGAAAGCTGGACGTCAGCGCCGCGCGAGGTCGATCAGCTCGGCCAGCTCGTCGGCACCGGCCACGTCGCGATCGACCAGGGTGTCGACCCGGGCGGACACGTCGTCGAGGGTGACCCCGCGCTGCGCGTACGGGCCGGCGCCCTTGAGCAGCTGGGCCAGGTCGGCGGCCGCGGTGGCCAGGGCCAGGTCGTCGGAGGCCTCGGCGTCTGCGGGGGCGGCAAGGACGTCGATCGCGCGCTGCTCGCGGTCGCCGGCCGCCGTCGAGCGCCACAGCACCGTGGCGGTGCCGATCGGTGCGCCCGGCTCGATCCCCTCGGCCAGCACGACCTCGTAGAGCGCGGTGGCGTGATGGCCGGCGCCGAGCTCACCGGCGTCCACGGCGAGGTTCTCGAAGTCCTCGTCGGCGATGTCGCGGTTCTCGTAGCCGATCAGGCGGTACGACGTCACCGCCTCGGGGTCGAAGGCGACCTGCGTGCGCGCCTCGCCGGCCACCGGCACCAGCGTCGTCGTCAGGTCGTCACCGAAGAGCTGCTCGGCCTCGGCGAAGGTGTCGACGTAGGAGTAGAAACCGTCGCCCAGGTCGGCGAGCTGCTCCATCAGGTGGTCGTTGTAGTTGCCCATGCCGTAGCCGACCGTCACCAGGTGGATGCCGTCCGCGCCCTCCTGGGCGATCTTCTCGGTGATCGACCCGGGGCCGGTGGCGCCGACGTTGGCGACGCCGTCCGAGGCCAGGACGACGAGGTTGACCGCGTCCGGGTCGAACGCCTCGCGCGCCTGCTCGTAGCCGAGGGTCAGGCCGGCCTCCAGGTTGGTGCTGCCACCGGGCGTGAGCCGCTCGATGGCGTCCAGGATCTCGTCGGTCTCGCTGACCGGCGTCGGCTTCAGCAGCGGCTTGGCCTCGTCCTCGAACGACACCACCGAGACGGTGTCGTCGTCGCGCAGCCGGTCGGCCAGCAGCGCCAGCGACGACTGCACCAGGCCGAGCCGGTTGCGGATGTCCATGCTGCCGGAGCGGTCGACGACCAGGGTGACGTTGACCCGCGGTCGGCCGGCCGGGTCGACCTCGCGGGCACCGACCCCGACGCGCACGACCTGCGTGCCGTCGTCCAGCGTGGGCGCGAGGCCGGTCTCGGTGGTCAGTCCGAGGTCGGAGTCGGTCGGGGGCTCGTCGCCGTACGGCAGTGCGTTGATCCACTCCTCCGGACGGATCGCCGCGGCCGGCACGTCGTAGCCGTCGCTCAGCAGCGTGCGGGCCACGCCGAACGAGCCGGTGTCGACGTCGAGCCCGAACGTCGACAGCGCGTCCTGCTCGGTGGGCACGAAGCCGTTGACGCCGGCCTCGACGAACGTGTTGTCCTCGTCGGGGTCGGGGATCTCGGGGATGCCCGGCTCGCCCTGCTCAGCCTGCCCGTCGGACGGCGCAGCCTCGGTGGCCGCAGGCGGCGCGGGGGCGCCGGCCGAGTACTGCATGTCGCCGTCCGACGCCTCGTCGTAGTCGTCGTAGTAGGAGCGGGCGTCGACCCCGCGACCGTCGGGGCCGCCGGGCCCGTCCGGCCCGTCGCCGTCGTCGGAGCAGCCCGCCAGGGCCAGCGAGGTCGCGAGCGCGAGGCCCACCAGGGTCGAGGTGCTCCGCCGTGTGTTCATGGCGGTTGGGACGACGCGTACCCCCCGGTGGTTCCCGGGGCTGTCAGGCGTTCTCCTTGAAGAACACCGACACGCCCCACCACACGGCACCGACGAAGAGCTGCAGCAGGTCGCGGTAGAGCCGGCCGGACAGCAGCGCGGCCCGGCTGGCCGGGGTGACCCGCTGAGACTCGATGACAGGGACCGGATGTGGCGCGCCGGACGACGTCCCCGACCGTCGGCCCGTGACAATGTGACGCATGAGCTGGCTCGCCGAGGACGACGACGAGGTGCGCGAGCGCCCCGTCGTCCTGCGTGTCCTCAAGCGGTGGCGGGCCCTGATCGTGCTCCTGCCGCTGGTGATCGCCCTCGGGGTCGCCGCGGCGATCGGGGCGCGGCTGCTGTGGGCCGACGTCCCCGAGCGGGTGGCGCCGGCTCCCGACGTCACCTGCTGGGACCTCACCGTCGTGCCCGAGTCGCAGTGCCCGGTGCCCAGCGGCGTCGCCGGACTCCGGTGGGTCTTCCCGAGCTTCACGCCCGGCCGCTCCGACTGCACCGAGGTCGCGCGCGAGGAGCCGCTGCCGTTCGAGTGGCGGTGTCGCGTCGTCCTCGACGGCGAGCCGATCCGGTTGGCCTACAGCGCCCGGCCCTCGACCGAGCAGGCGCTCAGCTCGTTGCGGCAGCGGTACACCGACGAGCCCGAGAGCGTCGCCGACGGCGAGCGGCTGGTCTTCCGGCTCCCCAACCGCGCCGAGGCCGGCTACATGCTCGCCGTCGCGTACGAGCGGTACCCCTTCGTCGTCACCGTCACCGCGGCGACGATCGGCCTGCGCGAGCGCGCTCTCGAGCAGCTGCTGGAGTTCCGGCCCGACGACCAGGTGCTCGCGCGTCCCTGACCAACCTCTGGGGTCAGCTGCCGCGGACGGCGGCGGCCACGGCCTTCGGCACGTCGGGGTGGAACACGCTCGGGATGATGAAGCTCGGGTTGAGCTCGTCGTCGCGGACGACGTGCGCGATCGCCGCGGCCGCCCGCAGCAGCATGTCGACGGTGATCTCGTGGGCACGGGCGTCGAGCAGCCCCCGGAAGACGCCGGGGAACGCGAGCACGTTGTTGATCTGGTTGGGGTAGTCGGAGCGACCGCTGGCCACCACGGCGGCGTACTGGCCCGCCTCGCCGGGGTCGACCTCGGGGTCGGGGTTGGCCAGCGCGAAGACGACCGCGCGGTCGGCCATGTCGCGGATCCACTCGGCGTCGAGGATGCCGGGTGCGCTGACGCCCACGAACACGTCGGCGCCGCCGTCGGACTTGAGGGCGTCGTGGAGGTCGCCGGTGACGCCGCGCGGGTTGGTGATCGCGGCCAGCTCCTGCTGGGCCGGCGAGAGGCCGGGCAGGTCGGGCACCAGGCAGCCCACGCGGTCGTAGACGACGACGTCGGTCACGCCCGCCGCGAGCAGCAGGGTGACGATCGCGGTGCCCGCGGCCCCGGCACCCGCGACCACGACCCTCGCCTCGGTGAGCTCCTTCTCGACCACGCGCATCGCGTTGGTGAGCGCGGCGAGGACGACGATCGCCGTCCCGTGCTGGTCGTCGTGGAAGACCGGGATGTCGAGGATCTCGCGCAGCCGCTGCTCGATCTCGAAGCACCGGGGCGCGGCGATGTCCTCGAGGTTGATGCCGCCGAAGCCGGGGGCGATCATCTCGACGGCCTTCACGATCTCGTCGGTGTCCTGGCTGGCCAGGCAGATCGGCCAGGCGTCGATGTCGGCGAACCGCTTGAACAGCGCGGCCTTGCCCTCCATCACCGGCAGCGCGGCGCCCGGCCCGATGTTGCCCAGCCCCAGCACGGCGGAGCCGTCGGTGACGACGGCGACCGAGTTGCCCTTGATGGTGAGGCGGCGGACGTCGTCCGGGTTCTCGGCGATCGCCATGCTGACCCGCCCGACGCCGGGTGTGTAGGCCATGGAGAGGTCGTCGCGGTTCTTCAGCGGCACCTTCGACGCGACCTCGATCTTGCCGCCGATGTGGAGCAGGAACGTGCGGTCGCTGACCTTGTAGACCTCCACGCCCTCGACCGCGTCGACCGCCTGCTCGAGCAGCTTGGCGTGGTCGGCGTCGCCGGCCGAGCAGGTGACGTCGAGGACCAGCCGGGTGTGGCTCGACTCGGCCACGTCGATCGCGGTGACGATGCCGCCCGCCTCCGCGATCGCCGTGGCGACCGCCCCCGTGACGCGGTGGTCGGGCGCCGTGTGCAGGCGCATGGTGATCGAGTACGACGAGGTGGTGGCGGTTCGGGACACGTGGCTCACCCTGACCCCCTCGCGCCGTTACGGGCAAGTAGCGGTCGTTGTGGTCGCGTCGACGGTGCGGGCGAGTTACTGCTCAGCCGACGCCCAGGTGGGCAAGCAGGTTCTTCGAGAACCGGTCGCCCATCTGGGCCATCACGCCCTTCATGGCGGTGCGCACGGCGGGCCCGGACAGCCTCGGCAGGGGCAGGTCGACGCAGATCTCCAGGCTGGTGTCGAGGCGGACGCCGTGGTCGGTGTCCGCCAGGTTGTACCAGCCGTGCACGCCGGCCCGCTCCTTGCGGCCGCGGGGCGGGTCGTGGGTGAACTCGATCCGCTTGCCCTCCTCGAGCGTGATCCGCTCGGTGAAGGTGGCCGAGAACCCCTTGCCGAGCACGGTCAGGCCGGAGAGGTTCCAGATCCAGTGCTCGTCGCCCTGGGTCTCGATCGACTTGATGAACGGCGTGAAGCGCGCGACCAGGTCGGGGTCGGTGAGCACCTCCCACACGCGGGCGCGCTCGACCGGCACGACCGCCTCGGCGGTCGTCGATGCGGAGAAGGTCGTCATCGAACGCTGATCAGGCCCGGAGGGCCTTCTCGATGTCGCCGGAGATCTTCTCCGGCTTGGTGGTCGGCGCGTAGCGGTCGACGACCTGTCCGTCCTTGCCGACGAGGTACTTGGTGAAGTTCCACTTGATCTTGCCGCCGAGCAGGCCGCCCTTCTCGGAGCGCAGCCACTGGTAGAGCGGGTGGGCGTCGTCGCCGTTCACCTCGACC
This sequence comes from uncultured Actinomycetota bacterium, assembly GCA_963825985.1. Taxonomy (GTDB): domain Bacteria; phylum Actinomycetota; class Actinomycetes; order Propionibacteriales; family Nocardioidaceae; genus Nocardioides. The sequence goes on along the minus strand of CAWGVK010000004.1, from coordinate 63,098 downwards.
TTGCTCATCATCGGGAAGCTGACGCCGTAGTTCTTCTGGCAGAACGCGCCGATCTCGGCCTCGCCGCCGGGCTCCTGGTTGCCGAACTGGTCGCACGGGAAGCCGAGCACCGTGAAGCCCTGCTCGCCGTACTTCTCGTGCAGCTTCTGCAGCCCCTCGTACTGCGGGGTGAAGCCGCACTGCGAGGCGGTGTTGACCACGAGCACCACCTGCCCGGCGTACGCCGAGAGGTCGACGTCGTGGCCGTCGAGGCTGGTGGCGCTGAAGTCCTGGAGGGAGGTCATGACCCCGATTCTGACAGGCGGTGCCGCACGCGACCTCACCCTGGCTCACCCTGGCCAGGGCTCGCCCCACCGGTCCCCGAACGCGATCTCGCCGAGCGGACGACGGCGCCGGGACCGCTGCTCGCGCTCCTGGTCGCGCTCCGAGACCTCGGCGGCCCGGCCGCGGACCCCGACCGCGATGCCGGTCATCAGCCGCACGTGGTCGGGGACGCCGAGGGCGCCGGCCGCGCCGTCCTTGTCGAAGCCCGCGAACTGGTGCGCGTGCAGCCCCATCGACCGGGCCTGGAGCGTGATGTGGGCGGCGGCCTGGCCGAGGTCGTAGCGCGCGTAGTCGGGGTCCTTGACGTCGACCACCTCGCAGCCGGCGACCAGCACCAGCGAGGCTCGCGGCACCCAGCCGGAGTTGCCGCGGCTCAGGTGCGGCACGAACGCCCGGTGCGCCCGGCTGCCGCGGGGCGCCACGACGAACGACCACGGCTGGGAGTTGCCGAAGCTGGGCGACCACTGGGCCGCGTGCAGCAGCGTGGCGATCTCGTCACCCGTCAGCTCGTGCCCCTCGTCGAAGACGCTCGGGCTCCACCGCGACCGCAGCGGCTCGGCCAGCGACTCCGCGTCGGGCATCGGGGCGTGGGACATCGGGCCAGTATGGCGAGGAGCTTGGGGACGGGCTCACGTGACGTGAGCCACAGAGCGAGTAGATGACCCCCACGAGGTCCAGAGGAAGAACCGCCCCCCGCTCTCCCCCCACGGTCGAGCGGGGGACGGCGACGTCAGGTTAGCCGAGAGAACACGCGTTCACGACGGGTCGTTTCTTCAACTTCTCCTCAAGAAAAGCCCGCATTCGCGTGTTGCTCTTGATTTTCAGCAGAAGTTGCCTGGAGTTGCCAGAATTCGGGCCGGAAAGGGACGTCGCCGCCCTCAGTTCACCCGCCGGTCGGTGTTATCGCCGTCGGCGACGACCTCGGCGCCGGTGCCCTCCGGGGTCAGGCCGAGCGCCGGGGCGTGGCCCTGACGTACACGTTCGAGCGTCGCGACTACCCCGAGCCTGGACCGAGCGTGGTGGCCGCGGAACGACGCAGGCTCCCGGCCCGTTCCCGGGTCGGGAGCCTGCGTCATACCTTCGCCGGACCGAGGACAGGTCCTCGTCCGGCTCCTGTGCGCGAGGGGGGATTTGAACCCCCACGCCCTTTCGGACACTGGCACCTGAAGCCAGCGCGTCTGCCGTTCCGCCACTCGCGCTCGTGAGCCGGGCAAGGCTATCCCAGCCCCTTCGGCATCCCCAAACCGGTACGGCGTGCCCGTCGCGCCGCGGGCCGGGGTGCGTGGTTCACGCCTGGGTCATCGCTACGATCGTGCGAACCTCCGGTCCACGGACCGGCGGTCGGCATGCCGTGAGTGGACAAGCGACCGACGCACGACGGACGTGAAGCAAGGAGGTGCGAGATGGGTGGGCTGCAGCGTTTCGAGCAACGCCTCGAGTCCCTGATCTCCGGCGTCTTCGCCCGCACCTTCCGCAGCGCCGTCCAGCCCGTCGAGATCGCCGCGGCCCTCGAGCGCGAGCTCGACAACAACGCCCAGATCCTCTCGCGCGACCGGCGCCTGGTGCCCAACGACTTCCACGTCGAGCTGTCCACGACCGACCTGGCCCGGCTGGCGCCGTACGACTCGACCCTGGCCCGCGAGCTCTCCGACTCGCTGCAGAAGCACGCCGACGGGCAGAGCTACGTCTTCCCCGGCCCGGTCCGGATCGGGTTCGAGCCCGCCGAGGACCTCTCGACCGGCCGGTTCCGCATCCGCAGCGAGGCGCAGGCCGAGGTGGTCGGCACGGCCTCCCAGACCCAGGTACGACGGGCGCAGGCGGTGCTCGAGATCCACGGCACCCGCCACCCGCTGCAGCCTCCCGGCCTGGTCATCGGGCGCGGCAGCGACGCCGACGTGCGGATCAACGACCCCGGCATCAGCCGCCGCCACCTGGAGTTCATGGTGACCGCCGCGCACGAGGGGCACGACCCCGTCATCGAGGTGCACGACCTCGGCTCGACCAACGGCATCAGCGTCGACGGTCGCAAGGTGCCCCGCGCCGTCCTGCAGGAGGGCTCGCAGGTCAAGGTCGGCACCACCACGATGACGGTGCGCATCGTCCACGAGCAGGCCGACGGGGCCGATGGGCACGATGGGGCGGCCGGTGTCTGAGCTCACCTTCTTCCTGATCCGGATCGCCTACCTGGCGATCCTGTGGATCTTCGTGCTCGCGGCGATCTCGGTGATCCGCTCCGACATGTTCGGTGCGCGGGTGCCCGAGGCCGAGCGGGCCGGACGTGGCGCCGGCGTCCCCAAGGCGCCCAAGCAGAAGCCGCCCAGGAAGGGCCGCGGGTCGCCGAGCCACGTCGCCGTCACCCAGGGCAGCAACGCCGGCGCCACCGCCGGCCTCGAGAAGGCCCCCATCCTGATCGGCCGCGGCAACGACGCGGCGATCCGCCTCGACGACGACTACGTCTCCACCCGCCACGCCCGGATCGCGGCGTCCGGCGACCAGTGGTTCGTCGAGGACCTCGGCTCCACCAACGGCACCTACATCGGCAGCGTGCGGATCACCCAGCCCACCACCATCACGCTCGGCACTCAGGTGCGGATCGGCAAGACCATCCTGGAGCTGAAGAAGTGACCGATCCCCAGGTGCCCGAGGAGACCCACGACCAGCCGGCCGACGAGACCGCCGAGCACGCCGCCATCGTCGAGCCGCCCACCGGCGAGACCGACGTGCAGAACGGGCAGAACGGACAGCTCAAGCTCCTGTACTCCGCGATCTCCGACGTCGGCCGGGTCCGCAAGGACAACCAGGACTCCGGGTACGCCGGCCCCTGGCTGCTCAGCGTGTGCGACGGCGTCGGCGGCGCCGCGCGCGGCGACATCGCCTCCAGCACCGCCATCGCCGAGCTGCGCGTCCTCGACACCAACCCGCCCGACGACGACCGGCCGCCCATCCTCGACCGGGTCACCAACGCCCTGCACGCCGCGCACGAGCAGATCGGGCGGCTGGTCGACGACGACCCCGCCATCAACGGCACCAGCACCACCGCCACCGTCGCCCTCTTCGACGGACGCCGGGTCGGCATCGGCCACGTCGGCGACAGCCGCGCCTACCTGTTCCGCGACAACGAGATCTCCCAGCTCACCACCGACCACACGTTCGTGCAGAGCCTCATCGACGAGGGCCGGATCACCGAGGCCGAGGCCCGCGTCCACCCCCACCGCAACCTGATCCTCAAGGCCCTCGACGGTATCCACGAGGCCGAGCCCGACCTGTTCGTGCTCGAGCTGGTCGAGGGCGACCGGCTCTTCCTGTGCAGCGACGGCGCCTGCGGCGTCCTCGACGACGGCCGGCTGGCCGACGTGCTGTCCATGGGCACGCCCGACTACGCCGCGGTCGAGCTGGTCCGCGCCAGCCTCGAGGCCGGCAGCTCCGACAACGTCACCTGCATCGTCGCCGACGTGCTGACCGACGAGTCCGCGGCCGCCGACACGTCGTACGCCGAGCTCGAGCCCCTCCTCGTGGGCGCGGCCGCCGAGCTCAAGCGCCGCCAGCCCCGGGGCCTGTTCCGTGGCCACCGCTCCGGCGACACCGGCGAGCTCGAGCCGATCGACGCCGAGATCCCCGACGACATCCCCTTCGCCATCCCGACCGACCCGATCGACCCCGAGACCGCGCGCTACGCCCCGATCGCGCCGCCCCGCTACACGTGGCTGCGCCGGGCGATGGTGATCGCGATCATCGCCGGCGTCGTCTGGATCGGTGCGGCCGCTGCCTGGTCCTACGTGCAGCGCCAGTACTACGTGGGCGAGGAGGGCGGCGTCGTCGTCATCCACCACGGCGTCGACGCCTCCCTGCCCGGGCTCGACCTCTCCGAGGTCGTGGTCGTGACCACCCTGGAGGTCGACGACCTCGAGGAGTTCGACCAGGACATGGTCCGCGAGGGCATCCCCGTCGACGACCTCGCCCAGGCCCGCGACCGGGTCGAGGAGCTCGGCGCCAAACGCATGACCGACCCGCCGACCGCCGAGGACTGAGCGTGGTGGCCACGACGTCAGCCCTGATGGGGTTCGTGCACCGCCGACGGCGCGGTGCCGAGCTCTTCCTCCTCGTCCTCGCGCTCGCCGTGGGCGTCGGTGGCTACGCCGCCGTCGGGCTCGGCGTCGAGGAGCAGGTGCCGGCCGACATCATCGGGTACGGCGGCTGGCTGGCCGCCCTCATGGTCGGCGCCCACGTCGTCGTCCGGCTCGTGGCTCCGTACGCCGACCCGGTGCTGCTGCCCGTGGTCGCCGCGCTCAACGGGCTCGGCCTCGCCGTCATCCACCGCATCGACCTCGCCAAGGACCAGACGTTCGCGCGCCAGCAGCTGACCTGGATGACCCTGGGCGTGATCCTGTTCGCCGTCACCCTGCTGGTGCTGCGCGACCACCGGGTGCTGGCCCGGTTCACCTACACCTTCGGCCTCCTGGCGATCGTGCTGCTGGTGCTGCCGATGGCGCCGGTGATCGGCAACGAGGTCAACGGCGCCCGGATCTGGATCAACGTCGGGCCGTTCAACTTCCAGCCCGGAGAGGTCGCGAAGGTGCTGCTGGTGGTGGCGTTCGCCGGCTACCTGGTGCTCCACCGCGACGCGCTCGCGCTCGCCGGACGCCGAGTGCTGTTCGTCGACCTGCCCCGGGGCCGCGACCTCGGCCCGATCCTCGCGATGTGGCTGGTGAGCCTGGGCATCCTGGTCTTCCAGCGCGACCTCGGCTCGAGCCTGCTGTTCTTCGGGCTCTTCCTGCTGATGCTGTACGTCGCCACCGAGCGGCCCGGATGGCTGGTCGTCGGCGGCCTGCTGTTCGCGTTCGGGGCGGTCGCGGGCTACCGCTTCTTCGGCCACGTGCGGGTGCGCGTCGACACGTGGCTGCACCCCTTCGAGTTCTACGACGGCGGCGCAGGCGAGAACAGCTACCAGCTGGTCGAGGGCCTGTTCGGCATGGCGTGGGGCGGGCTGCTCGGCAAGGGACTCGGCGGCGGCGACCCGGCGCGGGTGCCCGAGGCGTCGTCCGACTTCATCATCGCCGCGATCGGCGAGGAGCTCGGCCTGACCGGCGTCATCGCCGTGCTGCTGCTCTACGGCGTGCTCGTCGAGCGGGCCCTGCGCGCGGCCCTGATCTCGCGCGACAACTTCGGCAAGCTGATGGCCACCGGGCTGGCCGGCGTCTTCGCGATCCAGCTGTTCGTGGTCATCGGCGGCGTCACCCGACTGATCCCGCTGACCGGCCTCACGACCTCGTTCCTGTCGTACGGCGGCTCGTCGCTGGTCGCGAGCTGGGTGATCATCGCGCTGCTGCTGCGGATCTCCGACCAGGCCCGCCGGCCGGTGCCCGACCTCACCGTCGACGACGACGTGGCCCCCGACGAACAGTCCACCCAGGTGATCAAGCTGAGCAAGACATGAACAAGCCCATTAGGTCCGTGTCGATCTTCTGCATGCTGCTGTTCCTGGCACTCATGCTGAACGCCACGTTCGTGCAGTTCGTGAAGGCCGAGGACTACAACGGCGACGCCAACAACCGGCGGGTCCTCGAGTCGGCGTACTCCAGCGAGCGCGGCGCGATCCTGGTCGGCCGCACGCCGATCGCCGAGAGCAAGGCGGTCGACGACGAGTACAACTACCTGCGCACCTACCGCAACCCGTTCCTCTACGCCCCCGTCACCGGCTACTTCTCCTTCGGCTCCAGCACCGGCATCGAGTCGTCGCAGAACCGCGTGCTCTCCGGTGACGACCCGCGCCTGTTCATCGGCAGCCTCGTCGACCTGCTGAGCAACGAGCCCCGCCAGGGCGGCAGCGTGCAGCTCACGCTCGACCCCGACGCGCAGCGGGCGGCGTACGAGGGGCTCGAGGCCCTCGGCCCGGACGTCGAGGGCTCGGTCGTGGCGCTCCAGCCGTCGACGGGCAAGATCCTGGCGATGGCGTCGCTGCCGACGTTCGACCCCAACAAGCTGGCCACCCACGACTTCGCGAGCCGCGACGACGTCTACGCCCGGCTGCTCGACGACGGCACCGAGCCACTGCTCAACCGGGCGGTCCAGAAGCGGCTGGCTCCCGGCTCGACGTTCAAGCTGGTCACGGCGGCCGCGGCCCTCGAGTCGGGCAAGTACGACAACGCCGACGCGCTGGTGCCCGGCGGCGACACGTTCCAGCTGCCGCAGACCTCGGGCGAGACCGGCGTCGTCGACAACGAGGGCCGCGACTGCGGCAACGGCGAGATCACCCTGCGCCAGGCGATGGAGAACTCCTGCAACACCACCTTCGCCCAGCTCGCGATCGAGGTCGGCTCGGAGGAGATGTTCGCCCAGGCCGAGGAGTTCGGCTTCAACAGCGACTACCTCGAGGACCTCGGCGGGCAGGTCCGCTCGGCCTTCCCGGCCGACCTGACCCCGCCCGAGGTCGGCCAGACGGGCATCGGCCAGTTCGAGGTGCAGGCCACGCCACTGCAGATGGCGATGGTCGCCGCGGCGATCGCCAACGACGGCGTCGTGATGCGGCCCTACGTGGTCGACGAGGTCCAGTCGGCCGACTACGACGCCGAGTCCACCGAGTCCGAGGAGCTCTCGCGCGCGGTGTCCGAGGAGACCGCCGACGTGCTCACCGAGCTGCTCGTGTCCACCGTCGACGAGGGCACGGCCTCGACGGCGGCCATCGACGGCATCCCGGTCGCCGGCAAGACCGGCACCGCCCAGCGGGGCGTGCCCGGCGAGCCGCCGTACGGCTGGTTCGTGTCCTTCGCCCCGTCCGACGACGCCGACGTCGCCGTGGCCGTCATGATCGAGGAGGCCCCGGGTCGCGAGATCGCCGGTGGTGCCCTCGGCGGACCGATCGCCAAGGACGTCATGGAGGCGATCCTGCAGTGATCGGCACCAGTTCGAGAGAAGCCAGACCGAGAGAAGCCAGACCGAGAGAAGCCAGACCGAGAGAAGGGAGCACCCCATGAGCGAGCACGCCGACGACGGCAGCCGCTACCGGCTCGACTCCCGCATCGCCACCGGCGGCATGGGCGAGGTCTGGCGCGCCACCGACACCGTGCTGGGCCGGGAGGTGGCGGTCAAGCTGCTCAAGGTCGAGTACGCCGACGACGCGACCTTCCGGGCCCGCTTCGAGACCGAGGCCCGCCACGCCGCGGCGCTGCACCACCCGGGCATCGCCTCGGTCTTCGACGTCGGCGAGCGCGCCGCCACCGACGGCTCGGGCCAGCCGCGCCCGTTCCTCGTCATGGAGCTGGTCGAGGGCGAGCCGCTCTCGAACCTGATCGGCGGCGGCCGCGACCTCGACCCCGCCGCCGTCCGCGACCTGCTGGCCCAGGTCGGCGACGCGCTCGGCGCGGCCCACCGGGCCGGGATCGTGCACCGCGACGTCAAGCCGGCCAACCTGATCGTCACGCCGCAGGGCAAGGTGAAGGTCACCGACTTCGGGATCGCCCGGGCCGCCGACGGCGTCGGCATCACCCGCACCGGCGCGGTGATGGGCACCCCGCAGTACCTCTCGCCCGAGCAGGCCGAGGGCAAGCCCGCCACCTCGGCCTCCGACGTGTACGCGCTGGGCGTCGTGGCCTTCGAGTGCCTGGTCGGACGTCGTCCGTTCGAGGCCGACTCGCCGGTCGCGACGGCCCTCGCCCACCTGCGCGAGCCGATCCCCGCCCTGCCGGGCAGCGTGCCGGCGCGACCTGGCCGCGGTGGTGACCCGCGCGCTGGCGAAGAAGCCCGAGGAGCGGTACGCCGACGGCGCCGCCTTCGCTGCGGCCCTGCGCGACCCGGCCACCGCCGCGGTGAGCGTGCCGCCCGTCGTGCCCCCCGTGGTCCCGCTCGACACCCAGGCCACCCAGGTGCTCGGCGCCGTCGCGCCCGACCCGACGCCTACTCCCGCCCCCCTCCCGCCCCCACTCCGGCGGCGGGCACGAGCCACGCCGCCGCCAAGCGCAGCCCGTGGCCGATCGTGCTCGCGGTGCTGCTGGTGGTCGCGCTGGCGATCGTGCTGACCCTGCTGCTGACCGGTGGCGACGACGACACCGAGCCCACCGGCGGCGACTCGAGCACCACCGAGCGCACCCGCAGCTCGCAGACCACGACCGAGACGACGTCCGAGTCCTCCGAGCCCACGACCGTCTCCATCGACGAGGACGACTACGTCGGGCGCCCGGTCGGCGACGTCGAGAGCGAGCTCGAAGGCCTCGACCTCAACGTCACCCGCAACGAGGAGCCCAACGACGACCCGTCGCGTGACGGGCTCGTCAGCGGAGTCAACCCCACCGGCGACGTCGAGATCGGCGAGACGATCACCGTGACCTTCTACGGCGACGCACCCGAGCCGACGTCCGAGCCGACCTCGGAGCCGACCTCCGAGCCGACGTCCGAGCCGACCTCCGAGCCGACCTCCGAGCCGACGTCCGAGCCGACCTCGGAGCCCACCTCGGACCCGACCGAGGGAGAGGAGTCCCCGTGAACGACGCAGGCGGCAGCGCCCCGACGCTCATCGGCGGCCGCTACGAGCTCGGCGAGCTGCTCGGTCGCGGCGGGATGGCCGAGGTGCGCAAGGGCACCGACTCGCGGCTCGGCCGGATCGTGGCGGTCAAGCGGCTGCGCACCGACCTGGCCAGCGACGCGACGTTCCAGGCCCGGTTCCGGCGCGAGGCCCAGTCGTCGGCGTCGCTCAACCACCCCTCGATCGTGGCCGTCTACGACACCGGCGAGGAGCCGGCGACCGACGGCTCGGGGGTCGCCCAGCCCTACATCGTCATGGAGTTCGTGGCCGGCCGCACCCTGCGCGACATCCTGCGCGAGGGCCGCAAGATCCTGCCCGAGCGGGCCCTGGAGATCACCAGCGGCGTCCTGTCGGCGCTCGACTACAGCCACCGCGCGGGCATCATCCACCGCGACATCAAGCCCGGCAACGTGATGCTCACGCCCAGCGGCGACGTGAAGGTGATGGACTTCGGCATCGCCCGCGCCATGAGCGATGCCGCCAACTCGATGACGCAGACGGCGGCCGTCGTCGGCACCGCGCAGTACCTCTCCCCCGAGCAGGCCCGCGGCGAGAGCGTCGACTCGCGCTCCGACGTCTACTCCTCCGGCTGCCTGCTCTACGAGCTGCTCACCGGACGCCCGCCGTTCGTGGGCGACAGCCCGGTCGCGGTCGCCTACCAGCACGTGCGCGAGCAGGCCGACCCGCCGTCCGACCACGACACCGACCTCCCGCCCGACGTCGACGCGATCGTGATGAAGGCGCTCGCCAAGCGGCTCGAGGACCGCTACCAGTCGGCCGGCGCGATGCGCACCGACATCGAGCGCTACCTCGCCGGACGACCGGTCGAGGCCGGCCCCCCGCCGGTGCCGGTGGCCGAGCCCGCAGCTCCGGTGCCGGTCGTCGCGCCCGTGGCCACGCCGCCGCGGCGTCCGGAGCCGACGCCGCTGCCCGACGACGACCGGGGCGCTCCGCGCACCGGTCTCTGGGTCGTGCTGGGGCTGCTGCTCATCGCGCTGCTCGTCGCCGGCTGGTTCCTCGTCAAGGACTCCCTCTTCCCCGAGTCGCCCGACCAGACGCAGGTGCCCGCGGTCACCAACGTGTCCGAGGACGTCGCCCGCGACCGGCTCGGTGACGCCGGCCTCGACATCGTCGTCGAGTCCGAGAACAGCGACACCGTCGACGTCGACAACGTCATCGAGCAGAACCCCTCGGCCGGCGACTACGTCGCCCCCGGCAGCACGGTCACCATCACGGTCTCGCTGGGCGCCGAGGACGTCCCCGTCCCGTCCGTGGTCGGCCAGCCGGTGGGCCAGGCCCGGGCGGGCCTGGAGGCGCAGGGCTTCAAGGTCCGCCTCGACGAGGAGGACAGCGACGAGAAGAAGCGTGAGGTCCTCTCGCAGGACCCCGAGCCCGGCGCCATGGTCGCGAAGGACGCCACCATCACGCTCACCTACTCCGACGGCCCGGAGATGGTGCCCTACGTCATCGGCGACAAGGAGAAGCAGGCGAAGCGCAAGATCGAGGAGGCCGGCTTCGTCGTCGACGTCCGCGACGACAACGAGTCGACCGAGCCGGCCGGCACCGTGACCGACCAGGCGCAGGAGGCCGGGAGCCCGCTGCCCCAGGACAGCGTGGTGACGATCCTGGTGTCGACCTACGTCGAGCCCCCGCCGACGACACCGCCGACCACACCGCCGACGACACCGCCGACGACACCGCCCCCGACCGAGCCGACGATCCCGCCGCCGCCGGCGCGGGTCAGTCCTGGGGTCGCGCGGAGCTGACGTCGAGCAGGCCGTCGTACGCCGGCGCGTCGACGTCGTCCTCGACCTGCATCTCGAAGCCGACCCCGATCTCGGGGCGCTCGGCGTCGGAGCGGTAGCGGGAGACGTCACCGTTGCCGTCGAGGGCGGTGAGCAGGTCGACGGGGTCGCCGACGGCCTGGATCGTGTAGGGCTGCGGGTAGGGCACGCCCTGCAGCTGGACCGCGCTGCCCGAGCACTTGATGCCGGTGGTGGTGACCACCCGCTGCCCCTGGATGGTCACGGCGCCGGCGCCGCCCGCCCACATGGCGTTGACGACGGCCTGGATGTCCTGCTGGTGGACGACGAGCAGCTCGAGTCGCGACTCGGGGTCCTCGAGGGCGTCCTCGATGGTGCCCTGCGGGGCGTCGGACAGCACCACGGTCACACCCGGACCGCTCACCTCGCCCAGGCCGGCCGGTGCCATCAGGCGCTCGGCCCTGCGTTGCACGCGGCGTACCTGCGCGTCCTCGACGTCGGCCGCCAGCGCGTCGACCTCCTCGCGCAGGCCGGCTTCCTCGGCCTGCAGCTCCTGGTAGGCGTCGGACTCGTTCTCGGTGAGGGTCGCGAGGTCGGTGTAGCGGCCGGGCCGCAGGTCGGTGCCCTCGCTGTTGGTGCCGCTGACCGCGAACAACGCACCCGAGAGCAGGACGACGACGGGCGTGCCGATCCGCCACAGGCCACGACCGCGGCGCGGTGACCCCGACTCGGCCGGTTCGGGGTCGTGCGCGGACGATGCGGTCATGCCGACTAAGGTAGCCCGCGACCTGTGGCGTGACCCAGATCCCGCCGGCCCCTGCAGGCGCCCCGAACTCAAAGGAACCGACCCGTGGCCAAGCTCAAGGCGAAAGAGCAGACCTTCGACCCCGACCGCGGGCCGGTCCTCACTGCCCGCTTCGCGGTGGCGCTGCTGCTGATCGTCGTCGGGATCGCGTGGATCGCGTTCTACTACATCGGCGTCCGCGCCCCCGACCCGAGCGCCGAGGTGCTCGAGCCCAAGGCGACCGGGCCCGGGTTCATGCGCGACCTCGGCGGCTGGAACTACGTGATCGGGTTCGGCGCGTTCTTCCTCGGCCTCGCGGCCTCGGCACACCCCAAGACCCCGCTCGGCCGGGGACGCGGTGTCGTCGTCGGCATGCTCGGCTGCTTCCTGCTCGGCCTGGCCTGGATCTGCGTCTTCTACGCGATCTCCCAGGACACCGACAAGCTGCCCATCTTCAACGACCTCGAGCAGAAGAACCTGGTCGTCGGCGTCGCGTTCATGGCGATCGGCTTCACCTTCGCCACCCGCTGGGAGTGAGTGCGGCTCACGCCGTCTCGAGCAGCTCGGTGGGCTCGGTGGGCTCGCTCGGCTGAGCCTCGGCGACCCGGGGCCGGAGGAAGACCCCGCCCACGAACGCCGCGAGGAACGCGCATCCGGCTCCGGCCAGGAACGCCGCCTGCAGGCCCTCGTTGAGTGCCGCCACCGGTGCGGATCCCGCCGCGGCCGCGGCACCGCCGCGCGCGTCGGAGACCGCGACCAGGACCGCCAGGCCCAGCGCGCCGCCCATCATGAAGCTGGTGTTGACGACGCCGGAGGCCAGCCCCGCCTCGTGCGGCTCCACGTCACCCATTGCGGCGAGCAGCACCGGGTTGAAGGCGATGCCGGCGCCGATGCCCAGCAGCACCATCGGGGGCAGGACGTCGAGCACGTAGCCGCCGTCGACCGGCGCCCGGCCGAACAGCGCCAGGCTGGCACCGGCCAGAGCCAGGCCGACCACGAGCGGGGCGCGGATGCCGAAGCGCATCACGATCCGGTCGCTCAGGCCCAGCGAGCAGGCCGCCATCACCACGCACGACGGCAGGTAGGCCAGGCCGACCTCCAGGGCGTCGTACCCCAGCACCTGCTGGAGGTAGAGCGCGGAGAGGAAGAAGCACGCGAACATCGCGGCGGCCCAGAGCACACCGACGACCTGGCTCACCGAGACGTTGCGCAGCGCGAAGAGACGCAGCGGCACCAGCGGGTTCTCGACCCGGGCCTCGCGGACGACGAAGGCGACCACCAGGGCCGCGGCGACGGCCAGCATCACCAGGGTGCGCGCGGAGGTCCACCCCGCCTCGTTGCCGCCGACGATGGCGTAGACCGCCAGCATCAGCGCGCTGGTGATCAGGCCGGCGCCGGCCACGTCGAGCCGGCTGCGCTGGGCGTCGACGACGTCGGCGGGCAGCAGCCGCTGCGCCAGCACGAAGACGGCCACCCCGATCGGCACGTTGACCAGGAAGATCAGGTGCCAGCTGAAGAGCCCGGTCAGCACGCCGCCGAGCAGCACCCCGACGGCGCCGCCGCCGGACATGACGAACCCGAAGACCCCCATCGCCTTCGCGCGGTCGCCGGGCTCGGTGAACAGGCCCATGATCAGCGCCAGCGCGACCGCCGAGACCGCGGCTCCGCTGAGCCCCTGCAGCGCCCGGCCCACCACCAGCAGCCCGGCGCTCGGCGCGAGGCCGCAGGCGACCGAGCTGGTCGTGAACGCCACCACCCCGCCGACGAAGACCCGCTTGTTGCCGTAGAGGTCGCCCAGGCGGCCCGAGAGCAGCAGGAAGCCGCCGAAGGTCAGCATGTAGGCGTTGACGACCCACGCCAGGGCGGACTGGCTGAAGCCGAGGTCCCCCTGGATCGAGGGCAGCGCCACGTTCACGATGTTCGTGTCCAGCACGATCATCAGGTCGCCCAGGCACAGCACGTAGAGGGCCAGCCAGCGGGCTCGTCGGTCGTTCATCGTCGTCCTCCTGCGAGTAGGTCGGTCGTCCTCTCCACGAACGGGAGGCGACGGATTCGACAGGCCGCGCAGGAAAAGTTGTTCTCCACAGGGTTGTCCACAGCTGTGGAACGAACTACATGCGTGTAGTTGTCCACCGGGCTGTCCACATCTGTGGACGACGGGTCAGGTGAGGACGGCCGACCGGAGGATGACGGCCAGGGCGAGCAGAGCGACGATGCCGAACAGCGCCGACCACTGCACGGTGGCGCGGCGCGGTCCGCGGGGGGCGTAGACGATGAGGGCGGTGACGGCAGCGCCCCCGACCAGCCCGCCCAGGTGGCCCTGCCAGGAGATGTTGGGCACCGCGAAGGTGATCACGATGTTGACCAGCAGCAGGCCCGCGATGCTGCGCAGGTCTCCGCCGATCTTGTGGATGATCACGGCCAGGGCGCCGAAGAGCCCGAAGATCGCCCCGGAGGCGCCGAGGGTGTACCCGGTCTCGCTGGACAGCCAGTAGACGACGGCCGAGCCGGTCAGCCCCGACACGAGGTAGAGCGCGAGGAACCGGGTGCGTCCGAGCGCCGACTCGACCTGGGGTCCGAGGATGAACAGCGAGAACATGTTGGCCGCGATGTGCCAGATCTCGACGTGGGAGAACATGCTGGTGACCAGCTGCCAGTACGCGCCGTCGGCGACCCCGGGCACCCAGCGCCCGTCGGGGAAGTCGCAAGCCCCGGCGCTCGTCACCCGGTTGTAGTAGAGGCTCGGATCGTCGATCGACTCACACACGCCCCGCGCCGACTGCGACAGGACCGCGATCAGCCTGCTGCTCTTCCAGCCGGTGCCGAGGATCGCCAGCCACACGGCGACGTTCACGCCGATCAGCACGTACGACGTCAGGGCCGGGTTCGCCGAGCCGACGTCCGCCGTACGGCGCGACCGCCTGCCGCGTGCTCGCGGCGCGCCCTCGCTCGACGCACGACGGGCACTGGAAGCCGACCGCGGCGTCACGCATGCAGTCCGGACAGATCGGCCGGTTGCAGCGCTGGCAGCGGATGTGGGTCTCGCGCCCGGTGTGCCGGTAGCAGACCGGTGCCCCGGCGGCCGGTTGCCCGGGCGGTCCCGACGGTGTCGACACGGGAGGGGACTCTCAGCCGCCGACGATCTCGACGGACTCGAAGACGATCGGCTCGACCGGCCGGTCGCCCGCGGCGGTCGGGGTGGCGCCGATGGCGTCGACGACGTCGCGGCTGGCCTGGTCGGCGACCTCGCCGAAGATGGTGTGCTTGCGGTTCAGCCACGGGGTGGCGCCCACGGTGATGAAGAACTGCGAGCCGTTGGTGCCGGGCCCGGCGTTGGCCATCGCGAGCAGGTAGGGCTTGTCGAAGACCAGCTCGGGGTGGATCTCGTCCTTGAACGTGTAGCCCGGGCCGCCGGTACCGGTGCCGAGCGGGCACCCGCCCTGGATCATGAACCCGGAGATGACCCGGTGGAAGCCGAGGCCGTCGTAGAACGGGCCGGAGCGGCCGTTGGCGCGTGTCGTACGTCCTTCTCGCCCGTCGCGAGGCCGACGAAGTTGTCGACGGTCTCGGGGGCGTGGTTCGGGAACAGGTCGATCGTGATGTCGCCCTTGTTCGTCTTCAAGATGGCCTGCTGCTCAGCCATGACTGCCTTTCGCCGGGCCGTGCACCCACGTCGGTGCACAGACGTCGCGTCGATCCTTTCACGCCGTGCCTCACCCGCCCTGGGGTGGCCGCTGCTTGCGCCCACGTGGTTGGGTGGACGTACTGACGACGCCAGGAAAGGAAGGCCCGTGATGGGACTTCGGAAGAAGAAGTCGCTGGTCGAGCAGGCCATCGACCAGGCCAACGACTACCTCGATGCCGCTCGACCGCACGTCGAGTCCGCGATCGGGTCGGCCAAGGACTTCGTGCAGGACACCGCCCTCCCCGCCCTGAGCGACGCCAAGGACAAGGCCGGCCCCGCACTCGCCGACGCGCGTGAGAAGGCGGGCCCGATCCTGGTCGACGCCCGCGACAAGGCCGCCGCCGGCCTGTCCGACGCCCGCGACAAGGCGGCACCCCTCGTCGCCTCCGGCGCGACCGTCGTCGCCGCGAAGGCCGGCGAGGCCCGCGGGCTCGCCGACGCCAAGGTCGCCCAGATCAAGGGCGAGGAGCCGAAGAAGAAGGGGCGGCTGAAGAAGTTCGTGCTGTTCGCCGCCATCGCCGGCGCCGTCGCCGTGGTCGCCAAGAAGCTGCAGGGCAAGCAGCAGAGCGACAACTGGCAGTCGTCGTACACGCCGACCCCGGCGCCCGCCTCGCGCCCGACCCCGGCCGCACCGCAGGCCGGGCTCGAGGACCCCGCCGGCGCCTCGCCCGACGAGGCCATCTCGGACGCCGCCGAGGCACCGCACCCGGTCACGACCCCCGAGGAGCCGGCCGAGGTCGTCGACGTCGACCCGGAGGGCGAGTCGAAGAGCTGAGTCCGACCTGACGTCTCCTGCGGCCCCCGATCACCCGGTCCGGGGCCGCAGGTGCGTCTCGATGTAGTGGTCGGGCGGCACGTCCGGTCTCCCCTCCACGGCCCGGGTCGTCTCGGTCCACGCCTCGCCCTCGGGGCCGAAGGCCGCGATGGCGACGCGGCGCCAGAAGTGGCCGGCGGCGACGTTGTCGTGCTGGAAGGCGATCGACCAGCCGCGGCCCCCGTGGCGGGCCAGGACGTCGAGGGCGAAGTCACGTCCGAGTCCCTGCCGCCTGGCCGCGGGCGCCGTCCAGAACGCCGCCATCACCAGGCGCTCGGTGTCATGGCCGTGGCTGTCGTCGACGATCGCGAAGCCGACCGGCGCCTCGGCCCGGACGTTGGGGTGCGGCTGCACGGCGAGGTAGACCAGGTCGGAGCCGCGGTAGGAGTCGAGGACGGCGGTGTTGTAGCGCCCGTCGGGCAGGGGGAAGCCGTGCACGATCGGCGCCAGGTCGTTGCGGTAGGCCTGCCACATCCACGCGATCGCGTCCCAGTCGTCGGGCTCAGCGGCTCGGAACGGCACAGACCCTCCTCAGGGGGCGGCGAGCTCGGGGTTCTCCTCGCGCACCCGCTGGGCGACGCGCCGCTCGACCCAGAAGATCAGCAGCGGCACCAAGCCGGCGGCCAGCGCGATCACGGTGAACGCCGTCGTCCACCCGGCGCGACGTGAGAGCAGGAACGTCACGACGACGTAGATCATGAAGATCCAGCCGTGCACGACCCACAGGAAGCTGATGTCGTCGCCGAAGCGCTGCAGCGAGGTGCCGTCGGTGAGCAGGTACTTCAGCGGCAGCGCGACGAACGAGCAGAAGGCCAGCAGGACGCCCACGACGATGGCCAGCGACCGGTAGACGTTGAACAGGCTCACGTGCTCGACGCTACCGCGTCCAGTGTGGCGCGCTCGGCCCGGGCGTCCTGCACGAAGCGCCACCAGATGAACGCCGCGAACCCGCCGAAGACCCACCACTCCAGGGCGTAGAGGAAGTTGCGCAGGGCGGTGAACCTCCCGGCCGCGGGCAGCTCCTCGAGGTCGGCGGCCTCGAGACCCGGGGTGGCGTCCTGGGCGATCGCGTAGGCGCCGTACAGGTCGACGTCGACGCGCTGGACGAGGTCGGCGACCCGCAGCTGCGGGAAGACGTCGTCCGTCGCGTCGTCGTCGACCGCGCCGCTGCCGTCCGAGACCTGCAGCCAGGCGACGACCTCGCCGGTGACCGGTGGGGGCGGCGGGCACGTCGGTCGCGGACGCCGTCCAGCCACGGACGACGGGCAGCGCGGCGTCGTCCGGCCCCCCGTCGGTGATCGGCGTGACCACCCAGAATCCCTCGCGGCCCTCGTGCTCGCGGTCGGAGACCAGGACGGTCGCAGCGGGCAGCCAGGTGCCGGCGACCACCACCGGCTGCCCCACCCGGTCACCCGGGAACGGCTCGTCGGCGCCCATCACCTCGGCCAGCGGCACCGGGTCGCGCTGGGTCAGGTCGAGCGCCTCGGCGTCGCGGCGGGTCTGCCAGGCGTCGTACTGCCACAGGCCCAGCGCGACCGCGATCGCCACGCACACCAGCCCGACCGCGTGCGCCCCCAGCATCCTCGGGCTCACCAGCTCACGCACCACATCAGCCTACGGAGCCTGTGGACAACCTCCCCCGCCGGGATAGTCCCTGACGAGAAGCAGGATTCAGCGCCCGTGATCCCTGATGTTCGTCCGGGACTATCCTTCCTCTGGTATGACCACTTGACCAACTGTCCACGGTCGTCCTACGGTCGGGAGCATGCCGCTGACACCCGTGACCCGACGGTCGGTGACCGACGACGTGTTCGACCAGGTGCTGGCGGAGGTGGTCGACGGGGGGATCGCGGCGGGTGAGCCGCTGCCGAGCGAGCGGCGGCTGGCCGAGGTGCTCGGGGTGTCGCGGCCGGCGGTGCGCGAGGCGCTGCAGCGGATGGCGCAGACCCGGCTGCTCGAGGTGCGCCACGGCGGGGCGACCACGGTCCGCGACGTCCGGCGGTACGCCGGCCTCGACCTGCTCCCCCGGCTCCTGGTGCGCGGCGGCGCGCTCGACGCGGCCCTGGCCCGCAGCGTCCTGGAGGCGCGGCTCGCGGTCGGTCCGGCCGTGGCCGCGCTGGCTGCCGAGCGGGGCGGACCGACGCTGGCCGCCGGCCTCGACCGCCACCCTCGACGCGCTGGCCGCCACCGACGACGACGTCGAGCGCCAGCTGCACGCGCTGGCCTTCTGGGACGCCGTCGTCGACGCCGCCGACTCCCCCGTCTTCCAGATGATGTTCAACAGCCTGCGCGCCGCCTACGAGCCCGCCCTCGAGGCCCTCGGCCCGCTGATGGCCGCCGAGGTCGGCCAGGTCGACGCCTACCGGGTGCTGACCGCCGCGCTCGCGGGCGGCGACCCCGAGACGGCCCGCGCGGCCGCCGACCGGGTGCTGCGCCCCGCCACCGACGCCCTCATCACGGCGCTGAGCGAGGTGGGCCGGTGAGCACCCCAGGACCCCGCGTGACCAAGCCGTCCCCCGAGGTCGAGCGCCTCGCCGCCGACCGGCTCGCGGCCGACGAGGCCCGGATCACCGGCCAGCGCGCCCGCCGTACCAGCCTGTCGCTGCGGGACGCCGCCCGCGAGTTCGTCCGGCACCCCAGCCCCTGGCTGATCGGCACGTTCCTCGTCGCCGCCGTCGCCGGCCGCGCCGTGGTGGGCGGCGGCTCGTGGTGGGAGCTCGTCATCCCGGGTGCCCTGGTGGCGCTGTTCCCGGTGATCGAGTGGGTCGTCCACGTCGTGATCCTGCACTGGCGCCCGCGCCGCCTCGGCCCGGTGCGCGTCGACTCGCTGCTGGCCCGCGAGCACCGCGCCCACCACGCCGACCCGCGCGACCTCCCGCTGGTGTTCATCCCGTGGCGCGCCCTGGTCTGGCTGCTGCCGTCGTACGTCGTGGTCGCCTGGCTCGCCCTGCCCACGACCTCGAGTGCCCTGTCGCTGCTGGTCTCCGTGTACGCCGTCAAGCTCGGCTACGAGTGGACCCACTACCTCGTGCACAGCGACTACCGGCCGCGTTCGGCGTGGTACCGCAGCGTGTGGCGCAACCACCGCCTGCACCACTACAAGAACGAGCACTACTGGTTCACCGTCACCTCGGCCGGCACCGCCGACCGGCTCCTCGGCACCTACCCGGACGCCGCGACCGTGGCCACCTCCCCGACCGTCCGGGCGCTGCACGACACCGAACGCACCTGACGTCTGCCACGATCGTCCCCGTGCCCTCCACGCCCTCGGTGATCCACCATCTCAACTGCGCCACGTTCCGACCGGTCTTCGGCTTCCACGTCGTCGCCCACTGCCTGCTCGTCGAGCGCCCCGACGGGCTGCTGCTCGTCGACAGCGGTCTCGGCACCACCGACCTCGCCGAGTCGGCGCGCCTCGGTCGCGCCTGGCGCTCCACGATGCGGCCCGGCCTCGACCCCGACGAGACGGCGCTCGCGCAGGTGCGGGCGCTCGGGTACGACGCCGACGACGTCACCGACATCGCCCTGACCCACCTCGACCTCGACCACGCCGGCGGGGTGAGCGACTTCCCGGGCGCGCGGGTGCACGTCTACGACACCGAGCTCGAGGCCGCGCGCAACCCGCAGGGCATGGAGCACGGCCGCTACCTCCCGATCCAGTGGCAGGACGCGACGTTCGAGACGCACCACGTGCCGAACGGCGGCGAGACCTGGTTCGGGTTCGAGTCGGTCACGGTGCTCGCCAACGACGTCCTGATGGTGCCGCTGCACGGGCACAGCCGCGGACACGCCGGTGTCGCCGTCCGAGACGGTGAGCGCTGGGTGCTGCACGCGGGCGACGCCTACTTCAGCGCCGGCGAGTCGGCCACGCCGCCCCGCTGCCCGCGGCGGCTGCGCGCGCTGCAGCGGATCCTCGCGCACGACAACGACCGGCGCGTCGCCAACGCCGACCGGCTCCGCTCGCTCGTGGCCGACCACGGCGACGAGGTGACCGTGTTCTGCGCCCACGACCGGGCCGAGCTGCTCGCCCTGCAGCCGACGAGCTAGGCCGGAGCGCAGACCGCGAACGGCAGCCGCTGCTCGAGCGCCAGCCGGGCGGCCTGCGCCGGGTCGGCCAGGGTGTACCCGATCCGGCCGCTCTGCGGGTCGGCGACCGGGCTGGCGTAGGCGCGGGCGAACTCCGCGTCGGTGGGCAGCCGCGCGCGGTCGAACACGTCGCCGCGCACCGGTCCGAGGCGGGCCGTGGCCAGCCTGCCGCCGAACGAGACCGAGAACGCGCCGAGCTCGTCGAGAGCCGCGAGGTCGGCGCCGACGTCGAGCGGCAGGCACGCGCGGCTGAGGTAGGTCGCGCCGGCGATCGAGCCGACCAGCTGCCTCAGCGTCGGGTCGGCCGCCCAGCTCTGCGTCGGCTCGCCGGTGGTGCCGAGCGTCACCAGGTGGGCGTCGTCGTCGACGGCGGCGCCGGCGATCGGGCCATCGGAGGCGGCGACCGCCTGCTGGACGCCGTCCAGCGCGAGGTCGTCGCGGAGCTTCACCACGTAGCCCTCGCCGGACGGACCGCTGAAGCGGGCCTCCCACGAGACGTCGTCCTGCGTGAAGCCGAAGCGCTGCTCGTACGCCGCCGCGGGGTCGCGCAGCAGGCCCGGACTCAGCAGCGGCGCCCGCTCGTCGGCCACCCGCCAGAACCTGGCCCGCTCGGCCCGGTCCGACTCGCTGCTCATGTCGCCGAACCCCAGCTGCAGGCGCACCTGGTCGAAGTCGGTGACCTCGAGCAGGGTCGCGTCGTCGGGCACCAGGGCGAGCACCGCAGCGGCCGGCTCGAGCGACGCGTCGTACGCCGGGTCGGCCGCGACCGAGTCGTCGGCCCCGATCACGACGAGCTCGTCGTCCTGCACGTCGCAGGCGGTGAGAGCCGCGGCGGCGAGAACGGCGGCGACCAGGACCCGGACCTTCACGACCGGCATCTTCTCACTCCCGTCACCGGGCGCCGCTCAGCCGAGCTGCACCTGCACCAGCAGGCCGTGGTCGGCCTCGTCGTCGTCGACGTAGACCTGCCACCCGTCGGCGGTCGGGAACCCGCACGGGAGGGGCGCCAGGCCGGCGCGAACGGGAGCCAATGTCGTCCTCGCCGAATCAATGGCCAGGCGGATCTCGGTGCGCCTAGCGTGGCCGTTGCTCGCTTCTTCGCCCGACAGGAAGAGCACCGGCAAGTCGGCGTTCCGGCTCATGTCTCCGTTCGTCGTCGGGGTGCACGCCTGGCCTGGGGCCGTCGCACCACGTGGGGATTCGCCCTCCGAACGGTCAGCTGAACCCGACTCCTGGCGGAGGACTGAGCGACTCGGGCCAGCCCGCCCGCCGCAGCACACAGGTCTGACACCTCACATCGAACACGGGAGTACCCATGTCACTGGTCCGGGTCCACAACTTCGCCATCTCACTCGACGGCTACGGCACCGGTGACGGCCAGAGCAAGGAGGCTCACTTCGGGCACGCCGGAGACAGGTTGCACCGGTGGATGTTCGCCACCCGGTCGTGGCAGCCGGGGGGCAGCCGCGGTGTGGACAACGCCTTCGTCGAACAGCACGATCCCGGCATCGGTGCCGAGATCATGGGCGCCGGGAAGTTCGGGCACCCCGGATGGCTGGAGGACGCCGAGTGGAAGGGTGCCTGGGGTCCCAACCCGCCGTTCCATACGCCGGTGTTCGTCCTCACCCACCACCCGCGCCCCTCGATCGAGATGGAGGGCGGCACGACGTTCCACTTCGTCGACGCCTCGCCGACGGAGGCGGTCGCGATCGCACGAGAGGCCGCAGGTGGCCTTGACGTCCGCCTCGGAGGTGGCCCCACCGTCGTCCGCGACCTTCTCGCAGCCGGCCTGGTCGACTACCTGCACGTCGTGATGGTGCCGATCGTGCTGGGCCGCGGTGTCCGGCTCTGGGAAGGACTCGAGGACCTGCACCTGGGCTATCAGGTCGAGGCCACCGCTTCGCCGGCCGGAGTCACCCATGTGACATTCACCCGCACAGCAGCAGCACCCTCACCCGACGGTGAAGCCCTCTCGTCGTGAGCCGCTCACCGGTCCGAAGCCGCCGCCGGGTCACGGGATAGCGCGAGCCGGCATGTCGAGCAACCGGCGGTCTCCCGGGGTCGCCCCGGTCGGCCGGTGAGGCCGCTGGGCGAGGAGGGTGCGCGCGGAGCGTGGTACGGCCTGGTCGCGCACGCCGCGTGGGGAGCCTTCCCGCTGTACTTCCATGCGTTGAAGCCGGCCGGTGCGTGGGAAGTCCTCGCCCACCGCGTCATGTGGACACTCCTCGTCTGCGCCGTGGTGCTGCTCCTGCGCCGGGACCTGGCATGGGTGCGACCGCTGGTCATGCGACGTCGCGTCTGCCTCGGCGTCGTGGCGGCGGCACTTCTCATCGCGGCGAACTGGGTCGTCTACGTCTACGCGGTGGTCAGCGGGCACGTCATCGAGGCCGCGCTGGGATACTTCCTCAACCCGCTGGTCACCGTCGCCGTGGGCGTCGTCGTGCTTCGGGAGCCGTTGCGTCGGCTGCAGTGGGTCGCTGTGGGTACTGGTTTCGTGGCTGCGGCCTACCTGACGACCGACTACGGCAAGCCGCCGTGGATCTCCCTCGTGGTGGCGTTGACCTTCGCCTTCTACGGGCTCACCAAGAAGCGGGTTGGCGCCACGCTTCCAGCGATGCCTTCCCTCGCCGCCGAGACCGCCGTGCTTCTGCCCATCGCGCTCGGCATCGTCGTCGTGCTCGCCGCGCGAGACGACGCGACGTTCCTTGACCACGGTCCAGCGCACACCGGTCTGCTGCTGGCCGCCGGGGTCCTGACGGCGGTGCCGATGCTGCTCTTCGGCGCGGCTGCTCGGCGCATCCCGCTGTCGCACCTCGGTCTGTTGCAGTTCGTCACTCCGGTGCTCCAACTGATGTGCGGCGTGCTGCTGCTCGACGAGAGCATGCCGCCGAGCCGATGGGTGGGTTTCGGCATCGTCTGGATCGCGCTCACCGTGCTGTCCATCGACACCGTGCTCCAGCACAGACCATCGAGGAGAACGCAGGCCGAGAGAAGTCAGGTGGGACACATCGATGGCGCGTGAGGCAGGAGCTCGGCAGGAAGTGGCATCCGGGTGTTGATCCAGCCAGCTCATCGACCGCCACCGGACGCGTGAAGTGCCGAGGTCACTACCGGACGTGGATCTGAGGACCCGCGTGGATCTGCTTGAGCGACGTCAGTCTGTGGACGGGTCGTCCTTCGGTCGGGCGTTGTGGTCGGCGTCGTGCGGTTCGGATCCGTGCCGGGTCCTGCGGGTGGGTGAGAGTCCGACCAGGGCGGAGAAGCCGCACGCCAGGAAGAGGCCGGCGCAGATCAGCATGCCGGCACCGAAGCCACGGTCGAGCGTCTCGACGTTCCCCGCAAGATCCTGCGGCAATCCGGCCAGCGTCGGTAGCGCTGCCACGACGACGAGGCCGGCGGCTCGGGCCACACCGTTGTTCACAGCACTCGCGATCCCCGCACGGTCATCCGATACGGAGTCGAGCACCGCCGCTGTGATGGGAGGGGTGATGAGGGGTACGCCGATCCCGACCAGAACGATCACGGGAAGGATGTCAACGAGGTAGGAGCTGCCGGCTCCGATCCGCGTCGCCAACAACAGTGCCGCCGTGCAGACGATCGAGCCGACCAGCAGAGGAGGGCGAGGTCCCAGACGAGAGGTGAGTTCCCCTCCCGAGGGCGACAGGATCAGGGTCAGGACGGTCAGCGGGACGATCGCGAGCCCGGTCGCGCCGGCCGAGTAGTCAACTGCGACCTGGAGCTGGATCGGCAGCAGGAAGAACAGGCCGGCAAGAGCGCCGTAGGCGAAGAAGCTCGCGACGTTCACCGTGCTGAACTGTCGCGACCCGAACAACCGCAGGGGAAGCATCGGCGCACGAGACTTGCTCTCCACCATCAAGAACATGGCGAACGTCGCCACTCCCGCGAGCCCAGCCGCCACCGCTCGCCACAAGCTGGCTGTGTCGGTGAGGGCATACGCCAAGGCCCCCAACGCCACGGTCGCCAACGCGGCGCCCCCGAAGTCGAAGTCGCCGAACTGACTGGTGGCGCGGTCCTTCGGCACGTGGATGATCAGCAGGAACGCGATGATCACTGCCAGCGGGACGTTGATGTAGAACACCCAACGCCAGCCTGCGAGGTCGATGAGACCGCCGCCGACGAATGGGCCGGCGGCACCGGCAACCCCGCTCATGCCCGCCCACCAACCGACGGCTCGGTTGCGATCGTCGGGGTGGATGGCGCTGTGGATCACCGCAAGGGAGCCGGGAACGATGAGCGCGCCTCCCACCCCTTGCAGCGCCCGGCCGGCGATCAGCCACGGCATGGCCGACGCAGCACCGCAGAGCAGCGAAGCAGCCCCGAACCACAGGATCCCGAGCACGTAGACACGGCGTCGGCCAAACCGGTCGCCCAGGCTCCCGCCGGTGAGGATCAGTGCGGACAGCGTGAGCGTGAACGCATTCACCGTCCACTGCAGACTCACCAGCGTGGCGTCCATCTCCGCCTCGAGGGAGGGCAGAGCAACATTGACGACGGTCCCCTCGAGCAGAACCAGACCCGAGCCGAGCGAGGTGACGACAAGCAGCCACCGCCCCGCCGACTCCGACAACCGAGCCCGTCCGCTCACCGACGCTGCAACATCGTAGGTTCGGACGTCGGTGGCGCCGAGCCCCGCCGAGGTGCGGGATGAGGACGCAAGGGATGCAGCATGTCGCAGGCTCCTTCTTCGGTGCGCCGTGCGACGTCGAGGACCGCTGCCGCAGCGTGCTGCCATGCAGGAACGAGGCTGCGACCACGACCGAAGACGGCGCAGCCACGCTAGGGGTCGCCGACGCACGCTGACGAATGATTCGACGAGGACGACACTGGTTCGGTCCTCGCGCGGCACCGGACGTCGCAACACCTGTTCGACCCCTCGCGCGACAGGAGCAGCAGGGTCGGATCAGTCAGGTCACGGTCGCCAGGCGTCAGCGGCCAGTTGCTCGCAGAAGTCCTGGAGACCGGTTGCCATGATGTCGAAGGCGTCGTCCGGCAGCGGCGCATCACCGTGCGGGCGAGGCACGTACGCGGTGCGCATCCCGGCGCGGGCTGCAGCCCGAAGATCCCATGCATGAGCAGCCACCATCATGGGCGGGTCAGCCGATGAAGGAGCCGCGGAGACGGCCAGCTCGTAGAGTGCCAGGTCGGGCTTGTACGTGGCCGCGTCCTCAGCGGAAAGAACCTGGTGCCAGCGAAATCCAGCGTTCGCGCTCAGTCCGGCGATGACACGGCGACTCGCGTTCGACAGTCCGAACACCGTCGCGAACCGGCTCAGTGTCTCGAGTCCGGCGACGCTGTCGGGCCAAGGAGTCAGATCGTCGACTTCGCGAATCAGCTCTTCGGCCTGCTGGCGAGGCAGCGAGCCGTCGTCCACCAGTCGGTACACGGCTTCGCGATCCAGCTCATGACTAGGGGCGAACGCACGTCGACCGGCGACGATCGACTCTTCCTGGGCGGTCACGTACCTCAGCCAGGTGTCGGCGATCGCCGTCGCCCTGACGGTGTCCAGCGTGCCCATGCTCGAGAGCCGCACCTGCAGGCTGCCCGCCTGGTCAACGAGCGTCCCTAGGACGTCGAGAACGACGACGGGACGCCCCGAGCCACTTGCCACCACGGCAGGTTACCGGCCCAGGTCGCACCGCCTCATCGATTCGTCACACCGCGAATCATCCTCCACCGTGCTACGTCTGGACTGCGCCGACCGCACCTGCGAGCCGATCCTGACCTGCCCCGTCGTCGACGACTGGTGCAGACCACGCAGGGCCTCCGGTGCCTTCGCGCAGCCGGGCACCGCGTCGGGCTGGGGCGGCCGCAGACCCAGGTTGGACGGGCCCGCTTCGACCGCGATCATGCCGGCGCTGCGCCGGATGCCGGGAGTTCCGCGTCCGACCCTGGCGTCGGGAAGCGTGGGCCGTCCTTGCGCAGCGGGCGCATGGTCAGGCGCTGCATGGCCACCAACGCACTCCAGGAGACGACGAAGATCACCGACCCGACCGCGATCACGATGCCCGTCTGGGCCGACAGGGCGTTCAAGGCGACGACGGAGATGGTCGCGGCGAGGGCGGCGTCGATGGTGGCGACCACCGTGGGGCTGGTGACCAGGAAGTACGCGCGCGGATGGGCCGTGGTCGGTGTCGCCAACGAGTAGGTCTGCGCGAACCCGCGCTCGTCGTCGTAGGGGCTCGCGGTGAAGTACGACTGGAGTCCGGGCTCGATCCGGAGGTAGGCGTTCCTGATGCGGTTCATCGCCAGCACGCAGCTCTTCTCGTCGGTGTTGACCTGGATCAGCCGGACATAGGTCGCCACACCGAGCAAGAGCACCAGCGGAAGCAGGACCAACGCGAACGCCGTGGCCGCGTCGGTGAATCCGGAGGCGTCGGCCAACAGCGCGAGCGCGACGATGCTCGCCGAGAGGGTGGTGAGGAAGATCGTGGTGCGGCTGGCCGCCTCGTTCCAGAGCAGGGAGCGGGTGCCCAGCAGACTCCAGTGCTCGGTCGCCAAGATGGCGGCAGCATAGGGACCGAACTCATCGCTCCGGGCAGCGCGTCCGGCGTCGGATCGTGGTGATGGCCGGCCGTCAGGCTCGAGCACCAAGGGATCCTCGTCCTCGGACGACAATGCGCTTGACCGGAAGTGCAAGCATGGGCGACGGCGGTCCTTCCGTGCGTGGGCAACGTGCGAGCGAGGCTAGGCTCGCAACGGCGCGCCTGACGATTGATTCGACGAGGACGACATTGGCCACCATCAGTTTTCATCTGGCGCCCGACTCACTCGAACGCGTCGCCTTCGCCTACGGGCCCTGGCAGGAGACGGTGTTCAGTCTCCACGTGCTCGTCACACCGCAGCACCACCCGCTCCATCACCCGTTCATCCGCCGCATGCGTTCCCTGCCGGTGGCCCTGCGCCGCGAGCTGGCGGCCCTGTCCTTCGCGTTCGGGGCGGCACCACCCAGCCTGGGCACCCACTTGCCCGACCCCCTGGCCCGCTTCCCGACGGACACGTCGGAGACCTTCCACCGCGCGCTCGAGGAGTTCCGGGCGCTGCCAGAGGACACCGCCGCTGCAGGGTTCGCCGAGGCTCTGGGGATCGCCGCGCAGCACCTGCCCGACGACGATCCGACTGTCCGGATGGCGCGCGAGGAGCCGGGGCCGTTCGTGGAGCGACTCTGCGGCGTGCTGTCGGACTACTGGGACGCTGCGTTCGAGCACGAGTGGCAGCGCTGGGAGCCGCACCTGGCCCACAACGTCGCAGAGGCCCGGCGGCTGCTGCTTGCCGGCGGGCTGCCGGCGTTCGTGGGCACTCTCGGGCCACGCGTGCGCGTCCTTGCAGAACGGCAGAGCTTCCGACTCGACATGTCCTCCGCGCCCCAATGGGGCGGCCCGAGCCAACACCAGGAGAACCTCCACGTCGACATCACCGGCCGTTTCACCTTCGTGCCCAGCGTCTTCTCGTGGCCTCACATCTGGTACAGCGTGGCTCAGCCGTGGCCCGTGGGCATGACCTACCACGCCCCCCGGGTGGCCAGGATGGCCAGCAGCCCACTCCCGCCGCCCGCCCTGGCCGGCCTGCTTCGCGCCTGTGCCGAGGACGTCCGCCTCCGCGCGCTGCGGCTGATCGCCGACATGCCGCGCAGCACCCAAGAGCTCGCACCTCTGGTCGGCGTTACCGAGGCCACCCTCTCGAAGCATCTACGTCTGCTCACCGACGCCGGACTCCTTCGGCCCCGACGCGACGGCCACTACGTTCTCTACGAACTGCGACGGGACCGGCTGACGTCGCTCACCACGAACCTGCTCACCTTCCTCGATCCGGTCGGGTCATCCCCCGCGGACGCCGCCGTTCCTACATCGCCTGCGCCCCGGCTGACGGGGCGAGCCTGAGCCAGGTGACCGCGGCGATCCCGCGGTCACGATCGCGAGTACGGCGAACCTCGCCGGCGACCCGCTGACCCTGCGATTTCGCGTGGTGGAGCCTAGGGGACTCGAAGCAAAGCCCAGGATGAACAGAGCCGCTACCAATTGCGCCGGACGGCGACAGGTCGGTGGAGCCTAGGGGACTCGAACCCCTAACCCCCTGCTTGCAAAGCAGGTGCGCTACCAATTGCGCCAAGGCCCCTGGGTGCTGCGCCCGTGGGTGCTACTTGGGCGACGACTTCGTGACGGAGTCGGTCGCCTCGGCCCAGAGGGCCTGCTCGTTTCGACCCTCGGCGACCTTCTTGCGCGCGACGAGGGCGCCGGCGGCAGCGAGGGCGAGGAGCAGGATCTTCTTCATGGCGATCTCCTACGAGTGAGGGAGAGGGAACCGGGGTGGGCCTAAGAGGACTTGAACCTCTGACCTCTTCCTTATCAGGGAAGCGCTCTAACCGTCTGAGCTATAGGCCCGTGGTGCGCCTCGCCGTACCCGGCGGGCGGGGGAACTTTATCCCAGCCGCACGACCGAGTACGAATCGGTATCGCCGCCCGGAGCGAGGGGGCTCAGTTGTCCTCGGCGAGGGTGACCTCGATGCCACCCAGCAGGGCGGCGGCCATGTTGTAGAGGAACGCGCCGAGGGTGGCGATCGCGGTGAGCAGGACGACGTCGACGGCGGCCACCAGCATGGTGAAGCCGAGGACGCGTTCGGTGCCCACGTAGTCCTCGACGTTGAAGTCGGCGGTGCCGGGGTCGTCGAGGACCTCACGGATGGTGCTGTTGATGGAGTCCCAGACACCGGCAGCGCCCAGCACCTGCCAGATCATCGCGACCGCGACGACCGTGACGATGCCGAAGGCGATGGAGAGCAGGAACGAGGTCTTCATCACCGACCACGGGTCGACCCGGGTCAGCCGCAGCCGGGCCCGGCGGGGGCCGCGAGCGCGCGACGACTTCTTCGACGGCTCCTGCACGGGGGCCGCGGCGTTCGCGCGGTGCTCCTGGGTGGCCGAGGCGAGCTTGGCCTGGACCCGCTCCGCGAAGCCGCCACGGATGGCGGTGTCGCCATCGGGAGCCGGCGGGGTGGTGTCGCGGTTCTTCGGCGGTCGCGGAGGCCGCGCGGGCTTGGGCGCCTTCGCGGGCTTGGGCGCCCGGGTGGGCGGCGAGGTGGGCGGGGCGCCGGGTCCGCCGCTCGGCCGTGCGCCGGGCGCGCCGTTGGGCGAGCTCGGGGAGCCGGTGGGCGGGTTGGGGGGCGGGGCCGACGGCGGTGGGCTCGTCGGGGCGGGCCGATCGTTCATCAGCCTTCATCCTCCCCTGGATCGGGTTCGTCTCCGGTGGTGGCGACGTCCGGGTCGGACGTCTCGTCGCCGATTGTGGCATCCGCTACCACATCCGAAGAAACCTCGGCGTCCGGGGCGCCCTCGGCGACGGCCTCGTCGACGGCTCCGTCGACGGCCTCGTCGGCGTCCTCGCCGGTGGCCTCCTCGACCACCTTGGCCTCGACCGAGCGGGCCACGACGGCCACGGCGTCGCCGGCCTTGGGCGAGACGAACTTCACACCCTGGGTCGAGCGACCGAGGGGTCGGAAGTCGGCGTTGATCGGGCTGCGCACGACCTGGCCGCCCTGGGTGATCGACATGACCTCGTCGCCGTCCTCGACGATGAACGCGCCGACCAGGCCGCCGCGGTCCTCGTTGGTGAGGGTCATCGCCTTCACGCCCTTGGTGCCGCGGTTGGTCAGCCGGTACTCGTTGATGCGGGAGCGCTTCGCGAAGCCGCCGTCGGTCATCGTGAAGACGTACTGCACCTTCGCGTCCTGGTCCTCGTCCTCGTCGACGTCCTCGGCCGCCGCCTGCGCGGCCCGGATCACCGACATCGACAGCACCGAGTCGCCCTCGGCCGTGGCCATGCCGGTGACGCCGGACGTCGCCCGGCCCATCGGACGCAGCTGGCCGTCGTCGGCGCGGAACCGCACCGCCTGGCCCCGGCGCGAGACCAGCAGGATCTCGTCGTCGGCGCTGACCATCTCGGCACCGATCAGCTCGTCGTCGTCCTCGCGGAAGTTGATGGCGATCACGCCGGCCTGGCGCGGCGAGTTGTAGTCGCCCAGCCGCGTCTTCTTGACCAGACCGTTGCGGGTGGCGAGCACGAGGTAGGGCATCTGCTCGTAGTCGCGGATGGCGAGCACCTGGGCGATCGACTCGTCGGGCTGGAAGCTGAGCAGCCCGGCGACGTGGCCGCCCTTGGCGTCGCGGGAGGCCTCGGGCAGGTTGTAGGCCTTGGTGCGGTAGACCCGCCCGGCGGTGGTGAAGAACAGCAGCCAGTGGTGGTTGGTGGTGGCGATGAAGTGCTCGACGACGTCGTCGCCGCGCAGCGTCGCGCCGCGCACGCCCTTCCCGCCGCGGCGCTGGGTGCGGTACTGGTCGGCGCGGGTGCGCTTCGCGTAGCCGCCGCGGGTGATGGACACGACGAGGTCCTCGTCGGGGATCAGGTCCTCCATCGAGAGGTCGCCGTCGGCCGCGATGATCTGGGTACGCCGGTCGGTGCCGTACTTCTCGACGATCTCGGCGAGCTCGTCGCCGATGATCTGCCGCTGCCGGGCCTCGTTGGCCAGGATGTCCTCGAGGTCGGCGATCTCGAGCTCGATCTCGGCGAGGTTGTCGATGATCTTCTGGCGCTCGAGGGCAGCCAGCCGACGCAGCTGCATGTCGAGGATCGCGTTGGCCTGGATCTCGTCGATCTCGAGCAGGGCGATCAGGCCCTGGCGGGCGTCGTCGACCTCGGGCGAGCGCCGGATCAGGGCGATCACCTCGTCGAGGGCGTCGAGCGCCTTCACCAGTCCGCGCAGGATGTGGGCGCGTTCCTCGGCGGCCCGCAGCCGGTAGCGGGTGCGCCGCTGGATGACCTCGACCTGGTGGGTGACCCAGTGCGCGACGAACTGGTCGACCGACAGCGTGCGCGGCACGCCGTCGACCAGCGCCAGCATGTTGGCGCTGAAGTTGGTCTGCAGCTCGGTGTGCTTGAGCAGGTTGTTGAGCACGACCCGCGCGACGGCGTCGCGCTTGAGGACGACGACCAGGCGCTGCCCGGTGCGGCCCGAGGAGTCGTCGCGGACGTCGGAGATGCCCTGCACCCGGCCGGAGTCGGCGAGCTCGGCGATCTTCAGCGCCAGGTTGTCGGGGTTGACCATGTAGGGCAGCTCGGTGATCGACAGGCAGGTGCGGCCCTTGGCGTCCTCGTCGATCTCGATCACCGCGCGCTGGGTGACCGAGCCGCGGCCGGTGCGGTAGGCCTGCTCGATGCCCTGGCGGCCCACGATCAGCGCGCCGTTGGGGAAGTCGGGGCCCTTGATCCGCTCGATCAGGGCGTCCTGCAGCTCCTCGCGGGTGGCGTCGGGGTGCTCGAGCGCCCACTTCGCGCCCTCGGCGACCTCGCGCAGGTTGTGCGGCGGGATGTTGGTGGCCATGCCGACCGCGATGCCGGCCGAGCCGTTGACGAGCAGGTTGGGGTAGCGCGCCGGCAGGACGGTCGGCTCCTGCGAGCGCCCGTCGTAGTTGGGCTGGAAGTCGACGGTGTCCTCGGCGATGTCGCGCACCATCTCGAGCGCGAGCGGCGCCATCCGGCACTCGGTGTAGCGCATCGCGGCGGCGGCGTCGTTGCCCGGCGAGCCGAAGTTGCCCTGGCCGTGCACCAGCGGCGCCCGCATCACCCACGGCTGGGCGAGCCGGACCAGGGTGTCGTAGATCGCGGTGTCGCCGTGCGGGTGGTACTGACCCATCACGTCGCCGACGACGCGCGAGCACTTGGAGTAGCCGCGGTCGGGGCGGTAGCCGCCGTCGTACATGGCGTAGAGCACCCGGCGGTGCACCGGCTTGAGGCCGTCGCGGACGTCGGGCAGGGCCCGGCCGACGATGACCGCCATCGCGTAGTCGATGTAGGCGCGCTGCATGGAGGTCTGCAGCTCGATCGGCTCGATCCGGCCGCCCGGCTCCTGGGGAGGAGTCGCCGCCGTCGGTGGGAGTCTGGGTCACAGGTATCTCTCTGCTGTCGTCTGCTCGAGTCTAGGAACGGGGCTAGAGACCTAGATATCGAGGAATCGGACGTCCTTGGCGTTGCGCTGGATGAAGGAGCGGCGCTGCTCGACGTCCTCGCCCATCAGGATCGAGAAGATCTCGTCGGCGTGCGCGGCGTCGTCGAGGGTGACCTGCAGCATCAGCCGCTGGTCGGGGTTCATCGTGGTCTCCCACAGCTCGTCGGCGTTCATCTCGCCCAGACCCTTGTAGCGCTGGACCGGGTTCTCCTTGGGCAGCTTTTGCGACCGTTCTCGAGACCGTCGGCCATCAACGTGTCGCGCTCGGCGTCGGAGTAGACGAACTCGTGGTCGGCCGGCGGCCCGTTCCATCGGATCCGGTACAGCGGCGGCTGGGCCATGTAGACGAAGCCGTGCTCGATCAGCGGCTTCATGAACCGGAACAGCAGCGTCAGCAGCAGGGTGTTGATGTGGTGGCCGTCGACGTCGGCGTCGGCCATCAGCACGACCTTGTGGTAGCGCAGCTTCTCGAGGCTGAACTCCTCGTGGATGCCGGTGCCGAGCGCCGAGATGATCGCCTGCACCTCGGTGTTGGCCAGCACCTTGTCGATGCGGGCCTTCTCGACGTTCAGGATCTTGCCGCGGATCGGGAGGATCGCCTGCACGCGCGGGTTGCGGCCCTGCCGGGCCGAGCCGCCGGCGGAGTCGCCCTCGACGATGAAGACCTCGCACTCCTCGGGATTGGTCGACTGGCAGTCGCTACAGCTTGCCGGGCAGGCCGCCGCCGCCGAGCAGGCCCTTGCGCGACCGGGCCAGGTCGCGCGCCTTGCGGGCGGCGATCCGGGCCTGCGGCGCGGCCTGCGACTTGCGGATGATGTCGCGACCCTCGGCCGGGTTCTTCTCGAACCAGTCACCGAGCTGCTCGTTGACGATGCGCTGGGCGAAGCCCTTGGCCTCGGTGTTGCCGAGCTTGGTCTTGGTCTGGCCCTCGAACTGCGGCTCGCCGAGCTTGATCGAGATGATCGCGGTCAGACCCTCGCGGATGTCGTCACCGCTGACCCGGTCCTCGGGCTTCTTCATCAGGCCCCAGTCCTTGCCCCAGTTGTTGACCAGGGAGGTCAGGGCCGCGCGGAAGCCCTCCTCGTGGGTGCCGCCCTCGTGGGTGTTGATGGTGTTGGCGAAGGTGTGGACCGACTCGGTGTAGGAGGTGTTCCACTGCATCGCCACCTCGAGGCTCATGTGGTTGTCGACGCTGACCGCCGTCTCGGCCTCGAACGCGATGATGCTGGGGTTGGCCTTGTCCTTGCGGCGGTTGAGGTGCTCGACGTAGTCGACCAGGCCGCGGTCGTACTTGAAGACCTGCTCGAGGCCGCCGCTGCTGACGCCGCGGATGGCGTCGCTGCCGGCCTGGTCGACCTCGTTGTCGATGGTGGCGTCGTCGACGGCCTCGACCAGGTCGTCGGCCGCCGGCCGCTCGTCGCGGACGACGATCTCGAGGCCCTTGTTGAGGAACGCGTACTCGCGGATCCGGGCCGTGATCGTCTCCAGCGAGTAGTGCGTGGTCTCGAAGGTGTCGGTCGAGGCGTAGTAGGTGATCGTGGTGCCGGTGCGCTCGCCGTCGGCCCATCGGCCGGACCTCCTCGAGCTCGGTGACCGGGACGCCGACCTCGAACTCCTGGCGCCACAGGTGGCCGCGGTTGCGCACCTCGGCGATCACCCGCGTCGACAGCGCGTTGACCACCGAGATGCCGACGCCGTGCAGACCGCCGGAGACCTTGTAGCCGCCGCCGCCGAACTTGCCGCCGGCGTGCAGCACCGTGAGCGCCAGGGTGAGCGCGGGCAGCTCCTGGCCGGGCGCGGTGTCGGTCGGGATGCCGCGGCCGTTGTCCTCGACGCGGATGCCGCCGTCGGCCATCAGCGTGAGCACGATCCGGTCGCAGTGACCGGCCAGCGCCTCGTCGACGGCGTTGTCGACGACCTCCCAGATCAGGTGGTGCAGGCCGCGCTCGCCGGTGGAGCCGATGTACATGCCCGGCCGCTTGCGGACCGCCTCGAGGCCCTCGAGCACCTGGATCGACGAGGCGCCGTACTCGCCTTGACCGCCTGGCTGCGCAGCCGCTCGGCCTGGACCTCCGGCTGGCCGTCGACCGGCTGGTCGACCGGCTCATCGGAGGTGCTGCTGGGAACGGTGGGCTCGGACACGCGGGACCTCTTCGCGACCGGACCAGGACATGACGAAGGCCGCGACACGATGGTCGATCGTGGCTGCGACCCGACGTCCATGATACCGCTCAGAGGGCCGCATTTTCACGGCACGGCCCTCCGGGTGTGGACGATAACCTCGCCGAAATCGCTCGTCAGCGGCGCGTGAGCCCGTCTTGGAGCGGCCGCGGAGGGGGGCCGCCTAGTCCCTATACGTCGGAGGGACCCCGCAGATCGGCTGCGCCGGGGCGGACGGGATCAGCCATAGGTGTCGCGCGGGCCGCGACCGTCGCGGGTCGACCGCGGGCCCTTCTTCCAGTACGGCAGGTGGGGGCCGACCACCTCGAGGAGGGTGACCGTGCCGTGCCCGAGCTCCTCGTTGAGCCGGCGCACGACGGCGGGGGCGAGCAGCTTGAGCTGGGTGGCCCACGCCGTGGAGTCGGTGCGCACCACGAGCTTGCCGTCGGTGAACGACTCCGGCGTGCAGTGGTCGGCGACCTCGGCGCCGACCAGCTCGGGCCAGCGGGCGAACACGCCCTGCACCCGCAGCGTCACGTCCCAGCCGCGGTCGCCGACGAGCCGGCTCAGCTCACCGCTCGAGCAGCTGGGGTCGCGCTCGTCGGGGTGCGACCCCGGAAGCCGCCCAGCTTGCGGTTCGCCGGGGGCCGGTGCGCCGGTCCGGGATCCGGTCGTCGCGGCGTCGCTTCCTCGACGCCGGCGTGCTGCCGGCGGTGGCCCGGGTGACGTCGCGGGCCAGGCCGAGGCCGTCGTCGGTGCGCGGAGCCTCGTCCTGCTCATGGTCGGGTCGTCAGTCACGGGTCACCTCGCCTCCGCCCACGTGTAGCGGACCCCGGCCAGCGAGGCCGGGACGTCGTCCTGCACCGCCGCGGTGACCAGCACCTGCTCGGCGTCGGCGACGAGGGCGGCCAGCTGGCGCGCCGTTCGATGTCGAGCTCGGCGAACACGTCGTCCAGGATCAGGATCGGGTCGTCGCCGTCGGCGCGCAACAGGTCGTACGACGCCAGCCGCAGGGCGAGCGCGAACGACCAGCTACTCGCCGTGGGAGGCGTAGCCCTTGACGGCAGCGCGCACGGTCGCCGTCGCGGTCAGCCGAGCGAGAGCACCAGGTCGTCACGGTGCGGGCCGACCAGGCAGACCCCGCGGTCGAGCTCGTCGTTCGGCGCCGGCCCAGCTCGGCGAGCAGGGCCTCGGTGAGCTCGCCGCGGTCGGGTGCGGCCGGGTCGCCAGGCTCCGGGGGATCGACCGACTTGTAGTCGATCCCGGCGTCCTCGCGGGTCGCTCCGCGGGCGACGGTCGCGTACGCCGCCCCGACGTACGGTCGCAGCCCCTCGACCAGCGCCAAGCGCTCGGCGAGCAGCTCGGAGCCGACCCGGGCGAGGTGTGCGTCCCACACGTCGAGGGTCGAGAGGGCGGCGTCCTGGTTGGTCGACCCGCGGCGGGCCTGCCGGCGGTCTTGAGCAGGGTGGCGCGCTGCTTGAGGATCCGGTCGTGGTCGGCGAGGGTGCCGGCCAGCCGTGGGGTGCGCAGCACGAGGAGGTCGTCGAGGAAGCGACGCCGGTCGCCCGGGTCGCCCTTGACCAGGGTGAGGTCCTCGGGCGAGAACACCACCGTGCGGACCAGGCCGATCAGGTCGCGCGCCCGCGGCAATGTCGACTTGTTGATTCGTCCCTTGTTCGACTTTCCGGGGTTCAGCTCGACCTCGAGGACGGCGGTGCGACCGTCCTTGACGACGGCCGCGCGCACGATGGCCTGCGGCGCACCGGCCCTGACCAGGGGAGCGTCGCTGGAGACCCGGTGCGACGAGAGCCGCGAGAGGTAGTCGATCGCCTCGACCAGGTTGGTCTTGCCCTGCCCGTTGCGCCCCACGAAGGCCGTCACGCCCGGAGCCAGCTCGACGTCGACCAGCGTGTAGGAACGGAAGTTGTGCAGGGCCAGGTGAGACACGTGCACCCGCCGTACCCCGCTTCTTCGGTCTCGCTGCCTCGCCGTCTGGCGCAGCGTATCCGGGCACTGGTCTGGACAGTGGGACGATCCCCGGGCGCGGAGGGGTTTGCGGGAGGTCGTGACGGCTTAGGCTTCGCGCCCATGACTCAAGACCCTTACGGCCAGCCCCCGCAGAACCCCTATGGCCAGCAGCCCGGGCAGCCCGGTCAGCCGCCCCAGTACGGGCAGCCCGGACCGCCCGCCCCCGGCGGGTACGGCGGCCCCGGTGGCGGCGGCTCGTACTTCATCTCGCACATGGGCCAGGAGCAGGGCCCGCTCCAGGTCGGCCAGCTCGCCCAGATGGCGACGTCCGGCAACCTCAAGCCCGACACGATGGTGCGCGCCGACAACAACCAGCAGTGGTTCCCCGCCAAGGAGGTGCCCGGCCTGTACTCCGACAAGGAGTGGCTGACGACCGCGCTGCTCTCGTGGCTGCTCGGCGCCTTCGGTGTCGACCGGTTCTACCTCGGCTACACCGGGCTCGGCGTGGCCAAGCTGCTGACCTGTGGCGGTCTGGGCATCTGGGCGATCATCGACCTCGTGCTCGTCCTGATGCGCAAGATCCCCGATGCCCAGGGTCGCCCCCTCCGCTGAGGCCGCCGGCCCCGCACCGTCCCCCGGTCAGCGCCACCGAGCTGGTGGCGGCCGGGGGAGCGGCGGCGCTGGTCGCGGCGTTCTGGTTCTCGCCCGACCACATCGAGGACGGGCC
Organism: uncultured Actinomycetota bacterium; assembly: GCA_963825985.1. Classification (GTDB taxonomy): domain Bacteria; phylum Actinomycetota; class Actinomycetes; order Propionibacteriales; family Nocardioidaceae; genus Nocardioides. Next base: position 26,256 of record CAWGVK010000004.1, on the reverse strand, counting down.
GGTCATCTGCCCGTTCCGCCGCCTCACCGGCCTGCCCTGTCCGGGGTGCGGCCTGACCCGCTCGTGGGTCTACCTCGCGCACGGCCAGGTGGGCGACTCGCTCTCGGCGCACCCGTTCGGCGTGATCGCCGTCGGGCTCGCGGTGGCGCTGGTCGTCGCCGTCGTCCTGGCGCGGGTACGCCGGCTCCGACCTCCCGACCTCGACCGCCTGGTGCGCCGGCCGTGGGTGGTGGCGCTGATCGGCGCCTGGCTGGCCTTCGCCGTCGTCCGGCTGGTCGTGGCGCTCTGACCCGGCTCAGTCGGGAGCGTCGCCGCCCGCCGGCGGCGCGGTGTGCACGGCGTGGCCGCCGAACTGGTTGCGCATCGCGGCCACGGCCTTCATGGCCGGGCTGTCGTCCTGGCGCGAGGTGAAGCGGGCGAACAGCGACGCCGCGATCACGTGCATCGGGACGGCGTTGTCGATCGCAGCCTCGACGGTCCAGCGGCCCTCGCCGGAGTCCTCGGCGTAGCCGCGCAGCTGGTCGAGGTGGGTGTCGTCCTCGATCGCCGCCGTCAGGAGATCGAGCAACCAGGAGCGGATGACGGTGCCGGTGCGCCAGGAGTCGAAGACCTCCGGCACGTTCTCGACCAGGTCGACCGTCTCGAGCAGCTCCCAGCCCTCGGCGTAGGCCTGCATCATCGCGTACTCGATGCCGTTGTGGACCATCTTGGCGAAGTGGCCGGCGCCCGGCTTGCGGCCGGCGTGCACGAAGCCGCCGCCCGCGGGCTTGAGCGCGTCGAAGGCCGGCTGGACCTTGGCGACGTCGGCGTCGGCGCCGCCGCACATGAGGGCGTAGCCGTTCTTCAGGCCCCACACGCCACCCGAGACGCCGCAGTCGACGAACCCGATGCTCTTCGTGGCCAACAACTCGGCGTTCGCCTGGTCGTCGGTCCAGCGCGAGTTGCCGCCGTCGACCACCAGGTCGCCCTCGGCGAGCAGATCGGAGAGCTCGGCGATGGTGCTGCGGGTGGGCTCACCGGACGGCACCATCACCCACACGACCTTCGGCGTGGGCAGCGCCTCGACGAGGGCGGCCAGGCTCTCGACGTCCGCGAGGTCGGGGTTGCGGTCGTAGCCGACCACCGTGAGGCCGGCGTCGCGCATCCGCGGGCGCATGTTGCCGCCCATCTTGCCGAGCCCGACGAGTCCGATGTGCATACGTGATTCTCCTGGGGTGGGGCGCCGAGTGAGGGGTCAGGTCAGGACAGCAGGCGGCGCGGCATAGCAGGTAGCGGAAGCCGGGGTCCGTCGCCGGTCTCGCCGTCGGGCACCAGGCCGCTGATCACGACCGGCTTCGAGGCCTGCGTGAACGCCAGCTCGACGACGGGCTGCGTCGATCGCGGTGAGCCCGTCGAGGAGGAACTGCGGGTTGAAGCCGGTGGTGATGTCGTCGCCGTCGATGTTGGCCTCGATCGACTCGGAAGCCTGGGCCTCGTCGCCGGAGCCGGCGTCGAGGGTCAGGACGCCGTCGCTGAACGCCAGCTGGACCGCCGTGTTGCGCTCGGCCACCAGGGCGACGCGCTTGACCGACTCGATGAGCGCGAGCTTGTCGACCTGTGCGGTCGGTGAGCTTCTCGGCCGGGAACAGGCTGCGCACCTTGGGGAACTCGCCGTCGAGCAGGCGGGTCGTCGTGCGGCGTACGCCGCCGGGGCCGACGCCCTCGAAGCCGATGATGCCCTCGCCGGTGCCGCCGGCCGACAGCGCGATCGTCACCTCGCTGCCCGCGGTCAGCGACTTCGCGGTGTCGCCGAGCACCTCGCGCCGGCACCAGCGCGGCGACCGACTCGTCGGGAGTGCGGGGGCTCCACCGCAGCTCGCGGTGGGAGAGCCGGAAGCGGTCGGTGGCCAGCAGGGAGATCGTCGAGCCGTCGATCTCGATCCGGACGCCGGTCAGCACCGGCAGCATGTCGTCGCGGCCGGCGGCCGTGACCGCCTGGGCCACGGCGTGGGCGAACGGCGTCGCTGGGCACGGTGCCGGTCGCGGTCGGCATCTGCGGGAGGGTCGGGTAGTCCTCGACCGGCATCGTCTGCAGGCTGAACCGCGCCGAGCCGCAGGTGAGCGACACCCGGGCGCCGTCGAGCACCATGTCGACCGGCTTGGCGGGCAGGCTGCGGCAGATGTCGGCCAGCAGCCGGCCGCTGACCAGGGCCTTGCCCTCGTCGGCGACCTCGGCCGACAGGGTCGCGCGCGCCGACGTCTCGTAGTCGAAGGTGGAGAGCACCAGGCCGTCGTGACCGGCCTCGATCAGCAGGCCCGGCGAGCACCGGGGCGCTGGGGCGGACCGGAAGGCTGCGGGCAGCCCAGGCGACGGCATCGGCGAGCACGTCGCGTTCGACGCGGAACTTCACGGGGTGTCCTTCGTGGTTCGGGCCAGGGGCTGGAGCCAGGTTGCAGGGGTCCGACATCCTGCCACGGGGCGGGGCTCGTCCACAGCGGGTGGGCCGGATGGAGTTCACCGAGGATCGATCCATGGAGAGGTACGGAGTAGTCGTAGCAGTCGGTGGGATCTGTGGATGAGGCGTGTCGTCGCAGGTCAGTCGCGCTCGATCCGTGTGCACAGGGCCTGTGGACGACGCCCTGTCGAACGCGGACGGGTTGTGCAGCGAGCCGCGTCCTGGGGGTGATTCCACACGGTCCTCCACAGATCCTCCCCGTGTAGTTCGTACCTTCAGCGGCGGCACGCGCTGCCGACAGGGGCCGGGTCAGGTCTGGCGGGCCTGGAGCTTCACGCGGTTGGTGAGCTCGCTGACCTGGTTGAAGACGGCGCGGCGCTCGGCGAGGAGCTGGTTGATCTTGCGCTCGGCGTACATCACCGTCGTGTGGTCGCGGTTGCCGAACTGCGCGCCGATCTTGGGCAGCGACAGGGGGGTGAGCTCGCGGCACAGGTACATCGCGATCTGGCGGGCCATCACCAGGTGCCGCCCGCGGCTGGGGCCGGTCAGCTCGTCGATCGAGAGCCCGAAGTACGCCGCGGTCTGGGCGATGATCAGCGGCGCGGTGATCTCGGGCTCGCCGCCCTCGGGGATCAGGTCCTTGAGCACGATCTCGGCCAGCGTCATGTCGACGTCCTGCCGGTTGAGGTTGGCGAAGGCCGTGACCCGGATCAGCGCCCCCTCGAGCTCGCGGATGTTGGTCTGGATCTTGGAGGCGATGAACTCGAGCACGTCGGGGGGAGCGGTGAGCCGGTCCATGGCCGCCTTCTTGCGCAGGATGGCGATCCGGGTCTCGAGGTCGGGGGGCTGGACGTCGGTGATCAGGCCCCACTCGAACCGGTTGCGCAGCCGGTCCTCCAGCGCCTCGAGCCGCTTGGGCGGCCGGTCGGAGGTGAGCACGATCTGCTTGTTGGCGTTGTGGAGGGTGTTGAAGGTGTGGAAGAACTCCTCCTGGGTCTGGGTCTTGCCCTCCAGGAACTGGATGTCGTCGATCAGCAGGACGTCGACGTCGCGGTAGCGGCGCTTGAACCGGTCCTGCCGGTCGTCGCGGATCGCGTTGATGAACTCGTTGGTGAACTCCTCGCTCGACACGTAGCGGACCTTGGCGCCGGTGTAGAGGCTGCGCACGTAGTGGCCGATCGCGTGGAGCAGGTGGGTCTTGCCGAGTCCGGAGTCGCCGTAGACGAGCAGCGGGTTGTACGCCTTGCCCGGAGCCTCGGCCACCGCGACGGCGGCCGCGTGCGGGAACCGGTTCGACGAGCCGATGACGAAGGTCTCGAAGGTGTACTTCGGGTTGAGCCGGGTCTCGAGGGCCGAGGCCTTGGACTCGAGGGCCGAGTCACGCTCGCGGGCCGGCGGTGAGGCAGTCCACGAACGGCGCACCGGTGATTCCCGGCTTTGTCGACATGTCGATGGAAGGACTTGGTGATTCATCGACGAGCGGGATGGCGTCCTCGGTGGTGCCGTCGTCGAGCTCGGCGTTGACGGTGACCGCGATCCGGATCTCGTGGCCGAACCGCTCGGTGAGCGCATCCTCGAGCTGGCCGCGCAGCCGGCCCTCGAGCTGGGCGCGGGTGAAGTCGTTGGGGACCGCCACGATCGCGGTCGTCTCGTGCAGCGTCACCGGCTGGCTGGCGCGCAGCCACGCCTGCTGGTGCGGCTGGAGGTCGTCGACGACGTCGCGCCAGGCCTGGTCGAGGTCGGGACTCTGCCCGTGACCCTGCCCATGGTCATGGCCCGGGCTCGCGTCGGGCCACTGGTCTCCGTCGTCCCGGGGGTGCTCGTCCACTGGGTCTCCCGCCGTTCGTCTCTGGGCGCTCGTGAGCGGTCTGCTTCCACAACTTTGTCCACAGGGTGTGAACCAGGTTGATGACCTGTGGACAGACCCCCACGGGGAACCATCCCGAGTCGTTCGCATCAGCGTTTTCGCAGGTCAGAGGCCTGTGGACAGAAATGTGGCCCAGGTCACGATGCTGCGGAACGGCGGTGGCGGAGAGATGGCGGGGAAGCCCGATCAGGCGAAACGTAACCCGTGCCGAGGGGGCCGGGCAAGCCGTCATCCACAGGGCTGCACAACGGGGCGACGGGCACGGTGACACGCGGCTTCGGGCCGCCGAGGCGGAGCCGCGCGGGGCCGTGCCGCCGGTTTGACCCTGTCTCCGGCCAGCGCGTACCGTTGGTTGGTCACCCGAGGTCGACCGGTGCCGCATGTCCACGCCCCGCGCGTGGGCGAGCGGTGCCAGCCGAACGGCGGGCTCCGCCGTCCGCACACGTGAGGCAGCGGCACCCGCGGTCAGCTGGACACAGCACTCGACCGGTCTGACCCGGTGCTGGGACCTCCCCGTGCAGGGAACCGATGAACGAAGGAAAGCCGTGAGCAAGCGTACCTACCAGCCGAACAACCGTCGCCGTCACAAGGTGCACGGGTTCCGCCTCCGCATGCGCACCCGCGCCGGACGCTCGATCCTGGCCAGCCGTCGCCGCAAGGGCCGCAAGAGCCTGGCCGTCTGAGCCACCCGGCTCAGCCGCCCAGCCTCTGCGCAGCCCGATCCGGCCGGCCGACGTGCTGCCCGCAGCGCACCGCCTGACCGACGCAGCCTCCTTCCGGGAAGCAACGCGTCGGGGTCGGCGCGCCGCCAGTGCGCGGCTGGTCACCCATCTGCTCGCGCCCCGTCTCGGCGACCAGGCCGCGACCGGGCCCGCCCGGGTCGGCTTCGTCGTGAGCAAGGCCGTCGGCAACGCCGTGGTCCGCAACCGGGTCCAGCGGCGGCTGCGTCACCTCCTGCGCGCCGAGCTCGAAGTGCTTCCGGCGTCCTCGATCCTCGTGGTCCGCGCCCTCCCGTCGGCAGCCGAGGCGTCGTACGGCGACCTGGCCGGCGACCTGGCCCGCTGCCTGGCCCGCTCGGGAGCGGCGGCCCCCGCATGAGCACCCCGTGAAGTACCTCCTGATCGGGTTCCTCAAGCTGTACCGGTTGCTGATCAGCCCGCTCTACGGCGAGGTGTGCCGCTACTACCCGTCGTGCTCGGCGTACGCGCTCGAGGCGGTCCAGGTGCACGGCAGCATCAAGGGCAGCTGGTTGGCTGTGCGGCGCCTGGCACGCTGTCACCCATGGGCGCCCGGTGGCGTCGACAAGGTGCCACCTCGCTCCGTGCGCCGCGCCGCAGCGCCACCACCACGACCATCCACCAGAGCCACCAGCAAGGAGCTTGAGTCTCGTGGGTTTCTTCTCCGACATCGGCAGCTTCATCATGACGCCGCTCTACTACGCCGTCTCGGGCATCATGCTCGGCTGGCACGAGCTGCTGAGCCTGTTCCTCGACCCCGAGGGCGGACTGTCGTGGGCGCTGTCGATCATCGGCCTGACCATCGTGATCCGGGTCCTGCTGATCCCGCTGTTCGTCAAGCAGATCAAGTCCCAGCGCAACATGCAGCTGATCCAGCCCAAGGTGAAGGAGCTGCAGAAGAAGTTCGGCCACGACCGGCAGAAGCTGGGCGAGGAGACGATGAAGCTGTACAAGGAGGCCGGGACCAACCCGTTCGCCTCCTGTCTCCCGCTGCTGCTGCAGATGCCGATCTTCTTCGCGCTGTTCCGCATGCTCGACCAGGCCGCCCGCAACGACAGCGGCCGGGGCTTCCTGACCGACGCGCGTGCCACCGACTTCGCCGACTCCAAGATCTTCGGGCACTTCCCCATCGCCGAGTCGTTCTGGCAGGCGCGCACCTGGGGACCCGACGGCGACGTCAAGACGATGCTGCTCGCGGTGGTGCTGGTGCTCTCGATGACGGCGACCACCTTCTTCACCCAGCGGCAGCTGATGAGCAAGAACATGCCGGCCGACGCGCTGTCGGGCCCGTACGCCCAGCAGCAGAAGATCCTGCTCTACGTGCTGCCGCTCGTCTTCGGCATCAGCGGCGTGGCCTTCCCGATCGGCGTCCTCTTCTACTGGACCACGTCCAACCTGTGGACGATGGGCCAGCAGTTCTACGTGATCCGCAACAACCCGGCGCCCGGCACTCCCGCCTTCGCGGCCAAGCAGGAGCGAGACCGCGACAAGGCCAAGGCCAAGGGCATCGCCTCGGGTGAGATCGAGCCGGATCCGGAGCCCGAGCCCGACCGCCGCCCGGCGGTGCGGCAGCAGCCCAAGCGGCAGACGAAGGCGCAGCGCCAGGCCGCCCAGCGCCAGCAGCAGGCCAAGCAGCCAGACGCCAAGCCGGCAGCGGAGTCGAAGCCCCCGACGCTGGCCAAGGACGAGAACGCGAACGGGCAGAGCCCGAAGCCGCGACCGTCGTCGGGCGGCAAGCCCGGCACCCCGAACCGGAACAAGAAGAAGCAGGGAGGCCGGCGATGAGCGCCGACGCAGAGATCGAGACCCACACCCCCGAGGCCACCGAGGCGCCCGACGCGGCCGAGGTGACGACGGCCGAGGAGACGCAGACGCCCGAGGACACCAGGTCGAGCGCCGACCGCGAGACCGACCGGCTCGCGCTGCTCGAGCAGGAGGGCGACATCGCGGCCGACTACCTGGAGGAATTGCTCGACATCGCTGACCTGGACGGCGACCTGGACATGGACGTCGAGGGAGACCGAGCGGCCGTCTCGATCGTCGGTGCCGACCTGCAGCAGCTGGTCGGACGCAACGGCGAGGTCCTGGACGCGCTGCAGGAGCTGACCCGGCTCGCGGTGTACCGCGAGACCGGCGAGCGGTCGCGGCTGATGCTGGACGTGTCGGGTTTCCGTGCCGACCGCCGGGCCACGCTCGTCGAGCTGGCCAACCAGACCGTGACCCGCGTCCGGGACTCGGGTGAGCCCGCCTCGCTCGACCCGATGACGCCGTTCGAGCGGAAGGTCGTGCACGACGCTGTGGCCGCCGCCGGCCTCCAGTCCGAGTCGGAGGGCGTCGAGCCCCGCCGGTTCGTGGTGGTCCTCCCCGAGTGAGCTCCTGATGGACGATGTTTCACGTGAAACACCCCCCGCGCCGGAGTCGGCGCGGGGGGTGTTTGCTGAGGGCCGGTGGTCGGTGGTCGAGCGGTACGCCGACCTGTTGGCGACCGAGGGGGTGGTCCGCGGCCTGATCGGCCCTCGGGAGGCGCCGCGCCTGTGGGAGCGCCACCTGCTCAACTGCGCCGTGCTCGAGGAGCAGGTACCGCACGGAGCCACGGTGTGTGACCTCGGGTCCGGGGCCGGGCTGCCCGGGCTGGTGCTGGCGATTGCCCGCCCCGACCTGGCGGTGACCCTCGTCGAGCCGTTGCTGCGCCGGACCACGTTCCTGGAGGAGATGGTGGCCGAGCTCGCGCTGGAGAAGGTCACCGTCGTTCGGGGACGGGCCGATGCGCTGCACGGCGTGGATCGGTTCGACGTGGTCACGTCGCGCGCCGTGGCGCCGCTGGACCGGCTGCTCGACTGGAGCATGCCGCTCGTGGCGCCCCACGGCGCGCTGGTGGCGATGAAGGGGTCATCGGTGTCCGACGAGATCGCGGACGCCGAAGCGGCGCTCCGGGCGTGGCGCTGCGCCATGCCGGAGGTGGTCGAGCTGGGTGTCGGCCGCCTGTCGTCCACAACCCGGGCCGTCCGAGTCGCCTGGGCCGACCCGGGATCGGTATCGTGGCCGCCCAAGCGGTCCGGAGCACCCGGCTCGTCCGCGGGCTCTCCTCGTACGTCGCGGAACCCATCCCCACGGAAGCGCAGGCCAGCCAGCGTGAGCGATGAGTTTTCCACCGATGGGTCCACGCCTGAGAGCCCGAGTTATCCACAGGTCGCACCTAGTTATCAACAGGAACCTCCGGCCGAGGATCCACCCGATGTTTCACGTGAAACGGAGTTGCCCGTGTCCCCGCTGCCGCCCGTCGGCCCTCATGTCCGGACCGCGGGTGACCTCGCGGCGCACGACGACGGGTACGACGCCGAGGCCACGCCGCTGGCTCGGGCCGCCCAGCACACCCTGCTCGCTCAGAAGTCCGGGCGGGGGGAGGCCCGGCCCGGTGCCGGCATCATCCGCCCCCGCACGACACGGGTGATGGTGGTGGCGAACCAGAAGGGCGGGGTCGGCAAGACCACCACGACCGTCAACGTCGCCGCCGCGCTCGCCCAGCTCGGCCAGCGCGTCCTGGTGATCGACCTCGACCCGCAGGGCAACGCCTCGACCGCCCTCGGGGTCGAACACCGGCGCGGGGTGCCGTCGACGTACGACGCGCTCGTCGACGGCAAGCCCCTGGTCGACATCGTGCAGACCTGCCCGGACCTGGACGGCCTCTGGGTGATCCCGGCGACCATCGACCTCGCGGGTGCCGAGATCGAGCTGGTCAGCGTGGTGGCCCGCGAGGGACGGCTGCGCAAGGCGATCCACGGCCACCCGCTCGTCGGCAACGACAGCCTGGCGGGGGAGGAGCGGTTCGACTACGTGCTGATCGACTGCCCGCCGTCGCTGGGGCTGCTCACGCTCAACGCGCTGGTTGCCGGCGACGAGATGATGATCCCGATCCAGGCGGAGTACTACGCGCTCGAGGGCCTCGGACAGCTGCTCGAGACCGTCGACATGGTGCGCGTGCACCTGAACCCCGACCTGGCGGTCTCGACCATCCTGCTCACCATGTACGACGCCCGCACCCGGCTTGCGGCCGGCGTGGCCGACGAGGTGCGCGGACACTTCGGCGACCAGGTGCTCAAGACCAACATCCCGCGCTCGGTGCGGGTCTCGGAGGCGCCGTCGTACGCGCAGACCGTGATGACCTACGACCCGGGCTCACCCGGGGCGCTGAGCTACTTCGAGGCCGCTCGCGAGATCGCCACGAAGGGAGTGCGCTGATGAGCACCACGTCGCCGAAGAGGGGACTCGGCCGGGGCCTGGGCTCGCTGATCCCGACTGGACCCCCGCCCGGCTCCCAGGCCCCCTCGGGCGCCGGGGAGGCGCCGAGCGCGGCCACGACCGCCAGCATGACCGAGCAGGGGCTGGCGCCGGTCGCCGGCGCGTACTTCGCCGAGCTGCCGATCACCCAGATCACCCCCAACGCCGTGCAGCCGCGCCAGGTGTTCGACGAGGAGGCGATGGCCGAGCTCGTGCACTCGGTGCGCGAGGTGGGGCTGCTGCAGCCGATCGTCGTGCGTCGCACCGACTCCGAGGCCTACGAGCTGATCATGGGCGAGCGCCGGTGGCGCGCCGCCCAGGCGGCCGGGCTGACCGCGATCCCCGCGATCGTGCGCCAGACCGACGACGTCGACATGCTCCGCGACGCCCTGCTCGAGAACCTGCACCGCAGTCAGCTCAACCCGCTCGAGGAGGCCGCTGCCTACGCCCAGCTGCTGGAGGACTTCGGCTGCACCCACGAGGAGCTCGCCGGGCGGATCGGGCGCTCGCGTCCGCAGATCAGCAACACGCTGCGGCTGCTCAAGCTCGGGCCGGCCGTCCAGCGCCGGGTCGCCGCCGGCGTCCTCTCGGCCGGGCACGCCCGGAGCCTGCTGGCCGTCGACGACTCCGACCTGCAGGACCGGCTCGCCCAGCGCGTCGTCGCCGAGGGCATCAGCGTGCGCGGGCTCGAGGAGATCGTCGCGGTCGGCGACCACGGGGGCCGGGCGGCCCGTCAGGTACGTCGCAAGCCGACCGCCCCCGGCCTGGCCGACCTCGCCGAGCGGCTCTCCGACCGGCTCGAGACCCGGGTGAAGGTCGACCTGGGGCAGCGCAAGGGCAAGATCACCGTCGAGTTCGCCTCGCTCGACGACCTGCGCCGGATCGTGGACGTGATGGACCCGCGGAATCGGGACGACAAGCCGATCTAGCGCTTTATCGCTCTAGCACTTTGTCGACATCACGACCGGGGTTCAGCCCTTGGCCCGCTTGGCCGCGCGCCTGGCGGCCCGCTCCCGCTTCTCCTCGGCGTCCAGGCGGGCGGCCTCGTCGTGGGTGGGTGCCGAGCCGCCGTACGACGCCGGGAGCCACCACGAGCCGGGTGGCTGCTCGTCGGTGGGGTAGGTGCGGATCGTCTCGTCGAGCAACGACGACATCACCCGGCGCAGGTCGGCGGTCTCGGTCTCCGGGTCGTCACCGGTCGGGTGCAGGGGCGGGGCGCACCGGATGGCGATGGTCTTGCCCCGGGAGAAGTCGCGGTCGTGGCCCTTGGTCATCATCCGGTGCGTGCCCCACAGGATCACCGGCACCAGCGGGACGCCGGCGGCGGCCGCGATCCGCACCGCACCGGTCTTGAACTCCTTGAGCTCGAAGGAGCGCGAGATGGTCGCCTCGGGGAAGATCCCGACCGCCTCGCCGTCCTGCAGGTACTCCACCGCCTGCTGGTACGACGCCACGCCGGCGCCGCGGTCGACCTCGATGTGGTGCAGCGAGCGCATCAGCGGGCCGGTGAGCTTGTGGTCGAAGAGCTCGCGCTTGGCCATGAACCGCACCTTGCGGCCCGAGGGGTTCGCGGCGAGGCCGCCGTAGACGAAGTCGACGTACCCGATGTGGTTGACCGCGAGCAGCACCCCGCCGGTGTGCGGCACGTGCTCGGTGCCGCTCGTCTGGATGTCCTGGCCGAGCAGCACGGAACGCGGTCTTGGCCACCAGGATGATCGGGGGGTACGTGAGGTCGCGCATGGTGGGTCTCCTGGAGCGGGTTCGGAGGTCAGCGTCGGGTGGCGAGGAAGTCGGCGATCCGGCCGATCGCCTCCTCGAGCATCGCGACGTCGGGCAGGGTGACCAGCCGGAAGTGGTCGGGGTCGGGCCAGTTGAAGCCGGTGCCGTGGGTGACCAGGATCTTCTTGGCGCGCAGGAGCTCGATCACGAACGCCTCGTCGTCGTCGATGGCGTAGACGTCGGGGTCGAGCCGCGGGAAGCAGTACAGCGCGCCCTGGGGCTTGACCGACGAGACACCGGGGATCTCGTTGAGCAGCCGGTGGGCGAGCATGCTCTGCTCGTAGAACCGCCCGCCGGGGACGATCAGCTCCTCCACCGACTGGTAGCCGCCCAGCGCGGTCTGGATGGCGTGCTGGGCCGGCACGTTGGCGCACATCCGCATGTTGGCCACGAGGGTGAGGCCCTCGAGGAAGTCCTCGGCGATCTCCTTGGGGCCCGAGATCATCACCCAGCCGGCGCGGTAGCCGCAGACCCGGTAGGCCTTGGAGAGCCCGCTGAAGGTCAGGCACAGCACGTCGTGGCCGCCCGCGGCGGCCGCGTGGTGGTGCACGGCGTCGTCGAAGAGGATCTTCTCGTAGATCTCGTCGGCGAAGACGACCAGCTCGTGACGGCGGGCGATGTCGACCAGACCGGCGACGATCTCCTTGCTGTAGACGGCACCCGTGGGGTTGTTGGGGTTGATGATCACGATGCCGTGCGTGTTCTCGGTGATCTTCGACTCGATGTCGGCCAGGTCGGGGTTCCAGGCGTTGGCCTCGTCGCACAGGTAGTGCACCGGCGTCCCGCCCGACAGCGTCACGGCGCCGGTCCAGAGCGGGTAGTCGGGCGCCGGCACCAGGATCTCGTTGCCGTCGTCGAGGAACGCCTGCAGCACCATCGAGATCAGCTCGGAGACGCCGTTGCCGATGAAGACGTCCTCGACGGTGACGTCGCGCAGCCCGCGCTGCTGGTAGTACTGCGCGACCGCCGTCCGCGCCGAGAAGATGCCGCGCGAGTCGCTGTAGCCCTGGGACGACGCCAGGTGGTGCGTCACGTCGGCCAGGATCGCCTCGGGAGCCTCGAAGCCGAACGGCGCCGGGTTGCCGATGTTGAGCTTGAGGATCCGGTGCCCCTCGGCCTCGAGCTTCTGGGCCTCGACCAGGATCGGACCCCGCACGTCGTAGCGGACGTCGTGCAGCTTCTTGCTCTGTCGGATCTGGCGCACCGGGTCATCCTGACAGGTCATCTCGGGGTCTCGTGACGGCCGTGGCCGGCCTCCTCGACCATCGGGGCGCATACTGACGACGTGGGACGCCGGATCGTGCGACTGACGCCCGACCGCCTCCAGGCGATGTCGGACGACGTGCCCTGTCGCTCGTGCGTGCACTGGGAGCTCGACCCCGTGCGCCGTCGCCGGTTGCAGGACGGCGACGCCGCGGCCGCCGAGAAGGACGCGTGGCTCTCGCACGTGCTGCGGGAGTGGGGCTCGTGCGGGCGGGTGGCGATGATCGACGACCAACCGGTGGGGTACGTCGTCTACGCCCCGGCGGCGTTCGTGCCGGGGGCCGCCGGCTACCCGACCGCGCCGGTGTCGCCGGACGCCGTCCTGCTGACCACGGCGTACGTCGCTCCCGGTCACGCCGGCGGCGGGCTCGGGCGGATGCTCGTGCAGGGCATGGCCCGCGACCTGATCGACCGCGGCGGGATCCGCGCGGTGGAGGCCTTCGGCGACACCGGCGGCCGCGGCCGCTGCACGGTGTCGAGCGACTTCCTGGCCCGGGTGGGCTTCAAGACCCATCGCCCGCACCCCACGACCCCGCGGATGCGGATGGAGCTCCGCTCGGCCCTGACCTGGAAGGACGAGGTCGAGGCGGCGTTGGAGCGGCTGGTCGGCGTGGTGCGGCCGAGGAAGCGGCCGAGTCCGAGCCTGAGAGACGACTCGACCCCGGATGTCGGGTGACATCCGGGGTCGGAGTGATCGCGCCGGGTCAGCTCACCCGGTGAACTCCTCGAGGTCCTTCAGGAGGGCCGCCTTGGGCTTGGCGCCGACGATGCTGCGCACCACCTCGCCACCCTGGTAGACGTTGATCGTGGGGATGCCGGTCACCTTGTAGGACGACGGCGTCACGGGGTTCTCGTCGACGTTCATCTTCAGGAACGTGATCTTGTCGCCGTGCGTGGAGGCGATCTCGTCGAGGATCGGGGCGACCTGGCGGCACGGACCGCACCACTCGGCCCAGAAGTCCACGAGGACCGGCTTGTCGGACTGGAGGACCTGCGACTCGAACTCGGCGTCGGTCACGGCGGAGATGTTGCCCACGGTGTATCCCTTCTCGAAGTGTGCCTGGTGAACGCCGCTGCGGCGTCCGATGTTCCCGGGGTGCTGGTCGGCGTCAGGCGCCGGCGCTGACCAGCGCGTGGTCGAGCTCGGCGAGGTAGCGCTCGGCGTCCAGCGCCGCGGCGCACCCGGTGCCGGCCGCGGTGACGGCCTGGCGGTAGACGTGGTCGACCAGGTCGCCGGCGGCGAAGACGCCGGGCAGGTTGGTGGCCGTCGAGGGGTGGCCGTCCTGGTTGGCCAGCACGTAGCCGTTCTCGTCGAGGTCGACCTGGCCGTGCAGCAGCTCGGAGCGCGGGTCGTGGCCGATGGCGATGAACAGCCCGGTGGCGTCGAGGTCGCGGGTCTCGCCGGTGACGGTGTCGCGCAGGGTCACCGACTCGAGGCTGTCGGCGCCGTTGATGGTGTCGACCACGGAGTTCCAGACGACCTCGAGCTTGGGGTCGGCGAACGCCCGCTCCTGCATGATCTTGGAGGCGCGCAGCTCGTCGCGGCGCACGATCAGCGACACCTTCGAGCCGAAGCGCGTGAGGAACGTCGCCTCCTCGATCGCGGAGTCGCCCCCGCCCACGACGGCGATGTGCTGCTCGCGGAAGAAGAAGCCGTCGCACGTGGCGCACCAGGAGACGCCGCGGCCCGACAGGGCATCCTCGTTGGGCAGGCCCAGCTTGCGGTAGCCCGAGCCGGTGGCCAGGATCACGGTCCGCGCGGTGTAGGTGTCGGTGGCGGTCTTGACGATCTTGACGTCGCCGGTGAGGTCGACCTCGACGACGTCGTCGGGGATCATCTCGGCGCCGAAGCGCACGCCCTGCTCACGCATCTCGTCCATCAGCGCGGGGCCCATGATGCCGTCGCGGAAGCCGGGGAAGTTCTCGACCTCGGTGGTGGTCATCAGCGCGCCGCCGGCGGTCACGGAGCCCTCGAAGACGAGCGGCTGCAGCGCGGCACGCGCGGCGTACACCGCGGCCGTGTAGCCGGACGGCCCCGAGCCGATGATGATGACGTTGCGGGTCTCGGACATGCGGTGCTGGTCTCCTCGGCTGGACGGCTGCGACACGAGTACAACGGATCGTAGGCGAGCGGGATTCCCGCCCGCGTCAGGGCGTCGGCAGGACCGTGGAGCGCAGCACGTCGCCGCTGCCGCACTGGCGCAGCTCGACGGTCTGGGTGTCGCCGGCGGGCGGGCGGTACACGAGCACGGACGGCGCCGACTCGTACAGCACGGCCACCAGCTTGCCGGGGCCCCACATGGTCGGCGGGCACATGAACGAGTCGGCCGCGCTGAGCTGCCGGCTGTCGATCACGTCGCCGGCGCTGACGACCACACCGGGGTCGTCCTGGAGCTCTCGGACGTCGCGCGCGAACGATCCCTCGGAGATCACGGGCGGCTGCTCACTCGCGTCGGTGGGCGCCTCGGTGCTGGCCAGCGGCGGTGGCGGCTCGCTCGCGGCGCCGCCCTCCTCTGCCGCGCCGGCGCCCCGGAGCGCGGTCCAGCTCCTCATCGCTCTGCGCCTCGGCGCCGGAGTCGCCACCCCCGTCGGACGACGTGGTGTCGATGACCTGCCCGATGCCGACCCCGACCACCACGACCGCAGCGGCCGCGACGAGCAGGCCGGTGACCCGGCGTCGGCGGCGCGCGCTGAGGTCGATGACGGCGGCCGAGCGCGGCGGCGGGGGAGGGTCGATGGCGCGGGGACCCTCGGCGACCAGCTGCTCGAGCACGCCGTCGAGCCGCCCGGCCACGTCGGGCGGGATCGGCCCGGCGTGGCGCGCCTCACCGAGCAGCCGGCGTACCTGCGCCTGCTGCTCGGGTGTCGCCTCGGGCTCGTGGTCGGGCATTGCTCACTTCCGGTGGGCTGGACTGGGTGGAAGAACGGCTACGCGGGTGCCACGCCCGGTGGCGGGCCACGTGGAGGGTTCGGTGATCGGACGGCGCCCGGGGTCGGGGGGTTCCGCGGCGGCGGGTGGTCTGGGCCACTCACGCTCGCGGTCATCAGCTCGGCCAGCAGGACGGCGAGCCGCGACCGGCCGCGCGAGCACCGCGACTTCACGGTACCGACCGCGCACTGGAGCATCTGGGCGACCTCGGCGACCGGGTAGCCCTCCATGTCGACCAGCACCAGCGCGGCGCGCTGCTCCTCGGGCAGGGTCGCCAGGGCGTCGAGCACCTGGCGGCGGCGTTCGTCGACGACGGCCAGGTCGGCCGGGTCGGCCGCGTCGTCGGTGGCCGAGACCAGCGAGCCGCGGCCGCCGTACTCCTCGAGGTCGTCGGGCAGGGCCTCGGCGCGGCGCACCTTGGCGGCACGGAGCCGGTCGAGGCAGGCGTTGACGACGACGCGGTGCAGCCAGGTCGTCACCTGCGCCTCGCCGCGGTACGACGCGGCCCGGCGGTACGCCGCGACCATGCCGTCCTGCAGGCCGTCGGCGGCGTCGTCGGGGTTGCCCATGGTGCGCAGGGCGACCGCCCAGAGCCGGTCGCGGTGGCGGCGGAAGAGCTCGCCGAACGCGTGCGGGTCTCCGGCGACGTGGGCGGCGAGCAGCTCGGGGTCGGTCCGGGGGTCAGCCACCGCGGACCACCACCTCGGCGATGGAGCCGCGGAACCGGCCGTCGTCGCCGGGCGGTAGCGATGTCAGCCAGACGACGAGATGGGTCCCGGAAGTCGGGGTGTCGAGGGCGAGGGTGAGCTGGTCGCCGTCGGCGGTGCCGCGGGCGGTGGGGTCGAGGCCCGCGAGGTCGTCGGGGTCGCCGTCGACGACGTACACGCTGACGTCGGTGGGTGCCCCGACCAGGGTCAGGTCGACCTGGGAGACCTCCTGGGCACCGTCGAGGTCGAGCACGAGGCCGACGCCGGTCTTGAGCCCGGGCGGCGGGCCGAGCTGGTCGTTGTAGCCCGACGTCGACCAGGTCGTGTCGGGGTCGCCGTCGACGGCGAGCGGGGCGGCGTCGTCGTTCTCCTCGCCGTCGTCGCTCTGCGGGTCGAACGCGGTGGCGGCGACCCCGGTGAGCGGGTCGGCCTGGCGGGTGGGCGAGCCGTCGGTGCGGGTGGGGGCGGTGTTGGTGGGGTCGGGCTCGGGGTCGCCGCCGAGCGGGGTCTTGCCGCGGCCGAGGTTGACCGCGACCACGACGGCCACGATGAGGAGCAGGACGACGGCCAGGATCGAGGCCAGCCGGAGCCAGGTGCGCCCGGGCACCGGCCGGTCGTCGGTGTCGGTGACCGTCACGATCGCGCGCCGTCCGCCGGGGCCGACGTGGCCGGCGTTGGTGCCGGTGTCCCAGGGCCAGAAGCCGTCACCGGTTCCGGTCCGCTCGGAGGGGGAGTCGGCGCGGGGGGTGCGGACCGGGGCGCCGGCGACCGGTTCGGGCGCGAACAGCGGCCGTTCGGGTGGTTCCTCGAACGGCGGCGGGGGCGGCGGCGGTGTGGAGCGGCGCTGGAACCACGACACGTCGTCGTCGTCACCGAAGATCGGGACGCCGGCCTCGGTGGGGGCGTCCTGGACCTCGACGCCGACCCGGGTCTCGGTGGTGTCGGTGGTGTCGGTGGTGTCCGTGAGGAGGGTGGGGTCGGTCTCGTCGTCGTGGGGACGGATCTCGGGCACCGGCGGCAGCACGACCTGCTCCTCGTCGGGCAGCACGTCGGGGGTGCTGGCCAGCAGGGCGTCGGGCATGCCGGTGGGGTCACCCACGAACTCGGCCAGGAAGTCGGAGACACCACGGGCCGTCGAGACCCGGTCGCCGAGGACGCCGCCGCCCGCAGCCGGGTGCAGCACCTCGTCGCAGAGGCTGTCGAGCGGGCGGGGGATGCCGGCGCGCACCTTGCGCGGCCGCAGCACCTCGCCGTGGTCGCGCGGGGCGGCGGTGACGATCGAGCCGGAGGCTCCGGCCCACTTGGTGGTGAGCGCGCAGTAGAGGAGCCCGGCGAGGTCGGCGAGGTCGTGGTCGAGCTGGTCGGTGGCGACTCCGTGCAGCGCGGCGTCGACGCACAGTCCGATCAGGCGCACGTTGCCGGCCCGGTCGATGAGCACGTTCTCGGGGTTGAGCCGGCCGTGCGCGACGCCGGCGGCGTGCGCGGTGGCCACCGAGTCGGCCACCTCGGAGACCAGCCAGGCGGCGCGCCGCGGGCCGAGCGGCCCGGTGCCGGTGACCACGATGTCGAGGGAGGTGCCCCAGCCCCACTCGTTGACGATGTAGCAGCTGTCGGCGGTGGTGTCGGCGTCCAGCACCCGCAGCACCCGCGGGTCGAGCACGGTGGCCGAGCGGCGGGCGGCCTCCATCAGGGCCGGCGCGCGGGCGTCGTCGCCGCGGATCACGTGGATGGCGACGTGCCGCTCGAGCACCCGGTCGTAGGCCCGCCAGAACCGGCCGCCGCCGCTCTCGGTGAGCAGGTCGACGAGGCGGTAACGGTCGCCGAGGACGTCACCGGGCCGGGTGGCGTGCGGCACGGACTCGTCTCCCTCGGATACTCGGATGCTCGGCTGGGCTGTTCGACCGGGCGGGTGTCAGGCAATCGTAGGACCGTTCACGCCCGGTGGGCGCCAGACCGGCCCAGTCGGGCCGAGATGGTCTCGACGACCGAGGTCACCTCGTGCAGCCGCAGCACCACGGCCATCACCAGGAAGACCACGCCGTCGACGCCGAGGACGACGGCGCCGCGCAGGGCCGCCAGGGTCCAGTGGGGCTCGTCGGCCAGGCGGCCGAGCAGCAGGGCGACGCCCGCGGCCACCGCCGTGGACACGAGCACGGCCGCGGCGAGCCGCACGACGAACCGGAGCAGCCGCGCGGTGTCGAGCCCGCCGAGGCGGCGCCGCAGCACGGCGTACGACAACAGGGCGCCGACGGCGTAGGAGACGAAGTAGGCGACGACCAGGGCGGGCGAGGTGCCCTCGGCGTCCGCGCCGCGCACCAGCAGCAGCGCCGCGACGATGTTGACCGCGGCCACGACGCACTGGATGAGGAAGACGGTCCGGGTGCGCTCGAGGGCGTAGAAGCCGCGCAGCATCAGGTAGTGGACGGTGAACATGACCAGGCCCGGCCCGAACAGCGCCAGCGAGGGGGCGTAGCGCACGAAGGCCTCGGCCGCGGCGCCGTGGCCCCAGATGACGTTGCTGAGGTCCTCGGCGACGAAGGGCAGCAGGGCCGCGAAGGGGACGACGACCGCGAGCGTCGTCCGCAGGGACGACGACAGGGTCTCGCCGAGCCGCGTCAGGTCGCCCTCGGCGGCCCGCCGCGAGAGCTGCGGCAGGATCGCGGTGGCGAGCGAGACGGTGATGATCGAGTGCGGCACCATCACGATCAGGAACGTCGAGGAGTAGATGGTGTAGCCGGTGCCGTCGCCGCCGTCGGCGGTGCCGCCCGAGGCGAGCCGCACCACGACCGTGTAGGCGACCTGGTTGACCACCACGAAGAGCACGGTCCACAGCCCGAGGCGGAACGTGTGGCCCAGGCCGGAGCCGCGGAAGTCGAAGCGGGCGCGGAACGTGAAGCCGGCGCGTCGCAGGTAGGGCAGCAGGATCAGCAGCTGGACGGCGATGCCCAGGGTCGAGCCGACACCGAGCACCAGCTCCTGGCCGGCGGTGAACGGGCCCTCCTGCTCGGGGCCGCGGGCCGGGCCGAACGCCACGAGGTAGATCACCAGGGTGACCACCGAGATCACGTTGTTGGCGATCGGGGCCCACATCATGGGGCCGAAGCGGCCCCGGGCGTTGAGGATCTGCCCGACCAGCACGAACATGCCGTAGAAGAAGACCTGCGGCAGGCAGTAGCGGGCGAAGGCGACCACCGACTCGAGGTGCTCCGTGCGGTCGGCGTCGTCGAAGCGGCCGTCGAGGTAGAGCGACATCACCTGCGGCGCGAAGACCACCAGCGCGACCGTGACGGCGGCGAGGAACAGCCCCGCCAGCGTGATCACGCGGTTGGTGTAGGCGTCGCCCCCGTCGGCGTCGCCGGCCATCGCGCGCACCAGCTGCGGCACCAGGACGGCGTTGAACACGCCGCCGGCCAGCAGGATGTAGAGCATGTTCGGGACCGTGTTGGCGATCGTGAACAGGTCGGCGTGCAGGCTGGCGCCGAGGGCGGCCGCGAGCAGGGCGGAGCGGACGAACCCGCTGAGTCGCGACACGACGGTGCCGGCCGCCATCACCGCGCTCGAGGCGAGGACCTGCTGCTGGGTGTCGGTGTCGTCGGGCACGTCGGGAGCGGGGGAGCTCACGGTGGGGTGCTCATGGCGCCTCGGCGGGTTCGAGGGTCTCGGTCCGGGTGGCGCCCTCGGAGTCACCCCGCCGGGCCGCCCGGATCCGGCGGAAGAGCCGCACGGCGATGGCCAGGAACAGCAGCCCGGCGCCGGTGCCCATGATCAGCCAGATCACGTCGCTGACCTGGGCCGAGCGGATCGGCACCACGTCGGTGGCGCCGATCGGCACGCCGGCGGTGTCGGTGACGACCAGCCGCACGTTGTGCACCCGGTTGTCGGTGCTGCGCGCCCTGAGGAGCAGGTTGGTGCGGCTGCCGGGGCCCAGGGCGACGTCCTTGGACGGCGTCACCTCGAGGCCCTGGTCGGTGTCGCCCTCGACCCGCACCGTCACCGGGTAGTCGAGGTCGTTGCTCAGGGTGACCGCGAACTCGCCCGAGGCGCTGGACAGGGTGACCCCGGGCGAGGCGCTGATGCTGACGGCGCCGAGCCGGTCGTCGACCCAGTCCTGCGACGCCCCGGTCGCGGTCCGGCCGGCCGACTGGTCGTCGCGCACGGAGTAGGAGAGTCCGGTCAGGGCCTCCTCGGCGACCACGCCGCCGATGTCGTTGTTGTCGACGAGCAGCGACTGCAGCGTGTCGCCGGCCTTGACCAGGTCGCCCACCGCCTCGACGGTCGGGGCGTCGAGCTCGCGCCGGTGCTGTCGCGGCGGGTAGTCGAGGTCGGCCGTCGACACGGTCTCGGCCAGCGTCGAGGCGGCGGCCGCGTCGACGGTGGTGCGGTCGAGCCAGGCCGGGGCGAGGTCGGAGAAGAACCCGACCGGGTCGTCGAGCGCCCAGTCGACGGGCAGCACCACGACCAGCGGCTCCGGCGACCCCTTGACGACGCGGACGGCGGCCTCGGCGAGCAGTCGCTGGCGCAGGCCGACCGTGGTGACGCCCGGTCCCGGTCCGGGGCTGCCCTGGACGGCGCCGGACGACGTGGTGACGAGGCGGCGGCCGTCGACGCGGGCGACCGCCGGCGGGCGGCGGCCGGGGAACATCTGGTCGGTCGCCAGGATCGGCGTACTGGGGTCGGCGGCCTGGATGCCGGCGGTGTCGAGGTAGCCGCTGGGCGGTGCGAGGACCGGCGTCGGGTCGACGTCGAGGCTCTGGAGCACCCGGCTCTGCTGTGCGAGGGCGAGCTCGTAGAGCTCCTTGTCGTGCGCGAGCGTGGCCGGCACGTCGATGTTGCCGTAGGGCAGGGCCAGCACCTCGTCGCCGGCGAGCGCCGCGGCGAGGGCGTCGAGCCACGCGGCCGCCGCCTGCATGGACGGCGACGGGTCGGGCTGCTCGTCGGGGGTGGGCGCCTCGGTGGGATCGCCGGTCGTGGAGGTCTCCCCTGGCACGGGGCCCAGGGAGCGGGGCGGGTTGCCCGCCGCGAGCTGGCCGACGGCGTCGAGCAGGGCCGGGTCGACCAGCCAGCTCACCGGCTGACTGGTGGTGTCGACGAAGTCGAGCAGCCGGGTCAGCTCGCCGTCGGGGCCCAGGGCCGTCGTCCACTCGTCGACGTCGTCGACCGACCCGTCGGCGGCGAAGCGGACCTGCCGGGTCAGCGGCACCACCAGCGCCACCGGCACCGGGTCGTCGGCGAACCGGTCGGGCACGTAGGGCAGGAAGGTGCGGGCGCGACCGTCGGCGGTGAGGTCGCTGGGCGCGCTGTCGCTGGAGCCGAGTGCGTGCACGCCGAACCAGTAGACACCGGGACGGTCGACCTCGAGGGCCGAGGCCGGCACGCGGATCGTGTACGTCGCCCTGCGCCCCGGCAGCAGCTCCTCGACCTCGCCGAAACGGCCGGCCACGGTCTCCCGGTCGCCGACCACCTCGTCGAAGGGGGTCGCCGTGGCGGCCCGCAGCTGCTGCGGGCTGCGCATCGCCTCCTGGGAGTCGCCCATCAGCGCGAACAGGCTGATCGACCGCCAGGTCTCGTCGGTGCGGTTGGTGACGGTGCCGGTGATCACGATCGGGCCGTCGGCGGGCAGTGCTGTCGGCGTCATCGTCGTGATGCGCACCTTCAGCGGGGCGTCGTCGACGGCGCGTCCGGGGGCGCGCGGTGACGGGGCTGTGGACGGGGCGGCGGTCGGCTCCGCACCGGCCGGAGCGGCGCTCACCGTCAGCCCGCCGCACGCGGCGAGGCCCCCCACGACGGCCACGAGGGCGCGCGCGTATCTCGGGGGCCTGACCACGACACGAGGGTAACGGGAGGGAGTCCGTAAACTCCGGCGCGTGCCCGCGTCGTCCACCCCCACCTCAGGACAGCCGAGCCAGCTGAACATGGTCGAGGTGCAGCGGCGGGTCAACGCCGAGCTCGACCGGCTGGCTCCCCTGCTCGACGACCTGGGTGGCCGCTTCGCCGAGGCCGGCCACGACCTGCACCTGGTCGGCGGCCCGGTGCGCGACGCGATGCTCGGCCGGTCGCACACCGACCTCGACTTCGCGACCTCCGCGCCGCCGGAGGAGTCGGAGCGGCTGCTCAAGGGCTGGGGCTCGGCGCTGTGGGACATGGGCCGCGACTTCGGCACCATCGGCGCCCGCAAGGGCGAGTGGGTGGTCGAGGTGACGACGTACCGCTCCGAGAGCTACGACCCCGAGTCGCGCAAGCCGGTGGTGGCCTACGGCGACTCGCTGGCCGGCGACCTGGTGCGGCGCGACTTCACGGTGAACGCGATGGCGGTCTGCGTCAGCGTTCCGGGGCGCACCTTCGAGGACCCGTACGGCGGCATCGCCGACCTCGCCGCGCGCGTGCTGCGCACGCCGGGCCGGCCCGAGGACTCCTTCGGCGACGACCCGCTGCGGATGATGCGCGCGGCCAGGTTCGCGGCGCAGCTGGGCTTCACGGTCGCACCCGAGGTGGTCGCGGCGATGACCGCGATGGCCGGGCGGATCGAGATCATCTCGGCCGAGCGGGTGCGTGACGAGCTGGTGAAGCTGGTGTGCGCGCCGTACCCGCGACTGGGCCTGACCCTGCTCGTCGACACCGGGCTGGCCGAGCTGGTGCTGCCCGAGCTGCCGGCGCTGCGGCTCGAGCGCGACGAGCACCACCGCCACAAGGACGTCTACGAGCACACGCTCACCGTGCTCGAGCAGGCGATCGACCTCGAGCCGCGGCTCGGAGGCGAGGGTGGGGATGGCCCCGACTTCGTGTCGCGGTTCGCCGCGCTGATGCACGACGTCGGCAAGCCGCGCACGCGACGGCTCCTCGACGACGGCTCGGTCACCTTCCACCACCACGACGTCGTCGGCGCGAAGCTGACGACCAAGCGGATGAGGGCGCTGCGGTTCTCGAACGACGACATCGCCGCGGTGAGCAGGCTGGTCGAGCTGCACCTGCGCTTCCACGGGTACGGGTCGGGCGAGTGGACCGACTCCGCCGTCCGCCGCTACGTGCGCGACGCCGGCGACCAGCTCGAGCGCCTGCACGTGCTCACCCGCGCCGACTCGACGACCCGCAACCAGCGCAAGGCCGACCGGCTGCGTCGTACCTACGACGACCTCGAGGAGCGCATCGCCCGCCTCTCCGAGGAGGAGGAGCTGGCCTCCCTCCGCCCCGACCTCGACGGCAACCAGATCATGGCGATCCTCGACGTCGGGCCGGGCCGCGACGTCGGCCGGGCCTACCAGTTCCTGCTCGAGCTGCGCCTCGACCGCGGCCCGCTCAGCGAGGACGACGCCCGCGCGGCACTGCTCGAGTGGTGGTCCGGGCGTCCCGAGGGTGGCTCGGGCGGGCGGTGAGCTGCTGCATGAATACCCGGTGCACCGGGTATCCCTGCACTTCTGGTGTGTTGCAACACCCGAGAACCCCATGAATACCCGGTGGACCGGGTATTCATGGGACGGTCCTGGGCGCCCGCGCCACCTGCCGCTACCGCGACGCTTGACCCTGCCCCAACGGGAAGGCTCAGGCTCGGCCGGCCGGTGAACCGATCACCGGCCACGAGGAGGCGAGGACATGGACGACCGACACCTGATGATGTCGATCGGCGACTTCGCCCGCGCGTCGGGGCTGACGGCCAAGGCGCTGCGTCTCTACGACGAGACGGGGCTGCTCGAGCCCGCCGAGGTGGATGAGTTCACCGGCTACCGGTGGTACGCCGCGGCGCAGCTCGACCGCGCCCGGCTGGTGGCGCACCTGCGGCTGGCCGGGATGCCGCTCGCGCGGATCCGGGTCGTGGCCGACCTGCCCGCGCGGGCGGCCGCGGCCGAGCTCACGTCGTACTGGCGCCAGGTCGAGGCCGACACGGCCACGGCCCGGCGCCTGGTCGCCGACCTCGTGGCAGCACTGACCGCGAAGGAGCACGACATGAGCATCACCGGCACCATCCATCCCGAGGCCGCCGTCCGGACCGGGATCGGCGCCCGGGAGACCCAGGAGGACGCCGTCCGCACCGGCGGGGGGCTGTACGCCGTGGCCGACGGGGTCGGCGCCGTGCAGGGCGTCTCCCGGGTGGCAATCGACGCGCTCGCGGAGCCGGCTCCCGGCGGCGACCCCCTGGCCCTGCTCGACGAGGGACTCGCCCAGGCAGCCGCCGCGGTCGCCGAGCACTACCCGGACCTGCCCGAGGCCGCGTCCACCCTGACGGCGGTGGTGCTGCTGCCCGGGCGTGCGGTGAGCGCACACGTCGGCGACTCGCGGCTCTACCTGGTGCGGGACGGCTCGCTGACCCGGCTCACCCGTGACCACACCCTCGTCCAGACCCTGGTCGACGAGGGCCGGCTCACCGTCGACGAGGCCCGCAGCGACGACCGCCGCGTGCTGCTCAACCGCGCCGTGGCCGCGGGGTCGCCGTACGCCCCCGACCTGGCGGTGCACGCCACCCAGCCCGGCGACCGGCTGGTCCTCACCACCGACGGCGTCCACGGCCGGGTCGAACCGGCGGCCCTGGCCACTCTCCTGGTCGCCGACGCGAGTCCGGACGACGTCGCGGCGTCGGTCGAGGCCGCCGTGCTCGCCGGCGAGGCGGACGACAACTACGCGGTGCTCGTGGTGGACATCTGACCCGAAAACGACGCTGACCCGTCCCTCGTGAGGGACGGGTCAGCGTGGGGCTGGGGTCAGATCGCTCGACCTCGCCCTTGATGAACGCCTCGACGCGGGCACGGCCCTGGTCGTCGGGCAGCTGCACGGGCGGGCTCTTCATCAGGTACGACGAGGCGCTGATGATCGGGCCGCCGATGCCGCGGTCGAGGGCGATCTTGCAGGCGCGGATGGCGTCGATGATGATGCCGGCCGAGTTGGGGGAGTCCCAGACCTCGAGCTTGTACTCGAGGTTGAGCGGGACGTCGCCGAACGCGCGACCCTCGAGGCGGACGTAGGCCCACTTGCGGTCGTCGAGCCACTGCACGTAGTCGGACGGGCCGATGTGCACGTTGCGGGCGCCGAGGTCGTGGCCGATGTTGGAGGTGACGGCCTGGGTCTTGGAGATCTTCTTCGACTCCAGGCGCTCGCGCTCGAGCATGTTCTTGAAGTCCATGTTGCCGCCGACGTTGAGCTGGTAGGTGCGGTCGAGCACCACGCCGCGGTCCTCGAACAGCTTGGCCATCACCCGGTGGGTGATGGTGGCGCCGACCTGGCTCTTGATGTCGTCGCCGACGATCGGGACGCCGGCGTCCTCGAACTTCTTGGCCCAGACGGGGTCGGAGGCGATGAAGACGGGCAGCGCGTTGACGAAGCCGACGCCGGCGTCGATGGCGCACTGGGCGTAGAACTTGTCGGCCTTCTCGGAGCCCACCGGGAGGTAGGAGACGAGCACGTCGGCCTTGCTCTCGCGCAGCACCGAGACCACGTCGACGTCGTCGAAGTCGGACTCCTCGATGGTCTCGCGGTAGTACTTGCCGAGGCCGTCGAGGGTCGGGCCCCTCAGCACGGTCACGCCGAGCGGCGGCACGTCGGCGATCTTGATCGTGTTGTTCTCGCGAGGCCTGCGTGGCCTCGGAGAGGTCGAAGCCGACCTTCTTCGCGTCGACGTCGAACGCCGCGACGAACTCGACGTCGTTGACGTGGTAGTCGCCGAACATCGACGTGCATGAGCCCGGGGACGGTGCCCTCGGGGTCGGCATCGCGGTAGTACTGGACGCCCTGGATCAGGGACGTCGCGCAGTTGCCGACTCCCACGATTGCTACTCGTACCGAACCCATCGGGTTCCTCTTCGTGGTGTCTTCTGGTGGGGGTGCTTCCGGTGACGCGGATCGGGCGCCTGGGTGTGGCGGTGGGCGCCGGGGATCGCGGAGTGCCGCGGCTGCCTGCGCTCGGCGTTGATCAGGTCGGAGAGCCACCGGACCTCGCGCTCGGCCGACTCGACCCCGTGGCGCTGGAGCTCCGCGGAGTAGCGGTCGACCTCCTCTCTCGGTCATCGACAGCTGCCGCTGGACGCGGTCGAGCCGCTCCTGCAGCCGGGTGCGCCGACCCTCCAGGATGCGCAGCCGGATCTCCATGTCGGTGCGGCCGAAGAAGGCGAACCGGACGCCGAAGTTGTCGTCCTCCCAGGCGGCCGGGCCGACCTCCGACATCAGGCGCTCGAACTCGCCGTGCCGGCCTCGGTGACCTGGTAGACGATCTTCGGACGCCGCGACACCGGCGTGAGCGCCGGTGCGAGCTCCTCGATCAGCGAGCTGCGGAGCATGT
>CAWGVK010000003.1:77500-221781 GCA_963825985.1 uncultured Actinomycetota bacterium | reverse complement strand
CCACGACGCTCGCCGGCGCGTTCCTGGCGCCGGTACTCAACCGAGTTGACACGATCTTCGCAAAGTTGCCGGGTCTCTGCGCCACATGCGTGGCCCACGGCTCTGGGGGGTCTCAGGTTGCGCCAGGACGCTGCTTCGCCCAGCGCCGCCTGGCGCAAGTCCAGTTTCTTAAGAACCTCGCTCGGTACTTCGCGCATGGCTCAATCAATCACAACTAGAGCGTCGATGGCCCTGCATTGTCTTGGAACCCGCTTGGCGCAGGACGCCTTGCGGGCGTCCCTTCATGGAGCATGTCCAACTGACCACCATGGCGGATCGAGGGATCCGGTGGTGGCTTATGCTCCCGAGCGAATTTCGTGCTGCGCGAATCACCCGCCAAGCTGTGCGTCCTTTCCACCGCGAATGAGCGCGCTACGACACAACTTGGTGTCCGACAATTGCTTGCCAGCCGCCGATTGGAGCACGGATCCACAGGGCATCAGGGCCGCATCGGCGGCGGCCGCGATGTCATCGATCCGGAGGGGTGCTACACGCCGGTGCACCGAAGAGTCGGGTCTCCGATGCTTGGGTACGCCTCGATCGGGTCGTGGCCGTCGCTGCCGCCGGGGGTTGTGTCGGTGAGCTGAAGGGCGAGGCGGTAAGGGTTGGCGATCGGGATCGTGACCGGGAGGGCCATTCCGGGCGTGAGTGATCGCGACTGGTAGATCGGAATGCCGTCGGCGGTGAGCGCGACGGTCCCGGAGGACCCGTCGTCGGAGTCGTCGTCGAGGCCCACGACGCCTCGGGAAGGCGTTGCAGTGTCGGCCGGGGGTGAAGCGGGACTCCCAGTAGCTGACGTAGGAGGACAGCCACGGGCCCCACCCCCGGTAGATGCGGCCGTTGATGCCGAATGTCCCAAAGGCGCTCCCGCCGGTCGTGTAGTAGGCGTCGTAGTCGGAGAGGGGATCCAGCGCCAGACGGTGATCGTGGCAGGCCTGCTGGTGACTTTCCCGGCCTTTTCATACCGGACGACGTAGCGGTAGCGCTCGGTGTTTTCGTTGACGGCGACGACGACCGTCTTGATCTTCGCGCGTCCGCGCACCCGAGCGGTCTTGACGTCGACCCAGCCCGGGTCGTCCCCCGAGTAGTGGGGCGGGTCGAACTTCTGGAGGGTGATCGTGGTGGCGCGCTTCGGGGACTTGATCTTCGTGGTGAGCGTGTATCGGTCGCCTTCGTCGACCTGACGGGCCGACGCCGTTGTCACCGCCCCGCGCTTAAGCTTGAGCTTCGGCTCGGGCCGCGTGGCTGAGGCACCGCCGACACCGGAGCCGACCGCAAGGACACGCGGCGAGAACGACGAGTGCCACGGCCGGGGTCAGGGCGCGAATTCGATAGGACATTTCAACCTCGCAGACGACAGCTTAGTGCTTCTCCAAGCCTCTCCCCAGAATCGCGAGTGCGCGCAGGGAAATCAGCGATACTTCGCGTCATAGGCACGCGTGCCGTCGCCAGCCGGCATGGGGGTGTGCCGATTGGCCTCACCATTTGGGGCCGGATCTGCGACTCACGGACATCGCCTGTGGAGCACAAGATCACGCGGATCGGCCCTTCGTAGGCTCCGGCCATGCAGCCCATTCCGCTTGCTTCGCTTCTTCCCGCGGACTTCGACCCGGCCACGTGCAAGCTGCACTGCGCAGTCTTCAACGGCAAGAACTATCCCGATCGACGTCCTGGCGAACGACCCGGCGGAGTGGCAGCGCTGGAACTCGTGGCGCGGCGACAAGAACGACTTCAACCGGCAGTTCATCTTCTCCCTCGCCCAAGATCGCCATGACCCGACGCTGTGGCTCTTCGGCGGGATCTGGGAGGTCGTTGGCCGGCGTCCCGAGCCGAGGACCTACTCGTACGACGTCGTGCCGCGCGAGGACCTGATGGGGCCGTTCGTCCGCCGTCTCTACGTCAGGTTGCACCTGGCTGGTCGTCAGCGGCGCCGGACCATGGAGTCATGTCTTGACGAGATGACCGTGTCGTCCATCCTCGAGGAGGCGTTCGTCGGCGACCCGTTCCCGGGCCACGACCGCATCAACCACACGCTCGCCGATCTCCAGGTCATCGTGAGCCAGCAGCGCCCCGACTGGCGGATCGCCCTGGAGCACATGAAGGGCGTCTACGTCATCCACGACCAGACGACCGGCGCCCGGTACGTGGGATCGGCCTACGGCGACACCGGCATCTGGCAGCGCTGGAGCACGTACGCCGCGACCCTCCACGGGAACAACGTCGGTCTCAAGGAGCTCGTCGACGAGAAGGGCGAGGACTACTTCCGCACGAACATGAAGTTCGCGTTGCTTGAGTTCTGGTCGATGCGTACCGACGACGATCACGTCCTGGAGCGGGAGTCGTACTGGAAGGAAGTCCTGCACGCGCGCTCGCTCGGCCACAACAAGAACTGACGTCGCTCGACGTCGCCTCGTGTCACGCTCAGGGGTCTCCGGCGTCGGACCTCGGCGTGACCAGGTCTGACAGTCGCCGGGCGATCTCGGCGTCACGGTCTGCGGCGGCGTGCTGATAGCGCATCGCGGCGCCGGGGGTCGTGTGGCCGAGGCGACCCATCAGCTCGGCGAGCGTGGCGCCGGTCTGGGCAGCGAGAACCGCGCCGGTGTGGCGAAGGTCGTGCCAGCGAAGGTCCTTGCGGCCGGCCGCCTCGCGGGCGGGGTAGTAGACCTTGTAGAGCGTCGATGGCGCCATGTGCCGGTTGCTGTCGCCGGCGGCCGGGAAGAGCAGCGCGTCCCTGCCAGGGCCGGTGTGGCTCTGAGAGGTGGTCCTTCACCAGCGGCAGGAGGTGGGGCGGGATCGCGATGTCGCGGATGCCGGCGTCGGTCTTGGGCGGGCCGATGATGAACTCGCCGTCGACCCGGACGACGCCGCGGCGGACCTTCACGCGTCCGGTGCGCAGGTCGATGTCGCCGCGTCGCAGCTCGGTCAGCTCGCCGAAGCGCATCGCGCACCACGCGGCCAGCAGCGCCATCAGCCGGTAGCGGTCCGGCAGCGCCTCGACGATCGTCTCCAGCTCCTCGAGGCTGGCCGGTTGGACCGGTGGGCGCGCTTCGCGCTGCCGGCTCCACGGATGTGGGCGGGGTTGTAGGGGATCAGCGGATACGGGCGCTCGGAGGCGGCGTTGGCGAAGATCGTGCGGAGCAGGCTGTAGGACTGCGCGCGGATGGTCTCGCGTCCGGGCGCGACGCCGTCGTACCAATCGTCTACGTCGTCGGCCGAGATCCTGTCGATGCGCTCGTCGCCGAACGTCGGGTAGATCCACGTGTCGAGGAGCATCCGGTACTGCTGCCGCGTCGTGGGACGCAGTGCGCGGCCCTGGGTCTTCCGCGTCTCGAGCCACTCGTCGGCGTACTCACGCAAGGTCGGGGCACCTCTGCCTGGCGCGCGAGCGGCGGCCTCGGGAGCCCAGACCTCCAGGCTGATCTCGGCGCGTCGCGCAGTCAGCCACGCGATCGCGTCGTCCTTGGATGCGAACGTCTCAGGAGCGCGATAGAGCTTGCCGTCGGGGCCGGTGTAGGCGGCCCGGTACCGGCCAGAGGCGAGCCGCTCCACACGGCCGAATCCTCGCCTCCTGCTCGCACGCTTCTTCGTCCAGTAGGTCCCTCTCAGGTCGCTTTCCGAGGAACATACGAGGAACAACGAGGAATAACGAGGTCCGAATCTGTCCGGAGATGTCCGCGTCTGTCGTCGGCCAAAATGCCCTCTGACCTGGGAGTTTACGACAAATCAGGCTCAGAATGCGCTCCTGAGCCGAACCCGCTTCTCAAAACTTCGAACCCAGTATCGCCCACCAGAGTTGCTGTCCGACGGTCATTCCCACGGACGCGGAGCGTCCGGCTCGGCGAGCTCCTCGAGGCGTGCTCGTGCCGAGCGGCGGGCCAGGTCGTAGGTGTCGCCGTCCTCGTCGCGCAGCAGCGAGATGAGGTTGGCGCCCTCGTAGAGCGCGTTCAGCTCGAAGGCGAGCCGCGCCGTGTCGGTGGTCGGCGCCAGGTGGCCGATGTCGCGGGCCTCGATGACGGTCTGCTCGAGGAGGACCATCCACTCCAGGTTCGCCGCGGCGAGGGAGTCGCGCACGGTGCCCGGTCGCCCGGCGAAGTCGTGGGTCGCCTTGGCGAAGAAGCACCCGCCCGGGAAGACCCGTCCTTGGGAGTAGGCCAGCCAGGCCTCGGTCATCGCCCAGATGCGCTCCAGCCCGGCCGGCGCCGCCATCGCGGGCGCGACCACCGCGTCGGAGTAGATCCGTCGAGCCGCGCGGATGGTCGCCAGCTGCAGCTCCTCCTTGGCGCCGAAGTGAGCGAAGAGCCCGCTCTTGCTGATCTCGAGGTCGCCGGCGAGCTTGCCGATCGACAGCCCCTCGAGCCCGTGCGTCGACGCGAGGTCGACGGCCCGCTTCAGGACGGTACGACGCGTCACGTCGCCGCGGCGCAGGCGCCCGTCGGTCGTGGCGTCCATCGGGCTCCCCTCGTCGTGGCCTGCGCCGGATCCTAGACGAGCGGGCTCGATCGAACTGACGGTCATGGGGCCACCGGAAGCTCGTACGTCACCACGGGGCCGTCTCGTTCGATGGGCCTCACGCCGGGCCGTCGTGTGCGCAGCATCGCCAGCACCGGTCGGTTGTCGGCTCCGGTCACGACCTGCACGCGCTCGATGCCGGCGTACACCATCTCGGCAGTCAGCGCCTCGAGCAGCAGCGAGCCGATGCCCTGTCGCTGGCAGTCGTCCGCGACGACCAGCGCGATCTCCGCCACGGGCCCGGCCTGGCCGCTCGTCGGCGCCCACAGCGCGTGGGCGACGATCCGGCCAGGTACGACGGCGACCAGTGCCCCACCGCCGCGTCCGCCGACGAGGAGCTGGTCGACGAGCGTGCGCGGCATGCTCCCGCCCATCCCGGTCAGGAAGCGACGTTGGCTGGCGGTCGGGGACAAGCCCTCGAAGAACCGGACGAGAGCCTCGCGGTCGCCGGCCACGGTGCGGCGCACATCGGGGAGCCCCTGTGGGGCGATGGAGGCGGGGGCCTCCGGAACCAGCAGCGCCATGGCTGCCCCTTCCCTGGAAGTAACAATACGAACGATCGTATCATTTGTTTCCGAGGGGGAGTGGGCTGGTCTGGGTGATCCGGCCGACGTGCACCAGGGCGTCGACGGCCGTGACGAGAGGCCCGGCCGCGACGTGGTGCTCGGCGTCTCGTCGCACGTCGTAGGCAGGTCCGACGAAACGGGTGCGGAGCGGGACCTGCAGCCATCGGACGACGTCGCCCGGCGGGTCGGGGTCCGCGTGGAGGTCGAGCAGCACGGCCCGACGGTCGGTGCCGGCGAACACTGCCTCGGTGAAGTGCGCCGGAGGGGCGGGCAGCGGGAACGTTGCGTCTCCCTCACCCAGGGTCAAGCCGAGCGACTGGTAGCCGTCACCCAGCTCGGCACGCAGGTTTCCGCCCGCGTTGCGCTGTCCGGCGGCGGAGTACGGCGACACCGTCCGCGGGTCGCCGACCACCGCGTGCGACGTCCCGCCGAGGTGGACGACGCGTTGGCCGGTCGACTCCCGCCACCGCAGGAGCCGCCCGGTCAGCGCCGCCTCCACATCCGCTGCCCGTTCCGAGATGGCCGATGCTCGGTCGTGGACGACGCGGACCGGGTCGTCGGGGTGCTCGAGGTTGAAGGCGCGCAGCCACTGCACGAGCTCCAGTGTCTCGCGGGTGCGCAGGAAGCCCTGGCTGACGGCCACCAGAGACTCCGGCTCGCCGATGCCGTCGGTCACGTAGTGGTCGAGCGCCGCAGCCGTCTCGTCGGTGCCCTCGATCGAGGCGGCACGGAAGCCGGCACGACTCACCAGCGAACGCAGCGTGGTGTGCCCGACGCTCACGAGCTCGTGGGCCGTCCTGACCCCTGCTGCGAGTCCGACTACCTCGGCGGCGATCGTGGGCGCGGGCAGCACGGCGAGCACGTCGCCCCCGTCGAGCGGGAAGTCCCGCATCTCGCGCGCCACCCACTCCAGGACGACGTCGTTCGGACGTCCGGCGATCGTCACGGCGGTTCCCTTCTCTCGGTCGACGACTCAGCCGAGCAGGTCGGCTGTGGTGACCACCTCGGCGAACTCGCCGTGCAGGTTGGTCGCGGTGGCGCGCGCGAGCTCGTCGGCCGACAGCTCGATGCCGTGGGGATCCGGTCGGTCGAAGGTGTAGGTCGCGTCCAGCGCGAAGAGCACCCGGTGGCCGAGGTTGCCGCCGACTCGTGCGGTGGTCTCGCAGCAGTGGTTGGTCGTGATGCCGCACACGACCAGCCCGGCCAGCCCGCGGCCGCGCAGCCACTGGTCGAGGTCCGGAGACCCGTGGAAGGCGGAGTTGACCGTCTTGACCACCAGCAGGTCGGGCGTGGCGGTCAGGTAGTCCTTGAACCTGTTTCCGGGCCGTGCCGGATGCAAGGGCGAACCGGGGTTGTCCGAGTCGTGGCGCACGTACACCAGGGCTCGACCGTGCTCCGCCCAGGCGGCCACCAGTGCTGCGATGTTGCGGTCGGCCGCGGGGTTGTTGCGCCGTCCCCAGAACGCGGAGTCGTCGAAGCCGTGCTGGGCATCGACCACCACGAGGGCGAGTCGCGAGAGGTCGTCGGCCGACATCAGCCGTTCCCCTCGAGCCCCACCAGGTGCACCGGCCGGGTCTGGAAGGTCGGACGACGACGCGACCGGCCTCATGACCGGGACGCGGTCGCGACGGGACGGGCGGCTCGGTGGGCCCGCTCGTCTGCTGGAGCGAGCCAGAAGTAGACCGGCGGCAGGACCAGCTCCAGGACGGTCAGCGCCACCTGGAACCAGTGTGGTTGCCCGTGCACCGCCATCGACAGGAGCCGACCCAGGCCACCGAGCAGGAAGATCCCGGCCAGCAGGCGCACCTCGCGCGACGGGATCGGTGTCCGCCGGGCCACGACGAGCCAGGCCAGCCCGAAGCTGAGGAAGATGGCGCCGTAGAAGCGTTCACGGCTGTCGACCGTCGCGTCGAGCGAGCCCTCACCGGGCACCGAGTCGATGCCGAGGGCGAAGTGGAAGACGCCGATGGCGACGCAGGCGACGCCCATCACCCACGAGAGGTACCTCAGAGCCCGAGCCATGATTCACGATCCTTAATAGACACATGTCCAACAGACTCGTGACGATAGTTCGCTGTTGGACATGCGTCAACTAGCATGCGTGGATGACCAGCCGCCGCCGTCTGACCCCGGACGCCCGCCGGGCCGAGCTGGTCGAGGTCGGCGCGCAGCACTTCGCCCGACTCCCGTACGACGAGGTCCGGATGGACGAGGTCGCCGACGAGGCGGGCGTGTCCCGCGCGCTGCTCTACCGCTACTTCCCGGGCAAGCGGGAGCTCTTCGCCTCGGTCTACACGGAGGCCGCCGACTCGCTGCTGAGCCAGACGACCCTCGACGACCCCTCCCTGTCGCTGCTCGAGCAGCTGGTGGCGGGACTGGATGCGCACATCGACTACTTCGTCGCGCACCGCAACACGGTGCTCGCGGCCAACCGAGCACTTGCCGGGGACCCGGCCATCCAGGCCATCATCAGTGGCGAGATGGCCGAGCTGCGGGCCCGGCTGCTGCACGCCGCTGGTCTCCACGGAACGGCCCGGGAGACCGTCTCGCCGGTGCTGATGGGCTGGCTGGTCTTCGTCCGGGTCCTGTGCGTGGAATGGCTCGAGCGGCCGACGTTCTCCCGGACCGTCCTGCGTGACATGTGCACCGGCGCGCTCGTGGGCGCCCTCCGGCCGGTGCTGAGCCTCGAGGAATGAGGGGCACGGCGCGGGCCTGCTCCACCCCGCGCTGTCGGCCCCGATGGGCGCGACCCGGAGCAGAACCTGCTCTCAACACGTCTCGTGCCTACGCTGAGCCATGACCATCGAGGTCCGGCCCGCCACTCGTTTCGCCGACGTCGCCACCGTGCTCGGGCCGAAGAAGAGCCCGGACGCGAACGTGTGCTGGTGCCTGAGCCATCGCGTCGACTCGAAGACCAACAGGTCGCTCACGGGCCGCGAGCGTGGGGACTACGTGCGCAGGCTGTGCCGGCGCACGGTGCCGCCCGGCGTCCTGGCCTACGACGACGACGAGGTCGCCGGCTGGGCCGGGGTGGCCCCGCGAGACGCATTGCCGGTGGCCCGGTCGACCAAGATCCCATCGGTCGACGACGCCTCCGTCTGGTCGATCTTCTGCGTGCGGGTGCACCCCGGGTTCCGCGGCCGCGGCATCTCGCTGGCCCTGGTCGAAGGGGCCGTCGACCTCGCTCGCACCCACGGCGCGCCGGGGGTGGAGGCGGTGCCGGTCGACAACCGCGGCGAGAAGGTCGACCTGACGATGGCCTTCGTCGGGACCCGCGGGCTCTTCGAGAAGGCCGGCTTCGCCAAGGTGGCCGACACCGAGTCGGTCACCGACGGCTTCCCGCGGGTCGTCATGCGGCTGCCGTTCACCCAAGCGGGGTAACCGGCCCGCGATCGGCGTCCGGGTCGCCCCCGCCCCGCGAGGATCGGGATCCACGCCGCGCCGCCGACCGGCCGTGCGGCCCCAGAGCGATCCGAGGTCATCACCATGTACATCCCCCGCACCCTGGCCGCGGCAGTCTGCGCCGCGGCCCTCCTCGCCGGCAGCACGGCGTCCGGCGTCGGTTCGAGCGCCGCGCCCGCGCCGTCCCGCGACATCAAGCCCGCCCAGGTCGGCAAGGCGAAGATCGGCATGACGGTCGCCCAGGCAGTGGCCACCGGCCAGTTCAACCAGGACGTCGCCAACCCGCCGTGCGACACCATCCGGCTCCAGCCGAAGGGCCCGTGGAAGCGGCAGTACGTCGTGTTCGTCAACGGCGCCGACCGGATCGTGGAGATGAACGTCTTCGGCACCCGCCCGCGCACCGTGCACGGGCTCGGCGTCGGCTCGACCAACGCCGAGGTGCGACAGGTCTACAAGAGCCGGCTGACCGCTCCCAAGAAGGTCGGCTTCGACCAGTGGGGACGCTTCGTGCAGACCGGCACCGGGCCCGACCGCAAGTGGATCGGCTTCCTGTTCGGGAAGGCCCTGGTCGACGACGGCCCGCTGCGGGCCAACGACCGGGTGACGCTGGTCGGCGTCACGAAGGGCAAGCGCCCGGCGCTGATCCTCGACGGCTGCTGAGTGAAGGGAGGGACGGACCGGCCGATACGATCGCCGGGTCCGTCCCACCCACGCCAGGAGCCGCACCGTGTCCGACATCAAGGTCGTCCGCATCCACGCCGGAGCGCGTGAGGAACGGACGACGTCGACGGGCACCAAGGCCTGGCAGCTGTTCGCCGACGACGCCGAGGTGATCGCCGCGCGGGTCGGGCGGCGAGCTGCAGCGACCTCGCCCACGAGCTGCCGACGGCGACGAGGTCGAGAGCGTGGCGATCGACAGCCCCGACGGCCACGACATCCTGCGGCACTCCGCCGCGCACGTGATGGCCCAGGCCGTGCAGGAGCTGTTCCCCGACGCGCGGCTCGGCATCGGGCCGCCGATCGAGAACGGCTTCTACTACGACTTCGACGTCGAGACGCCGTTCGTGCCCGAGGACCTCGACAAGATCGAGACCCGGATGCGCAAGATCATCAAGGAGGGCCAGCGGTTCTCCCGCCGGGTCACCACCGACGCCGACGCGCTCACCGAGCTCAAGGACGAGCCCTACAAGATCGAGCTGATCGGGCTCAAGGGCGGCGTCGCGACGTCCGAGGTCGCCGAGGGCGCCTCGGTCGAGGTCGGCGCCGGCGAGCTGACCATCTACGACAACGTCCGCCGCAACGGCGACGTGGCGTGGAGCGACCTGTGCCGCGGCCCGCACCTGCCCACCACCAAGCGGATCCCGGCGTTCAAGCTGATGCGGTCGGCGGCGGCGTACTGGCGCGGCGACGAGAAGAACAAGCAGCTGCAGCGCATCTACGGCACCGCCTGGGAGTCGAAGGAGGCGCTCGAGGAGCACCTGCACCGCATCGAGGAGGCCGAGCGGCGCGACCACCGCAAGCTCGGTCGCGACCTCGACCTCTACTGCTTCCCCGACGAGATCGGGTCCGGCCTGCCGGTCTTCCACCCCAAGGGCGGGGTGATCAAGCGGGAGATGGAGGACTACGTCCGCCAGCGGCACATCGAGGAGGGGTTCGAGTACGTCGGCACCCCGCACATCGCCAAGGAGGGGCTGTTCCACACCTCCGGCCACCTGCCCTACTACGGCGACGGCATGTTCCCGCCCCTCGACGTCGACGGCATGGACTACCGCCTCAAGGCGATGAACTGCCCGATGCACAACCTGATCTACCGCTCGCGGCAGCGCTCCTACCGCGAGCTGCCGCTGCGCCTCTTCGAGTTCGGGTCGGTCTACCGGCACGAGAAGTCCGGCGTCATCCACGGCCTGACCCGGGTGCGCGGGTTCGCCCAGGACGACTCGCACTCCTACGTGACCAAGGAGCAGGCGCCGGGGGAGATCAAGCACCTGCTCGACTTCTGCCTCGGGCTGTTCCGTGACTTCGGGCTGGACGACTTCTACCTCGAGCTGTCGACCCGCGACGACTAGCGCAAGGACAAGTTCGTCGGCTCCGACGAGGACTGGGCCGAGGCCGCGACCAGTCCTCGAGGACGTCGCGATCGACTCCGGCCTCGAGCTGGTGCCCGACCCGGGCGGGGCGGCGTACTACGGGCCCGAAGATCTCGGTGCAGGCCCGCGACGCCATCGGCCGCACCTGGCAGATGTCGACCATCCAGTACGACTTCAACCAGCCGGCACCCGACCGCTTCGCCCTGGAGTACCAGGCCGCCGACGGCACCCGGCAGCAGCCGGTGATGATCCACTCCGCGAAGTTCGGCTCGATCGAGCGGTTCATCGGCGTCCTCGTCGAGCACTACGCCGGCGCGTTCCCGCCGTGGCTGGCGCCGGTGCAGGTGCAGGCGATCCCGATCGCCGACGCGCACGCCGACTACCTGTACGACGTCGCCCGCCGGATGAAGGCCGCAGGGCCTGCGGGTCGAGGTCGACGACTCCGACGACCGGATGCAGAAGAAGATCCGCAACGCCCAGCTGCAGAAGGTGCCGTTCATGATGATCGCCGGCAACGACGACATCGAGGCCGGCGCGGTGTCGTTCCGCTACCGCGACGGCCGCCAGGACAACGGCGTCCCCGATCGACGAGGCGATCGCGCGGGTCACCGCGGCGGTCTCCACCCGCGAGCAGGTCTGAGGCGGCTCAGACCGGCTTCACGTAGCGACGGCACGGCGACACGTACGTCGTGCCGCCCGACGTGACCTCGTAGGGGAGGACGCCGCCGTCGCGCCAGCCGCGGCGCTCGTAGAACCGGCGGGCCCGGGCGTTGCCCTCGACGACGGCCAGCCACGCCTCGGCGTGGCCAGCGGCTGCGACCTGGTGCTCGGCCTCGGTCAGGAGGACGTCGGCGACCCCGCTGCCGCGGTGCGCGCTCGAGACGTAGACCTGCTCGACCTCGTCGCCGAC
The DNA here is from genome assembly GCA_963825985.1 of uncultured Actinomycetota bacterium. GTDB lineage: Bacteria > Actinomycetota > Actinomycetes > Propionibacteriales > Nocardioidaceae > Nocardioides. The sequence goes on along the minus strand of CAWGVK010000003.1, from coordinate 210,268 downwards.
GACCATCACGAACCCGGCCACCTCGTCGCCGACCACGGCCACCGTCGTGTCGTCGACCCGCCGCGGCGCCCGGTCGTGGAACTGCTCCGACGTGCGGGACGCCGTCAGCCCGTCGGGCACGTTGCCGGGGTGGGCGTCGTGCCAGCCGGCGTGCCAGAGGTCGGCGACGGCGGCGGCGTCCTCGGGGGTGCCCGGCCGCAGGTGCGGGTTCCATCGGACCAGCGTAGGACGGCCGGCACCCTCGCACCGGGGCGAGCTCGTGATGGAGTGGGGGCATGCCACGCCGGATCGCCACCACGACCACCGTCGAGCTCGACGAGCTGCTCGACTTCGCCCGCCCGCGCCACCACCTGGTGCTGGTGACCCACCGCAAGGACGGCAGCCCGCAGGTCTCGCCGGTCACCGGGGGAGTCGACCAGGAGGGACGGATCGTCATCTCGACCTACCCCGAGCGCGCCAAGGCCACCAACGCCCGGACGCGACCCGCAGGTGAGCGTGCTCGTGCTCAGCGACGACTTCGACGGCGAGTGGGTGCAGGTCGACGGCACGTGCGAGGTGATCGACCCGCCCGACTCGGTGGAGCCGCTGGTCGACTACTACCGCTGCATCGCCGGCGAGCACCCCGACTGGGACGAGTACCGCCAGGCCATGCGCGACCAGGGCAAGTCGCTGCTGAGGGTGACACCGACGCGCTGGGGTCCGATCGCGACCGGCGGCTTCCCGCCGAGGCTCGCCGACGACTGATCTGTGTGGGAGATTCGCGGCATGTCCGAATCTCCTGACCTGTCCACCATCGAGGCCGAGCGCGACCGCGTCCGCCGCACCCACCTTCGCGCTGCGGGTGAGCGGCCGACGTCCTCGGCGCGGGGACTGCACCACACCGCGCTGATCAGCAGCGACGTCGAGCGCACGGTGCGCTTCTACCAGGACCTGCTGGAGTTCCCGCTCACCGAGCTGATCGACAACCGCGACTACCCGGGTTCGTCGCACTTCTTCTTCGACATCGGCAACGGCAACCTGCTGGCGTTCTTCGACTTCCCGGGACTCGACGTCGGGCCGTACGCCGAGGTGCTGGGCGGCCTCCACCACGTCGCGATCTCGGTCGACCCCGTGCACTGGGACCGGCTCGCCGCCAAGCTCACCGAGGCCGGTGTCGAGCACGTCGTGCACAGCGAGGTCTCGATCTACTTCCGCGACCCCGACGGCGCCCGGCTCGAGCTGATCGCCGACCCGCTGGGGGAGATGTACGGCGAGCACGTGCTCTGAGCGGAAGGTGAAGTTACCGAGACGTAACGTCGCACATACCCTTTACTGGGACAACGTGTCGCACTAACGTCGGCGGCATGACCGCTACCCACGAGGCACCGTTCCAGACCTACGAGGAGCGCCTGCAGACCCTGAGCGAGGCGTCGGTCGACCAGCACTTCGACGCCTTCCTCGACATCGACTGGGACCACCCGGACTTCGCGATCGACCCGAGCGACGAGCGCTGGATCCTGCCCGAGGCCGACGTCCTCGGCCGGCACCCGTGGTACCGCGGGCTGCCGCGCGACGAGCGGATCCGGATCGGGATCTACCGCCAGGCCAACGTGACCAAGGTCGGCCTGCAGTTCGAGCAGATCCTGATCGCCGGGCTGATGAACTACGCGTTCAAGCTGCCCAACGGCTCGCCGGAGTTCCGGTACTCCACGCACGAGGCGACCGAGGAGTGCCACCACACCCAGATGTTCCAGGAGTTCGTGAACCGCTCCGGGCAGGACGTGCCCGGCGGCAGCCGCTTCTTCCGCGGCATCGGCCCGATCCTGCCGCTGGCCGCCAAGCTGGTGCCGTTCGGCTTCTTCTACGGCGTCCTCGCCGGTGAGGAGCCGATCGACCACGTGCAGAAGACGATCCTGCGCGCGGGCGACGACATGCACCCGCTGCTGCAGCGGATCATGCAGATCCACGTCGCCGAGGAGGCCCGTCACATCGGCTTCGCGCACCAGTACCTCCAGCACCAGGCGCCCAAGCTCAGACGTCACGAGAGAGCAGTGCTCTCGGTCGTCGTCCCGGTCGTGATGCGGTGGCTGTGCGACGAGATCCTGGTGCCGAGCAAGCAGGCGCAGCGCGACATGGGGCTGCCGAAGTCGGTCGTCAAGGACCTCTACTGGGACCGCCCCGAGTCGCAGAAGTTCCTGCGCGACCTCTTCGGCGACGTCCGGATGCTCGCGGAGGACACCGGCATGATGAACCCGGTCTCGCGACGCGTCTGGCGACTGATGAGGATCGACGGTCGCAGCTCGCGGTTCCGCAGCCAGCCGGCCTCCGCGGCCTCCTGACGGGCGCTCCCAGTGTCGTACGTCGTCACGCAGTCGTGCTGCGCCGACGCCTCCTGCGTGGTCGCCTGCCCGGTCAACTGCATCCACCCCACGCCCGGCGAGCCCGGCTTCGCCGAGGCCGAGATGCTGTACGTCGACGCCGACTCGTGCGTCGGCTGCGGGGCCTGCGCCACGGCCTGCCCGGTCGACGCGATCAAGCCCGACACCGCGCTCACCACCGACGAGCGCCCCTTCGTGGCCATCAACGCCGACTACTACGACTGCTTCCCGCACCGCGAGCGCACACCGCTCGCGGTGGTCGAGCAGCAGCGCCGGCTCACACGACCGGGGCCGTTCCGCGTGGCCGTGGTGGGCGCCGGTCCGGCCGGCCTCTACACGGCCGACGAGCTGCTCACCCACCCGGAGATCAGCGTCGACGTCCACGACCGGCTGCCCACGCCGTACGGGCTCGTGCGCTCCGGCGTCGCCCCCGACCACCCGCACACGAAGCGGGTCGAGCAGCTCTTCCGCGCGATCGAGGAGCAGCCGCGGTTCCGGTACGTCCTCGGTGTCGAGGTCGGCCGCGACCTCACCCTGGCCGAGCTGCAGGCGCGCTACGACGCCGTCGTCTACTCCGTCGGCGCCAGCGCCGACCGCACCCTCGGCGTCCCCGGCGAGCACCTGCCCGGATCGCTGTCGGCCACCGACGCCGTCGGCTGGTACAACGGCCACCCCGACCAGCAGGACCTCGACGTCCCGCTGCAGGGCCCGCGGGCGGTGGTGGTCGGCAACGGCAACGTCGCGCTCGACGTCGCTCGCATCCTCACCGCCGACCCGTCGGCCCTCGAGCGCACCGACATCGCCGCGCTGCCGTGGGCGGCGCTGCGGCGCAGCGGCGTGCGGGAGGTCGTCGTCCTCGGGCGCCGCGGGCCGGCCGAGGCGGCGTTCACGATGCCCGAGCTCGTGGGGCTGGCGGGGCTCGACCTCGACGTCGTGATCGACACCGGCGACGTCCCGATGCCCACCGGCACACCCAAGCTCGACCTCCTCGCCGAGCTGGCGACGCGCCCGGCCCGCCCCGGCCGCCGCCGGATCGTGCTGCGCTTCCACAGCACCCCGGTGCGGATCCTGGGCGACGACCACGTCACGGGAGTCGAGGTCGAGCGCGCCGGTCTCATCGAGACGATCGAGACCGGCCTGGTCCTGCGCGCGATCGGCTACCACGGTCGGCCGGTCGCCGACCTGCCCTACGACGAGGCCACCGGGACGGTCCCGAACGACGGCGGTCGCGTGCGGCCCGGCCTGTACGTCGCCGGCTGGGTCAAGCGCGGCCCGACCGGTTTCATCGGCACCAACAAGGCGTGCGCGCAGGAGACGGTCGGGCGGGTGCTCGACGACCTGGACGCCGGCCTGCCCCGGCCCGCGGAGGTCGCCGGGCGACGTCCGGACGTCGTCGACCTCGCCGGGTGGCGCGCCATCGACGCCGAGGAGCGCCGCCGCGGTGCGGTCCGCGGCCGACCGCGCGCCAAGATCGTCGACGTCGACGAGATGGTCCGCGTGGCGCACGCCGTGTCCGCCGCGCCCAGAGCCCGCCGATACTCTTCGGTGAGGCGCCTCGTGAGGGGGCTGGACCCGATCGGGAGGTGACATGGCGCAGCGGCAGGACGGCCGGCAGGCCCGCTGGCACAAGCACAACCAGGAACGTCGCCTGCAGATCCTCGACTCCGCGCTCGCGGTCATCGAGGCCGGTCAGCCCGGAGACGAGTTCCACGTCCAGCAGATCGCCGAGAGCGCCGGGCTCAACCGCACCGTGGTCTACCGGCACTTCGACGACCGCGCCGACCTCGACCGCGCCATCCGCACGCACATCCTCGACGACCTCACCGCCGGCCTGATCCCCGAGGTCAGCCTCGACGGCACCATCAACGAGATCATCCGGCGGATCATCAGCGCCTACGTCGACTGGGTGGTGCTGCACCCGGCGCTGCACGCGTTCGCCATCCAGGAGATGAGCGGGCCCTTCGAGCAGGGCACCGACCGGATCGCCGGCGCCCTGGCCGACCTGCTCCAGCTCGCGATCTCGCTGCTAGGTGCCGACCTCGACGACGACGAGGAGGCGCTGGTCGACCCGCTGGCCCACGGGCTGGTCGGGGCGGTCTTCGGCGCCGTGCGCCGGTGGGTCTCGCGCGACCCACGCCGGCCCGACGCGAGGCGCATCGTCGAGCTGCTCTCGCAGTCGGTGTGGAACCTGCTCGACGGCCACGCCCGCCGGCTCGGCCTCACCCTCGACCCCGACCTGCCGTTGACGAAGCTGCTGCCGGAGTCGTCGTGAGCGAGGAGTTCGTGCAGGACGGCGTGGGCGACGACGACGAGCTCGACCGGCTCTGGACGCCGCACCGGATGGCCTACATCCGCGGCGAGAACAAGCCGGCCGACGACACCTCGGGCCGCTGCCCCTTCTGCCGGGTGCCGACGCTCGACGACGCCGAGGGGCTCGTCGTGCAGCGCGGGCAGCTCGCGTTCGCCGTGCTCAACCTGTACCCGTACGCGCCCGGCCACCTGATGGTGTGCCCCTACCGGCACCTCGCCGACTACACCGAGACGACCGACGAGGAGGCCGCCGAGGTCGCCGACCTCACCCGGGCGGCGATGCGCACCATCCGCGCCGTCTCGGGCGCGGGCGGCTTCAACATCGGCATGAACCAGGGCCACATCGCCGGCGCCGGCATCGCTGCGCACCTCCACCAGCACGTCGTGCCGCGCTGGCCGGGCGACCAGAACTTCATGCCGATCATCGGCCGCACCAAGACCCTCCCCGAGCTGCTCACCGAGACCCGCGCGCTGCTCGCCGAGGCCTGGCAGCGCTAGCGCCGTTCGAGGACCGACTCGCGGGCCTCGGCGTAGCGCTCCCGGACGGCGGGGACGGCATCGGCCTCGTGCACCGTGGTGCCGTTCGGCTGCCAGGCCGGCGGCTCGTCGGCTCCCGAGAGCACCCACGCCGCCTGGCGGGCGGCGCCGAGCGCGACGTACTCGCCCGGGGGAGGCACGTGCACCGGGCGGCCGAACACCGTGGGCGCGATCGCCCGGACGGCGGGGGACGCCGCGCCGCCTCCGACGAGCAGCACGCGGTCGACCCGGGCTCCCTGCGCGACGAGGGCGTCGACGCCGTCGGCGAGCCCGCACAGCAACCCCTCGACGGCCGCCCGCGCCAGGTGGGACGGCTCGAACGACTCGAGGGTCAGACCGTGCAGCGAGCCCGTGGCCGTGGGGCGGTCGGGGGTGCGCTCGCCCTCCAGCCACGGCACCAGCACCGCGCCGCCGGCGCCGGGCGGAGCAGCCAGCGCGAGGTCGGCGAGCCCGTCGTGGTCGACGCCGAGCAGCCGGGCGGCGGCGTCGAGGACGCGCGCGGCGTTGAGCGTGCACACCAGCGGCAGGAACCGGCCGGTCGCGTCGGCGAAGGAGGCGACGATGCCGGTCGCGTCGGCGGCCGGCACCTCGGAGACGGCCGACGCGACGCCCGACGTCCCGATCGAGACGACGACGTCGCCCGGCCCGGCCGCGAGCCCGAGCGCGGCGGCCGCGTTGTCGCCGGAGCCGGCTCCGAGGAGCACGCCGTCGGCGGTGCTGCCCGGCGAGGCGCTCGGGGCGAGCACGTGCGGCAGCAGGGCGTCATGGCCGAGGGCGAGCTCGAGCAGGTCGGTCCGGTAGGCGCCGGTCTGCGGCGACCAGTAGCCGGTGCCGCTCGCGTCGCCGCGGTCGGTCGCGAGCCGACCGAGCTCGTGGGAGCGGCCGAGCCGCCAGGTCAGCCAGTCGTGCGGCAGGCAGACCGCCGCCGTCCGGCCGGCGGCCTCGGGCTCGTGGCGCGCCAGCCACCGCAGCTTGGTCACGGTGAACGACGCCACCGGCACCGACCCGACCGCGTCGGTCCAGGCCTCCCGCCCGCCGAGGTCGCCGACCAGGTCGACGGCATCGGCGGCCGAGCGGGTGTCGTTCCACAGCAGCGCCGGACGGACCACCTCGCCGTCGTCGTCGAGGCAGACCATCCCGTGCTGCTGCCCGCCGACCGCCAGGGCGTCGACGTCGCCGAGCCCACCGGCCGCCTCGGCGGCCTCACCGTAGGCCGACTCCCACGCCGCAGGGGCGACCTCGGTGCCGTCGGGGTGCGCGGCGCGCCCCGAGCGGACGACGTCGCCGGTCTCGGTGTCGACGACGATCACCTTGCAGGACTGGGTCGAGCTGTCGACCCCTGCGACGAGGGCCACGGTCAGCGCACGCCGTAGAGGTGCTCGAGCGCGAGCTGGTCGAGGTGCTCGAACGCCATCCCGCGACGGGCCGCCTCCTCGGGGTCGAACGCCTCGGCGCGCAGGTCGGCGAGGCTCTCGCCGGCGGCGAGCGTGGGGACGGCGAGCTGGTCGACGCGGGCGGCGGTCAGCGCCTGCTGCACCTCGGGGTCGGCCCGGAAGGCCCGCACCTTGTCGCGCAGCACCAGGTAGTTGGTCATGCAGGCCTTCGCCGAGACCCAGACGCCGTCCATGTCCTCGGTGCGCGGCGGCTTGAAGTCGTAGTGCCGGGGGCCGTCGTACCCGCCGTTCTCGAGGACGTCGACGGTCCAGAACGCACCACGCGCGTTGCCCGCGCCGAAGCGCAGGTCCTGGTCGAACCGCGGCCCGTGCTGGCCGTTGAGGTCGACGTGGAACAGCTTGCCGTGCCACAGCGCCTGGGCGATGCCCTGGCTGAAGTTGAGCCCGGCCATCTCCTCGTGGCCGACCTCGGGGTTGACCCCGACCATCTCGGGACGCTCGAGCTCGTTGATGAACGCCAGCGCGTGGCCGACGGTCGGCAGCAGGATGTCGCCGCGAGGCTCGTTGGGCTTGGGCTCGATCGCGAACCGCAGGTCGTAGCCCTGCTCGACGACGTAGGCACCGAGCACGTCGAAGGCCTCGCGGTAGCGGTCGAGCGCGGTCCGGAAGTCCTTGGCCGCCCCCGACTCCGCACCCTCGCGCCCACCCCAGGCCACGAACACCTTCGCGCCGAGCTCGGCGGCGAGGTCGATGTTGGTGAGCGTCTTGCGCAGCGCGAAACGACGCACGTCGCGGTCGTTGTTGGTGAACCCGCCGTCGCGGAAGACCGGGTGCGAGAACAGGTTGGTGGTGACCATCGGGACGACGAGCCCGGTCTCCTCCAGCGCCTTGCGAAGCGACCCCAGCCGCTGGTCGCGCTCGTGGGCGTCGGCGCCGAACGGGATCACGTCGTCGTCGTGGAAGGTGACGCCGTACGCGCCCAGCTCGCTCAGCCGCCCGATCGCCTCAGCCGCGTCGAGCTCGGGGCGGACGGCGCCGCCGAAGACGTCGACGCCCTGCCAGCCGACGGTCCAGAGGCCGAACGAGAAGCGGTCGGCGCGGGTCGGGGTCGGTGTGCTCACAGCGGGCTCCTAGGTTGGTTTGAGTGGGCAACAAATAGTCATTCCGGGGGCTTGTGGGTCGAGTCGGGCCGGGACTATGTTGTGCGACGCAACATATACCGTGACCACAGTCACACAGCAACCCCGAGCGATGGAGGTCGGACGAATGGGTTGGAACAAGAAGGTACGCACGGCGGCGATGGTGGCCGTGGGAGTGCTGGCGTTCGGGTCGCTCGCAGCCTGTGGCGAGGACGACGGCAACGCCGGCGGCGGTGGGGGAGGAGGCGGCGGCGACGAGGCGGCCGCCAAGGTCGGGGTCATCCTGCCCGACGTCACCACGTCGCCGCGCTGGGAGGCCAACGACAAGCCCAGCCTGCAGAAGGCCTTCGACGACGCCAAGATCGACTCGATCATCGAGAACGCGCAGGGAAGCACCGACACGTTCGGCAAGCTGTGCGACAGCATGCTGAACCAGAACGTGACGGTCCTGATGATCGTCAACATCGACCCCGCCTCGGGCTCGGCGTGCCTGCAGAAGGCCAAGTCCGCCGGTGTCCTCGGCATCGACTACGACCGGCTCACCCCCGGCGGCGGCGCCGAGTACTACGTCTCGTTCGACAACGTGAAGGTCGGCGAGCTGATGGGCGAGGGGCTGATCTCGTGCCTCGACGCCGAGGACAAGGCCCAGGCCAACATCGTCTACGTCAACGGTGACCCGAAGGACAACAACGCCGCGCTGTTCAAGCAGGGCTACGAGCAGGGTCTCGCCTCGAAGATCGACTCCGGCGACTACAAGCTGGTCGGTGACCAGACCGGTGAGTGGGACGCGACCAAGGCCGGCACCGTCTTCGAGCAGATGTACAACGAGAACGGCGGCAAGATCGACGGCATCATCTCCGCCAACGACACGATGGCCGGCGGCATCATCGCCCGGCTCAAGGCCAACAGCGTCGCCGGACAGATCCCGGTGACCGGCCAGGACGCCTCGATCGAGGGCCTGCAGAACATCCTCGAGGGCAACCAGTGCATGACGGTCTACAAGAACACCAACCTCGAGGCCGAGACCGCGGCCCAGCTGGCGATCGCCCTCAGCAAGGGTGACAAGGAAGCCGCCGACGCACTCGCGACGAGCACGGTGACCGACCCGGAGACCAACGAGGAGGTGCCGTCGGCCCTCGCCACACCCGAGATCATCACCGCCGACACCGTCAACAAGGTCGTCTCCGACGGGTTCGCCGACAAGACCGAGCTGTGCGCGGGCAAGTTCGCCGCGCTCTGCACGGAGAACGGCGTCGAGTAGCACCACCAAGCCGACCCGGGACCGGTGGCCACCCTGCCGGTCCCGGGTCTACCAACCCTGACCATTGGTTGGCCACCCCGTTGACCACCCGCTCGCGTCCTACCCGTGGAGACACCATGACCGCCGCTGCCCTCGAGAAGTCCCCACCCACCCAGGACCCAGAGCCGCTGCTGAGCCTGCGCGGAGTCCAGAAGAGCTTCGGTGCCGTCCACGTGCTGCGAGGCGTCGACCTCGACGTCCGACCGGGCCAGGTCACCGCGCTCGTCGGCGACAACGGCGCCGGCAAGAGCACCCTGATCAAGGGCATCGCCGGCATCCACGCCTTCGACGAGGGCGACTACGCCTTCGAGGGCAAGCCGGTCACCGTGCATGGTCCTCGCGACGCCAACGCGCTGGGCATCGAGGTCGTCTACCAGGACCTCGCGCTGTGCGACAACCTCGACGTCGTCGACAACATGTTCCTCGGGCGCGAGCTCACGGCTCGGGGTCTGCTCGACGACAGCACGATGGAGGAGCGAGCGCGCGAGACCCTCGACGGGCTCTCGGTCCGCACCCTGCGCTCGGTGCGGACGCCGGTGGCGTCGCTCTCGGGCGGTCAGCGGCAGACGGTCGCGATCGCGCGGGCCGTGCTGTGGAACTCGCGGGTGGTGATCCTCGACGAGCCGACCGCGGCCCTCGGCGTGGCCCAGACCGAGCAGGTCCTGCTCCTGGTGCGCCGCCTGGCCGACAAGGGCCTCGGCGTGATCCTGATCAGCCACAACCTCAACGACGTGTTCGAGGTGGCCGACGACATCGCGGTGCTCTACCTGGGCCAGATGGTCACCCAGGTCCGCAAGGACGACGTGACCCACGGCCAGGTGGTCGAGCTGATCACCACGGGACGATCCGGCGACCACGGACTGCCCGCGACCGGAGAGGGGGTCGCGCGATGAGCACCCTCGCCAAGTCGGCCGTGCCCCCGGAGGAGGCCGAGGCCAGCCCCGCAGCCACCCTGAAGACAGCCGCCCACGACTACGTCGCGCGGATCCGCGGTGGCGACGTCGGCTCGCTGCCTGCCGTCCTGGGTCTGCTGGCGCTGGTGACGGTGTTCTCGATCCTCAAGCCGGTCTCGTTCACCAACTCCTTCAACTTCGCCAACCTGATGAACCAGTCGGCGGCCGTGATCGTGCTCGCCATGGGCCTGGTGTTCGTGCTGCTGCTCGGCGAGATCGACCTGTCTGCCGGCTACGCCGGCGGCACGGCGGCGGCGGTGATGGGGTTCTTCATGACCGACAAGGGGTGGCCCTGGATCCCGTCGCTCCTGGTCTGCATCGCCACCGGCGTCGTGATCGGCACCTTCATCGGGCTGCTGGTCTCACGACTCAACATCCCGTCGTTCGTGGTCACCCTGGCCATGTTCCTCGGGCTACAAGGTGTGCTGATCCGGATCCTGGGCGAGGGCGGCACCACGTCGTACCGCAACGAGACCATCGTGGCGATCAACAACAACCCGATGTCGGTGACCCTCGGCTGGATCGTCACCATCGTCGGGCTGGCCGCGTACGCGGGAGTGACGTACCTGAAGAACCACCGCCGCCGCGTGCGCGGGCTGGTGCACGAGCCGCTCGTGCTGTGGGCCATCAAGACTGCCGCGCTCGCGGCCATCGTGATCGCGGCCGTGGCCTACCTCTCGGTCGAGCGCAGCCGCAACCCGGCCTTCAGCTCGCTCAAGGGCGTGCCGATCGTGCTGCTGGTCGTGGTCGGCCTGCTCGTCGTCCTGACGTTCCTGCTGTCGAACACTCCCTGGGGCCGCCACGTGTACGCCGTCGGCGGCAACGCCGAGGCAGCCCGACGGGCGGGCATCAACGTCGCGTGGATCAAGCTCAGCTGCTTCATCATGTGCTCCTCGCTCGCAGCGCTGGCCGGCATGCTCATCGCCAGCCGCGACACCGGTGTCACCGGCGAGACCGGGGGCGGCGAGTTCCTCCTGTACGGCGTCGGGGCGGCCGTCATCGGCGGCACCAGCCTCTTCGGCGGCAAGGGCAGGGTCTCGAACGCCATCATCGGCGGCCTCGTCATCGCCGTCATCGCCAACGGCATGCCGTTGCTCAACGCCAGCCCGAGCACGGTCAACATCGTGACCGGCATCGTGCTGCTCGTCGCGGCCTCGGTCGACGCGATCAGCCGCCAGCGGAGCGCTGCCACAGGACGGGCTTGACGATGGCCGCGCCGACAGGGGTCGGCACCGACGAGCTGCGCCGCGCCAACCTGGGCACGATCCTGCAGACCGTCCACACCCGGGGTCCCACGACGCGGGCGGTGCTGACCCAGCAGCTCGGGCTCAACCGAAGCACCATCGGCGGACTCACCAGCGAGCTCCAGACCCTGGGACTCGTCTCGGAGGAGACCGCGGCCGTGCCGGGCCGCTCGGGGCGTCCCTCGCACCTCGTGGTGCCGCGTCGCGACAACGTCGTGGTCGCCGTCGACCTCGGGGTCGACCGGATCGCGGCGGCCCTGGTGGGGCTCGGAGGAGACGTGCTCGAACGGCGTACCCGCCTGCACCAGCGTGGCGAGCACGACGTCGACCATGTGGTCGAGTCGGTCGCCCAGATGGTCGAGGACCTCCTCGGCTCCCGGCCCGACGCGCGTTGCCTCGGCGTCGGCGCCGCCGTGCCCGGCGCGATCCGGATCGGCGACGGGATGGTGCAGTTCGCCCCCAACCTGGGCTGGATCCGCGCACCGTTCACCCAGCTGCTCGCCGAGCGCCTGGACCGCCCCGTGACGACGGGCAACGACGCCAACCTCGGCGTGCTCGCCGAGCACGTGCGGGGCGCGGCGGTCGGGTTCACGTACCCGGCGTACCTCGCCGGCTCGGTCGGCATCGGCGGCGGCTTCCTCGTCGACGGGGTCACCCTCGGCGGCTCGAGCGGGTACGCCGGCGAGGTCGGTCACCTGCAGGTCGACAGCACCGGCCCCATCTGCCGGTGCGGCGCTACGGGCTGCTGGGAGATGAAGGTCGGTGAGAACCGGCTGCTGCAGCTCGCCGGCCGGCTCCCCGGCGGCGGGCCCGACGCCGTTGCGGAGGTGATCGCCGCCGCCCGGGAGGGGGAGGAGCGCGCCTCCGAGGCGCTCACCGAGGTCGCGGAGTGGGTCGGCGCCGGCCTGCGCGCCGTGATCAACATGTTCAACCCCGACGTGATCGTGCTCGGTGGCAGCCTCGCCCAGGTCTGGAGCGAGGCCGCGGACGTCGTCAACGCCGCCGTCGAGCGGACCGCGCTGCTCGCACCGCGCGCCGAGGTCACGATCACCGCCGCCGTCCTGCGCGGCGACTCGCCGCTGATCGGTGCCGCCGAGCTCGCCTTCGCGCCGACGCTCGAGAACCCCCAGACCGTCAGCCAGCTGGCCGAGCCGGCGATCGGCTGAGGCTCAGCCCGGATCCATCGATTCTCGCCTGCTGCGACGCCGGCAATCGTGGATCCAGGCTCAGCGGCGCTTGTCGGTGAGCTTCTCCATCGGCGTCGAGCTGTCGCCGGCCGCCTTGCCGCGCTTGTCGGCGCGCTTCTCCTTGAGAGACTTCCCGGACTTCTTCGACATTCCTTGACGTGGCGACTTGTCGCTCATGCGGGGTCCCCGCCGAGTTGTTCGTTGGAGGAGCGCAGCGGGGGAGGCGAAGAACTCAGTGGGGTGTTCATGTGGGTGCTCTCTGAGGGGGAGCCTGAATGGCTCCGTCGGTCGACACTACGCCCCGGCCGTCCGGCCTCGTGTCCACGACGGCGGACGCGGCCGATAGCCTGCTCCCCTCATGTTGGACAGGTTCAAGGGTTTCTGGCAGGGCGTCGTCCTGATGCCGTTCGTCAGGCTCTTCATCAAGCTGGGCATCAGCCCCGACACCGTCACGTTCGTCGGCACCGTCGGCGTGTGCGCGGGCGCGCTGGTGTTCTTCCCGATGGGTGAGCTGCTCATCGGCGTCCTGTTCATCACCGCCTTCGTGTTCAGCGACCTGATCGACGGCAAGATGGCGCGCGAGCTCGGCCGCAGCTCGAAGTTCGGCGCGTTCTGGGACTCCACCCTCGACCGGTTCGGCGACGGCGCGATCTTCGGCGGCCTCGCGCTCTACTTCGCCGGCGTGGGCGACAGCTACCTCTACCTGTGCGTCTCGCTCTACTGCCTGGTGATGGGGTCGGTGACGTCGTACGCCCGGGCCCGGGCCGAGTCGCTCGGCATGGACGCGAAGGGCGGGCTCGCCGAGCGCGCCGACCGGCTCGTCTCGATCCTGGTCATGACCGGCCTCGGCGCCCTGCTCGACCTGCCGATCCTGATGTTCGTCACCCTGTGGGCGCTGGCGTTCGCCAACACCTACACGTGGTCTTCCGGGTGCTCAAGGTGCGCCGCCAGGCCCTGGCGCTCGACGCTGCCCCCGAGTCGGCCGAAACGGCCTGACGGCCGTACGATTCGGCCATGGACGAGCAGCACCCAGGACACCCCCGACACCGGCACCACCCGCGTCAAGCGCGGCATGGCCGAGATGCTCAAGGGCGGCGTGATCATGGACGTCGTCACCGCCGAGCAGGCCAAGATCGCCGAGGACGCCGGCGCGGTCGCCGTGATGGCGCTCGAGCGGGTCCCCGCCGACATCCGCGCGCAGGGCGGCGTCTCGCCGGATGAGCGACCCCGACATGATCGACGGCATCATCGAGGCCGTCTCGATCCCGGTGATGGCCAAGGCCCGGATCGGGCACTTCGCCGAGGCGCAGATCCTGCAGTCGCTCGGCGTCGACTACATCGACGAGTCCGAGGTGCTGACCCCGGCCGACTACGCCAACCACATCGACAAGTGGGAGTTCACCGTGCCGTTCGTGTGCGGCGCGACCAACCTGGGCGAGGCGCTGCGCCGGATCACCGAGGGCGCGGCGATGATCCGCTCCAAGGGCGAGGCCGGCACCGGCGACGTGTCCAACGCGGTCACGCACATGCGCACCATCCGGGGCGAGATCCGCCGGCTGTCGTCCTGGCGCGACGACGAGCTCTACGTCGCGGCCAAGGAGCTGCAGGCGCCCTACGACCTGGTCAAGGAGGTCGCCGAGCGCGGCAAGCTGCCCGTCGTGCTGTTCACCGCCGGCGGCATCGCCACCCCGGCCGACGCCGCGATGATGATGCAGCTCGGCGCCGAGGGCGTGTTCGTCGGCTCCGGCATCTTCAAGTCCGGCAACCCGGCCGCAGCGCGCCGAGGCGATCGTCAAGGCCACCACCTTCCACGACGACCCCGACATGGTCGCCAAGGTCTCGCGCGGCCTGGGCGAGGCGATGGTCGGCATCAACGTCGAGGACATCCCGCAGCCGCACCGGCTCGCCGAGCGCGGCTGGTAGCACGCACGCACGACGCGTAGGGCGCGGACCGGAATGCCGGTCCGCGCCCTTTGTCATGTGCGCGGCGAATCGGGATTCACCCGTAGAACAAGGGCATTCGCCCTGTGTCAGGTCGTGTGCCGGATATTGCCCAAGCCGCCTGATCTGACCTTGCACCTACCTTGAGGTTGAAGCCTTGATCGCTTCTTGAGGCGAGCCGATGGATATGCAGGCCCCACCTTGATCAGCGTGTCGTTGAGTAGGTGTCGGCATCAAAACCACTGACTCCAACCCCACATCACAGACAAGGCTCGACATGAACAAGAACACCAAGGGCGCCCTCGCCGCTTCCGCCGCCGCCGTTCTCCTCCTCGGTGGCGCCGGCTCGCTCGCCTACTGGAACGACACCGCGTCGGTCGCCGGTGGCAGCATCAACTCCGGCACGCTGAACCTCGACTCGAGCAGCTGCACGACCGCCGGCTGGAAGGTCACGAACACCGCCCGCGGCGTCACCGACCAGGCGTTCAACCCGACCACCGGCAGCATCGTGCCCGGCGACACCCTCACCAAGACCTGCACCGTCGCCGTCACCGCCACCGGTGCCAACCTGAAGGCCAGCCTCGCGGCCACCGGCGGCGCCACGACCGCCTCGACGATGGCCAGCTCGGCCTACTCGGTGACCGGTTCGTTCAAGATCGGCTCGACCGCGATCTCCTCGGTCACCAGCGCCGACACCAACAAGACGATCGACGCGGTCATCACCGTCGCGTTCCCGTTCGGCACCTCCGTCGACAACGTCTCGAAGCTGAAGACGGTCCAGTTCGACAACTTCACGGTCACCGCCACCCAGGTCGCGTCCTGATCTAGCAGGGTCATAGGAGACAGTGATGAGCAGCCTGGTCGTGGCGGACGTCGAGACACCGTCCGGTGATCTCGCGTCCGCCCCGACCGGTGCCGCCCGTGGAGCCCTCCGGTGGCTCCTGCAGGTGGCGTGCTGGCTGGTCATCCTCGCCGTCGTGGCCATGCTCGCCGTGGCCGTGGCGATCCCGCGGCTCGGCGGCGGTACGCCGTACACGATCCTCACCGGCTCCATGGAGCCGAACTACCCTCCCGGCACCCTCGTGGTCGCCAAGCCCGCCGAGCCCAGCGACATCAGGATCGGCGACGTCATCACCTTCCAGCTCGAGTCGGGCAAGTCCACCGTGGTCACCCACCGGGTGATCGGCGTCCTCGTCGGCGCCGACGGCAAGCCTGAGTTCATCACCAAGGGCGACGCCAACGACGTCCCCGACGCCGAGCCCGTCCGGTCGGTCCAGGTGCGCGGCAAGCTCTGGTACGCCGCTCCCTACCTCGGCCGCGTCAACACCCTCCTCTCGGGAAACCAGCGTCAGCTGGCCGTCTACGGCTTCGCCGGCGTCCTGGTCCTCTACGCCGGCGCCATGTTCGCCGGCGCGGTGCGCGAGCGCCGCCGCACCACCCGCTGAGCCCGTTCGGCTCGCCCCCGACCTACCGAGAGGAGGAGCCCATGAACCTCGTCCACATCGCGCGTCGCGCCGGCCTCCTCCTGGCGACGGTCGTGACCGTGCTCGCTCCGACGGCGGCCCACGCCGACGACGAGATCGCCCTCAGCCTCGACGGTGTGCACTGGCACGCCTCGCTCGCCACGCCTCTCTTCGACGGCAGCGTGCAGTGGGTGCCCGGCGACGTCCGGACCGCCTCGTTCCACGTGCGCAACGACGGCTCCGACGCCGGCGACCTCGATATCGCCGTTGCGCGCACCGAGTCCTACTCCCTGCTCGACAGCGGGTTCCTGACCGTGTCCGCCCGAGCCGGCGACGGCCCGTGGACGCCGGTCGACGAGATGACCCCCAAGTCGCTGGTCGACGGCACCGAGGTCGCCTCCGGTGCCGACGTCCCCGTGCTCGTGCGGGTCGCCCTCGCCGAGAACGCTCCCAACGACACCAAGCTCCTCGCCTCCGACTTCGGCTTCAGCGTGCGGCTCACCGACGCCTCGGCCACCTCTCCGGACGGCGACCACAACGACGACTTCGACGGCATCTCCGACGGTGACTCCGCTGGCCACCCCGACGGTGACTCCGACAGTGACTCCGACGGTGACTCCGAGGGCGGCCTCGGCGTGCTGCCCGACACGGGTGGCGACTTCCCCGTCTGGCTGCCGCCGCTCGCACTGCTGATGCTCGGCACCGGCACCTTCCTGGTGCTCTGCCGCAGAACCTCAAGGGACGACCGATCGGCCTTGAGTCAATCTTGACCGCTGGCCCACCGGTGCCTTGATCCCCGCGGCCTAGCGTCTACCTCAGTCGCTCGACCTGGCCCCCCACGGCCACTACCACCAGGAGAATCCCATGAGCCCCAAGCCCAGCCAGACCTCGCGTCGGCGCCGCTCGGGCCGCACCCGCGCGATCATCTCGCTCGGGGCCGTCGCCGTCCTGGCCACCGGCCTGAGCGTCAAGGGCACCTTCGCCTTCTGGACCGACGCGGCCACGGTGAGCAGCGGCACCTTCACCGCCGGCACCCTCGACATCACCGTCAACGGTCAGCTCGCCGGGTCCGCCAACAACGGTGGCTCCACCACGGTCGCGTCGCTGACCATGTCCAACATGGTGCCCGGCGAGAGCGTGGCCGCGGCGTTCCCCGTGAAGAACGACGGCAGCATCCCGCTGACCTACACGCTGACCGGCACCGGCTCGGGCGGCCTCGCGGTCACCAACGGCATGCAGTACTCCATCTCCTTCGGCGCGACCGCGACCAACTCCGGCACCGCCGCCAACGGCAACCGCGCCGGCAGCTGCGGCGGCGCCGCCACCGACGCCAACACCACGCTGCTCACCGGTGCCCCCAGCACCTTCGCGACCAACCGCGCGCTGGCCGTCAACGCCACCGACACGGTGTGTGTCGTCGCCCGGCTCAACAGCAACGCTCCCAACGCCCTCCAGGGCCTGTCGGGCACCGCTGCGTTCCTGTTCGACTCCAAGCAGGTCGGTGCGTGATCTGAGGCATGGGACGTCGACTGCGTGAGCTCGTGCTGTGGGCCGGAGCGGCCCTCGGACTGCTCGCCATGATCGCCGGCATCGCGGTGGCCTTCTTCGGCTTCGGCTTCCTCGTGTTCCGCTCGGGGTCGATGGAGCCCGAGATCCCCACCGGCGGGCTGGCCCTCTCGCACACCGTTGCCGCCCAGGACATCCGGGTCGGCGACGTCGTGAGCGTCATCGCCGACACCGGCGAGCGGATCACCCACCGCGTCGTCAGCGTCACCCTGCGCGACGACGAGGCCAGCCTCGTGCTCAAGGGCGACGCCAACGCGACCCCCGACGGCGAGATCTACGTCGTCGACTCCGTCGAGCGCGTCGTGGCCTCGGTGCCCGTCGGCGGGTTCGTGATCGTGCACGCGCTGACCCCGCCCGGGCTGCTGGCGGTTGCCTGCTTCAGCCTGATGCTCGTCATGGTCGGCTTCGGCCGTGACGACGACGACCTCGACGACGACCTCGACGAGGACGACGAAAGGACGACGAGGAGCTGCTCGAGCCGGTTCGTGAGCTCGTCGCTGCGGGCGCGGTGCCGATGATCGTGGCCGCCCCAGTGGTCCAGGCCCGGGCGACCCGACCGACCGGGCGCGTGCCGTCGCTGCGGATCCACAGCGGTCGCGGTACGGCCGGCCTGCTGGTCGTGCTCGCCTTGCTGTTGGCGCTGCTCGGCGCCGGCGCGGCCGCGGGCGAGACCAGCGGCACCCTGGCCGGCTTCACCGACAAGCCCACGGGGCGGGCGAACACCTTCACCGCGGCCGAGCTGGCGACCCCCACCCTGACCTGCACCGAGAACTCGAACAACACGGTGACCGTGTCGTGGCCGACGGTCACCCTGCCCGGTCGCACGGTCGTCTACGACGTGGCTCTGGTCGGCAACGGCAACAACACCAACACCACGCTGACGGCCACCGGCACGGGCGCCACGCGCAGCGTCACGATCAACAACGGCCAGGCGCCGGGGTCCCTCTTCGGCGCGCGCCGGTACGACGTGAACGTCACCGCTCGGAGCACCGCCCCGAGCTGGACCACCGACCTGGTGTCGGTGCCGATCCGGTCGACGAACCTGTTCTTCAACACGCTCACCTGCGACTGAGCGGCTCCAGTCGCGGCCGTCGGATGCCGATACCTCCCTGAGGCGCCCTGCGCGCCACCAGCCCGCCGACCCAGGAGAGCCATGAGCACCGACCAGACGCCGCGCCGTCGACGGTCCGGGCGCACCCGCGCGCTGATCGCGCTGGCAGCCGTCGTCGTGCTGGCCACGGGCCTGAGCGTCAGGGGCACCTTCGCCTTCTGGACCGACTCCGCCACCGTGCAGGGCGGCACGTTCTCCTCGGGCACGCTTGACATCACCCTCGACGGCAACCTGGCCGGCGCCGCCAACAACGGCGGCACGTGGACGAACACCAGCTTCGCGCTGACCACCATGCTGCCCGGCGAGAGCATCGCGATGAGCTTCCCGCTGCGCAACGTCGGCACCGTTCCGGTCACCTACAACCTGGTCGGCACCGGTAGCGGCGGCCTGGCCGCGACCAACGGCCTCCAGTACTCCGTCGCCTTCGGCGTGAACTCCGCCAACTCCGGCACCGTCGCCGCCGGCAACCGGGCCGGCACGTGCGGCGGCACGGCGTCCACCGACGCCAACACCACCCTCCTGACCGCGGGGGGCCACACCTACGTCTCGAACCGGGCGCTCGCCGCCGGTGCGCAGGAGACGGTGTGCGTCGTCGCCCGGCTGAACAGCAACGCCCCCAACTCGCTGCAGAACCTCAATGGCAGCGCGTCGTTCCTGTTCGACGCCAAGCAGGTCGGTGCGTGAGTCGAGCCATGGGACGACGTCTGCGTGAGGTTCTGCTGTGGGGCGGGGCGGCCCTCGGCCTCCTCGCCGTCACGGCCGGCCTGGCCGTGGCGTTCTTCGGCTTCAGCTTCCTCGTCTTCCGCTCCGGCTCGATGGAGCCCGAGATCTCCACCGGCGGCCTCGCGCTCTCGCGCACCGTGGCTGCCGACGACATCCGCACCGGCGACGTCGTCAGCGTGGTCGCGAGCACCGGCGAGCGGATCACCCACCGCGTGGTCTCGACCACGGTTCGCGACGGCCGGGCCAGCCTGGTCCTGAAGGGTGACGCCAACGCCACGCCCGACAGCGAGGTCTACGTCGTGGCCTCGGCCGAGCGGGTCGTGCTCGACGTGCCCTTCGCCGGCTACGCGGCCGCCCACGTCCTCACCCCTCCGGGGCTCCTCGCCGTGGCCTGCCTCGGCCTGATGCTGGTCGTGGTCGGCTTCGCGCGCGACGGCGACGACGACGCCGCCGCGCCGTCCGGGAAGTCGCGGCGGGTTCGCCTCGTCGTGCGTCGTCGGGCCCACGCCGTGACCGTCCTGGCCGTGTCCGTCTGCCTGGCCGGCGCTGCCCTCGGGTCGGGCGAGGTCTCCACGACGCTCGCCCGGTTCACCGACCCGGCCACGGCGGCCTCCGGCACCTTCGCCTCCGCACGGTTCTTCTCGTGCGACGCCGCGGTCGACGGTGTCAGCAACCCCTACCTGTACTGGAAGCTCGATGAGACGACCGGAAGCACGGCCGGCGACTCCTCCGGCAACAACCGCCCCGGCCTCCTGGGCGGGAGCTTCACCAGCACTGCGGCCAAGGCGTGCGCCAGCGACACCGGACGAGCCATGACGTTCAACGGTTCGAGCAGCTACATCGGCCAGCCGACCAACCGCGCCGCCATCGCCGGCCCCAACACCTTCACGCTCTCCATCTGGTTCAGGACGACCACCTCGACGGGCGGCAAGCTGCTCGGCTTCGGCAACGCACGCACCGGCCAGTCGACCCAGTACGACCGGCACCTGTTCATGACCAACTCCGGCAAGATCGTCTTCGGGGTCTACCCGAACACCGTCGAGATCGTGACGTCACCGCAGTCGTACAACGACAACACCTGGCACCAGGCTGTGGCGTCGCTCTCGGGCGCCGGCATGAGGCTGTACGTCGACGGAGGCCTGGTTGCCTCCGATCCGTCGGTCACGACCGCCGAGAACTACTCCGGCTACTGGCGGGTCGGGTACGACAACGTCAACTCATGGACCACGCAGCCCTCCAGCTTCTTCTTCGCCGGAACGCTCGACGAGGTCGCCGTGTACACCACCGCTCTCACGGCCGTCGACGTCTCCGCGATGTACCTGGCCCGTCGCTGACGACCGAGCGCTGACCGTCAGCCGCCGGCCTGGCACCGGAGCCCGATGTCACGCACCTGCTGCTCCAGGGCGGGGTCCGGTGCTCCGGACTGGGTGAGCTGCTCGACGGTGAGCGAGGCGACCAGCCCGTTCACGTAGCAGCGAGCGAACTTCTCCTGACCGCCACCGCCCTCGAGGAGCTGCGCGGTGATCGTGGTGCGGATGACGGGCAGCTGCAGCACCGGCTCGGAGGGCTCGTCGGGGGTCTGCGCCCCTCGTACGGCGCAGGACTCGAACACCAGGCCGTCGTCGCCACGTCGCACCCGGGCGCCCGGTGCCCCGGCCGCGATCCACTCGTCGAGTGCGTCGGCCATCTGGACGACGTCCTCGGCGGTGTCGCCGCGGTAGGCGACCCGCACACAGCTGCGGCCGTCCTTCCTGTAGGCCGAGTAGGCGTCGCCGCCCCACCCGTCGGCCGCCTCGAGCGTCGTCTGGGGGTCGAGGCGCTGGGCGAGCACGACGTACCAGCCGAACGCCCCGAACGTGCCTGAGTCGAACTCCTTCTCGCCCGGGCCGGTGGCCGGTGTCTCGGGGGCGTCGACCTCCCCGGCGGGCTTGTCGACGAGCAGCGTCCACGGGTCGAGCAGCTGCTCGTCGGTCGTCGGAGGCTCGTCGAACAACGCATCGACGGCGTCGTCGCCGTCGAGCGCCACCGCGAGCGTCAGCAGCCCCTCGCCCAGGGCGTACGGCGCGCCCATCAGCGTGGTCAGCACCGGCGGGATCCCACGCGAGCGTCGCCGAAACGTGCCCCCCTCCGCACGCTGCGCGTTCGCGAGCGCGGCCTTCTCCTTGCTGGACAGCCCGCCCCGGTAGGCGGTCTCGACCCGGGAGGCGTCGCCCTCGATGATCGCCCGGAAGGCGCTGGACGCCGAACCGTCCTCCTCCTCGTCGAGCGCCTCGGTGCGCTCGCCGATGTCGAAGTACTGGTCCTGCAGCGCGTGGGTCAGCTCGTGCACCAGCGTCGACCGGGTGGTCGGGGTGAGCTTCTCGCCGCGGATCCGGATCCGCTTGTCCTCGAACGAGTAGTAGCCCACGACACCGGCGCCGCTGAGCCGCTGCACCTCGTCGAAGAGGTCGACGTCGCCCCCGATCAGTCCCAGCGCCCGCAGGAAGGCGGTGCTCTCCTTGACGTCTTCACGGTCCTCATCGGTGAGCTCTTCCTCGTCGTCGGTGACCTGGTCCTCGAACTTCGGGACCGCCAGGAAGTCGACGGCCACCGGACGGAGAAACTCGAGACCACGCTCCCGCTCGACGATGTCGACGTACGGCTGCACCTTGGCCGACCACTTCTTGGGCCCAGGGGAGGGCGACGCGGCGGCGGCCGGGGGACGCGGGTCATCCTCGTCGTCGTCGAGCTGGGGGAGCACCAGGTAGGCACCCGCCCCGACGACGAGGGCGAGGCCGACCACCGGCACCAGCCGGGACGGTCGTGGGAGGGGGATCACCCGGCGAGGGTAAAGGAATCCGGCGCGCCAGGAGGCCGATCAGCGCAGCTCGGGGCAGGGCAGGAGGGCACGGTCGGGGCCGCTGAGCCGGTCGTAGTCGCCGACCAGGTCGAGCACCGAGCCGACGGGAGGGTCGGCGTCGAGGTAGGCGCGGAAGTCGTACTGGTCCTGGGTCCAGTACAGCTGCGGCTCGCCCCCGTTGGCGATCGTGTACGTGCCCGACGGCTGCCCCATCCGGTCGCTGACCTCGGCGACCGTCATGCCGGTCGCCAGGTCGCACCAGGCGTCGAGCCACCGGTCGGGGTCGCCGCCGTCCCGCCCGCGCGGCGAGGTGTCGAGCACGAACCACGACGCGTTGCGCTTCTCCATCGTCACCGTCTGGTCGACGGCCGGGAAGTCGACCGCGAGCAGCGCGTCCTCGTCGGTCTCCTGGGTGACCTCGACGCCCAGCGGGTCGAGCTCGCGGTCGGCCTGCTCCCACAACACCGCCACGAACCCGACGCACGGGTCGCCGAGCTCGGCCCGGTCGAGCAGCACCGCCTCGTATCGCAGCTCGATCGTGAAGTCGGGCGCGTGCCGGGCACACGCGGCACCGGCGTCCTGCGCCTCGAGCGCGCCGAGCCACTCCGTGTACGCCGCCACCGGGCCGTCGCCGGTCGGGGCCGCGAGCGTCTCGACCTCGTTGTCTGACTCGCGCCCGCAGCCGGCGGCGAAGACGCACAGCAGCAGGACCGCGACGTACCTCACGCGCCCACCCTCTCCTACGATCGACCCATGAGCACCAGCGTCCCGACCATCGGCGTGCTCGCCCTCCAGGGCGACGTGCGCGAGCACCTGCGGGTGCTCACGTCGCTGGGGGTGCACGCGGTGACGGTGCGCCGTCCGGCCGAGCTCGACGCGGTCGACGGCCTGGTGCTGCCCGGCGGCGAGTCGACCACGATGGCCAAGCTGGCCCGCACCTTCGACCTGCTCGAGCCGCTTCGCCTCGCGGTCAAGAGCGGTCTGCCGGCGTTCGGCACCTGCGCCGGGATGATCCTGCTCGCCGACCGGATCGAGGACGGCGTCGACGGGCAGGAGGTGATCGGTGGCCTCGACATCACCGTGCGCCGCAACGCCTTCGGCCGCCAGGTCGACTCCTTCGAGGACGACCTTGACCTCGACGGCGTCGGCGGCCCCGTCCACGCCGTCTTCATCCGCGCCCCCTGGGTCGAGCAGGCGGGGCCCGCCGTCGAGGTGCTGGCGCGCGTGGCCCACGGTCCCGCCGCGGATAGGATCGTCGCGGTCCGTCAGGGCCGCCTGCTCGCGACGTCCTTCCATCCCGAGGTGGGCGGCGACAGCCGGGTCCACCGTCTGTTCGTGGACCTCGTGAAGCACACGTAGAAGAGGAACGCATGTCCGGCCACTCCAAATGGGCGACCACGAAGCACAAGAAGGCCGCCATCGACGCCAAGCGCGGCAAGATGTTCGCCAAGCTGATCAAGAACATCGAGGTCGCCGCCCGCATGGGTGGGGGAGACCCCACGGGCAATCCGACCCTCTACGACGCCATCCAGAAGGCGAAGAAGTCGTCGGTCCCCAACGACAACATCGACCGCGCGGTCAAGCGTGGCTCCGGCGCCGAGACCGGCGGCGCCGAGTACCAGACGATCATGTACGAGGGCTACGGCCCATCCGGCGTCGCGATGCTCATCGAGTGCCTGACCGACAACAAGAACCGCGCCGCCATGGAGGTCCGCACCGTCATGAGCCGCAACGGCGGCTCCCTCGCCGACCCCGGGTCCGTCTCCTTCCTCTTCAACCGCAAGGGCGTCGTCGTGGTGCCGGCCGAGCAGGAGGGCAAGACGGTCGACGAGGACGACGTCCTCGAGGCCACCCTCGAAGCCGGCGCCGACGACGTCCACGACCTCGGCGAGGCCTTCGAGGTCGTCTCCGAGGCCACCGACCTGGTCGCCGTCCGCACCGCCCTCCAGGCCGCCGGCATCGACTACGACTCCGCCGAGGCCTCGTTCGTCCCCGACAACAAGATCGAGCTCGACAAGGACGGCGCCGCCAAGCTGTTCCGCCTCATCGACGCCCTCGAGGACCTCGACGACGTCCAGAACCTCTTCGCCAACTTCGACGTGAGCGACGAGATCCTCACCGAGCTCGAGGACGCCTGACCGTTCCCTGGTTGCGTCGGTCTGCGCGCCTTCGGCGCGGGGGCCGCCTGCGGCGGCGGGGGTGGGTGGGGGCTGCTTCGTCGGGGGTGGTCTGGCGCGACCGACCGGCGGTGGTGGGGCTGGCTGCCTGGTGGTGTGGGGTCCGGCTCCGCAGGGGCGTCTCCGGCAGCTGGGGTGCCGTGTCGCGCCCACTACGAGCGGTGGCCGGGTCGGTCTCTGCGCGCCACGCCACCCCTTGAGGCTTCCCCGGAGACGCCCCTGCGGATCCGGACCCCGAGCAGGCAGCCACCCGGAGGCCGGTCGGTCGCGCCGACCACGGGGCCCCTCCTCGCCGCCTGGGGGTGTGGGTTGGGTGAGAAGCATCCCTGTCGGTCGACCTCAGGACTTCTACCCCCACACCCGACCGAGCGTGGAAGGGGACCTGGTGGCGGCGGTGACCCCACGGGGCTGGCAGGACGGGGGCGGCTTGCGGGGGGCTAAAAGGACGCGCGGCGCCGCCGTACCAGACCAGCCAGGCACCCAGACCGTGCGAGCGACGCGGGGCCCCTGTCCCCCGCAAGCCGCCCCCGGCCGGAGGCCCCGGGGGTCACCGCCCCACCCCCCGCACGAGCGAGCCCCACCCACCCCCGCCGCCGCAGGCGGCCCCTCCGCGCCGCAGGCGCGCAGACCCAACCCGACCAGCGACAGTCGCGTGTCGCACCGAGCGGGCGGGGGAGGGCACGGCTACGGTTGCTCCCGAACACACGTTCGACGGAAGGTGAGCAGGTGCGCGTGCTGGGCATCGACCCCGGTCTGACCCGGTGTGGCATCGGGGTGGTCGAGGGGAGCGTCGGTCGGCCGCTGACGCTGGTCGACGTCAACGTCATCAAGACGTCGTCCGACCTGCCGGTCGCGCAGCGGCTGGTGACGATCGAGAAGGGCATCGACGCCTGGCTCGACGAGCACCAGCCGGACGCCGTCGCGGTCGAGCGGGTCTTCGCGCGCTCCGACGTCAGCACCGTGATGGGCACCGCCCAGGCGAGCGGGATCGCGCTGGTGTGCGCGGCCCGACGCGGGCTGCCCGTCGCGCTGCACACGCCGAGCGAGGTCAAGGCGGCCGTGTCGGGCAACGGCCGGGCCACCAAGGCGCAGGTCGGCGCGATGATCACCCGCATCCTGCGGCTCGACGCGCCGCCCAGGCCGGCCGACGCGGCCGACGCGCTGGCGCTGGCGATCACGCATATCTGGCGCGGAGGTGCCCAGGCCCGGATCGACGCCGCGCTCGCGGCGGCCGGGAGGCCACGGTATGATCGCGTTCGTCCGCGGCGAGGTCGCCGCACGTCACCGTGCCCAGTGCCGTCATCGAGGTCGGTGGGGTCGGGCTCGAGCTGATGTGCACGCCCAACACGTTGGCCACGCTGCGCCGGGGCAGACGGCGATGCTGCCGACGAGCATGGTGGTGCGCGAAGACTCGTTGACGCTGTTCGGGTTCGTCGACGACGACGAGAAGGCGATGTTCGAGCTGGTGCAGACCGCGTCCGGGGTCGGGCCGAAGCTGGCGCAGGCCATCACCGCCGTCCTCGCCCCCGACGACCTGCGCCGCGCCATCGCCGGCGACGACGTCAAGACGCTCACCCGGGTGCCCGGAATCGGCCAGAAGGGCGCCCAGCGGATCATCCTCGAGCTCAAGGACCGGATCGGTGCGCCCACCGGGGTCCGGTCGCCGGCGCGACGCTCGCGCCGGTCACCGACTCGTGGCGCGACCAGGTGCACCAGGGCCTGGTCGGGCTCGGCTGGTCGACCAAGGACGCCGAGAAGGCGATCGACGTGGTCGCGCCGACCGCGGGCGACAGCCCCGACGTGGGGGCGTTGCTCCGCGCGGCCCTCCGGGCGCTGAGCACGACGTGACACGACGACGACCTCGAGCTCGCCGAGGAGCACCACCTCCGGTCGCTGACGGCCGCGGAGGCCGAGGGCGACGAGCGCGCCATCGAGGCCGCGCTGCGACCCCGCACGCTCGACGAGGTCGTCGGCCAGGCCAGGGTGCGCGAGCAGCTCGGGCTGGTCCTCGAGGCCGCGCGGCAGCGGGCGGGCGCCCGACCACGTGCTGCTCTCGGGGCCGCCGGGCCTCGGCAAGACCACGCTGGCGATGATCATCGCCGCCGAGATGGCCACCCCGCTGCGGCTGACGAGCGGCCCGGCGATCACCCACGCCGGCGACCTGGCGGCGATCCTCTCGGGGCTCAACGAGGGCGACGTCCTGTTCATCGACGAGATCCACCGGATGTCGCGGCCCGCCGAGGAGATGCTCTACCTCGCGATGGAGGACTTCCGGGTCGACGTCGTGATCGGCAAGGGCCCCGGCGCGACGGCGATCCCACTCGAGATCCCGCCGTTCACGCTGGTCGGCGCCACCACTCGAGCCGGGCTGCTGCCCGGCCCCCTGCGCGACCGGTTCGGCTTCACCGGCCACCTCGGCTTCTACGACGCCGCCGAGCTCGACCTGATCGTGCACCGCTCGGCCGGCCTCCTCGACGTCCGGCTCACCGACGAGGGGGCGGCCGAGATCGCCTCCCGCTCCCGCGGCACGCCGCGGGTCGCCAACCGGCTGCTGCGGCGGGTGCGCGACTACGCGCAGGTGCGGGCCGACGGCGTGGTCACCCTCGACGTCGCCCACGCGACGCTCGACCTCTACGAGGTCGACCCGCTCGGGCTCGACCGGCTCGACCGTGGTGTCATCGATGTCCTGTGCCGGCGCTTCGGTGGCGGCCCGGTGGGCGTCTCCACCCTCGCGGTCGCCGTGGGCGAGGAGCGCGAGACGGTCGAGGAGGTCGCCGAGCCGTTCCTGGTGCGGATGGGCTTCCTGGCCCGCACCCCGCGCGGACGCATCGCCACCCCCGCCGCCTGGGAGCACCTGGGCCTCACGCCGCCCCGCGGGGTCGCCGATGAGGGAACCCTCTTCGAGCCCTGACCGTTGAGCCTGACGGCGGCAACAGCGGGGATTGGTCTTGACGCCGACCCTCGCGGCTACACTTGCCCGTCGGTCGCTCCGCGCTCTGCGGCGTCCGTGCTCCCCCTTCGAAAGTGTTGAGAGGTCTTGCTTCGTGGACGGGCTTGTCGGGCTGTTGCCCCTCGTGGGCATCTTGCTCATCTTCTGGCTCCTCGTCATCCGACCGGCCTCGCGCCGCCAGAAGACCCAGCTGCAGATGCAGTCGGCTCTCGGCGTGGGTGACCGGATCGTGCTGACCTCGGGGTTCTTCGCCACCGTGACCGCCATTCACGACGACCGGCTCGAGGTCGAGCTGGCGCCGGGCACCACGGTCACCGTGGCCCGCGCGGCCGTCGGCTCCGTCGTCCCCCAGGACGCCGAAGACCTCGACGAGGCTGAGTACGCCGACGACCCCGACGAGGTCGAGCGACCCACCCTGGAGAAGAAGACCACCGACGCGCCCGAGCCCGGAGAGAGCTGACATGGCGAAGAAGCAGGCCCGGCCGGGCCGCACCCTGGTGCTGTTCGCGCTCGGCACCGTCGTCCTCTACGGCCTCGTGGCCCTTGCCGGCTCGTGGACGCCGGCGCTCGGCCTCGACCTCCAGGGCGGCACCCGGATCACGCTGATCGCCAAGGGCGACCCCGGCGCGAAGAGTCTCGACGAGGCGCGCTCGATCATCGACCAGCGCGTCAACGGCTCCGGTGTGTCCGAGGCCGAGGTCGTCACCCAGGGCGGCAGGATCATCGTCGTCGAGATCCCGGGCGACCCCCGTCGCGACCTCGTCAGCGTCGTCGAGCGTCAGGCCCAGCTGCGGTTCCGCCTCGTGGCCTGTGCCGACCAGTGCGCCCCGCCCACCGGCGGAGACCCCACGATCCCCCCGGTCGCCACCGATCCCCCTCCGACCGTGCCGCCGACCACCGACCCGGGTGCGACCGACACTCCTCCCGCCGACGACCCGTCGACAGCCAACCGCGTCGCCCCCGGCTTCGCCACTGACGGCACCACCACGCCGCCGGCGACCGACGAGCCCACGACCCCGCGCCCACCGACGGCTCCTCCACGGCTCCGCCCGAGGAGAGCGTCGACGAGTCGGCGGTCGCCCCGCTCAAGGACGCCGTCGCGTTCATGCGCGGCGCGTACACGCAGGCCGACGTCACCTACTTCGACGCCTACCAGTGCGGCGAGGACGGCACCATCGCCAAGGCGGAGGGCGCGCCGGCCGACCTGCCCACCATCCCGGTCGACGACCCCCTCAAGCCCCTGGTGGCGTGCTCGCCGCCCACCGAGAACCCGGACGGCCAGACCCAGCCGTCCACGAAGTACCTGATGTCGCCGGCCGTCATCGCCGGTACCGACCTCGAGGACGCCGGCTACACGATCCCTCAGGGCCAGGTCCAGTACGCCGTCACCCTCGAGCTCGGTGGCGACGGCCAGGACGTCTTCTCCGAGGCCTCCAACCTCCTGCAGAAGGGCGACAGCGGCGAGCAGTTCGCGATCGTCCTCGACGGATCGGTGCTGTCCGCGCCGACGTTCACCACGACCATCCCCGACGGCAACGCCCAGATCTCCGGCGACTTCACCGAGTCGGAGGCCGACGCGCTCTCGACCAGCCTGAAGTTCGGCGCCCTGCCGATCGCGTTCGAGGACCCGTCGATCCAGACCATCGGGCCCTCCCTCGCCGGCAACCAGCTCTCCGCGGGCCTCACGGCCGGCGCGTTCGGCCTGGGCCTGGTGCTCATCTACTGCCTGCTCTACTACCGGGGACTCGGCACGGTCGTGGTCGCCTCGCTGCTGGCGGCGGCCGCAGTCACCTACGCCCTGGTGCTCCTGCTCAGCGAGACCGCAGGCTTCACCCTGACGCTCCCGGGCATCGCCGGGTTGATCATCGCCGTCGGTGTCACCGCCGACTCGTTCATCATCTTCTTCGAACGCATCCGAGACGAGATGCGCGAAGGCAAGTCGATGCGGGTCGCCGTCGAGACCGGCTGGAAGCGGGCCAAGGTCACCCGACTGGCCGCCCAGGTCGTGTCGCTGCTGTCGGCGACCGTGCTCTACGTCTTCGCCACCGGCGCGGTGAAGGGCTTCGGCTTCGCGCTGGGCCTGTCCACCATCGTCGACCTCGCGATCCTGTTCTGGTTCACCAAGCCGATGGTGTCCTGGCTGGCTCGCTTCAAGTTCTTCAACAGCGGTCACCGGCTCTCGGGCCTGAGCCGTGGCACGCTCGGACTCGACGGCCCGACACCGAGCGCCAGCGCGGTCCCCGCGGGAGGGAAGGCCTGATGGGCAAGTTCTCACGGATCGGCAACGAGCTCTACAACGGGCGCCGGTCGATCGACTTCGTCGGACGACGTCCGCTCTGGTACGCCATCACCGGCACCGTCGTGCTGCTCGCCTTCGCGGCGATCTTGATCCGCGGCCTCAACTTCGGCATCGAGTTCACCGGCGGCACCGAGTTCCGGGTCCCGGTCGCCGGTGGTGCCTCGCAGTCAGTGGCCGACGACCTGCGCGAGGCCGTTGCCGGCAGCGGTGTCGAGGGCGCCGAGAACCCGTCGGCCACCACGGCCGGTGACAGCGTCCTGGTCCAGGTCGAGGAGATGACCCGCGAGCAGGCCGACGAGATCTCGACGGCCATCCGTGACGTCGTCCCGGCCACGGACATCAGTCAGGACGAGATCGGCGCCAGCTGGGGCCAGGAGGTCGCCCAGCGTGCCGCCATCGGTGTCGCGGTGTTCCTGGTGCTGGTGCTGCTGTTCATCGGCGCCTACTTCCGCGAGTGGAAGATGTCGGTGGCGGCCTTCGTGGCCCTCGCCCACGACATCATCATCACTATCGGCGTCTACTCCCTGTCCGGGTTCCAGGTGACCCCCTCGGCGGTGACCGGCCTCCTCGCCATTCTCGGGTTCTCGCTCTACGACACGGTCGTGGTGTTCGACAAGGTGCGCGAGAACACCCACCAGATGCGGCAGGCCCGCCAGACGTACGCGTCTGCTGCGAACCTGGCGGTCAACCAGACCCTGGTGCGCTCGATCAACACCGGCATCGTGGCGCTGATCCCGATCGGCGCGATCCTGTGGGTGAGTGCGTCGCAGCTCGGCGCCAGCTCGCTGCAGGACCTCGCGCTGGCCCAGTTCGTCGGTATGGGGGCGGGCGTGTACTCCTCGGTCTTCCTCGCACCGCGCGTGCTGGTGCACCTGAAGTCCAACGAGAGCGAGGTCAAGCTCGCCGAGCGTCGCGCCAAGGCGCGCGAGCGGGCCGCGGCCGACCGCTACGCGGCCGTGCCGTCGTTCACCGAGGACCTGCCGGTCGGGCGTGACCCCGACGACGACGACGACGAGGACGAGCTCGACGACGACCTCGAACCGACCACGCCGACCACGCCGACGCTGACGAAGTCGCGCCCGGAGACCGCCGGTCGCGGACGGACGGCGCCGGCATCGCGCGGCCCGATGAAGCCGAGCAACAGCTCGGGTCGCGTGCAGCCGTCGCGGCAGCCGAAGTCCAAGCGCGGAAAGTAACCGGGTGACGGGGGAGACGACCGAGACGGCGCAGCAGGCGCTGGCCCGGCTGGTCGTCGACGTCCCCGACTTCCCCGAGCCGGGCGTGCTGTTCAAGGACATCACGCCGCTGCTGGCCGACCCCGCCGGGTTCTCGGCGGTGGTCGACGCCCTCGCAGAGGTCGCCCGGGTCGACGGCTCCGTCGTCGTCGACAAGGTCGTCGGCATGGAAGCCCGCGGCTTCATCTTCGCCGTCCCGGTCGCCCAGGCGCTGGGTGTCGGCTTCGTCCCGGTGCGCAAGGCCGGCAAGCTGCCCCGCGCGACGCACGCCGTCACGTACTCGCTCGAGTACGGCGAGGCGACGCTCGAGATCCACCGCGACGCGATCGCGCCGGGGGAGCGGGTGCTGCTGGTCGACGACGTCCTGGCCACCGGCGGCACCGTCGCCGCGACCCGCGACCTGGTCGCCGCCTGTGGGGGCGTCACGGTCGGCGTCGCCGTCCTCATGGAGCTGTCGTTCCTGCCGGGTCGGGCCACCGTCGGCGACGTCACGGTGTCGGCGATCTCGGTCGTGTGACCGCGTGCTCCTAGACTGGTGAAATGACGGAGGAGCGCACGGCAGCAGCGGCTGCGGCCGCTCCTGAGGCGCGCCCGGCGGAGCCTGCCTCGGAGGGCGTCAGCGCCGACTCGTCGTCCGGTCCCGGGCGCGGCATGCGCGCCCGCCTGGCCCGGATGGGCACCCGGGGCGGCCCCGGCGGCAACCCGGTCCTCGAGCCCCTGTTCCGTGCGGTGCGTGCCAACCACCCGAAGGCCGACCTGGCGCTGCTCGAACGCGCCTACGTCACGGCCGAGAAGATGCACGGCACCCAGATGCGCAAGAGCGGTGACCCCTACATCACCCACCCGCTCGCGGTGACCACGATCCTCGCCGGCATCGGCATGACCGAGCCCACGCTGGTGGCGGCCCTGCTGCACGACACCGTCGAGGACACGCCGTACACGCTCGAGCAGTGTCGCGACGAGTTCGGCGACGAGGTCGCGCAGATGGTCGACGGCGTGACCAAGCTCGACAAGGTCGTGTACGGCGACTCGGCGCAGGCCGAGACGATCCGCAAGATGATCGTGGCGATGTCGCGCGACATCCGGGTGCTCGTGATCAAGCTGGCCGACCGCCTCCACAACATGCGCACGCTGCGCTACGTGCCGCTCAAGAGCCAGGAGCGCACCGCGCGCGAGACGCTCGACATCTACGCACCGCTGGCCCACCGGCTCGGCATGAACACCATCAAGTGGGAGCTCGAGGACCTCGCGTTCGCGACCCTGCACCCGAAGATCTACGACGAGATCGTGCGGATGGTCGCCGAGCGTGCGCCGTCGCGCGACAGCTTCCTGGCCGAGGTGATCAGCCAGGTCGAGAAGGACCTGCGCGACGCCAAGGTCAAGGCCACCGTGACCGGTCGCCCCAAGCACTACTACTCGATCTACCAGAAGATGATCGTCGGCGGCCGCGAGTTCACCGACATCTACGACCTGGTCGGCATCCGGATCCTCGTCGACGAGGACCGGGACTGCTACTCCGTCCTCGGCGTGCTCCACTCACGCTGGAACCCCGTGCTCGGCCGGTTCAAGGACTACGTCGCGATGCCGAAGTTCAACATGTACCAGTCGCTGCACACCTCGGTGATCGGGCCGCAGGGCAAGCCGGTGGAGATGCAGATCCGCACGTTCGGGATGCACCGTCGTGCCGAGTACGGCGTCGCGGCGCACTGGAAGTACAAGGAGGACGGCCGCGAGGGCCGCGACACCGAGCGCCGCGCCGACATGAACCAGCAGGGCGACATGACGTGGGTGCGCCAGCTGCTCGACTGGCAGAGCGAGGTCGAGGACCCGGGTGAGTTCCTCGAGTCGCTGCGCTTCGAGATCAACCGCGCCGAGACCTACGTGTTCACCCCGCGCGGCGACGTGATCGCGCTGCCCTCGGGGTCGACGCCGGTCGACTTCGCCTACGCCGTCCACACCGAGGTCGGCCACCACACGATCGGTGCGCGCGTCAACGGCCGGCTGGTGCCCCTCGAGTCGACGCTCGAGAACGGCGACGTGGTCGAGGTGTTCACCTCCAAGTCGGCCAACGCGAGCCCGTCGCGCGACTGGCTGACGTTCGTGAAGTCGCCGCGGGCACGCTCGAAGATCCGGCAGTGGTTCACCAAGGAGCGGCGCGAGGAGGCGATCGAGCGCGGCAAGGACCAGATCGCCAAGCTGATGCGCAAGGAGGGGCTGCCGATCAAGAGGCTGCTCACCCACGAGTCGCTGAGCCTGGTCGCCGCCCACTTCAAGCTGGCCGACGTCACCGCGCTCTACGCCGCGGTCGGCGAGGGCAACCTCGGCGCCCAGGCGGTGGCCCGACGCGTCATCGAGCTGCACGGTGGCGACGAGGGGGTCCAGGAGGACCTGTCCGAGGCGGTCACGATCACCGGACGCCGCGGTCGCTCCCGGGTCGGCGGCGCCGACTCCGGCGTGATCGTCAAGGGCTCACCCGACGTGTGGGTGAAGCTGGCCAAGTGCTGCACGCCGGTGCCACCCGACGTCATCCTGGGGTTCGTCACCAAGGGCGGCGGCGTCTCGGTGCACCGACGCGACTGCACCAACGCCGGCGACCTTCTCGGGCAGCCCGAGAAGGTGCTCGAGGTGGAGTGGGCGCCCACCGGCCAGTCGACGTTCCTGGTCAACATCCAGGTCGAGGCACTCGACCGCGCCCGCCTGCTCTCCGACATCACGATGGTGCTCTCCGACGCCCACGTGAACATCCTGTCGGCCAACCTCACCACCACCCGCGACCGCGTCGCCAAGTCGCGCTTCACCTTCGAGATGGCCGAGGCCAAGCACCTCGACACCGTGCTCAAGGCGGTGCGGGGCGTGCCGGGCGTCTTCGACGCCTACCGCGTCACTGCCTGACTGTTGCCTCGGGGTTGGCGTGCCCGCGCGCTTGCCAGCCCGGGTCTCGCCGTCAAGGATCGCCGCAAGCGGCGCCCGGCAAGCCGGCGCCCTCGCCGGCGCGGGCACACCAACGTCCCTGTGCTCGGGGCGGCGGTGAGCTGGTTCCCGTTTCGCTGGGCGGTTTGGTTGCCAGGTCACCGCTGGGCGGGGTTGGCTCGGGTGTGGCGGTGAGTCTGGTTCCCGTTTCGCTCGGCGGTTTGGTTGCCAGGTCACCGCTGGGCGGGGTGGGCTCGGGGTGGCGGTGAGCTGGTTCCCGTTTCGCTTGGCGGTTTGGTTGCCAGGTCACCGCTGGGCGGGGTGGGCTCGGGGCGGCGGTGAGCGGGTTCCCGTTTCGCTTGGCGGTTTGGTTGCCAGGTCACCGCTGGGCGGGGTGGGCTCGGGGCGGCGGTGAGCTGGTTCCCGTTTCGCTCGGCGGTTCGGTCACCAGGTCACCGCTGGGCGGGGTGGGCTCGAGTGCGGCGGTGAGCTGGTTCCCGTTTCGCTCGGCGGTTCGGTAACCACGTCACCGCTCGGCGGGGTGGGCCCGGGTGGGCGGCGCCGCGGCAACAGTCAGGAGAAGTCGGCAGACGCCCGCTTCGCCATGTCGAGGAACGACCGCCGCGAGGCGAGGTTCTCCTCGAGCTCCTTGATCTTCTTGTCGTTCCCAGCCGCCTGGGCCTTGACCAGGTCGGCCTCGACCTTGGCGATGGCGGTCTCGAGCTTGGTGACCATGTCGTCGGCGCGCGCCGACTTCTCGGGGTCGGAGCGCTTCCACTTGTCGTCCTCGACGGCGCGGATCGCCTGCTCGACGGCGCGGATCCGGCCCTCGAGCTCCTTCATCCGGTCGCGCGGCACCTTGCCGGCGGCGTCCCACTTGTCGGCGATGTCGCGGAAGGTCTTCTTGGCCGCCTCGACGTCGGTGACGGGCACCAGGGCCTCGGCCTCGACGAGGAGCGCCTCCTTGACCACGGCGTTCTCGGCGAACTCGGCGTCGAGCGCGGCGTTCGCGGCGTCGCGGGCGCCGAAGAAGGCGTCCTGGGCGCCGCGGAACCGCTTCCACAGGGCGTCGTCGACGTCCTTGGGCGCCGGCCCGGCGGCCTTCCAGTCGCGCATCAGGTCGCGGTAGCGGCCGGCCGTCGGACCCCACTCGGTGGAGTCGGCCAGCGCCTCGGCCTCCTTGCAGAGGCGTTCCTTGACGACGCGGGCGCCCTCGCGCTTCTCGTCCTGCTCGGCGAAGTGCACCTTGCGGGCCTTCGTGTACGACGTGCGCGCGCCGGAGAACCGCTTCCACAGCGCGTCGTCGGAGGCGCGGTCGATGCGGGGAAGCACCTTCCACTGGTCGAGCAGCTCGCGCAGCCGGTTGGCGCCGTTGCGCCAGTCGGTGCCGGTGGCGATCTTCTCGGCCTCGGCGACGATCAGCTCCTTGGACTCCTTGGACTCCGCGGCCTTCTGGGCCTTCTCCGCTCGCCGCGCATCCCGCTGCGCCGCCAGCACCGGGGCCAGGGCGTCGAGGCGCCCGCCCAGCGACGCGAGGTCGCCGACGGCGTTGGCGTCGGCCACCTGGGTGCGCACGGTCTTGATCGACTCGGCCGCCTCCTCGGGGGACAGCTTGCCGCCGTTGACGCGCTGCTCGAGCAGCTGCACCTCGAACGACAACGCCTCGAACCGCTCGGTGAAGAAGTGGAGCGCCTCCTCGGGGGTGCCCGCCGGGTAGGAGCCGACCGCCCGTTCCCCGTCGACGGTCTTCACGTACACGGTGCCGTCGTCGTCGACGCGACCCCATTCGCTGCTCGTCACTGCGTTTCCCTCTTCGTCGTCTCGCCTGCGCAAGCACCCATGTTAGGGGAGACCCTCCGATACCGACGCGACTCGGTCCCCGGTGCCTCGCTACCCTGAGGCGGTGCTCATCGCCGGCTTCCCCGCAGGACCGTGGGGCACCAACTGCTACGTCGCGGCCACGGGTCCCGGCACCGAGTGCGTGGTGATCGATCCGGGCAAGGACGCCGCCGGCGGGGTCGCCGACGTCGTCCGCGAGCACCGGCTCAAGCCGGTCGCCGTCCTGGTGACCCACGGCCACGTCGACCACATGTGGTGCGTCGCACCGGTCGCCGGCACGTATGACGCAACCGCATGGATCCACCCCAGCGACCGGCACCTGCTCGCCGACCCGCTGCAGGGGATGTCGCGTGAGACCAGCGCGATGCTGCTCGGTGGTCTGCTGGGCGGCAAGCACGAGTTCGCCGAGCCCGACGACGTCCGTGAGCTCGCCGACGCGCAGCAACTCGAGCTCGCCGGCCTGACCTTCGTCGTCGACCACACCCCTGGCCATACCGAGGGCTCGGTCACCTTCCGCAGCCCGTACGACGCCGGCGCCGGACATCTCCGAGGTCATGTTCTCCGGCGACCTGCTGTTCGCCGGCTCCATCGGTCGCACCGACCTGCCGGGAGGTGACCACCCGACGATGCTGCGCAGCCTCACCGACCAAGGTGCTGCCGCTCGCCGACGACATCGTGGTGCTGCCCGGTCACGGCGAGCAGACGTCCATCGGTCGCGAGCGCGCGACCAACCCCTACCTGCTGGACCTGATCGACGACGGTCCGAGGCCGAGTCACCCGAGGTCTCTGACACCCATGGCACCAAGACCAACCCCGCTGAGCGGGTTTCCCGAGCTGCTGCCGCCGAGCGCAGTCGTCGAGCGCGAGGTCATCGACCGCTCTCGCGCACCTTCGAGCTGCACGGCTTCGCCAACATCGAGACCCGCGCGGTCGAGCCCGTCGACGTCCTCCTGGGCAAGGGTGAGACGTCAAGGAGATCTACCTCCTCGCCGGCTCCAGGAGGAACAGGCGGCACGACGCCGGGGTCGGCCTGCACTTCGACCTCACGGTGCCGTTCGCCCGCTACGTGCTCGAGAACGCGGGTAACCTCGAGTTCCCCTTCCGGCGCTACCAGATCCAGACGGCCTGGCGCGGGCGAGCGGCCGCAGGAGGGCCGCTACCGCGAGTTCACGCAGGCCGACGTCGACATCGTCGGTCGCGACGCGCTGCCCTTCCACCACGACGTCGAGGTCACGCGGGTCATGGTGGAGGCGCTCGACGCGCTGCCCGTCCCGCCGCTGAGCTTCCAGTTCAACAACCGCAAGCTGATCCAGGGCTTCTACCGCGGACTCGGCCTCACCGACGTCGAGGCGGCGATCCGCACCATCGACAAGCTCGACAAGCTCCCGCCCGAGAGGTCGCCGAGCTGCTCGTCAGCGATGCCGGCGCCACGCCCGCGCAGGCCCAGCGATGCCTCGACCTGGCGACCATCCGGACCCCCGACGCGTCGTTCGTCGAGCGGGTCCGCGCACTGGGCGTCACCGACGACCTGCTCGACGAGGGGCTCGCCGAGCTGGCGGCCGTGGTCGAGGGGTGCGCCGCGAGCGCCCGCGGCGACGTCACCGTCGAGGCCAACCTGCGCATCGCGCGCGGCCTCGACTACTACACCGGCACCGTCGTCGAGATCTTCATGGCCGGCTACGAGCGCCTCAAGTCCGTCGGCGGCGGTGGGCGCTACGACGCGCTCGCCAGCGACGGGCGGACCACCTACCCCGGCGTCGGCGTCTCGTTCGGCGTCTCGCGCTCGGTCATCCCGCTGCTCGCCGACGGCGTGCTGACGGGCAGCCGCTCGGTGCCCAGCGCCGTCCTGGTCGCGCTCACCGACGAGGAGTCCCGAGCGGCCAGCGACGCCGTCGCCACCGTCCTGCGCGGCAACGGGGTGCCGTGCGAGGTCGCGGCGAACGCCCAGAAGTTCGGCAAGCAGATCCGGTACGCCGAGCGCCGTGGCATCCCGTTCGTCTGGTTCGCTGCAGGACGACGGCAGCCACGAGGTCAAGGACATCCGATCCGGGGAGCAGGTCACCGCCGACCCGGCGACCTGGTCCCCACCCACCGACGACCTGCGAGCGCGGGTCATCACCAAGGAGGTCTCGAGACGCTCGCTGGCCCTCGCTCCTCGACCACCGAATAACGCGGCCTCGCTAGCGCTCGCATCCAGAAAGGCTTTCAAGTGATCCGCACGCACGACGCCGGCGCCCTCCGCGCCGAGCACGCCGGCCAGACCGTCACCCTCGCCGGCTGGGTGGCCAAGCGCCGCGACCACGGCGGCGTGGCCTTCCTCGACCTGCGCGAGGCCAGCGGCGTCGTCCAGGTCGTCGTCCGCGACGAGGCCGTGGCGCACGCGCTGCGCAGCGAGTACTGCATCAAGGTCACCGGTGTGTCAGCCTGCGCCCCGAGGGCAACGCCAACCCCAACCTGCCCACCGGCGACGTCGAGGTGATCACCAGCGAGCTCGAGGTGCTCAGCGCCTCCGGCCCGCTGCCGTTCCCGATCGACGACCACGTCGACGTGGGGGAGGAGGCGCGCCTCAAGCACCGCTACCTCGACCTGCGCCGCAGCGCGCCCAACCAGGCGATACGCCTGCGCAGCAAGGTGAACAAGGCCGCGCGCGACGTGCTCGACCGGCACGACTTCGTCGAGATCGAGACCCCGACCCTGACCCGCAGCACGCCCGAGGGCGCCCGCGACTTCCTGGTGCCGGCGCGGCTGCAGCCGGGCAGCTGGTACGCGCTGCCGCAGAGCCCGCAGCTCTTCAAGCAGCTGCTGATGGTGGCCGGCATGGAGCGCTACTACCAGATCGCGCGCTGCTACCGCGACGAGGACTTCCGCGCCGACCGGCAGCCCGAGTTCACCCAGCTCGACATCGAGATGAGCTTCGTCGAGCAGGACGACGTGCTCGCGGTCGCCGAGGAGATCCTGGTCGCGCTCTGGTCGCTGATCGGCCACGACGTGCCGGTCCCGCTGCCGCGGATGACCTACGCCGAGGCGATGGCGCCGCTACGGCTCCGACAAGCCCGACCTGCGCATGGGTCTCGAGCTCACCGAATGCACCGAGTTCTTCACAGGACACCGGCTTCCGCGTCTTCCAGGCGCCGTACGTCGGCGCGGTCGTGATGCCCGGGGGAGCGAGCCAGCCCCGCAAGCAGCTGGACGCCTGGCAGGAGTGGGCGAAGCAGCGTGGTGCTCGCGGCCTCGCCTACGTCCTGGTGCAGGACGACGGCGAGCTCGACCGGCCCGGTCGCCAAGAACCTCACCGACGACCGAGCGCGCCGGCATCGCTGCCCACGTGGGCGCCGCGCCCGGCGACTGCATCTTCTTCGCCGCCGGCCCGCCCAAGTCCAGCCGCGCGCTGCTGGGCGCCGCCCGTCTCGAGATCGGCCGCCGAGGTGGCCTGATCGACGAGAGCGCCTGGAGCTTCCTGTGGGTCGTCGACGCGCCGCTCTTCGAGCCGGCCGACGAGGCCACCGCGGCCGGCGACGTCGCCGTCGGCAGCGGGGCCTGGACCGCCGTCCACCACGCCTTCACCTCGCCGCAGGACGTCGACGCCTTCGACGCCGACCCGGGCAACGCGCTCGCCTGGGCCTACGACATCGTCTGCAACGGCAACGAGATCGGTGGCGGCTCGATCCGTATCCACCGCGAGGACGTGCAGAAGCGGGTGTTCGCGATCATGGGCCTCGAGGAGGCCGAGGCCCAGGAGAAGTTCGGGTTCCTGCTCGACGCGTTCGGCTTCGGTGCACCCCCGCACGGCGGCATCGCGTTCGGTTGGGACCGCATCGTCTCGCTGCTCGCCGGCACCGACTCGATCCGCGACGTCATCGCGTTCCCGAAGTCGGGCGGCGGGTTCGACCCACTCACCGCGGCCCCTGCGCCGATCAGCGCACAGCAGCGCAAGGAAGCTGGCGTGGACGCCGTACCGGCGAAGGATCTGCCGCCAGAGGCCTGATTCTGCGGACGTTACCGACCGAGCGGTCGAAATCAGATCGTTACGGTTACGTACTCACCGGTGAGGCCTGGAACACATAGAGTCCCCCTCGGCGCGCAGCGCGCCGGCGGTGCTCGAACTGCCGGTCTGACGAGATCGGAACTCCCTGGGGTTCCTCCGAGGTGGGCATGTCGACTTCCCTGAGCTCCGACGTCGTCGAAGGTTTCGGAGACGACCCGCAAC
Source organism: uncultured Actinomycetota bacterium (assembly GCA_963825985.1). GTDB lineage: Bacteria > Actinomycetota > Actinomycetes > Propionibacteriales > Nocardioidaceae > Nocardioides. Next base: position 170,587 of record CAWGVK010000003.1, on the reverse strand, counting down.
CGGAGAAGCCGGAGGCGAACAAGGAGCTCGCAGGGCGGTCGCCCACGCGGATCGCGCTGGGCCGTCTGGCGCACGACAAGGTCGCCGTCACCTGCGCCGTGATCCTCGTGATCCTCGTGGCCCTGGCGCTCCTCGCGCCGGTGATCACCAACGCGATGGGCATCTATCGCGACTACGGTCCCGGCCAGCCCAGGCCCAGCGACGTCCTGGAGTTCGACGGCTACCCCGACATCGGCCCGCCGTACCACCCGTTCACCTGGGACCACCCGCTCGGCATCGAGCCGACGACCGGCTTCGACAACCTGGCCCTCCTGCCTCTACGGACTGCGGACCTCGCTGTTCATCGCGGTCGCTGGCCACCGTCGTGTCCACCATCGTCGGGTCGTGACCTTCGGCCTGGTGGCCGGCTACGCCGAGGGCGCCGTCGACCCGATCATGTCGTTCTTCATCGACTTCCTGCTGTCCTTCCCCTTCATCCTCGGCGCCCTGGCCCTAGCGCCGATCATCACCACGCGCTTCGGCAAGAACAGCTCGACGTTGGGCAGGGCCGAGTTCCTGGCCCTCGTCGGCGTCCTGGTGCTCTTCGGCTGGATGGGTCTGGCTCGGCTCATCCGCGGTCAGGTCTTCTCCCTGCGTGAGCGCGAGTTCGTGCTGGCCGCACGGGTGATCGGCGTGCCGACGCGGCAGATCCTGTTCAAGGAGCTGCTCCCCAACCTGGTGGCCCCGATCGTGGTCGCCGTCTCGCTCTCGCTGCCGGCGTTCGTGGCGGCTGAGGCGGGGCTGTCGTTCCTCGGCATCGGCCTGAGCGAGAGCACGTCGCTCGGCAAGACGATCAACAGCGCCAGCGGCTACTACGAGAACTATCCGCTGTACCTCTGGGTGCCGGTCGTCACCATCATGGTGCTCGTGATCGCGCTCAACCTCCTGGGCGACTCCGTGCGAGACGCCTTCGACCCCAAGACTCGCCGATGACCACACCCCCGGCATCGGGAGAACAAATCAGAGAAAGAAGGGTGGACACACGATGCGGTTGAAGCAGCCGATCATCGCAGTCACTGTCCTCGGCCTCTTCGCCATCGCCGCTTGCGGCGGCGACGGAGACGGCGGGGAGAGCAGCGAGAACACAGGAAAGGGCGAGGAGCGCGCCAACGAGGGTGGAAACACCGGCGCCGCGCAGGACGCGACCCGGGTCGACGGCCCCTTCACGATCGATGGCGCCACCGAGGGCGGCACCATCAAGGTGCTCTCCAACTTCGGGCTCAACACCATGCACCCGAGCGAGGCGTACTACCAGAACACCTCGACGATCCTGTCGGGCCTGGTGACGCGTGCGATGACGCAGTACTCGTACGACCCCGAGACCGAGTCGATGGTCCTCATCCCCGACCTCGCCACCGACCTCGGCACGCCGAACGACGACTACACCGAGTGGACGTTCGAGCTGAAGGACGGCATCAAGTACGAGGACGGCTCGCCGGTCAAGCCGGAGGACTTCGTCTTCTCCGCCGCCGCATCGATGGACCGTACGCCAGTTCCCCGAGGGCCCCGCGTACTCCAACGACTACCTGCTCGGTGGTGACACCTACGAGGGTTACTTCACCGGCGGTGGCCTCGACGGCTTCGAGGCCGTCACGGTCGAGGGCAACACGATCACCTACAAGGCTCGCAAGCCGTTCCCGGACCTGCCGTACTGGCTGACGTTCCCGGCGATGAGCCCGATGCCCGAGGCCAAGGCCGGCGACCCCGCCGCCTACGCGCCGCCACCCGCTGGCGACCGGACCGTACAAGTTCGGCGAGTACACCCCGGAGAAGACCCTCGAGCTGGTCCGCAACGACCAGTGGGACACCGACACCGACCCGGGTCGTCACCAGTACCCGGACAAGTACGAGATGGACCTGCAGGTCGAGTCCGCACAGATCGACCAGCAGCTGCTGGCCGACTCGGGTGACGCCCAGACCACGCTCACCTACGACGACGTTCTCAACGAGAACTACCGGAAGTTCGACCAGTCCGGTCGGCTCGTCGTCGGCGGCTTCCCGCTGACCAGCTACTGGGGCATGGACTACCGGAAGATCACCGACCTCAAGGTCCGCCAGGCCCTGGCCTACGCGTACCCCTACAAGGACGCCTACCTCGCGGCCGGCGACATCGAGGGCGTCACGGCGATCCCCGGTGACACGCTGATGCCTCCGGGCACCGCGGGTCGCGTCGAGTTCAACCCGATCCCCGACCACGAGATCGGCTCGACCGACCCCGAGGCAGCCAAGGCGCTGCTCGAGGAGGCCGGCGCGAGCGGGCTACGAGATCAAGTTCCCGTACGCCAAGGACGACCCGCTGGCCGTCAAGGTCAAGGACGTCGTCGAGGCCGCCCTCGAAGAGGCCGGGTTCAAGCCCAGCCCGGTGCCGACCACCACGGCCGACCTCTCCACCCTGCGCGCCGACCCCGACGCTGACATCAACATCCGCACGGCCGGCTGGATCGCCGACTGGCCGTCGGGCAGCTCGTGGTTCCCGCCGCTGATCCAGAGCACCAACCTCGAGGCTGAGGGCCCGGGATCGAACTACTCGATCTTCAGCGAGCCCGAGATCGACGCCAAGATCGAGGAGATCCAGCTGCTGCCGGTCGAGGACCAGCCGGCCGCCTGGGGCGAGCTCGACAAGCAGGTCATGACCGAGTACCTGCCGCTGTTCGTCACCAAGTACGGCGGTGTCGCTCAGACGCACGGCTCGAAGATCGAGGGTCACTTCGTGGACAACACGATCGGCCAGCCGACCTGGAAGAACCTCTGGGTCGACTCAGTGAGACAGCGTCGGGCCGCCGCATCTGCGGTGGCCCGGCGTGACTGACGCCGGTGGCGGGTCCGCAGTACCTGGACCCGCTACCGGCGTGCTGGGCACCACCGTGCCGCCGGGCGACCGTCGGCCACCCACTCCTGTGAAGAGGAACGCGCATGTTGGGCTTCATCGTGCGGCGCCTGTTGTCGTCGCTCCTGGTCATCGGGCTGGCCTCGTTCGTGGTGTTCGCCGTCTTCTACCTCGGTCCCAGCAACCCCGCCCAGCCGGTGTGCGACGGCGCCGGTGGGCGCTGCACCGCAGAGCGACTTGCGGCCATCGAGAAGCAGATGGGCCTCGACAAGCCCGTCATCGAGCGCCTACGGGAGTTCATGGGCGGGGTCGTCAACGGCCGCGAGATCGACTTCGGCGCCTCCACCTACGACTGCACGCGTCCGTGCCTCGGTGTCTCGTACGGCACCCGCAACGAGGTGACCGACGAGCTCAAGGAACGGATCGTCCCGACGGTCCTGATCGCGATCGGCGGCTCGATCGTGTTCCTCACCGTGGGCGTCGGAATCGGGATCGCCGCGGCGTCTCGACGGGGCTCGGCCGGCGACCGGTTCCTGGTGAGCGGCAGCCTGCTCGTCTCGCTCGATCCCTTACTACCTCTTGTGCCTGCTCGCCTGGATCTTCCTGACCTTGCAGACCGACATCTTCCCCGACACCGGGTACTTCCCGATCACGGAGGACCCACTCAGACTGGTTCGGCGGCCTGCTGCTGCCGTGGCTGGTGCTGGGCGTGGCCAACGTCGACCGCAGTACGCGCGGTACACCCGCGGTCAGATGGTCGAGACCCTGGGCGAGGACTACATCCGCACCGCCACGGCCAAGGGCCTGACCCGAGCGGCTGGTGACCGTTCAAGCACGCGCTGCGGGCCGCGATCGTGCCGATCGTCACCATCTTCGGCCTCGACTTCGGCGCGCCTGCTCGCCGGCACGATCTTCACCGAGCACATCTTCGAGCATCGACGGCATCGGCCGCTGGGGCCTCGACGCGCTCCAGTCGCCGCTGGACCTGCCGGTGTTGACCGCCACGGTGCTCGTCGGGGCCTTGTTCATCGTCGTGTCCAACCTGGTGGTCGACGTCCTCTACAGCGTCCTCGACCCGAGAGTGAGGCTGGGATGACCGACACCACGAGCGCACCGTGCCGCCAAGGACGCCGACGGTCCTCGGAGCGACCGAGCCCTTCCTCGTGGTCGAGCGACCTCACGGTCAAGTTCCCGACCGCCGACGGCCTCGTCGAGCGCCGTCACCGACCTCAGCTACTGCGTCGCGCCTGGGCAGACGCTCGGCATCGTGGGCGAGTCCGGCTCCGGCAAGTCGGTCTCGAGCATGGCGGTCCTCGGCCTGCACGACGCCGAAGTCAGCCCGCATGACGGGCTCGATCCGGGTCGGCGGCAGGAGTCATCGGCCGCGAGCGAGCGCCGCATGCGCAAGCTGCGCGGCAACGACGGTCGCGATGATCTTCCAGGACGCCGCTCGCCGCCTTGCACCCGTTCTACCGGGTCGGCGACCAGATCGCCGAGGCCTACCGGCTGCACCACCCCAAGGCGTCGAAGCGCGACGCCAGCAAGCGGGCCATCGAGATGCTCGACCGGGTCGGCATCCCGCCAGCCGCGACCGGCGGGTCGACGACTTCCCGCACCAGTTCTCCGGCGGCATGCGGCAGCGCGCGATGATCGCGATGGGCGCTGATCAACGACCCGTCGCTGCTGATCGCCGACGAGCCCACGACGGCCCTCGACGTCACCGTGCAGGCGCAGATCCTCGACCTGCTCCAGGACCTGCAGCGCGAGTTCAGCTCCGCGATCATCATGATCACCCACGACCTCGGCGTGATCGCCGAGATGGCCGACGACGTGCTGGTGATGTACGCCGGCCGTGCGGTCGAGTACGGCACGTGCCAAGGAGATCCTGACCCACCCCGAGATGCCCTACACCTGGGGTCTGCTCTCCAGCGTTCCCGACGTCACCGGCGACACCGGACGCCAGGCTGATCCCGATCCCCGGCAACCCGCCCAGCCTGCTCAACCCGCCCTCCGGGCTGCGCCTTCCACCCGCGCTGCGCCCACAGTGGACAAGGTGCCGGGCGACCTGTGCATGACCGAGCTGCCCGAGCTGCGGCCCGGTGGCCGCGGCAGCAGCCACCTCAAGCGGTGCCACCTGGCCGACCCGGACGCGATCTACGCAGGCCGAGGTGCTGCCCGAGATCGCCCCCGAGCTGGTCGAGGAGAGCCTGATGTCGCGACCTGGTCCCGAGACGCTGACGACCCGACGCGCCGAGACCGCCACCGACGGTCACCCGCAGTGCGCACCGCCGCGCCGGACGCGACCGAGGCCCGACGCACGGAGATGGCCCGAGCCGGAGGTCGCGTCGATGATGCCCGGGAGCGTCGCCGAGCCGTAGGCCAGACACCAAGGCCGCGGTGCTCGACCCGAGCGCGCCGCCGGTGCTCGAGGTCCACGAACCTGCAAGATGTACTTCCCGGTGAAGTCCGGCGGGCCTGATCCGCCGCACGATCGGCCACGTCCAGGCCGTCGACGGCATCTCCTTCCAGGTCCCGAGGGCGGGTCGCTCGGGCTCGTGGGCGAGTCCGGCTGCGGCAAGTCGACGACCGGCCGCCTGATCACCCGGCTCTACGACGCCGACGTCGGCGGCTCGATCAAGTTCGAGCGGCCACGACATCGCGACGATCAGCCCAACGGAGATGCAGCCGCTCCGCCGCGAGGTGCAGATGATCTTCCAGGACCCCTACTCGTCGCTGAACCCGCGGCACACGGTCGGCACGATCGTCGGCACGCCGCTGTCGGTGCACAACATCGTGCCGAAGAACCAGATGCTCGCGCCGGGTCCAGGAGCTGCTCGAGGTCGTCGGGCTCAACCCCGAGCACTACAACCGCTACCCGAACGAGTTCTCCGGCGGCCAGCGGCAGCGCATCGGCATCGCCCGGGCGCTGGCGCTCAACCCGAAGCTGCTCGTCGCCGACGAGCCGGTCTCCGCGCTGGACGTCTCGATCCAGGCGCAGGTGATCAACCTGCTCCAGGACCTCCAGAAGCGAGTTCGACATCGCCTTCCTCTTCATCGCCCACGACCTCGCGGTCGTGCGGCACTTCTGCCCCGAGATCGCGGTGATGTACCTCGGCAAGATCGTCGAGATCGGCGACCGCGACACGCATCTACAGCCACGCCGCACCACCCGTACACGCAGGCGCTGCTGTCGGCGGTGCCCGACGTCAAGCAGGCCGCGATCGGTGGACGCCGCGAGCGGATCCGGCTCGAGGGCGACGTCCCGAGCCCGATCAACCCGCCGTCGGGCTGCCGGTTCCGCACCCGCTGCTGGAAGGCGCAGGAGATCTGCGCCAAGCGTCGAGCCGCCGCTGCTGCAGATCGGCGAGCGGCACAAGGTCGCCTGCCACTTCGCCGGGCGAGCTCGGCCAGCACCCGGCCGACCCGGTGACCGCCGCGCCTGCTGGGCGTCGACAGCTCAGGGCTCCCCGACCCGGGCGCCACCCCGAGCACCGAGCTGATGACCAGCCCGGGCTACGACGACGACCTGGTTCGACCTCGACACGCAAGATGGTCATGGCCGACGGCCTGACGTCGCCTACGGTGACGCCGTCGACGGCCGCCGACGCTCCCCCGCGACCGCGGGCGCCGGCAGCGGCTCGCTGGCCGTCAGCGCGCACGCCGTCGGCGCCGCTGGCCGTGCGGATGCGGCCGCGCACCCTCGACGAGCTCGTCGGGCCAGGAGCAGCTGCGCGGCGCCGGGCTCGCCGCTGCGCCAGCTGATCGAGGGCGACCAGTCGATGTCGCTGCTCCTGTGGGGGCCGCCGGGCACCGGCAAGACCACCATCGCCGGCGATCCTGAGCCAGCAGACCGACCGCCGGTTCGTCGAGGTCTCCGCCGTCGTCGGCCGGGGTCAAGGAGGTCCGGGCGGCCATCGACGCCGCCCGCGCGCGAGCTCGTCGCGCGCGGCGGCGAGGAGACGGTGCTGTTCGTCGACGAGGTGCACCGGTTCAGCAAGGCGCAGCAGGACGCGCTGCTGCCCGGCGTCGAGAACCGCTGGGTCACGCTGGTCGCGGCGACCACCGAGAACCCGTTCTTCTCGGTGATCTCGCCGCTGCTGTCGCGCTGCCTGCTGCTGCGCGCTGGAGTCGCTGACCGACGACGACGTCCGCGCGGTCGTGGCGCAGGCGCTCTGGCCGACGAGCGCGGGCTCGCCGGCGCGGTCGACGCTCGACGACGACGCGCTGCGAGCACCTGGTCCGGCTGGCCGGCGGCGACGCCCGGCGGGCGCTGACCTACCTCGAGGCCGCGGCCGGCGCGGCGGCGCGCGAAGGGTCGACCCGGCCATCGACCTGGCCACCGCCGAGACCGCCGTCGACCAGGCGGCGGTGCGCTACGACCGCCAGGGCGACCAGCACTACGACGTGATCAGCGCCTTCATCAAGTCGATCCGCGGCTCCGACGCCGACGCCGCGCTGCACTACCTGGCCCGGATGATCGAGGCGGGGGAGGACCCGCGGTTCATCGCCCGCCGGCTGGTGATCCTGGCCAGCGAGGACATCGGCCTGGCCGACCCGACCGCGCTGCACGACCGCGGTCGCCGCCGCCCAGGCGGTGCAGCTGATCGGGATGCCCGAGGCCCGGCTCAACCTCGCCCAGGCCACGATCGCGCTGGCGGTGGCGCCCAAGTCCAACGCCGTGACCAGGGCGATCGACGCGGCGAGCGCCGACGTCCGCGCCGGCAAGATCGGCCCGGTGCCGCCGCACCTGCGCGACGCCCACTACGCGGGCGCGAAGAAGCTCGGCCACGGCGAGGCGTACACCTACAGCCACGACGAGCCGTTCGGCATCGCCGAGCAGCAGTACGCCCCCGACGTGGTCGCCGACGCGCGCGTACTACCAGCCGACCGCGCTCGGCGCCGAGGCCGCCGTCAAGGAGCGCTGGGAGCGGGTCCGGCGCATCATCCGCGGGGACGAAACCCGCGCCGAGTCGCCCGTGACCGGCGTGGGCGTTCCGCTGTGACGGTGTGACTCGTCGTGCTGGTCGCTGCTGGGCGTCCTGGCCGCTGCTGGCCATCGTCCTGCGTGGTCGCCTTGCGTGCGGCTCCGCGGGCGGACGCGGTCGCGAGCTGCACGCCGCGCACGCGGAGCGCCGCCGGCCTGCGCGACCCAGGTCGACGAGCATCGAGCGCCGGATCTCGGCCGCACCCGAGCCGCGCGCCGAGGCCGGGTCGACGGAGTACATCATCACCGACGCTGGTCGCGGACCCCGAGCGAGCCCGAGACCGCGCCGCCGACGCGTCGACCGGTGCCGCTGTTCGCCGACCTGGTGCTGCGCGAGACGCGTCGTCAAGGCCGCGTCCCTCGGCCCACGGCGTACGCCGCGCGCTGGCGCCGGAGACCCGCAACCGGATCCGGTTCGAGATGCGGCGCGAGGTCCGGCGGGCCCGCAAGCAGCGGCAGGCCGACCAGCGGGAGGCCCGGCGCGACTGGGAGGCGCGGCAGCGCGGCCGGCCGATGACCGACGACGAGGACGCAGCGTGAGGATCGCGCATGAGCCGGGGCTCTGGTTCGTCGCCGGGGCCGGCGCCGGGGTCTACGCCATGGTCCGGGGCCGGCGCGCCGCCGAGGCGTTCACCGTCGACGGGCTGCGCGACCGCGGAGCGGGCTCGCGCCTCGGGCGCGCGGATCTTCGCGCGACGAGGTCGCGCAGGGCCAGGCCGAGAAGGAAACCGAGTTGCGGGAGCGGCTACGGCCTCGTGCCTCATGGGACACCAGAGCTGCAGCCGGCCGGCACCGGCCGTCACCGCCGACACACCGACGAACACGAGGAAGGCAGCACCTGATGGACACCGCGGAGATCCGCCGCCGGTTCCTCGCGCACTTCGAGCGGCACGGCCACACCGCCGTGCCGTCGGCCTCGCTGCTGCTCGACGACCCCAACCTGCTGTTCGTCAACGCCGGCATGGTGCCGTTCAAGCCGTACTTCCTCGGCCAGGAGACGCCGCCGTACGACCGCGCGGTCGAGCGTGCAGAAGTGCGTGCGCACCCCCGACATCGAGGACGTCGGCAAGACCACCCGGCACGGCACGTTCTTCGAGATGTGCGGCAACTTCTCCTTCGGCGACTACTTCAAGGAGGGCGCGATCGAGCTCGCCTGGGACCTCGTCACCAAGCCGGTCGCCGACGGCGGCTTCGGGCTGCCCGGAGGCAAGCTCTACCCGACGCGTCTACGACGACGACGACGAGGCGCGTCGCGCTCTGGACGAAGATCACCGGCCTGCCCGACGAGCGGATCCTCCGGCTCGGCAAGAAGGAGAACTACTGGTCGATGGGCGTGCCCGGGCCGGGCGGCCCGTGCTCGGAGATCCTCATCGACCGCGGCCCGGCGTACGGCCCCGACGGCGACTTCGGCGGCCGAGGACCGCTACCTGGAGTTCTGGAACCTCGTGTTCATGCAGGACGAGCTGAGCGCGGTGCGGCAGCAAGGAGGACTTCGACATCGTCGGCGCGCTGCCGAAGAAGAACATCGACACCGGCATGGGCCTCGAGCGGGTCGCGTACCTGCTGCCAGGGCGTGGAGAACATGTACGAGATCGACGTGATGTTCCCCGTGATCGAGACGGCCGAGGAGCTCACCGGCAGCCGGTACGGCGCCGACCACGACGACGACGTCCGGTTCCGCGTCGTCGCCGACCACGTGCGCAGCTCGATGATGCTGATCGGCGACGGCGTCACGCCCGGCAACGAGGCCCGCGGCTACGTGCTGCGCCGGCTGCTGCGCCGCGCCGTCCGCTCGATGCGGCTGCTCGGCTACGAGGACCCCGCGCTGCCCGAGCTGATGCCGATCAGCCGCGACAAGATGGGCGAGACCTACCCGCGACCTGCACACCGACTGGGACCGCATCTCGCGGGTCGCGTACGCCGAGGAGGAGGCGTTCCGCAGACCCTGCAGGCCGGTACCGCGATCTTCGACCTGGCGGCGCACCGAGGTGCAGAGCGCCGGCGGCATCGACGCTGTCCGGCGACCAGGCGTTCGCGCTCCACGACACCTACGGCTTCCCGATCGACCTGACCCTCGAGATGGCCTCCGAGGCAGGGCTCGCGCGTCGACGAGGCGGGCTTCCGGCGGCTGATGACCGAGCAGCGCGAGCGGGCGAAGGCCGACGCGCGCGGCCAAGAAGGGCCAGCACGCCGACACCACCGTCTACCGCGGCATCCTCGACGAGCACGGGCCCACCGAGTGGCTCGCCTACGAGACGCTCGACACCGAGTCGAGGGCGCTGGCCCTGCTCCAGGGGGGCACGCCGGCGACGTCGCTGGCCCAGGTGAGGTCGGCGAGATCGTGCTCGACCGGACGCCGTTCTACGCCGAGTCGGGCGGCCAGGCGGCCGACGCCGGCATCATCGAGTTCGACGGCGGCCGGCTGGAGGTGCTCGACGTCCAGCGCCCGGTCGCGGGGCTCGTCGTGCACCAGGTGCGGGTCGTCGACGGCGAGCTCGGCGGCGCGTCGTCCGGCCACCTGCACGCCCGCGTCGACCCCGAGTGGCGCACCGGCGCACGCCAGGCCCACTCCGGCACCCACGTCGTGCACGCCGCGCTGCGGCAGGTGCTCGGGCCCAGCGCGCTGCAGTCGGGCTCCTACAACCGGCCCGGCTACCTGCGGCTCGACTTCGGCTGGACGACGGGGCTGGCCCCCGAGCAGGTGCGCGACATCGAGCACGTCTCCAACGAGGCGCTGCGCGCCGACCTGCCCGTCGGCTGGCAGTACATGACCCTCGAAGAGGCCCGTGAGTGGGGCGCGGTCGCGCTGTTCGGCGAGACCTACGACTCCACGAAGGTGCGCGTCGTCGAGATCGGCGGCCCGTGGTCGCGCGAGCTGTGCGGCGGCACCCACGTCGAGCACGCCTCGCAGATCGGCACGGTCGTGGTCACCGGCGAGGCGTCGGTGGGTTCGGGCAACCGCCGGATCGAGGCCTACACCGGCGTCGAGGGCTTCGCGTACCTCGCCCGCGAGCGCGACGTCGTCGGCCGGCTGACCGGCCTGCTCAAGACCCAGCCCGACGACCTGGTCGGCCGTGTCGCCGACCTGGTCGACCGGCTGCGGGTGGCCGAGAAGGAGATCGAGAAGATCCGGCTCCAGCAGCTGCTCTCCGGCGGCGCCGAGCTGGCCGCGACCGCCCAGGACGTCGGCGGCGTCCAGGTCGTGGCGCACCGCGTCGACGGCGCGGGCGGTGGCGACGTCCGCACCCTCGCGCTCGACATCCGCGGTCGGCTGCCCGGCGCCGTACCCGGCGTGGTCGTGGTGATCGGGGCGGCCGACGGCAAGGTCTCCGTGGTCGCCGCCCTCAACGACGCGGCCCAGGCTCGTGGCCTGAGCGCCAACGACCTCGTGCGTGCCGTCGGGCCGTACGTCGGCGGCAAGGGCGGCGGCAAGGCCGACGTCGCGCAGGGCGGTGGCAGCGACACCTCGCGCCTCGACGAGGCGCTTGCGGCGGTCACCGCGGCGGTCGCGGCCACGTGACCGCCACGTGAGGCGCGGCGTCCGGCTCGGCATCGACCCTGGTGACGCCCGGATCGGGGTGGCGCGGTGCGACCCCTCCGGCGTTCTGGCCTCACCGGTCGAGACGGTGGCGAGCGGGCGGGGCGACCTGCGCCGCCTGCGTCAGATCCTGGCCGCCGCCCAGGCCGAGTCGGAGGTGGTCGAGGTGGTCGTCGGACTGCCTCGGTCGCTGTCCGGGTCGGAGGGGCCGGCCGCGGTGAAGACCCGCGCGTTCGCCGCCCGGCTGGCGGCGTCCGTGGCACCGGTACCGGTCAGGCTGGTCGACGAACGCCTGACCACCGTGTCGGCGGAGGCTATGCTGCGCGACCGTGGCACCAAGGGCAGCAAACGTCGAGCAGTGGTCGACCAGGCCGCCGCCGTGCTGATCCTGCAGCACGCCCTCGACACCGAACGAGCCACCGGCACCCCGCCGGGCGAGGTCGTGCCGACCGACAAGGAGCCGGATGTCTGAGCACGACCCCGAGACCGTCGACACCGGACCCATCTTCAGCGGTGACGAGAGTCGGGCCGAGGCGGCGCAGGCCCGCCGCGTGGGGCACCGGCGCGCGCGCCGACGTTCGGGCTGCCTGCCGATCCTGGTGGTGCTGGTCGTCGCGGCCGTGGGCGGCTACTTCGCCGTCACCAAGGGCGTCGACGCGATCCGCGACCAGTTCGCCGACGCCGAGGACTTCTCCGGACCCGGCACCGGATCGGTGACCTTCGAGGTCGCCCGCGGCGACTCCCTCTCCACGATGGGCACGAACCTCGAGGAGCAGGGCGTGGTCGCCTCCGCCGAGGCCTTCACCGACGCCGCCTCCGCCAACTCGGCCGCGACCGGCATCCAGGCCGGCTTCTACGAGCTCAAGAACGAGATGAGGGCCAGCGACGTCGTCGAGATCCTGGTCGATCCCGACAACATCATCTCGACCACGGTCACCGTGCCGGAGGGCCTCACGCAGCGGCAGATCGTCGACGTGCTCGCCGAGGGCACCGAGATCCGGGCCCGCGAGCTCACCCAGGTGCTCGCGGCTCCCGACGCGATCGGGCTGCCGGCGTACGCCGAGGGCAACCCGGAGGGCTACCTGTTCCCCGCCACCTACACCTTCGGCCCCAACGCCACGGCCGAGTCGATCCTCACCGCGATGGTGACCCGGTGGCAGCAGGCGGCGCTCGACGCCGACCTCGAAGGGGCTGCGGAGCGGCTCGGCTACACCCCGCACGAGCTGATGACGATCGCGAGCCTGATCGAGGCCGAGGCCCTGCCGCCCGACATGCCCAAGGTCTCCCGCGTGATCTACAACCGGCTGGAGAACCCCGACAACGGGCAGACCAACGGCAAGCTCGAGATCGACGCCACGGTCAACTACGCGCTCGGTCGCGACGACCTGGGGGTGGGGCTCTCGGCCGCGGACCTGCAGGTCGACTCGCCGTACAACACCCGCCGCTACCCCGGCCTGCCGCCCGGCCCGATCGAGGCCCCGGGTGATGCGGCGCTGGCTGCGGCGATCACGCCCGCGGAGGGTCCGTGGCTGTACTACGCGACGGTCGACCTCGAGACGGGCGAGACGAAGTTCACCGACGACTTCGAGGAGTTCCAGCAGTTCGACGCCGAGCTGTGCGCGAACTCGCCCGAGACCTGTTGATCCCTCAGCATGAAGTGCGCCGTCCTGGGTGACCCGATCGCCCACTCGCTCTCGCCGGTCCTGCACCGGGCGGCGTACGACGTCCTCGGGCTCGACTGGACCTACGAGGCGGTTCGCGTGCCGTCGGGCGGGCTGGCGTCGTTCGTGGCCGGGCTCGACGACGGGTGGCGTGGGCTGTCGCTGACGATGCCGCTCAAGCGTGAGGTGCTGTCGCTGGTCGAGGAGCGCTCGGTGGTGGTCGACCTGGCCGGGGCGGCCAACACCGTCGTCCTCGACGGGGGAGTCGCCCGGCTCGACAACACCGACCTGCCGGGTGCGGTCGCGGCGTTGCGGGAGCGGTACGCCGGCCCCGTTGCCGGCGTCACGATCCTGGGCGCCGGGGCCACCGCGGCGTCGGTCGGCCTGGCCCTGTGCGACCTCGGGGCCCGCACGGTGCGGCTGCTGGCGCGCTCGCCCGAGCGGGCGGCGCCGACCGCGGCCGCCATCGCCGCGCACGCGTCGCGGCCGACCGTGACTGTCGGTGGTCTCGACGATGATCTCGGACATGTTGTCGACGTGCTCGTGTCCACGGTCCCGGTCGCCGCCCAGACCCCCAGCCTGGTGCGGCGCTGTGATGCCGTGCCCGTGACCTTCGAGGTGCTCTACGACCCCTGGCCGACGCCGCTGGCGGCTGCGGCCCTGGCCCAGGGGCGGGTGCTCGTCGGAGGGCTCGACCTGCTGGTGCACCAGGCGGTGCTGCAGGTCGAGCTGTTCACCGGTCTGACCGCCCCGGTGACGGCGATGCGGGAGGCCGGCGCCGCGGCGCTGGCGGAGCGCGGGGCGTGAACGACGTCCTGGTGGCCGCGCTCGCGGGCGTGACCTGTGCGCTGGCCGGGCTCCTGGTCCCACGGGTGATCGCCCGGTTCGCTGAGCCACCGACCCGACCCCGTCCTGGCCGAGCTCGAGGCCAAGGCGACGACGACCCTGACGGCGGCGGAGCAACGGCGGCTGGCCGAGGGTCCGAAGGCGCTCTACGCCGACATCGCGGCCGATCCGGGGCTGGCGCCGGCGTGCTCGGTCGCGTGCGGGGTGCTCGGGGCGCTCGTCGGGCTGGCGGTCGGCTGGCACCGTGACCTCGCACTGTTCCTCCCGCTCGTGCCGGTCGGCGTCCTGCTCGCGGTGATCGACCTGCGCACCCGCCTGCTGCCCGCGCGGGTGGTGATCGCGAGCACGGCGCTCGCCGTCGGCTACGGCGTGGTGGTGTGGCTGGCGACCGGTGGCCACGAGGACCTGGTGCGGGGCCTCATCGGCCTGGCCGGGGCCTTCCTGGTGTTCTTCGTGCTGTGGTTCGTCTACCCGCCGGGCATGGGGTACGGCGACGTCCGGCTGGCGGGTCTGATCGGCTTCCTGCTGGCCTATCGCGGCTGGCCGGAGTTCGGGGTCGGGCTCTACGCGGGGTTCGTGCTGTTCGCGGTGCCGAGCGTCCTGCTCGCCCTGGTACGGCGTGACCGGACGCTGCTCAAGCACGCGATCCCGTTCGGCCCGTACCTGCTGGCCGGCGCGGTCGTCGGGCTGCTGGTCGGCGACGCGCTGCTCCGCGTCTCGTGACCGGGTGACCGCCGTGGGCGGTCGGCGCGACGATGGGAGACTGGCGCCATGCTGCGTTGGTTGACCGCGGGCGAGTCCCACGGCCCGTCCCTGGTCGCGATCCTCGAGGGGCTGCCCGCCCACGTCGAGGTGACGACCGCCGACATCTCCGACTCGCTGGCCCGTCGCCGCCTCGGCTACGGCCGCGGCGCGCGGATGAAGTTCGAGCAGGACGCCGTCACGATCACCGGCGGCGTCCGGCACGGGCGTACGCAGGGCGGTCCGGTCGCGATCACGGTCGGCAACACCGAGTGGCCGAAGTGGGAGACCGTGATGTCGGCCGACCCGGTCGACGCCGACGTCCTCGAGGCGCAGGCACGCAACGCACCGCTGACCCGGCCGCGCCCCGGGCACGCCGACCTGGCCGGCATGCAGAAGTACGACTTCGACGAGGCGCGTCCGGTGCTGGAGCGCGCGTCGGCCCGCGAGACCGCCGCCCGGGTCGCCCTGGGTCGGGTGGCCTCGAACTTCCTCGAGCAGGCGGTCGGTGCCCGGATCGTGTCGCACGTCATCGAGCTCGGCGGCGTCCGCGCCCCGGCCGGGCTGTGGCCCGAGCCCGACGACGTGACCCGGCTCGACGCCGACCCGGTGCGCTGTCTCGACCCCGATGCGGCGGCCGCGATGGTGGCCCGCGTCGACGAGGCGCACAAGGACGGCGACACCCTCGGTGGCGTCGTCGAGGTCGTCGTCCACGGGCTGCCCCCGGGGCTCGGCTCGCACGTCCACTGGGACCGGCGCCTCGACTCGCGGCTGGCCGGCGCCCTGATGGGCATCCAGGCGATCAAGGGGGTCGAGGTCGGTGACGGCTTCGAGCTCGCCGCGACGCCGGGGTCGCTCGCCCACGACGAGATCGTGGCCACCGACGACGGCATCCGGCGGGTCTCGGGTCGCTCCGGCGGCACCGAGGGCGGCATGACCACCGGCGAGGTGCTGCGGGTGCGGGCGGCGATGAAGCCGATCGCCACGGTGCCGCGCGCCCTGCGCACCGTCGACGTCGCCACCGGCGAGCAGACGGTCGCCCACCACCAGCGTTCCGACGTGTGCGCCGTACCGGCGGCCGGCATCGTCGCCGAGGCGATGGTGGCGCTGGTGCTGGCCGACGCCGTGGTCGAGAAGTTCGGCGGCGACTCGGTCGGCGAGACCCGCCGCAACTACCAGTCGTACCTCGACACGATGAGGTACAAGTGACTGCTCCGCTCGTCGTCCTGGTCGGGCCGATGGGCGCCGGGAAGACGACGGTCGCGGGCCTGCTCGCCGAGGCGTACGACGTCGAGGCACGTGACACCGACGCCGACGTCGAGGCGGCCGAGGGCCGCAGCATCTCCGACATCTTCGTCGACTCCGGCGAGGCCCACTTCCGCGCGCTCGAGCGGGCCGCCGTCGCCGAGGCCCTCGCCTCGCACCCGGGCGTGCTGGCCCTGGGCGGGGGCGCGGTGCTCGACGAGTCGACCCGGGCGCTGCTCGCCCAGCACCGCGTGGTGTTCCTGCGGGTCGGGCTGAGCGAGGCGGTCAAGCGGGTCGGGCTCGGCGCCGGTCGGCCGCTGCTGTTCGGCAACGTGCGGGCGCAGATCAAGGCGACCCTCGAGGAGCGCGCCCCGATCTACGAGTCGGTCGCCACGCTGGTGGTCGACACCGACGACACGTCTCCCGCCGACGTGGTCAAGCGCATCCAGGAGGCCCTGTCGTGACCGACCACGCGCCCGAGACCGTGCTCCACGTCGGTGGCGCGTCGCCGTACGACGTCGTGGTCGGCCACCACCTCGCCGAGCGCCTGCCGGGCATGGTCGGTGACGCGCTGCGGGTCGCGGTCATCTGCCCGGACTCGCTCGAGCACCTCGTCGACGAGCTCGTCGGTCCCCTCGTCGACACGCTGCCCGACCGCGACGTCACGGTGCTCGCCGTACCCGACGGCGAGCCGGCCAAGACCGCCGAGGTCGCCAACGCCTGCTGGGAGGCGCTCGGCGAGGAGGGCTTCACGCGCTCCGACGTGGTGGTGACCCTGGGCGGGGGAGCGACCACCGACCTCGGTGGGTTCGTCGCGGCCTCGTGGCTGCGCGGGGTGCGGGTCGTGCACGTGCCCACGACGCTGCTCGCGATGGTCGACGCGGCGGTGGGCGGCAAGACCGGCATCAACACCGCAGCCGGCAAGAACCTGGTCGGCGCCTTCCACGAGCCGGCCGGCGTCCTCTGCGACCTGGCCCTCCTCGAGACCCTCCCGCGCGACGAGCTGGTCGCCGGGCTGGGCGAGGTCGTCAAGTGCGGCTTCATCGCCGACCCCGAGATCCTGCGGCTGGTGGAGTCGACCGACCCGGACACCCTGGTGGCGTCGTCCCCGGTGCTGCGCGAGCTCGTCGAGCGGGCGATCCGGGTGAAGATCGACGTGGTGGTCGCCGACCTCAAGGAGCGCGGGGGCCGCGACGGCGATCCCGGTCGCGAGGCCCTGAACTACGGCCACACCCTCGCCCACGCGATCGAGCGAGCCGAGGACTACGGCATCCGGCACGGCGAGGCCGTCGCGATCGGGTGCGTGTACGTCGCCGAGCTGGCGCACCGCGCCGCAGGCCTGCCCGCCGAGGTCGTCGAGCGGCACCGGTCGGCGTTCGCGCGGGTCGGCCTGCCCACGACGTACGCGGGCGCGCCCTTCGACGACCTGCTGGCGTCGATGCGGGTCGACAAGAAGTCGCGGGGCGCTGTGCTGCGCTTCGTCGTCCTCGACGACGTGGGCCGGCCGACGGTGCTGACCGGCCCGACGGAGGACGACCTGCGAGCGGCGTACGAGGCGATCGGCGGCGGCTCGTGAGGGTGCTCGTGCTCAACGGACCCAACCTCGGCCGGCTCGGCCGGCGCCAGCCCGAGATCTACGGGTCGACGACGCACGCCGAGCTCGCGGCGCTGTGCGTCGGGTGGGGCGCCGAGCTGCGGGCTCGAGGTCGACGTCCGTCAGACCAACCACGAGGGCGAGCTCCTCGACTGGCTCAACGCCGCGGCCGACGAGGCCACGCCCGTCGTCCTCAACGCCGCCGCCTGGACCCACTACTCCTACGCCCTCTTCGACGCCTGCGCCCAGCTCGCCGCGCCCCTGGTCGAGGTGCACATCTCCGATCCCACCCAACGCCCCGAGGTCTTCCGCCACACCTCCGTCGTCACACCCCACGCCGCCGAGGTGATCTCCGGCCACGGCATCGACGGCTACCGGCTCGCCCTCGCGTCCCTCGCCCGGCTGTCGGGGTAGTTCGCCACTGCATCTACGTCCGGGTGGCCCACAACGTCGATGGGGTGGCGAAGTACTCGGAACCCCAGGCCCGGACCACCTCGTCACCCCACCACGAGCAAGTCGGTGAAGAGGATGGGTGGAGGCGGGCGATGGACAAGAACGTGACGGTGAGCGTCAAGGGGTTGTTGGTGGTGGGGGTGGTGCTGCTCGCGGTGGCGGTGGCCTACCTCGTGGGTGACAGTGGTGGGACGACGGCCGCGCAGGCCTCGGCGCCGGCGGCCGGTGCCGGGGCGGACGACGCGGCCGATCGGCGCACGGTCACCATGCGTGGGATGGGGGAGGCGACGGTGGTGCCCGACCAGGTCGGCTTCGACGTGTCGGTCAGGCTGGTGCGTGACGACCTCGAGACCGCACTGGACGACTCCGGCGCCGTCCTCGAGCGGGTGCTGTCGCGGTTGGAGGCGCTCGGGGTGCCGCGCCGCGACGTCGAGACCACCGGCCTCGACATGAGCCCGGTCTACACCTACGTCGACAACGCGCCGCCGGTGCTGCGCGGCTACCGCGTCAGCCAGTCGGTGGCGGTCCTGGTGCGCGAGCTGAGGTCCGCGGGGAAGGCGATCACCGCGGCGGTCGAGGCGGGCGGCAACGCCGTGCGGGTCGGCGACATCGCGCTGCGGGTCGGCGACCCGGAGACAGCGATCGGCACCGCCCGCGGCGACGCCGTGGACGCCGCGACCACCAAGGCCGAGGAGTACGCCGCCGCCACGGGGCAGACGCTCGGCGAGGTGGTGACCCTCGTCGAGGTCGACCCGGAGCAGGTCCAGAGCCAGGTCCAGCGGAGCTCGTACGCCGTCCGCGACCTGGAGGCGCTCGCGGACGCCGTACCGATCCGCGCCGGGCGCTCCGAGCTGAGCGTCACCGTCCAGGTGGTGTGGGAGCTCGCCTGACCCAGGCACCCCCCAGCCTCGGCGCGTCTGCCGAGTCGGTCGCAGCCGCCGGTGCCCGATAGAGTGTGCCGCTGCTGCCTGCGCGCCGATCGTGCGAGACGCGGGCGGCGTCCGAGTTCCCGAGCAACCGAAGGCTGACCTGCGCGCATGGCAACGACGAACGACCTGAAGAACGGCATGGTTCTCAACATCGACGGGCAGCTGTGGGCGGTCGTGGAGTTCCAGCACGTCAAGCCCGGCAAGGGCCCCGCGTTCGTGCGCACCAAGCTGAAGAACGTCGAGTCGAACAAGACCGTCGACAAGACGTTCAACGCCGGCACCAAGGTCGAGACGGCGACCGTCGACCGGCGCACGATGCAGTACCTCTACAACGACGGCTCGTCGTACGTGTTCATGGACATCAGCGACTACGAGCAGCTCGAGATCGGCCCCGAGATCGTGGGCGGTGCCGCCAACTTCCTCCTCGAGAACCAGGAGGCGGTCGTGGCCACCAACGAAGGACGGGTGCTGTTCATCGAGCTCCCCGCCTCGGTCGAGCTGCAGGTCACCTTCACCGAGCCCGGGCTGGCCGGCGACAGCGCCACCGGCCGCACCAAGCCGGCGACGCTCGAGACGGGCCACGAGATCCAGGTGCCGCTGTTCATCAACCAGGGCGAGAAGGTCAAGGTCGACACCCGCGACTCGTCCTACATGGGCCGCGTCAAGTCGTGAAGGCACGCTGATGGCCGGCGCCCGCTCGAAGGCCCGGCGCCGGGCCCTCGACATCCTGTACGCCGCCGACATGCGCGACGAGTCGCCGGTCGAGGCCCTCGACCGCGCGATCGCGGCCGACGAGGCCCCCGCCAACGCCTACACCTCCACCCTGGTGCGCGGCGTCGTCGAGCGCACCGATCGCATCGACGAGCTGCTCGCCGAGTACTCCCAGGGCTGGACCCTCGACCGGATGCCGGCCGTCGACCGCAACGCCCTGCGCCTGGGCCTGTGGGAGCTCATGTACGCCGACGACGTCCCCGACACGGTCGCCATCACCGAGGCGATGGCCCTGGTGCGCGAGCTGTCGACCGACGACTCGCCCGACGTACGTCAACGGCGTCCTGGGCGCCATCCAGCGGCACAAGCAGACCCTGCGCCAGGACGGCTGACGGCCGACCGGACCGGCCCTACGACTGGGGCACGAGCTGCTGCAGCGCCCAGGCGTTGCCGTCGGGGTCGGCGAAGTAGACGAACCGTCCCCAGGGCTGCTCGTCGACGCCCTGCGCCTCCACCCCGGCGTCCTTCAGCTGGGCCAGGGCCGCGTCGGCGTCGGCGATCACGCACTGGATGCCGCGCTGGCTGCCCGGCTCCATCTCGGTGAGGCCGCCGACCAGGATCGAGCAGGCCGACCCCGGAGGGGTGATCTGGACGAACCGGATCTCGTCGCTGACCCGGATGTCGTGGTCGAGCACGAACCCGACCTGGTTGGTGTAGAAGGCGATCGCGCGGTCGATGTCGGTGACCGGCACGCTGAGCAACTCGATCTTCATGTCCATGGCTCACATCATGGTGGAGATTCAGGTCATCCCCTGACCTGAGAGAGCGGTTGTTCGCCACGATTCTCTTCAACCGGGCGGGGGAGCGCGAGCGGGCGTGGCTGCGGCATGCTGACGTCCATGACAGACGAGAGTGTCGATCTGGTGGTGATCGGGCTCGGCCCCGGGGGCGAGGCCCTGGCGACCGGCGCAGCGAAGGCCGGCCGCACCGTGCTGGCGGTCGACAAGCACCTGGTGGGTGGCGAGTGCCCGTACTACGGCTGCATCCCGTCGAAGATGATGGTCCGCGCCGCCGACACCCTTGCCGAGGCCGGCCGCGCCGCCCGGCTGGCCGGCGACGTCAGCGTCACGGCGAGCTGGGCCCCGGTCGCCCGCCGGGTCAGCGAGGAGGCGACCGACGGGTGGGACGACACCGTCGCCGTACGCCGCCTCGAGGACGCCGGCGCCACGGTGCTGCACGGCGTCGCCCGGCTCGCGGGAGCCGGTCGGGTGGCCGTCGAGCTGCGTGACGGCAGCACCCGCACCTTCGAGGCCGGCCGCGGCGTCGTCCTCAACCCGGGTACCCGACCGGCGGCCCCACCGGTCGACGGACTCGACGGCACGCCGTACTGGACCAACCGTGACGCCCTGCGCGCCACCGAGCTGCCCGGCTCGCTCGTGGTGCTCGGCGGCGGGCCGATCGGGTGCGAGCTGGCGCAGGTGTTCGCGCGCTTCGGGGTGCGGGTCACGATCCTCCAGCACGGCGACCGGCTGGTGCCGGTCGACGAGCCGGAGGCCGGACGCCTGCTCGAGGAGGTACTCGTCGGCGAAGGCATCCGCGTGCTCACCGGGGCCGAGACGTCGTCGGTCGCCTACGCCGACGGGCGCGTTCACCCTGACCGTCGGTGACGAGTCGCTGGTGGCCGACAAGCTGTTGGTCGCCGCCGGTCGCACCCCCAACCTCGACGACCTCGGCCTCGACAGCGTCGGGCTCGACCCGTCGGCCCGCACCCTCGACGTCGACGACCGTCTTCGCGTCACCGGCGCCGACAAGCTGTGGGCGATCGGCGACGTCACCGGCCGCGGAGCCTTCACGCACGTGTCGATGTACCAGTCGGCGATCGCGCTGCGCGACCTGCTCGACCAGGACGGCCCACCGGCGACGTACCACGCACTCCCGCACGCCACCTTCACCGACCCCGAGGTCGCCGGCGTCGGCATGACCGAGCAGCAGGCCCGCGACGCCGGGCTCGAGGTGCGGGTCGGCAGCACCCTGCTCGAGCACTCGTCGCGCGGCTTCACCCACGGGCCCGGCGCCCGTGGTCTGGTCAAGGTCGTCGAGGACGCCGAGCGCGGCGTGCTCGTCGGCGGCACCGTGGTCGGCCCGGCCGGCGGGGAGATCCTCGGCTTCCTCGCGGTCGCCGTGCACGCCGCCGTCCCCGTGGCGACGCTGAAGACCATGATCTACGCCTACCCGACCTTCCATCGGGCCATCGAGTCCGCGCTAGGAGACCTATCGTGAGCGACACCGCCCGTCAGGCACAGGACAGCGACTGGCTCGACAAGGCTGCGGCCGTCGGACTGGTGGCGTTCGGCGTCATCCACCTCCTCATCGGCTGGCTCGCCGTCCAGCTCGCCCTCGGCGACCGCGAGGGGTCCGCCTCCAGCAGCGGCGCCCTCCAGCAGCTGGCCGAGCAGCCCTTCGGCAAGGTGCTGGTCTGGCTGGTGGCCGTCGGCATGTTCCTGATGGTCGTCTGGAAGGGCATCGACGCCGCCGTCGGCTACCGCGAGGAGCAGGACGACAAGAAGCGGCTGCGCAAGCGCCTGGTCGCGGCCGGCAAGGCCGTGGTGTACGCCGTCATCGCCGTCAGCGCGGCGACCGTGGCGACCGGCTCGGGCTCGTCGGGCGGCGGGACCGACTCCACCACGGCCAAGCTCATGGACCTGCCCGGCGGTCAGGTCATCGTCGTCGCGATCGGCCTGGGCATCGCCGGCGTCGGGGTCGCCCTCCTCGTGATGGCCTACAAGGAGTCGTACCTCAAGCGGATCGACGCCGAGGGCCAGAGCGGCAACACGGGCACGGCGTACCGCTGGCTGGGGCGGGTCGGACACGTCGCGAAGGGCATCGCACTCGGCATCGTCGGCGGCCTCTTCGTCTACGCCGGCGTCACCCACGAGGCGAACAAGTCGGGAGGCCTCGACCAGGCACTCAAGGAGGTGCTCGACCAGCCGTTCGGCCCGGTGCTCCTGGGCCTGATGGGGCTGGGCTTCGCGGCGTACGGACTCTTCTGCTTCGCCGAGGCGCGACACCTCGACCGATGAGCCCGGGGACTCTGCGCCACGACCCGAGGCCCCGCGCCCTGGCGGCGCGGGTGACCCGGGTCGCGTGCGTCGGTGGTCCGGTCAGAGGCCGAGGCGGAGGACCGCCAGCACGCGGTTGAGCAGCGTGGTCAACCGGCCGAGGCGGTTTCCGTCGAGGAGCCCGGTGATCGCGCACAGCAGGTTGCCGAGCAGCTTGCCGGCACCGGTGACCGCGACGACGTCGAGCACGACCCGGTTGAGGTTCACCGTGAGTCCCAGGAGATCGAGATCGAGCGGGCCCAGCACCAGGTTGAGGATGTCGCAGCGCCTGCGCTCGCTGCTGTCGCGCGCGGCCCCGACGTCCTGACCGCCGATCGAGCGGACCGGAAGCGTCCGGATCGCGGTGAAGGTCTGTCGCCCTGACGGCTTGCGGACCACGCCGTGGATGATGCCACGGACCGCGATGCCGTCGCCGCGCTTGACGAACCGCAGGGGCACGAACGTGCCCCGGACGGTGCCACGGCCCGAGCGCCCGAAGACCTGCGAGGTCATCCTTCCCTTGGCGTTCTTGGCGATCGTGTCGGCCTGGGCAGCCGGTGCGGCGGCTGCCGAGGTGACCGAGGTGGCGGCGCCGCTGGGGTTGACGGTGGTCAGTCCGAGCGCGGCCACGACGGCCAACGCGAGACCGGCCACGAAGGTGGACAGTGAGAGCTTGCGCATGGGGGTTCCTCCCGAGGGTCGCTGCGCCGGCCGGTCGGCCGCCGCGGAGGAGCGCCGGGTCGGCGCTCCACCCCTGACATGCCGCGAGCAGTGCCGGGCGTTACCTGGACAGCAGCACCGACACGTCCGGGTCGTCGATCAGGTGGCGCAACCTCTTGAGCCCGCGGTGTCGCGCCACCCGCACCGCGGTGGCGCTGATGTCGAGCGCCCGCGCAGTGCTGGCCGTGTCCAGGCCGACGACGTCGATACACGCGAGGACCTGGGCCTCGCGCTCGGAGAGGTGGCCGAGCAGGATCCGGATGGCGTCGCGGTCGGCCACCGCCGCGGCCGGGTCCTCGGTCGACGGTGCCGCGGAGTCGATCAGGGACTCGGGCACGACGGGGGTGGTCTTGCGGCGCACGGACGCCCGGCCGCGCCCTCGGGCCACGTTGCGGGCGATGGAGAACAACCACCCGGCGGAAATCGCTCGAGGTGCCGCGGAAGTCGGCGATCTTGGTGGCGGCGATCAACCAGGCTTCGGCGGCGACGTCCTCGGCGTCGGTGGTCACGTCGCCGTGGCTGAGGTGCTGCAGCCAGACCACGAGTCGGCGGCCGTGGTCGGCGTACAGCTCGGCCCAGGCGTCCTCGTCGCCGCGCTGAGCGCGGCCGACGACGTCGGAGACCTCCCGTCGCGCCACCCCAGCCCGCCCTTCGCCCGGTCGACGACCTCAACGTTGTCCTGAGAGCCTGC
Source organism: uncultured Actinomycetota bacterium (assembly GCA_963825985.1). Taxonomy (GTDB): domain Bacteria; phylum Actinomycetota; class Actinomycetes; order Propionibacteriales; family Nocardioidaceae; genus Nocardioides. Next base: position 146,510 of record CAWGVK010000003.1, on the reverse strand, counting down.
AGTCTCTCGGCGCTCCGTGCACCTCGGCACCCCCTGGAGGGCGTGCCGGGGACCCGCCGTGCGCGGCGAACCCCGTCCGGACGTCACGCGCCGGGTGCGTCGTGGCATGTTAGGTGCATGGGACGCAGGAAGCGGCTCGACGCCGTGTCGCGGCGCCTGCGTGCCGACACGTCCGCACGGCTCGACGACCGGGCCTTCACCGACGGCCTGGCCGGCCTCGCGAGGGAGTCGGGGCCGAGCGGGGCGCCCGTCAAGCGGCGTCTGGGACTGGTGGCCGCGGTCGGCACGGTCCTCGTGCTGGCGCTGGCCGGGGCCTCGATCGCCGGCGTGGTCCGGCTTCCCAACCCGATCGAGCGGCGACTTCCCGACCTGCCGGGCCAGGACTCGCCACCCGACGACCCGCCGTCGGACGCGCCGTCGCCCGGGCAGGACGACGGGTCGGACCCGGCGAGCCCCACCGACGAGCCCACGAGCACCCCTCCCCGGATCCGACCTGCCCACCACCCTGGACCCGGGCTCGTCCTCGCCACCGGTGCCCAGTCCGCCGACGGTGGATCCCACGCTTCCCACGCCTCCCGCGCCGACCCCCACGCCGCCCACTCCGACCCCCACGCCGACTCCGCCGCCCACTCCGACGCCCACGGTGCCGTCACCGCCCACCTCCTTGCCGACAGCACCGCCGACCGTGGGGTCGTCCGCGCCCGCGGGGGTGCCGGGCTGATGCACGGACCCGGGAGTCCGGGGCGGCCCGGGTTTCCGCCGCTCCTCCACGGGCACCGGTCGGGGGCGGGGCTGTGGCCTAGTCTCGTGCCTGTCGTGACACCGAGTCTCGGAGGAGAACCATGACGGAGTCGGATCCCCCCGCCGTCGACACCAGTGACCGTCTGTACACCCCCGAAGAGCTCGAGGAGTACGCCCGCCAGCAGGCCGCGCGGCGAGGCGCCCGACACCCGCGCCGACGGGCTCGACGACCCGCTGAACGACCCCCTGCCGGAGTCGACCACGATCCGGCCGGCGATGGCGCCCCCGACTGCTGAGACGCCTGCCGACGGCGTCGAGGAACCGTCCCCGGTCGACCCGTTCAGCGACCCCCTCAGCGATCCGCTCCCCGGCTGGCCCCAGGTGCCCGTCACGCCCCCGCCCTCGGGCCCACCGACGGGCCCACCGACGGGCCCGCCCACCGGGCCGCCCGTCGGGGCCGCCGCCGTCTGCTCCGCCGTTCAGCGTGCCGCCGCCGGTCAGTGCACCCGTCGGACCCCCGCCGTCCGCACCGCCGTCCTGCACCGCCGTCCCGCGCCGCCCGGCCAATCTGCCGCCACCCCGGAGGCGCCGCCGACCGCCGCCACGCCGGAGGCGCCGGCCCCGCCCCCGGCCCCGTCGCAGCCGGACGAGCTGGAGGTGCGCCGGTTCATGACGGCGACCGACTTCCTCGACCGTCGCGCGGAGTCAGCAGCTCGGCCCCGCGTCGTGGGGCTGGCGAGGCGCGATCCGCAAGTTGTCCGGCGGTCTGATCAGCCCGAAGATGGGGCAGGACGAGGTCGCCTACGAGCACGACCGGGCGCATGATCCAGCGCGACTTCGACGGCCCGCGCACGATCGCCTTCATCAACCCCAAGGGCGGCGCCGCCAAGACCACCGGCGTGCTCGCCGCCGGGCTCACCTTCGGCACCGTGCGCGGTGGCGGGATCGTCGCCTGGGACAACAACGAGACCCGCGGCACCCTCGGCATCCGCGGCACGCGGAGCACCCACCGCAACACCACCCGCGAGCTGCTCGAGGACCTCGACGGTTCAACGACGTCTACCAGTCGCGGATCGGCGACCTCGGGGCCTTCGTACGCTCCCAGGGCGACGCCCACTTCGACGTGCTGGCCTCCGACGAGCGTCCCGACGTCACCGGCATGATCCACGCCGACGACTTCGGGCAGGTGCACCAGCTGCTGGAGCGCTTCTACCGGATCATCCTGGTCGACACCGGCAACAACATGCGCGCCGAGAACTGGCTTGCCGCCGCCGACGCCGCCGACCTGCTCGTGGTCACCAGCACCGTGCGCGAGGACACCGGCTACAGCGGCCTGTGGATGCTCGACGCCCTGCAGGACGCCGGCTATCCAGACCTCAAGTACAAGTGCGTCACCGTGCTCTCCGACCCGTCCCCGAAGGTCGACGAGCAAGCTCGCCCGCGACCTCACGTCGGTCTACGAGCAGCGCACCCGCGCCGTCTACCGGGTGCCCTACGACCCGGTGCTCGTCGCCGGCGTGCGTCGTGCCCTACAGCCGGCTCTCCGAGGAGACCCGGATGTCCTGGCTGAGGGCCTGCGCCGGGATGTCCTACGCGCTCTAGCGCCGTCGACGCGCTAACGGCGGAGTCGCGGGAACAACCCGCCGCCGGGACGCTGCGCCTGGCATGCGAGCAGTCGTCTACTCCGAGAACGGTCCGTCCTCCGTCCTGCGACGTCGCCGAGCGCCCGACCCCGAAGCCCGGCCCCGGCGAGGTCCTGGTGAGGCTGGTGCGGGCGGGCGTCAACCCCACCGACTGGAAGTTACGCGCCGGCGTGATGCCGACGGCTCACGATCCCGAGGTCGTCCCCGGCCAGGACGGCGCGGCGTGGTCGAGGCGGTCGGCGAGGGCGTCACCACCCTCGCCGTGGGTCGACCGGGTCTGGCTGTACATGGCCCAGCACGGGCGGCCGCGCGGCACCGCGGCGGAGCTCACCGTGCCAGCCCACAGGGCCGTCGCCCGCTGCCCGACGGGCGCGTCGTACGACCTCGGCGCCAGCCTCGGCGTCCCGGCGATGACCGCCCACCGCGCGCTCACCGCCGGCGAGGCGCGAGCCGGCTCGGCCCCGGCGCCGCTCGGCGGCCGCACCGTGCTCGTCGCCGGCGGCGCCGGAGCGGTCGGCAACGCCGCGATCCAGCTCGCCGTGTGGGCGGGCGCGACGGTCATCACCACCGTCAGCGGCGACGAGAAGGCGGCGCTGGCGAGGGCCGCCGGGTGCGCACCACGTCGTCAACTACCGCGAGGACGTCGCGGCGCCGGATCCGCGAGATCGCGCCCGACGGCGTCGACCTGATCGTCGAGGTCGCCCCGGCCGTCAAACATCGACCTCGACCTCGAGGTCGTCGCCAACCGCGGCACGATCGCCGATCTACGCCAACAACGGCGGCGACGAGGTCACCTTGCCGCGTGCGCACGAGCTTCTCGCGCAACGTCCGCTACCAGTTCATCCTGCTCTACCGCTCGGCGCCGACCTGATCGCAGGCCGCGGCCGAGGACATCAACGCCGCCGTCGGCGGCGGGGCGCTGCGGGTGGGAGACGAGGCCGGCGTCCCGCTGCACCACTACCCGCTCGAGAGACCGCAGCCGCCCACGACGCGGTCGAGGCCGGCGCCGTCGGCAAGGTGCTCATCGACGTCGGCTGAGCGTCACGCCCGCAGGAGGGTCGAGCTCCACACCCGCACCAGCAGAGCGGCGTACGCCGCGGGGTCGAGCCCGCGCGACGTGACCAGCTCGAAGTACTCGGGGCCGTTCATCGACCACACGAGATCGGCGACCCAGTCGTCGTCGAGCCCCGGCCGCAGCTCACCGGTGGCGCGCAGGTCGGCCGCGAAGAGCAGCATGTTGGCGGCTCGGCGCGCCGCGACCGCGGCGTACAGGTCGCGGCACTCCGGGTCGCTGCGGCCGGCCTCACGCAGGGCCAGCAGCAGCGGGACCGTGCGTGGCAGGAGGCGGCCGAGCGCGTCGGCGTACACCTCGATCTTGCGCCGGGCGGTGGGGGCGGCGCGCACCGCTGCGACGTAGTCACGCGCGACGGCGGGCACGGGTCCGGCTCCCTCGGCCAGCTCGTCGTCGTGCACGGCAAGGAGCAGCTCGGGCTTGCGGCCGACGCTGGCGTAGACGGTGTCGACCGCGACGCCGGCGGTCCGGGCGACCTCGGCCACCGACGTGCCGGCCCAGCCCCGGGCGGTGAACAGGTCGCGAGCTGCCGTCAGGACCGCACGCCGGGTCTGCTCGGCGGCGACCCTGCGGGCGGGGGAGTCGTAGCGACGTCTCTTGACCTGATCTGTCACGCGTCGTAGCGTAGCAATTCACCGGAAGTAGCTTCGGGTGAATAGTCGAGGAGTCCCCATGACGACCACGTCCACCTCTCCAGGACAGTCCCGCGTCGTCATGCGCGAACCCGGCACGGCCCGGGGCACCTGGGCGATGGCGTCCCTCTTCGAGCACCTGCTCGAAGCACCCGAGAGCGGAGGCACGCTGGGCGTCGCCCTGGTCACCCAGCCGGTCGGGGTCGCGACGCCGCTGCACCGGCACACCCACGAGGCCGAGGCGTTCTACCTGCTCGACGGGCGCATCGACTACCAGGCCGGTGACCGGCTCTTCGAGCTGTACGCCGGGTGCTTCCTGCACCTGCCGGCGGGCGTGCCGCACGCCTTCCGGATCCGCGGCGACGCCCCCGCCCGCTTCCTCGCGCTCACCGCGCCCGGGGGACTGTTCGGTCTCTACGACGAGGTCGGCATCCCGGCCACCGAGCTGCGGCTGCCCGGCCCCGACGGGCTCACCCCCGAGGTCGAGATCCCGCGCTGGGCCGAGGTCGGTCCGCGCTACGGCCTCGAGGTGGTCGGCCCGCCGCTGCCAGAGTGAAGCAGGTGCGCGCGGGCGTCGGCCAAGCCCTGCGCGTTGCCGGCGTCGTCGGTGCCGGTGCGGTCGCCCGCCACCAGGCGGCGGGCGAAGTAGTCGGCCTGCACGGCCCAGCGGAACCTCAGCATGGTCGCGGCGTGGGGCAGGTCGGGCGTCGCGGGGCCGTCGGCCCCGGCGTACGCCGCCAGCATCGGCGCCGCGGCCTCGATCCCGCCGAGGTACATGGCGGTCGAGGCGACGTCGTAGAGCAGCGGTGCGGTGAGTGCGCCGGCCCAGTCGATGAGGGCGGAGCGTCCGTCGTCGAGGCGCAGGAACGCCTCGGGTGCCGGATCACCGTGGGCGACGCCCGTGACCAGGGGGCCGAGCGCGACCATGTCGTCGAGGGCGGCGGTCACCGCGGCCACCAGGTCGGGCCAGTCGGCGAGGTTCGTCGGGTCGACCCACGGCCACCGCAGTCCCAGCGCGAGGTCGTGACCGGCGGTCGTGGCGTGCACGCGGGCGAGGATCCGGCCGAGGTCCGCGTCGTCGTCGACCTCGGTCCCGGTCAGGCGTTCCATCAGCACGAGTGAACCGTCCTCGACGAGCACCACCCGGTCGCCGCCGATCGACGGGAGGGCCGCGCCCGTCGCGACGCCGGACCGCTCGGCGAGCGCGGCCGCCTCGACGCTGGCGCCCAGCGACCCGACCGTCGCGTCGGAGACCCACTTCGCGACGTAGGTCGCCCCGTCGGTGCGCACCCACCAGGTGCTGGAGTTCATGCCGCCCTCGTGCGGTTCGACCTCGGCGTCGACCAGGCCGTAGCGCTCGCGCACCAGTGCGTCGACGTCCACGCAGGAACGGTAGTCGGACTGATACAGTCGCCCGCGATCGACATCCTTTAACGAGCCGTCCCGTGAGGCGGAGAAGGAGGTCCGGCAGCACTCGTGTGTGCCCACCCCGCCCCTGACGAGGTAGCAGCGCCCCCCGAGGGGCGCGTCGTCCTCGACGCCCGTGACATCCACCGGGCCCTCACCCGCATCTCCCACGAGATCCTCGAGCGCAACAAGGGCGCGAGCGACCTCGTGCTCCTCGGCATCCCGAGCCGCGGCGTCCCGCTGGCCCGCCGCATCGCCGCCCGCATCCACGACGTCGAGGGCGTCGAGGTGCCGTACGGCGCCCTCGACGTGACGATGTACCGCGACGACCTGCGCCGCCACCCGGCCCGCAGCCCGCACCCCACCGAGGTGCCGCCCGGCGGGGTCGACGGCCGCACCGTCGTGCTGGTCGACGACGTCCTCTACTCGGGACGCACCGTCCGCGCCGCGCTCGACGCGATGAACGACCTCGGCCGCCCCGACATCGTCCGCCTGGCCGTGCTCGTCGACCGCGGCCACCGCGAGCTGCCGATCCGCGCCGACCACGTCGGCAAGAACCTCCCGAGCTCGCGCACCGAGCGGGTCATGGTGCGGCTCGACGAGACCGACGGCGTCGAAGGAGTCTGGATCCAGTGAATCACCCCACGGCGTTCTCGACGTCCCCCGCAACGCTTCACCCCAAGCCGCTCCTCCGCCCGACAACGCCGGGACCCCGATGAAGAAGCACCTCCTCTCCATCGACGACGTCAGCGCCGACGACATCGAGACGCTGTTCACGACCGCCGCCGAGATGCACGACGTGCAGCACCGCCAGGTCAAGAAGCTGCCCGCGCTGCGCGGGCGCACCGTGATCAACCTGTTCTTCGAGGACTCCACCCGCACCCGGTCGAGCTTCGAGATCGCCGGCAAGTGGCTCAGCGCCGACACGGTCAACATCACCGGCAAGGGCAGCTCGGCGTCGAAGGGCGAGAGCCTGCGCGACACCGTGCTCACGATCGCCGCGATGGGCGTCGACGCCCTCGTCATGCGCCACGGCGCCAGCGGCGCGGCGCTGCAGGTGAGCCAGTGGGTCGACGCCGCGGTGATCAACGCCGGCGACGGCACCCACGAGCACCCCTCGCAGGCCCTGCTCGACGCCTACACCCTGCAGCGGCGGCTGGGCTCGCTCGAGGGCCGGCACGTCGTGATGGTCGGCGACCTCACCCACAGCCGGGTCTTCCGCAGCAACGTCAAGTGCCTCACCAAGCTCGGCGCCGCGGTCACCGTCGTGGCGCCGCCGACCCTGATGCCGAGCGGCGTCGACGCGTGGTCGGCCGAGGCCGGGTTCGGACGCGCCTACGACCTCGACGAGGTGCTGCCCAAGGCGGACGCCGTGATGATGCTGCGCGTCCAGCGCGAGCGGATGAGCGGCGGCTACTTCCCCAGCGCCCGTGAGTACACCGTCGGCTACGGCCTCACCCGCGACCGGCTGCGGCTGCTGGGCCCCGACGTCCCGATCTGCCACCCCGGCCCGATGAACCGCGGCCTCGAGATCGCCGCCGACGCGGCCGACGCCGCCCAGTCGGCCGTGCTCGACCAGGTCTCGGCCGGGGTCGCGGTCCGGATGGCGATCCTCTACCACCTGCTCGCCGGCGAGGAGACCGCATCATGAACGACCGGATCATCGTCAAGGGCGCCCGCCTGCTGGGCGACGCCGCCGCCGACCTGCTGCTCGCCGAGGGCGTGATCGCCGAGATCGGGAGCGTCACCGACAAGGGTGCCCGGGTCGTCGACGCCGACGGGCTGGTCGCCCTGCCCGGCCTGGTCGACCTGCACACCCACCTGCGCGAGCCCGGGCGTGAGGACGCCGAGACGGTGCTCACCGGCTCGCAGGCCGCCGCGGTCGGCGGGTTCACCGCCGTCCTCGCCATGGCCAACACCAGCCCGGTCACCGACACCGCCGAGGCCGCCGAGCGGGTCCACGACCTCGGGCGCCAGGCCGGCCTGGTCGACGTGCAGCCGGTCGGTGCCGTCACCCGTGGGCTCGGCGGCGACGAGCTCGCCGAGCTGGGCCTGATGCACCGCTCGCGGGCCCGGGTCACCGTGTTCTCCGACGACGGCCGCTGCGTCGCCAACGCCCGCGTGATGCGGCGCGCGCTGGAGTACGTCAAGGCGTTCGGCGGCGTGGTCAGCCAGCACGCGCAGGACCCCGACCTGGCCGGGCCGACGTCCTGCTGCCACGAGGGCGAGCTGTCGGGTCGGCTCGGGCTCCCGGGCTGGCCCGGCGTGGCCGAGGAGGTGATCGTCGCCCGCGACGTGATGCTGGCGCGGCACACCGGCTCGCGGGTCCACGTCGCCCACGCGAGCACCGCCGGCACCGTCGAGGTGCTGCGGTGGGCCAAGGGGCTCGGCATCGACGTGACCGCCGAGGTCACGCCCCACCACCTGCTGCTCACCACCGACCTGCTCGCCGGCTACGACCCCGACCTACAAGGTCAACCCGCCGCTGCGACCCGCCGAGGACGTCGAGGCGCTGCGGGCCGCCCTGGCCGACGGCACCATCGACGCGGTCGCCACCGACCACGCCCCGCACGCCCGCCACGACAAGGAGCACGCCTTCGTCGACGCCGCCTTCGGCATGCTCGGCCTCGAGACCGCGCTGCCCGTCGTGGCGCAGGTGATGGTCGAGTCGGGCCTGATGGGCTGGGCCGACGTGGCCCGGGTGATGTCGGCCAACCCGGCCCGGATCGCCGGCCTCGACCAGCAGGGCCGCACCCTCGAGGTCGGCCAACCGGCCAACCTGACCCTGGTCGACCCGGCCACCCCGCTCACCGTCGACCGCGACCAGTCGGTCTCGATGTCGCGCAACAACCCGTGGCACGGCCGCACCCTCGGAGCCGGCGTGCACGCCACGTTCCTGCGCGGCGTCCCCACCGTTCTCGAAGGGAAGCTCACGTGACCGGGCCGACACCTGCGCTGCTGGTCCTGGAGGACGGGCGCACCTTCACCGGCGACGCCTACGGGGCCGAGGGCGAGACCTTCGGCGAGGCGGTCTTCAACACCGGCATGACCGGCTACCAGGAGACCCTCACCGACCCGTCGTACCACCGTCAGGTGGTGGTGATGACGGCTCCCCACATCGGCAACACCGGCGTCAACGACGACGACCCCGAGTCGTCGCGCATCTGGGTCGCCGGGTACGTCGTCCGCGACCCTGCACGGGTGCCGAGCAGCTGGCGCTCGCAGCGCTCGCTCGACGACGAGCTGCGCACCCAGGGCGTGGTCGGCATCTCCGGCATCGACACCCGCGCGCTCACCCGGCACCTGCGCGAGCGCGGCGCGATGCGGGTCGGCATCTCCTCCACCGAGACCGACGCGACCGCCCTGCTCGACCGGGTGCGTGCCTCCGGCGAGATGGCCGGGACCGAGCTCGCCTCCGAGGTGTCGACCGACGAGGCCTACGTCGTGGCGGCGCACGGCGAGACGCGGTTCACCGTGGCCGCGCTCGACCTCGGCATCAAGACGATGACGCCGTACCGGATGGCCGAGCGGGGCATCGAGGTGCACGTGCTGCCGGCGACCGCCACCCTCGACGACATCCGTGGCACGGGTGCCGACGGCCTCTTCTACTCCAACGGCCCCGGCGACCCGGCGGCCACGACCGCTCAGATCGAGGTGCTGCAGGGCGCGCTGGCCGACGGCCTGCCCTACTTCGGCATCTGCTTCGGCAACCAGCTGTTCGGGCGGGCGCTCGGCTTCGGCACCTACAAGCTGAAGTACGGCCACCGCGGCATCAACCAGCCCGTGATGGACCGCACCACCGGCAAGGTCGAGGTGACCGCCCACAACCACGGCTTCGCGGTCGACGCCCCCCTCGACGCGCCGACCACCACGCCGTACGGCGTCGCCACGGTCAGCCACGTCTGCCTCAACGACGACGTGGTCGAGGGCCTCGAGCTGCGCGACGAGTCGGGGGCGTTGAAGGGCTTCTCGGTGCAGTACCACCCGGAGGCCGCGGCCGGCCCGCACGACGCCGCCTACCTGTTCGACCGGTTCGTCGAGTTGCTGGGTGGGGGTCTCGAGACGGTTGCTGGCGCAACCTCCTCGACCAACGACACGGTGGTCGAGGAAGGCGCGCCAGCGCCTGTCACGAGACCCCACAGCGACGGAGAGGGGGCCTGACATGCCGAAGCGCACCGACATCCAGAGCGTGATGGTGATCGGCTCCGGGCCGATCGTGATCGGCCAGGCCTGCGAGTTCGACTACTCCGGCACCCAGGCGTGCCGGGTGCTGCGCGACGAGGGCCTGCGCGTCATCCTGGTCAACTCCAACCCGGCCACGATCATGACCGACCCCGAGTTCGCCGACGCCACCTACGTCGAGCCGATCACGCCCGAGTACGTCGAGATGGTGATCGCCCAGGAGCGCCCCGACGCGCTGCTCGCCACGCTCGGCGGGCAGACCGCCCTCAACGCCGCGATGGCCCTCGACGCCGCCGGCGTCCTCGACAAGTACGGCGTCGAGCTGATCGGCGCCAGCATCGAGGCGATCGACCGCGGCGAGAACCGCCAGGTGTTCAAGAAGATCGTCGAGGACCTCGGCGGCGAGTGCTCCAAGTCGGTCATCTGCCACACGATGGACGACTGCCTGGCCGCCGCCGACGAGCTCGGCTACCCGATGGTGGTGCGGCCCAGCTTCACCATGGGCGGCACCGGGTCGGGCATGGCCTACGACGAGAAGGACCTGCACCGCATCGCCGGTGCCGGCCTGGCCGCCAGCCCGACCACCGAGGTGCTCCTCGAGGAGTCGATCATCGGCTGGAAGGAGTACGAGCTCGAGGTGATGCGCGACACCAAGGACAACGTGGTGATCGTCTGCTCCATCGAGAACGTCGACCCGATGGGCGTGCACACCGGCGACTCGATCACGGTCGCGCCGGCGATGACGCTGACCGACCGCGAGTACCAGGCGATGCGCGACCTCTCGATCGGCATCATCCGCTCGGTCGGGGTCGACACCGGCGGCTGCAACATCCAGTTCGCGGTCAACCCCGCCGACGGCCGGCTGATCGTGATCGAGATGAACCCGCGCGTCTCCCGCTCGAGCGCGCTGGCCTCCAAGGCGACCGGCTTCCCGATCGCCAAGATCGCCGCCAAGGTGGCGATCGGCTACACCCTCGACGAGATCCGCAACGACATCACCCAGGAGACGCCGGCCAGCTTCGAGCCGACCCTCGACTACGTGGTCGTGAAGGTGCCGCGGTTCGCCTTCGAGAAGTTCCCCGCTGCCGACCCGACGCTGACCACGCACATGAAGAGCGTCGGCGAGGCGATGGCGATCGGCCGCAACTTCACCGAGGCGCTGCAGAAGGCGCTGCGCTCGCTCGAGAGCAAGGACGCCGTCTTCGACTGGCACCAGGAGTGGGTCGACCTCGACAAGGACGCCCTCCTCGCCGCGATCGAGGTGCCGCACGACGGCCGCCTCAAGAAGGTGATGGATGCCCTGCGCGCCGGCGCCACGCCGCAGGAGGTCTTCGAGCACACGAAGATCGACCCCTGGTTCGTCGACCAGCTGCTGCTCATCAACGAGGTCGCCGCCGAGGTGACCGCGGCACCCGAGCTGACCCCGGCGATCCTGCGTCGGGCCAAGCGGCACGGCTTCTCCGACGCCCAGATCGGCAAGATCCGCGGCATGACGCCCGACGTCGTCCGCGGCGTCCGGCACGCGCTGGGCATCCGCCCGGTCTACAAGACCGTCGACACCTGCGCGGCCGAGTTCGCGGCGTCCACGCCGTACCACTACAGCTCCTACGACGAGGAGACCGAGGTCGAGCCGCGCACCCGGCCGGCGGTGATCATCCTCGGCTCGGGCCCCAACCGGATCGGGCAGGGCATCGAGTTCGACTACTCGTGCGTGCACGCCTCGCTCGCGCTGACCGACCCGAGCCTGCCGGGCGGCGGCTACGACACGGTGATGGTCAACTGCAACCCCGAGACCGTCTCCACCGACTACGACACCTCCGACCGGCTCTACTTCGAGCCGCTCACCCTCGAGGACGTCCTCGAGATCGTGCACGCCGAGGAGCAGGCCGGCCCGATCGCGGGCGTGATCTGCCAGCTCGGGGGTCAGACGCCGCTCGGGCTCGCGCAGGGACTGGCCGCCAACGGCGTCACCATCGTCGGCACCTCGCCCGACGCGATCGACCTCGCCGAGGACCGCGGCGCGTTCGGCCGGGTGCTGGCCGAGGCCGGGCTGGTCGCCCCCAAGCACGGCACCGCCACGTCGTACCCCGAGGCGCAGCGGATCGCGGCCGAGATCGGCTACCCGGTGCTGGTGCGGCCGTCGTACGTGCTCGGCGGGCGCGGCATGGAGATCGTGTACGGCGACGAGGCGCTGCAGGCCTACCTCGAGAAGTACGTCGCCGCCGGGCTGATCAGCCGCGCCGCACCCGTGCTGGTCGACCGGTTCGTCGACGACGCCGTCGAGGTCGACGTCGACGCGCTCTTCGACGGCGACGAGCTGTTCCTCGGCGGCGTCATGGAGCACATCGAGGAGGCCGGTATCCACTCCGGCGACTCGTCGTGCGCGCTGCCGCCGATCACGCTGGGGGAGCGCGAGATCGACCGGATCCGGGCCGCCACCGAGGCGATCGCCCGCGGCGTCGGGGTGCGCGGGCTGCTCAACATCCAGTTCGCGCTGGGCTCCGACATCCTCTACGTGCTCGAGGCCAACCCCCGCGCGTCGCGCACGGTGCCCTTCGTCTCGAAGGCCACCGCCACGCCGCTGGCCAAGGCCGCGGCCCGGGTGATGCTGGGCGAGTCGATCGCCGACGTCCGCGCGGCCGGGCTGCTGCCGGCCACCGGCGACGGCGGCGCGCTGCCGTCCGACCAGCCGATCGCGGTCAAGGAGGCGGTGATGCCGTTCAACCGGTTCCGCACCTCCGACGGGGCGCAGGTCGACACGATCCTCGGCCCGGAGATGAAGTCGACCGGCGAGGTGATGGGCTTCGACCGCGACTTCGGCACCGCCTTCTCCAAGTCGCAGGCCGCGGCGTTCGGCCCGTTGCCCACCAGCGGCAAGGTGTTCGTGTCGATGGCCAACCGCGACAAGCGGTCGATGATCTTCCCGGTCAAGGTGCTGGCCGACCTCGGGTTCGAGATCCTGGCCACCCAGGGCACCGCCGAGGTGCTGCGGCGCAACGGGGTCGCGTGCACGGTGGTGCGCAAGCACTTCGACGGCACCGGCCCCAACGGCGAGAAGACCACGGTGCAGCTGATCCACGACGGCGAGATCCAGCTGATCGTCAACACGCCGTACGGCGCGGGCACCGGCGGCTCGGCCGGCTCGGCCCGGCTCGACGGCTACGAGATCCGCACCGCGGCGGTGATGGCCAACGTCCCGTGCATCACCACCGTGCAGGGCCTCGGCGCCGCCGTCCAGGGCATCGAGGCCATCCTGCGCGGCGACATCGGCGTCAGGAGCCTGCAGGACTGGGCAAAGCGTTGATCTACCGCCGGCTCTTCGAGCACGGGTTCCGCCGTCTGGACGCCGAGAAGGCACACCACCTCGGCTTCCGGGCGATCCGGGCGGGCGGACCCGCGCTCGAGCGGGTCCGACCCCAGGGCACCCCGGTCACCGCGATGGGACTGACCTTCCCGCACGTGCTGGGTCTCGCGGCCGGGTTCGACAAGAACGCCGTCGGCATCGACGCCCTCGGCGCGCTCGGCTTCGGTCACGTCGAGGTCGGCACGGTCACCGGTCGGGCCCAGCCGGGCAACCCGACGCCCCGGCTGTTCCGGCTGGTCGCCGACCGGGCGATCGTCAACCGGATGGGCTTCAACAACGACGGCGCCGAGGCGGTCGCGGCGCGGCTGCAGGCACGCGGTCGCCGGCCCGACGGGCCCGTGCTGGGCGTCAACGTGGGCAAGACCAAGGTCGTGCCCGAGGACGACGAGGCCGCCGTCCTCGACGACTACGGCACCAGCACCCGGCTGCTCGCGCCGTACGCCGACTACCTCGTCGTCAACGTCAGCTCGCCCAACACGCCCGGGCTGCGCAGCCTGCAGGCCGTCGAACGGCTCCAGCCGCTGCTCGAGCACGTGCGCCGCGTCGCCGACGGCGTGACGACGACCCGCGTGCCGCTGCTGGTGAAGATCGCCCCCGACCTCGCCGACGACGACGTGGCGGCCGTCGCCGACCTGGCACTGGCGATCGGTCTCGACGGCATCATCGCCACCAACACGACCATCTCCCGCGAGGGGCTGCGCAGCCACCCCGGCGAGGTCGCCGAGGTCGGGGCGGGCGGGCTGTCGGGCCAGCCGCTCGCCGGCCGCGCCACCGAGGTGGTGCGACTGCTGCGCGCCCGGGTCGGGCCCGACCTGACGCTGGTCGGGGTCGGCGGCATCTCGACGGCCGACGACGTCCGCGAGAGGCTGGCCGCCGGCGCCGACCTCGTGCAGGCCTACACGGCGTTCGTCTACGAGGGGCCGCTGTGGCCCCGCCGGATCGTGAAGGAGATCGCGTGAGCTTCGGCGACTACCAGATCGACCTCTACCTCGGGGCGCTCGGCGGCAACCTCCCGCCGCACCCGTTCACCTACGCCCAGCTCGAGGCCGACGCGCTCGCGGCGCTGCCGCCCGAGCTGCGCACCTACGTCGCCGGGGGAGCGGGGGCGAGGTCACCCAGCGCGGCAACGCGGCGGCCTTCGAGCGTCTGGGCCCTGGTCCCACGGATGCTCAACGCGCACGCCGAGCGCGACCTGTCGGTCGAGCTGTTCGGCAAGCGCCTGGCCAGCCCACTGCTGATGGCGCCGGTCGGCGTCGTCGGGTTGTGCACGCCCGACCAGCACGGCGACGTCCACACCGCCGAGGTCTCGGCGCAGACCGGCGTCCCGATGATCGGCTCGACGCTGATGAGCGACCCGCTCGAGGACGTCGTCACGGCCACCGGAGACACAGCCCAGCTGGTTCCAGCTCTACACGCCCAAGAACCGCGAGCTCGCCGCCAGCCTCGTCTCCCGCGCCGAGCAGGCGGGGTACGACGCGATCGTCGTCACCCTCGACACGTGGGTGCCCGGCTGGCGTCCGCGCGACCTGGCCAGCGGCAACTTCCCGCAGCTGCGCGGCAAGGCGCTGGCCAACTACACCTCCGACCCGGTGTTCCAGGAGATGACCGGGCCCGACCCCGACCTCGGCACGCTGGTCTTCACGTGGGTCGGCACCTTCGGCAACCCGCTCACGTGGGACGACCTGCCCTGGCTGCGCTCCCCTGACCGACCTGCCGCTCGTGCTCAAGGGCATCTGCCACCCCGACGATGCCCGTCGCGCGCTCGACGGCGGCGTCGACGGCATCTACTGCTCCAACCACGGTGGCCGGCAGGCCGACGGCGGGGCGCGGCGCTCGACTGGCTGCCCGGCGTCGTCGAGGCCGTTGCCGGCCGGGTCCGGTGGTCTTCGACTCCGGCGTGCGCACCGGTGCCGACGTCGTCAAGGCGGTCGCCCTCGGCGCGGACGCCGTCGCGGTCGGCCGACCCTACGTCTACGGCCTGGCCCTCGGCGGCGTCCCCGGCGCCGTCCACCGTCATCAAGTCGCGCTGCAGGCCGACGAGGCCGACCGAGCCTGCGTCATGGCCGTCGACGGCTACCGCGACCCTTCGGCTCGCGATTCTTCACCCCCCGACCCCGCCCTCGTCCGACAGCAGTGAGGACCCCCATGACCACCTTCGGAGCCCGCTTCCACGCCGCCCTCGCCGACCGCGGCCCGTTCTGCGTCGGCATCGACCCGCACGCGGGTCTGCTGCACGAGTGGGGCCTCGACGACGACGTCGCCGGGCTCGAGACGTTCGCGCTCACGGTGGTCGAGGCGGTCGCGCCGCTGTGCTCGGTGGTGAAGCCGCAGTCGGCGTTCTACGAGCGGTTCGGCTCGCGCGGCGTCGCGGTGCTCGAGCGGGTGATCGCCGACTCGCGAGCCGCGGGGGCGCTGGTGCTGCTCGACGTCAAGCGCGGCGACATCGGCTCCACCTCGCAGGCCTACGCCGACGCCTACCTCGACCCCGCCAGCCCGATCGCGGCCGACGCCGTCACCGTGAGCCCCTACCTGGGGTTCGGGTCGCTGACGCCGTTCGTCGACACCGCCCGCAAGCACGACGGCGGCCTGTTCGTGCTCTCGCTGACCTCGAACAAGGAGGGCCCCGAGGTGCAGCACGCCCGCACCGACTCCGGCGAGACCGTCGGCCAGCGGATGCTCGACCACCTGCGGCGGCTCAACGCCGACGCCGAGCCGCTGGGCTCGTTCGGCACCGTCGCGGGGGCCACCATCGACCCGGGCGAGACCGACTTCGACTTCAACGGCCCGATCCTGGCGCCCGGCTTCGGCGCCCAGGGCGGCACCCCCGCCGACATCCGCCGGATCTTCGGGACGGCGGCGGCTCACGTCACCGTGAGCTCGTCGCGCGAGGTGCTGCGCGCCGGACCCGACCAGGGCCGGATGCGCGACGCCGTGCACCGCACCAACGACGCCCTGCGGGGCATCACGTGAGACGACGGGCGGCGGTGGCCGCCGTCTGCCTGGTCGTCCCGCTCGGGGCGTGCAGCGACGACGAGGACCCCTTCGAGCGCTACTGCGCCGTCGTCGAGGACGAGCAGCAGGCGCTGAGCGAGGCGCTGTCGACCGGCGGCTCGGCCGGCCTGCTGCCGGGCCTGCCGATCTTCGAGCGGCTGCTCGACGCCGCCCCCGACGACATCGCCGACGACTGGGGCGTCGTCGTCCAGCGGCTCACGGTGCTCGACGACGCCCTGCGGGCCGCCGGGGTCGACCCGGCGACGTACGACCCGGTCGACCCTCCCGACGACGTCACCGAGGAGGAGCAGACCGCCATCGAGGTGGGCGCGAGCAGCGTGGCCACCGAGGCCGTGCGCGAGGCCCTGGAGAACGTGCAGCAGCAGGCCCGCGACGTGTGCAAGACCGAGTTGAGCCTGTAACGCGACCCGTAGCACAGGCTGAGGGATCCCAACCCTGCTGGGCGCATTGCCGCCCACGTCGGCGGATGGCTACATTGGCTCGCAAGCGGCCCGACCCTCCCTGCCGCGCGACCGGACCGAAGGACCTGTGCACGTGGCATTGCCCCCGCTGACTCCCGAACAGCGCCAGGCCGCGCTCGACAAGGCCGCCGCATCCCGCCGCGAACGGGCCGAGGTGAAGAACCGGCTGAAGAACTCCGGCGCCTCCATCATCGACGTGGTCGCGGAGGCCCGGGCCAACGACGTGATCGGCAAGATGCGGGTCATCGACCTGCTGCAGTCGATGCCCGGGCTGGGCAAGGTCCGGGCTCGCCAGGTCATGGAGCGGCTGGGCATCGCCGAGTCGAGGCGCGTCCGCGGCCTGGGCACCAAGCAGATCGCGGCGCTCGAGCGCGAGTTCGCGCCCGAGGAGCGGTGACGACCGCGTCGCGCCCTGCGTCACGCCGTCCTTCGCGGCTGGTGGTGCTCGCCGGACCCACAGCGGTCGGCAAGGGCACCGTGGCGGCTGCGGTCCGCCGGCGCCACCCCGAGGTGTGGATCTCGGTGTCGGTCACCACCCGCGCCCCGCGCCCGGGCGAGGTCGACGGGGTGCACTACCACTTCGTGGACGACGAGGAGTTCGACCGACTCGTCGCGGAGGACGAGCTGCTCGAGTGGGCCGTGGTGCACGGCGCCGCCCGCTACGGCACCCCACGCCGTCCGGTCGAGGCGTCTCTGGCCGCCGGGCGACCGTCGCTGCTCGAGATCGACCTGCAGGGCGCCCGGCAGGTGCGCGAGACGAAGCCGGACGCCATCTTCGTCTTCCTCAAGCCGCCCTCGTGGGACGAGCTGGTGCGCCGGCTGGTCGGGCGCGGCACCGAGACGGCCGAGGAACGCGAGCGTCGGCTCACCACCGCGCGGGCCGAGCTGGCCGCCGAGCCCGAGTTCGACCACACCATCGTCAACCACGAAGTTCACGATGCAGCCGACGAGTTGGTAGCCTTCATGGTGCTGGGGTCCGACCATCGAGAGTCACCCGACCGTCCCGAGCACACCTACCGAACCTAGTGAGGCTCACGCGTGTCTGCGCCCAACATCCAAGCCGTCGGCGTCACCAACCCGTCGATCGACGATCTGCTGACCAAGACCGACAGCAAGTACAAGCTCGTCCTCTACAGCGCCAAGCGTGCGCGGCAGATCAACGCCTACTACTCCCAGCTCGGTGAGGGCCTGCTCGAGTACGTCGGCCCCCTCGTCGACACCCACGTCCAGGAGAAGCCGCTCTCGATCGCGCTGCGCGAGATCGCCGACGACAAGCTGACCTGCACCGACGTCGACCCCGCCGAGCTCGCCGCCGAGGAGGCCGCCGCCAAGCAGGCCGCCCTCGACGCCTCCTACAACACCGGCGAGTGACCCGCTGAGCACCACCGGCTCCGACGAGACCGCGGCCCGTTCCGGGCCGCGGTCGCGCGTTGTCCTGGGGGTGGGCGGCGGCATCGCGGCGTACAAGGCCTGCGAGCTGCTGCGCCGGCTCACCGAGTCGGGCCACGACGTCACGGTCGTGCCGACCGCGGCGGCGCTGGAGTTCGTCGGCGCGCCCACGTGGGCCGCGCTGTCGGGCAAGCCGGTCTCGACGCAGGTGTGGGACGACGTCCACGAGGTGCCCCACGTGCGGATCGGCCGCAGCGCCGACCTCGTCGTGGTCGCGCCGGCGACCGCCGACCTGCTGGCCAAGGCCGCCCACGGGCTGGCCGACGACCTGCTCACCAACACCCTGCTGACCGCGCGGTGCCCGGTCGTGTTCGCCCCGGCGATGCACACCGAGATGTGGGAGCACCCCGCGACCCAGGCCAACGTGGCCACGCTGCGCTCGCGCGGCGTCCTGGTGGTCGAGCCCGCCGAGGGCCGGCTCACCGGCGCCGACACCGGCAAGGGCCGGCTGCCCGAGCCGGCCGAGCTGTTCGAGGTGGCCACCGAGGTGCTGGCCCGTGGCGGTGCCACGCTCGACCTCGCCGGGCGCCACGTGGTCGTGTCCGCCGGCGGCACCCGCGAGTACCTCGACCCCGTGCGCTTCCTGGGCAACCGCTCCTCGGGCCTGCAGGGCTACGCGCTGGCCCGCAGCGCCGTCGCCAGAGGCGCGGAGGTCACCCTGGTCGCCGCCAACGTCGCCCTGCCCGACCCCGCCGGCGTCAAGGTGGTGCGGGTCGAGACCACCGCCCAGCTGCGCGACGAGGTCGTCTCGGCCGCCGCGTCCGCCGACGCCGTGGTGATGGCGGCCGCGCCCGCCGACTTCCGCCCGACGTCGGTGAGCGAGGCCAAGATCAAGAAGGCCGACGACGGCTCGGCACCGGCCATCGAGCTCACCCAGAACCCCGACATCCTGCACGAGATCGCGACCCACCGCCCCCGCGCGGGCGTCGTGGTCGTGGGCTTCGCCGCCGAGACCGGCGACGCCACGGGCTCGGTGCTCGACCTGGCGCGCGCCAAGCTGGCCCGCAAGGGCTGCGACCTGCTGGTCGTCAACGACGTCAGCGGCGGAGCGGTGTTCGGCAGCCCCGACAACGAGGCCGTCGTCCTCGGAGCCGACGGGTCGGCCACCGACGTGCCCCGCGGCTCGAAGGGCGCCCTGGCCCACGTCATCTGGGACGAGGTCGCCCGCCGATTCGCACCGTGAGACGCCCGTCTTGCATGCTGGTCCTTATCTAGTCTTCTCCTGCAGTTTCGTCGAACGAGAGCGAGTTCCACCGTGGCCGGACGCCTGTTCACCTCCGAGTCGGTGACCGAGGGTCACCCCGACAAGATCGCCGACCAGATCAGCGACTCCGTGCTGGACGCGATGCTGGCGCAGGATCCCCACAGCCGCGTCGCCGTCGAGACCCTGCTCACGACCGGTCTGGTCGTCGTGGCCGGCGAGGTCGACACCACGGGGTACGTCGACGTCAAGGACGTCGTGCGCAAGCGGATCATCGAGATCGGCTACGACAGCTCGGTCAAGGGCTTCGACGGCCACTCGTGCGGTGTCATGGTCGCGATCGGCGGCCAGTCGGGCGACATCGCCCAGGGCGTCGACACCGGCCACGAGAGCCGCACCGGGTCGGTCGACGCGATGGACAAGCAGGGCGCGGGCGACCAGGGCCTGATGTTCGGCTACGCCTGCGACGACACCGACGTGCTGATGCCGCTGCCGATCGTGATCGCCCAGCGCCTCGCCGAGCGGCTCACCGCCGTCCGCAAGGACGGCACGCTGC
Source organism: uncultured Actinomycetota bacterium (assembly GCA_963825985.1). Taxonomy (GTDB): domain Bacteria; phylum Actinomycetota; class Actinomycetes; order Propionibacteriales; family Nocardioidaceae; genus Nocardioides. Next base: position 126,790 of record CAWGVK010000003.1, on the reverse strand, counting down.
CCTACCTGCGCCCCGACGGGAAGACGCAGGTCACCATCGAGTACGACGCCGACAACCGCCCGGTGCGGGTCGACACCGTCGTCCTGTCCACGCAGCACGCGGAGGAGGTCGAGCTCGACACCCTCGAGGTCGACATCCAGAAGCACGTCATCGACCCCGTGCTCGAGGGCTTCGCCCTGCCGTCGGAGGGCTACCGGCTGCTGGTCAACCCCACCGGCCGCTTCGTCGTCGGCGGGCCGATGGGCGACGCCGGTCTGACCGGCCGCAAGATCATCGTCGACACCTACGGCGGCATGGCCCGTCACGGTGGTGGCGCGTTCTCCGGCAAGGACCCGTCCAAGGTCGACCGCTCCGCCGCCTACGCCATGCGCTGGGTCGCCAAGAACGTCGTCGCCGCCGGCCTGGCCAAGCGCTGCGAGGCCCAGGTCGCCTACGCGATCGGCAAGGCGCAGCCCGTCGGCGTGTTCATCGAGACGTTCGGCACCGGCACGGTGGCCGACGAGGCGATCCAGAAGGCCGTCCTCGACGTCTTCGACCTGCGCCCCGCCGCGATCATCCGCGACCTCGACCTGCTGCGGCCGATCTACGCCAAGACCGCCGCCTACGGCCACTTCGGCCGCGAGCTCCCCGAGTTCACCTGGGAGCGCACCGACCGCGCCGACGCCCTCAAGGCTGCCGCCGGAGCCTGACCGGTCGTGCGCGCCATGAATACCCGGTTCACCGGGTATTCATGGGCTTCTGGGGTGTTGCAACGGCCGTGAACCAGGGGGATACCCGGTGGACCGGGTATTCCTGCACACCGCGACCCGCCCACCGTCCCAGCCCACTGGTAGACATCCGGCCATGACCAACCAGCCGTCCCGCCGGCAGCCGGGACAGCCAGAGCACCCAGAGCAGCCCGAGCTGCTGCCCGGGCTGGTGCGGGCGACGGTCAAGGAGGCGCAGGCCAAGGCCCGTGCCACTCGGGCGCGCAAGTCGGCGACGGCCGAGATCAGCGAGACCCTGCCGGTGGCGCGGGTGCTCGTCGACGTCCCGCTGGCGCACCTCGACCGCACCTTCGACTACGCCGTGCCGGCCACGATGGCCGACGACACGGTGCCGGGCGCCCGGGTGAAGGTCCGGTTCGCGGGGCAGGACGTCGCCGGCTACGTCGTCGAGCGCGCCGACGAGACCGACCATGCCGGCCGGCTCGCTCCGCTGCGCCGGGTGGTCAGTGCCGAGCCGGTGCTGACCCCGGCGATCGCCGACCTCGCCGCCGCGCTGGCCGAGCGGTACGCCGGCGTCCGCTCCGACGTGCTGCGGCTCGCCGTCCCGGCCCGGCACGCGACGACCGAGAAGCAGCCGTCGCCGCCCGAGGAGCCGCTGCCGCGCGCCGGCGACGCCACCGGCTGGGCCGGCTACGGCCACGGCGAGACGTTCCTGCGGCACCTCACCGACGGCACCGCCCCGCGAGCCGTCTGGACCGCCGCCCCTGGCGACGACTGGCCGACGCTGCTCGCCGAGGCGGCCGCGACCGCCCGCCGCGCCGGTCGCGGGGCCCTGCTCTGCGTCCCCGACGGCAAGGACGTCGCCCGCGTCGACGCCGCCCTCACCGCGCTCCTCGGCGAGGGACACCACGTCGCGCTGACCGCCGAGGCCGGCCCGGCCCGCCGCTACCGCGACTTCCTCGCCGTCCGGCGCGGCACCCGCCGGATCGTCGTCGGCACCCGCGCGGCCGCCTTCGCCCCCGTCGCCGACCTCGGCCTGGTCGCGATCTGGGACGACGGCGACGACCTGTTCGCCGAGCCGCGGGCGCCCTACCCCCACGCCCGCGAGGTGCTGCTGCTCCGCGCCGAGCGCGAGTCGGCGGCCGCGCTCGTCGGCGGGTTCTCCCGCAGCGTCGAGGCGGCCCACCTCACCCGCGGCGGCTGGGCCCACGAGCTCAGCGCGCCCCGCGAGCGGCTGCGGTCCGCGGTGACCGTCAGCGTCGCCGGCGCCACCGAGTTCGACCTCCAGCGCGACCCGCACGGGCGCGGGGCGCGGGTGCCCAAGCAGGTGCACGACCTGGTGCGCTCGGCGCTGGCCGACGGGCCGGTGCTCGTGCAGACCCCGCGCGCCGGCTACGCCCTCGCGCTGGCGTGCGAGCGCTGCCGCACCCCGGCCCGCTGCGCGACCTGCGCCGGCCCGCTCGCGCTGACCGGACCCACCACCCCGCCGGCCTGCCGCTGGTGCGGCACCGCGGCGTCCGGCTGGTCCTGTCGCGAGTGCGGCGCCCAGGGGCTGCGCGCGCCGGTCCTGGGCGAGGCGCGCACCGGTGAGGAGCTCGGCCGTGCCTTCCCCAGCACCCGGGTGCGCACGTCGGCCGGCGACCACGTGCTCGCCACCGTCGACGGCGCTCCCGCGATCGTCGTGGCCACCCCCGGCGCCGAACCCGTCGCCGCGGGCGGCTACGCGGCCGTCGTCCTGCTCGACACCTGGCTGATGCTGGGCCGAGACGACCTGCGCGCGGCCGAGGAGGCGCTGCGTCGCTGGAGCAACGCCGTCGGACTGGTCCGGCCCGGCGGCCGGGCGCTCGTGGTCGGCGACCCGGCTCATCCGGCGGTGCAGGCGCTGGTGAGGTGGGACCAGGCGGGCTTCGCCCGCCGTGAGGCGCTCGAGCGGCAGGAGGCCCGGCTGCCGCCATCGACCCGCCTGGCCACCGTCACCGGAGAGCCCGGGGCGGTCGACGACGCCCTCACCTTGCTCGCCCTTCCCGACCACGTCGAGGTGCTCGGACCCGTCCCGGCCGGCAGCGGAGGCACCGGCGACGAGGAGCGGCTGGTGCTGCGCACCCCCCGCGCCCACGGGCCCGACCTGTCCCGCGCCCTGGCCGACCTGCAACGGATCCGGTCGAGCCGCAAGCTCGACGCCGTCCGGGTGCGCATCGACCCGGCCGAGCTGTGACGACCCCGGAGGCCGACGCCGCGTTCGCGGACGCCGTCGAGCCGTTGCGTGGCGAGCTGGTCGCCCACTGCTACCGGATGCTCGGCTCGCTCGCCGACGCCGAGGACGTCGTCCAGGAGACCTGGCTGCGGGCCTGGAAGGCGTGGCCGCGCTTCGAGCCGCAGGACGACGACGCGACACGCGCCGTCCGGGCCTGGCTGCACCGGATCGCGACCAACCGCTGCCTGACCTTCCTCGGGCGCGCCCGACGACGTGAGCTGCCGACCGCTCAGGAGCTGCTGTGGCCGGAGCCGCTGCCCGACAGCCGGATGAGCTACGCCGACCGGCTCGACCCCGCCGAGCAGGTCGTGGCCTGGGAGAGCGTCGAGCTCGCGTTCCTGGTCGCCCTGCAGCAGCTGCCCGCGCGACAGCGGGCCGTGCTGCTGCTGCGCGAGGTGGTCGGCTACTCCGCGGCGGAGGTGGCCGACCTGCTCGACACCACCGTGGCCTCGGTCAACAGCGCCCTGCAGCGGGCCCGCGCCGGCCGCGGGCAGTGGACGACGCCACGCCGGTCCGACCCCGGCGAGACCGCCCTCGTCGCCCGGCGCTACGCCGCCGCCTGGGAGGCCGGCGACGTCGACGCGATCGTGGCGATGCTCGCCGACGACGCGCGCTACTCGATGCCGCCACTGCCCGAGTGGTACGCCGGAGGCCCGGCCATCCGCGACTTCCTGCTCGCCGGGCCGCTCGCGCACCGCTGGCGGTTCCTCCCGGCCCGCGCCAACGGGATGCCGGCGTTCGCGACGTATCGGTGGACCGGCGACGCCTACACGCCGATGGGTCTCGACGTGCTGACGGTGCGCGACGGCCGGGTCGGCGAGGTGGTGTCGTTCCTCGACGCCGACTTCGCCTCGTTCGGGCTCCCGTCCCGCCTCGAAGAATCTGCCGACGACCGATGAGTCCGGGGCTGCTGCCGGGGTTGTACCCCACATGACCGACCAGCAGCAGATCCGTGACCTCATCCAGCAGTGGGCGGCGGCCGTCCACGCCGGCGACCTCGACGCCGTGCTCGCCGACCACGCCGACGACATCGTGATGTTCGACGTGCCGCCGCCCCACGAGGGCGTCCGCGGCCCGGAGGCCTACCGCGCCACCTGGCCCGGCTTCTTCGACTGGCAGGCGGCGGGCGCGACGTTCGACATCCTCGAGCTCCACGTCACCGCCGGCGCCGACGTCGCCTTCGCGTGGGCGCTGCTGCGCTGCGGCACCGCCGACGACCATGCCGAGCACCCCGAGCGCCGGCTGCGGATCACCTTCGGCCTGCGCCGGCAGGACGGTCGCTGGGTCGTCGCCCACGAGCACCACTCGTTCCCCGACGAGACCCCGTTCGACGGCTGAGCCGGAACCCGCGTCGAGGGCGCCGCGTCCCACCGACATGGTGATGTCCCGCGTCGTCCTGCCGGCCTTGGCCGTGGTGCTCGGCGTCCTCACGAGTTGCAGCGAGGACGCCGTCAGCGACGACGCCCGCGAGGTGAGCGCCGACCGGACCCACGAGCACGCCACCGGCGCCGACGACGTCGTCCTGAGCGTGGACGTCGGCGGCGGACTGGTGCCGGTCGAGCACGCGTTCGCCGACCAGCCCGAGCTCCTGGTCATGGGCGATGGCCGGGTCCTCGTCACCAGCGACCACGACCCGGCCCGGTTGGTGCCCATGGGCACGGTCGCCTTCGACGAGCAACGGGTCCAGGTGCTGCTCGACATGGCCGACGACGCCGGGCTCCTCGACCCGCCACCCGACTACGCGATGAAGGGGCCGATGATCACCGACGCCCCCACCACGACGGTCGTCGTCCGAGCCGACGGCGAAGCGCGCACCCACGACGCCTACGCCCTGGGCATCGGCGACCCGACGCCGGCCCGCGACGCCCTGGGCGACTTCGTCGACCAGGCGATCGCCTACGTCGAGGACGCCGAGCCGCAGCCGTACGTCGCCGAGCGGCTCCGGGTGCGCGTCGACCCGGTCCCTCCCGGCGTGGATCCGGAGGTGGTCGAGTGGCCGGCCGACGGGGCCTACCTGGCGGCGGTCGGTGCCTGCGCGGTCGTCGACGGGGACGTCGCCGACGCGATCGGTGCTGCCGGCTTCTCGACGTACCACCGCCAGGGGTCCGAGATCTACGCGGTCACGGCGGCCGCGGTCCTGCCCGGCGAGGCCGATCCGTGCGCCAACGACGGCCTCTTCTGAGGGAGTGCCGACCGAGGTGGGGGAACCCCTGAGGTCGCGGCAGGTCAGTCCCTGAGACTGGCGGCGCCCCCACCGCCAGCACAGAGGAGTTCCGTGGCGATCCAGCCGATCCGGCTCTTCGGCGACCCGGTGCTGCGCACGAAGGCGATCGAGGTCGTCGACTTCGACAAAGAGCTGCGCACCCTGGTCGCCGACCTGACCGACACCATGCTCGAGGCGCCCGGCGCGGGTCTCGCGGCACCCCAGATCGGGGTCGGGCTGCGGGTCTTCACCTGGCACGTCGACGACGAGGTCGGTCACCTGATCAACCCCGACCTGAGCCTCTCGGCCGAGCAGCAGGAGGGCCTCGAGGGCTGCCTCTCGCTTCCCGGGCTCAGCTACGACTGCCGCCGGGCCCTGTCGGTGGTGGCCCGCGGCTTCGACATGCACGGCGAGCCGGTGACCATCGAGGGCTCCGAGCTGCTCGCCCGCGCCATCCAGCACGAGACCGACCACCTCGACGGCGTCCTGTTCCTCGACCGGCTCGACGCCGTCGCCCGCAAGGCCGCGATGAAGGAGATCCGCGAGTCCGACTGGTTCGGCCTCGAGCGGCCGCGGGTGAAGGTCAGCCCCCACGCGACGCGCGGGCTCGGGCTCTAGTGGTCGCTGGATGAGGGTGGTCTTCGCCGGCACGCCCGAGGTCGCGGTGCCGTCGCTGGACGCGATCGCGGCCTCCGACCACGACCTCGTGGGCGTGGTCACCCGCCCCGACGCGCCGTCGGGTCGCGGACGTCGGCTCGTCGCCAGTCCGGTTGCGCTGCGCGCCGACGAGCTCGGCGTCCCGCTGCTCAAGCCGGCTCATCCGCGCGAGCCGGAGTTCCAGGACGCGCTGCGGGCGTTGGCGCCCGACTGCTGCCCGGTCGTCGCCTACGGCGCGCTGCTGCCGCAGTCGGCCCTCGACATCCCGCCCCTGGGCTGGGTCAACCTGCACTTCTCCTGCCTGCCGGCCTGGCGCGGCGCCGCCCCCGTGCAGCACTCGCTGTGGGCCGGCGACGAGGTCACCGGCGCCACGACGTTCCGCATCGTGAAGCAGATGGACGCCGGTCCGACGTTCGGGGTGATGACCGAGCGGATCCGCCCCAGCGACACCGCCGGCGACCTCCTCGGACGCCTCGCCGAGGGCGGTGCCGGCCTGCTGGTGACCACCCTCGACCACCTCGCCGACGGCACCATCGAGGCCCGCGAGCAACCCGCCGACGGCGTCAGCCTGGCCCCGAAGATCACCGTCGAGGACGCCGAGGTCGACTGGACCGAGCCGGCCGTCGGCGTCGACCGCCGGATCCGCGCCTGCACGCCCGCGCCCGGCTCGTGGAGCACCCACGACGGCGAGCGGATCAAGGTCGGACCGGTCACGCTCACCGACACCGTGCTGCCCGCAGGCGAGCTGGCCGTGGGCAAGCAGGAGGTGCTCGTGGGCACCGCCACCACCGCCGTCCGGCTCGGGGAGGTCAAGGCGTTCGGCAAGAAGCAGATGCCGGCCGCCGACTGGGCCCGCGGCGTCCGCCTCGAGTCCGGCGTCCGGTTCGGAAGGATCGCCGATGAGTGACCGACCGGCCACCCCCGACGACGTCGACGACATCTGCGCGGGGCTGCCCGACACCGAGCTCGGCACGTCGTGGGGCGACATGCCGACCTGGAAGGTGCCGTCCGGCCCCAAGGGCAAGGGCTTCGTCATGTTCCGGCGCCCCCACAAGAGCGCCGTCGATCCGGTGACGGGGGAGGAGTACGACGACCTCGTCGTCGTCCTCACCCCCACCGAGGCGGAGAAGCACGCGCTCGTCGACGACCCCACGACACCGTTCTTCACCATCGACCACTTCAACGGTTACGCCGCCGTGCTCGTGCAGCAGTCGCGGCTCGGTGAGGTCAGCCGGGCCGAGCTCGCCGAGATCATCACCGACGCCTGGGCCAAGCGCGCCCCGAAGCGGCTGGTCAGGGAGTTCCTCGGGTCCGCCGATGGCTGAGCGCACCGGCGCCGGTCGCCCGAACCGCCGGGCCCCGCGCGGACCGGTCGACGTGCCGCGGCTCGCGGCCTTCGAGGTGCTCAAGACCGTGCGCGTCGACGACGCCTACACCAACCTGGTGCTGCCCGCGGTGATCGCCCACTTCGCCCTCGACACCCGCGACGCTGCCTTCACCACCGAGCTCGCCTCCGGCACGCTGCGCTGGCGGGGCACGTACGACGCCGTGCTCGCCGCCTGCGTCGACCGGTCGCTGGCCAAGGTGGAGGCGAAGGTGCTCGACGCGCTGCGGCTCGGCACCCACCAGCTGCTCGGGATGCGGGTGCCGACGCACGCCGCGATCAGCACCACCGTCGACCTCGTGCGGGCCACGGGCAACCACGGCGCGGCCGGGTTCGCCAACGCGGTGCTGCGCAAGGTGGCCGCCCACGACCTCGCCGGCTGGGTGGCGCGGGTCGCCCCCGACCCCGGCGCCTACCCCCACTACGCCGAGGTCGCCTTCAGCCACCCGGCGTGGGTGATCGACGAGATCCGCAAGGCGCTCGGCCCCGACGAGCTGCACGCCGCGCTGGCGGCCGACAACGAGCCGCCCCGGGTGACGCTGGTCGCCCGGCCGGGTCGTGCCGAACCGAGCAGAGCTTCCCGGCCGGCCGACGCCGTACTCGCCGTTCGGTGTGGTGCTCGAGGGCGGCAACCCGGCGGGGGTGCCGGCGGTGGCCGAGGGCCGCGCCGGCGTCCAGGACGAGGGCTCCCAGCTGGTCGCCCTCGCCCTCGCGCGCGCGGTGGTCGAGGGACCCGACCGGCACTGGCTCGACCTGTGTGCCGGACCCGGCGGCAAGGCCGCGCTCCTGGCCGGGCTCGCCGCGAGCCGCGGAGCCGGCGTACTCGCCGTCGAGCGACAGCAGCATCGCGCCGGCCTGGTCGCGCGGACGCTCCAGGGAGCCGACGGCGTCGACGGCGTCCTGGTCGCCGACGGCGGACGGCCGCCGCTGCGCCCGGCCACGTTCGACCGGGTCCTCGTCGACGCACCCTGCACCGGCCTGGGCGCGCTCCGGCGGCGTCCCGAGGCGCGCTGGCGCCGCCGTCCCGAGCACCTCCTCGAGCTGGTGCTGCTGCAGCGGACGCTGCTGGGCAGCGCCCTCGATCTCGTCCGCCCCGGCGGCGTCGTTGTCTACGCCACCTGCTCGCCGGTGCTCGCCGAGACCTCCGGCGTGGTCGGCTCGCTGATCGAGAGCCGCGCCGACATCCTCCTCGAGGACGCCGCCGCCCTGCTCCCCGAGGTCGCCGACTGCGCGGGCCTGCTGCCCGGCACCGTGCAGCTGTGGCCGCACCGTCACGGCACCGACGCGATGTTCCTGGCCGTGTTGCGGCGCTCGTAACTTGGTCGGTGCGTCAGCCGGAGGGGTCGCACGAACTGCGCAATTGCGCGGTTGGTGTCGGGGTCGGGTGTGGTGGGCGACCTGAACTGCGCAATTGCGCGGTTGGTGTCGGGGTTGGGTGTGGTGGGCGACCTGAACTGCGCAATTGCGCGGTTGGTGTCGGGGTTGGGTCTGGTGAGCGACCTGAACTACGCAATTGCGCGGTTGGTGTCCGCCGGCCGGCGGAATCCAACACCGACGCCTCAGCCACACGGTTCGTTCGGACCTCCGCCGTCAGTCGAGCACGTGCCGCAGGTAGCGGCCGGGGGAGTCGAGGTAGGCCTTCCAGTGCTGCACGAGCTCGAGCTCGTCCCACGTCGTCCGCCGGTAGCCCCACTCGCCCAGCTCGAGGATGGTCGCGCCGGGCAGGGCGGCCAGGACGGGGGAGTGGGTGGCACAGAGGATCTGACCGCCACCCTCGGCGACCTCGTGCAGGGCGCCCATCGCGCCGAGGGTGGAGGAGAACGACAGGGCCGCCTCCGGCTCGTCGAGGCAGTAGAACGCGGGCGAGTCGAAACGCGTGGCAGCACGGCGAGGAACGACTCGCCGTGGCTCATCTCGTGGAACTGGGGGTCGCGCGGGCCGGCGTGCGAGTCCATGTAGGTGTACCAGCCGTGCATGGTCTCGGCGCGCAGGAAGAACCCCCACCGCCCGGAGCCGAGGCCCCGCTGCAGACGCAGGGATCGGCCCAGTGCCGACTCGGTCGCGCGTGTCGTGTGGCGTCCGGGTCGACCCGCCCTCGGGCGAGAGCCCGTAGGCCATCGCGACCGCCTCGACCAGCGTCGACTTGCCCGACCCGTTCTCGCCGACGAGGAAGGTGACGCCGGGCGGCAGGTCGAGGCCCTCGCGCACCAGCTGCGCCACGGCGGGGATCGTCATCGGCCAGCCGTGCGAGCCGGGCGCCTGGCCGGCCTCGACCTCGACGCGGACGACGGGCGGCTGGTCGAAGTCCACGCCGCAGACCGTACTGGCGACTACGTTGGACGGTGGCCACGAAGTCCCCGTCGGTCGAGATCGACGTCGACGACCGCGTGATCCGGGTGAGCAACCCCGACCGCGTCTACTTCCCGGAGAGCGGGGCGACCAAGCTCGACCTCGTCCAGTACTACCTGGCCGTCGGGCCCGGCATCGTCAACGCGCTGTTCGAGCGCCCGACGATGCTGCACCGGTTCCCGAAGGGGCTGGCCGGCGACAAGGTGCACCAGAAGCGGGTGCCCGCCGGGGCGCCGCCCTGGATCGAGACGGTGCGCCTGCACTTCCCGCGCTGGAACCGGACCGCCGACGAGCTGTGCGTCACCGAGCTCGGCGCGGTGATCTGGGCGGTGCAGATGTCGACCGTCGAGTTCCATCCCTGGAACAGCCGCCGCGACGACCCCGAGAAGCCCGACGAGTGGCGGATCGACCTCGACCCGGGCCCGCTGTCCGACTACCCCCAGGTGCGCCGGGTTGCCGCCGTCGTCCACGAGGTGCTCGACGAGCTCGGTGCGGTCGGCTACCCGAAGACCAGCGGCGGCAAGGGCATGCACATCTACGTGCGGATCCACCCCGACCACGGCCACAAGGTCGTCCGCCGGGCTGCCCTGGCCTTCGCCCGCGAGGTCGAGCGCCGCACCCCGGACGACGTCACGACAGCGTGGTGGCGCAAGGACCGCGACCCGCACCACCTCTTCGTCGACTACAACCAGAACGCCCGCGACCACACCATCGCCGCGGCGTACTCGGTGCGGGGCTTCGCCGGACGCCCGGGTCTCGGCGCCCGTGCGGTGGAGCGAGATCGACGACGCCGACCCCCACGACTTCACGATCTTCACCATGCCCGACCGGTTCGCCGAGCTCGGCGACCTGCACGAGGGCATCGACGGCGACGTCTTCGACATCGCGCCGCTCCTCGAGTGGGCCGACCGCGACGAGCGCGACGGAGCGGAGACTCCCGACGAGCCGGACGAGTCCGAGGCCTGAGGATGACCGACGTACGCCTGCCGCTCGCCTCGATCGACGTGTCGATGCTGGCCGAGTTCGTCGACCAGCAGGAGTGGGCGGCGGCGTACCTCGATCCCGCCACGGGAGAGATCCGCCCGGCATCGGGCGACGACGCGCCCGACGACCGGCTCCCGGTCGGCGGCGGGTCGTCCCGGCTCGCGTACGCCGACATGGAGTCCTTCGTCGAGGCCCTCGCCGACCGCCGCCTGGCCGAACGGCTCCAGCTCGCACTGGAGGGCAAGGGCGCGTTCCGGCGGTTCCGCGACGTGATGTACCGGGAGGCCGACGAGACCGCGGGCCGGGCCTGGAACGCCTACCGCGAGGCGCGCTCCGAGCAGCGGGCGCTCGAGTGGCTGTCCGAGCACGACCTGGTCGAGCAGGCCGAGCTCGACGCCGCGCGGACCGGCTTCGAGGCGAAGGCCCTGGAGGCGCTGCGTGAGGTCGGGGTGCCGGTCACCGGGGCCCGGTTGATCCTGCTCAACGGGATGCCGGGGGCGGGCAAGTCGACGCTCGCCGCGCGCTACCTCGCCGATCATGCCGGCATCCTGTGCGTCGAGGCCGACCTGCTCCGCGCCTGGATCGGGGGCGCACCGGCCGACCTCGCCGAGGCCACCCGCCGGCTGAGCCTGGCGATGGCCGCCGCCCACCTCGCGAGCGGCCGCGACGTCGTGGTGCCGCAGCTCGTGGCGCGCGTCGACCAGGTCGAGCGCTTCGAGCAGGTGGCGCACGACGCCGGCGCCGAGCTGGTCGAGGTGGTCCTGCACGGCAGCGTCGTCGAGGCGAGGGTGCCCGACGAGGCGCTCGACCACCTCGTCGACTACGCCCAGGGGCTGGCCGAGGTGGTCGAACGTCGTCCCGCCACCCACCGCCTGGCCGTCCACCACGACATCGACGCGACCTACCGCGACCTGCTCGACGTCCTCGACCGCGACGTGCCCGCCTGACACCCGGCGGCCCGCCACCTGCACATAGGCTTCCGCGCGTGGGCATCCAGATCACTCCGAGCATCCTCAACGCCGACTTCTCCGCCCTCGGCGCCGAGGTCGCGCGGATCCCCGGCGCCGACTGGGTGCACGTCGACGTCATGGACAACCACTTCGTGCCCAACCTGACCTTCGGGCCGGCGATGGTCGAGGCGCTGGCCCGCTCGACGTCGGTGCCGCTCGACGCGCACCTGATGATCGCGGACGCCGACCGGCACGCGCCGGCGTACGTCGAGGCCGGCGCGGGCTCGGTCACCTTCCACGTCGAGGCCGCCCAGGCGCCGGTGCGGCTGGCCCGCGAGATCCGGTCCGCCGGAGCCCGCGCCAGCATGGCGCTGCGGCCGGCCACCCCGATCGAGCCCTACGAGGACCTGCTGGCCGAGCTCGACATGGTGCTGCTGATGACCGTCGAGCCGGGCTTCGGTGGCCAGAGGTTCCTCGACCTCGTCGTGCCCAAGATCCGCCGGACCCGCGCAGCTGATGGACAAGCACGGCGTCGAGACCTGGCTGCAGGTCGACGGCGGCGTCTCGCTCGAGACCATCGGGCGCTGCGCCGAGGCCGGAGCCGACGTGTTCGTCGCCGGCAGCGCCGTCTACTCCGCCGACGACCCCGACCGGATGGTGGCCGAGCTCCGGTCCGCCGCGGAGGCCGCCCGGTGACGGCGTACGCCCGTGGTGCCGCGCTCTTCCGAGCCGCGACGGCCGACCTGACGCCGGCCGAGCTCGACCTGCCGGTGCCGTCGTGCCCGGGATGGACCGTCTCCGACGTCCTGACCCACGTGGCCGACAACCACGCCCGGGCCCTCGACCACCACGGCATCACCCCGGCCTCGGCCGACCTCCTGGCCGCCTACGAGGAGCACCTCTCCGCCAAGCCGCTCGCGGTCTACGACGCCCTCGACCTCACCCTGCACGCCTGGGACGTCGCGCGGGCCCGCGGCATGCGGGCCGAGCTCGACGACGTCGTCCTCGACTTCCTGCTGGCCTTCGCCGTCGACGCCGGCGAGCGGCTCTACGTCGACGGCGAGTTCGAGATGATGCTGATCCCCGAGGACGCCGGCAGGCAGGCGCGGGTGCTCGGGCTGTACGGCCGCGACGCCCGATAAGCGGACGACCTCCGACCCGGCCGCAGGCAGACTGTGCCGGTGCTCCTGACCATCTCGACCACCCACACCCCGGCGACCGACCTGGGCTACCTGCTGCACAAGCACCCCGACCGGGTCCAGCGGTTCCAGCAGTCCTTCGGCACCGCGACCGTGGTCTACCCCGAGGCGAGCGACGAGCGCTGCACGGCGGCCCTGCTGGTCGAGATCGACCCGATCCGGCTGGCCCGGACCCGCGGCAAGGGAAGCCCCGACTTCAGCCTCGGGCAGTACGTGAACGACCGGCCGTACGCCGCCTCCTCGCTGCTCGGGGTCGCGCTGGCCGACGTGTTCAGCACCGCACGCGGCGGCCGGTGCGACTCCCGGCAGCAGCTCGCCGACGGTCCGCTCCCGCTGGAGATCCGGGTCCCGGTGCTGCCCTGTCGCGGTGGCGCGGCGATCGCGCACCGGCTGTTCGAGCCGCTCGGCTGGCAGGTGGAGGCGACGGCGGTCGCGCTCGACGCGGGCTTCCCGGAGTGGGGTGACTCCCGCTACGTCTCGCTGACGCTGGTCGGCGACGTCCGGCTCGCGGACGCCCTCAACCAGCTGCACGTGCTGCTGCCGGTGCTCGACGAGGCCAAGCACTACTGGCAGGGACCCGACGAGGTCGACAAGCTGCTGCGCTCCGGCGGCGCCTGGCTCGCCGGCCACCCGGAGCGTGAGCTGATCACCCGCCGCTACCTCGGTCGGCGCGCGGCACTGACCCGCGCCGCCCTGTCGCGGCTGGCCGAGCTCGACGACGTCCCCGACGAGGTGCTCGAGCCGGCGTCCGAGGAGGAGGTGGCCCAGCCCTTCGAGACGCTCGCTTCGCTCGCTCCTCAGGGACCACCCGAGGAGCGCCGGGTGCCGCTCAACACCCAGCGCCGGGAGGCGGTGCTGCAGGCGCTGATCGACGTGCACGCCGAGACGGTGCTCGACCTCGGCTGCGGCGGCGGCCAGCTGCTCAAGGCGCTGGTCGCCGACCACCGGTTCGTCCGGATCGCCGGCGTCGACGTCTCCTCGCGCTCCCTGCAGCAGGCGGCGCGCGCCGTCCGGCTGGAGAAGCTGAGCGAGCGCCAGGCCGAGCGGGTCACCCTGTTCCAGGGCGCGCTCACCTACGAGGACCCGCGCTTCGGCGGCTACGACGCCGCCGTCCTGATGGAGGTCGTCGAGCACGTCGACCCACCGCGGCTGCCCGCCCTCGAGCGGGTCGTCTTCGGCGCCGCCCAGCCGACCTCGGTGGTCGTGACGACGCCGAACGTCGAGTACAACGCGCTCTACGAGGGGCTGACCGGCACCCGCCACAGCGACCACCGGTTCGAGTGGACGCGCGCGGAGTTCGCCGACTGGTGCGACGGGGTGTGCGCGTCGTACGGCTACACGGTCGAGCACCGCGGCGTCGGGAACGCCGACGAGGCGCTCGGTGCGCCGACGCAGATGGGGGTGTTCCGTCGTGGCTGAGAGCCCACGCACCATCGTCGTGCCCGAGATGGGCCTGGTGCTGCTCGTCGGCATCTCCGGCAGCGGCAAGTCGACCTTCGGCGCCCGCCACTTCCTGCCCACGCAGGTCGTCTCGAGCGACTTCTGCCGCGGACTGGTCGCCGACGACCCCGACGACCAGGCGGCCACTCCCGACGCTTTCGACGTCCTGCACTACATCGTCGGCACCCGGCTGCGACGCGGGCTGCTCACGGTCGTCGACGCCACCAACGTGCAGCGCGACGCGCGCGCATCGCTGGTGCGCCTGGCCAAGGAGCACGACGTCCTGGTCGACGCGATCGTCCTCGACGTGCCGGAGCGGTTGGCCGTCGACCGCAACGCGTCGCGACCCGATCGCACCTTCGGCTCCCACGTGGTCACCCGGCAGCGCCGCGACCTCGAGCGGTCGCTGCGGGGCATCCGCAAGGAGGGCTTCCGCCGGGTCCACGTGCTCGACGGGGTCGACGAGATCGAGCGCGTCACCGTGGGCCGCGAGCGGCCGTGGAACGACCGGCGCGACCTGACCGGTCCGTTCGACCTGATCGGCGACGTGCACGGCTGCGCCTCCGAGCTGCGTGCCCTCCTGACGACCCTCGGGTACGCCGTCACCGACGCCGGCGCCAGCCACCCCGACGGCCGGACCGCGGTGTTCGTCGGCGACCTCGTCGACCGCGGTCCCGACACCCCGGGCGTCCTGCGGCTGGTGATGGGCATGGTCGAGGCCGGCAGTGCCGTGTGCGTCTCCGGCAACCACGAGGCCAAGCTGGTGCGCGCCCTCAAGGGCGCGAAGGTGCAGGTCACCCACGGGCTCGGCGAGTCGCTGGCGCAGCTCGAGGCGGAGACCGACGAGTTCCGCGCGCGTGCCCTCACCTTCATGGACGGCCTGATCAGCCACTACGTGCTCGACGAGGGTCGGCTCGTGGTCGCGCACGCCGGCCTCAAGGAGGCCTACCACGGCCGGTCGTCGGGCCGGGTCCGCAGCTTCGCGCTGTACGGCGACACCACCGGCGAGACCGACGAGTTCGGGCTCCCCGTGCGCTACCCGTGGGCCCGCGAGTACCGCGGCTCCGCGACGGTCGTCTACGGCCACACGCCGGTGCCGACGGCCGAGTGGGTCAACAACACCATCTGTCTCGACACCGGGGTCGTGTTCGGTGGGCGGCTCACCGCGCTGCGCTACCCGGAGCGGGAGATCGTCGACGTACCCGCGGAGGAGCAGTGGTACGAGCCGGCGCGCCCGCTCGGCGCCGGGTCCGGCTCGCGCGAGCCCACCTACCTGCACGTCGACGACGTGCTCGGCACCCGCTGGCTGCAGTCGACCCACGCCGGCAAGGTCAAGGTGCCCGAGGAGAACGCCGCGGCGGCGTTCGAGGTGATGAGCCGGTTCGCGGTCGACCCGAGGTGGCTGGTCTACCTGCCGCCCACCATGTCGCCCGCGCCCACCTCGCCGCTCGAGGGGTATCTCGAGCACCCGAGCGAGGCGTTCGCCGCGTACGCCGCGGCCGGCGTCACCACCGTCGTGTGCGAGGAGAAGCACATGGGGTCGCGGGCGATCGCGGTCGTGTGTCGCGACGCCGAGGTCGCGGCCGCGCGGTTCGGCGTCGATGACGGCAGCTCGGGCGCGGTCTACACCCGCACCGGCCGACCGTTCTTCGCCGACCGAGCCGTCCACGACGACCTCGTGGGCCGGGTACGCCGCGCCGTCGCGCCGCTCTTCGACGAGCTCGACTCCGACTGGCTCGCCCTCGACTGCGAGCTGCTGCCGTGGTCGGCCAAGGCCCTCGGCCTGATCCGCGACCAGTACGCCTCGGTCGGCGCCGCGGCGCGCACCGCCCTGCCCGCCGTCTCGTCGGTGCTCGACGCAGCCGCCGGTCGGGGTCTCGACGTCGCCGAGCTGGCCGCGCGGACGTCGTCCAGGCTGGCCAACGCGGCGGCCTTCCGCGACGCGTACGCGGTGTACTGCCGGCCGACCGACGGGCTCGACGGCGTCACCCTGGCGCCGTTCCAGGTCCTGGCGGTCGAGGGCCGCTGCCTGGCCCTCGACCGCGCCCATCCGTGGCACCTCGACGTGCTCGGCCGGCTCGACGACCCGTTCCTCACCCCGACCCGGCGCCGCCTCGTCGAGCTCGCCTCCGACACCGACCGGGCCGCCGCCACCGACTGGTGGCTCGACCTCACCGCCGGCGGGGGAGAGGGCATGGTGGTCAAGCCCGCCCACCTCCCCGGGGGACGCGTCCAGCCCGGCCTCAAGGTGCGCGGCCGCGAGTACCTGCGGATCATCTACGGCCCCGACTACACCGGCTCCCTCGACGTCCTGCGTCAGCGTCACCTGGGCAAGAAGCAGAGCCTCGCCCTGCGCGAGCACGGCCTCGGCCTCGACGCCCTCGCCGCCTTCGTGGGCCGCGAGCCCCTGTGGCGCGTCCACCAGCTGGTGTTCGCGGTGCTCGCCCTCGAGTCGGAGCCCGTCGACCCGCGGCTGTGACGCCCCCACTGGTAGGGGCCGTGGTCGGTGCACGAACCGCGCCATCGCCGTGGTGCGGTTCAGGTCCGCCGGCCGGGCACGTGACCGGGCCCACACCCGCTCGGCGCCCGACCTGTGGCAAACTCGACGGGACGAGTGAACATTGCTCGCGTGCTCTGGGGTCGGTGTAATTCCGAGCCGGCGGTGAAAGTCCGCGACCCGGTGACAGCCAGTCACCGGTTGACCAGGTGAAACTCCTGGACCGACGGTGAAAGTCCGGATGGGAAGCGCACGCAGGTGGTTCGTCGACGACCAGACCACTGAGCCGTCGGCGACCGTCGTCCCCGGAGTCCGTGAGCCCGACCGGACGGAGGGACCATGGTCTTCAGTGCCGCCGAGCACGACGCGATGCTGCGCGCCCTCGCGCTGGCCGCGACACCCGGCGTCCCGCTCGGTCCCAACCCCCGCGTCGGCTGCGTCCTGCTCGACGACGCGGGCCGCACGGTCGCCGAGGGGTACCACCGTGGGGCGGGCACGGCGCACGCCGAGGCCGACGCGCTCGACCGCGCCGGCGCGGCGGCCGGCGGCACCACCGCCGTCGTCACGCTCGAGCCGTGCAACCACACCGGACGCACGGGTCCGTGCTCACAGGCGCTGATCAGAGCCGGCGTACGACGGGTCGTCGTCGCCCAGGCCGACCCCAACCCGGTCGCGGCCGGGGGAGCCGACACCCTGCGCGCGGCGGGCATCGAGGTCGAGCTCGGCCTGCTCCTCGAGCAGGCCCGCGAGGTCAACCGCGTCTGGACGTTCGCCGTCGGGCACGGCCGTCCGTTCGTGACCTGGAAGTTCGCCACCACGCTCGACGGCCGGTCGGCCGCGGCCGACGGCACGTCGCGCTGGGTCTCCGGCACGGCGGCGCGCCGCGACACCCACCGGCTGCGCGCCCTGTGCGACGTGATGCTGGTCGGCGCCAACACCGTCGCCGTCGACGACCCGCTGCTCACCGTCCGCGACGACGACGGGCACCCGCTGCCGCACCAGCCGCTGCGGGCGGTCATGGGCGAGCGCGACCTCGACCCCGGGCGCCGGATCTTCAACGACGACGCCGAGACCCTCCACCTGCGCACCCGCGACCCGCACGAGGCCCTGGCGACCCTGTTCGCCCGCGACCGGCAGCACGTGTTCCTCGAGGGTGGCCCCACCCTCGCGGCGGCCTTCGTGCGGGCCGGCCTGGTCGACGAGATCGCCGTGTACGTCGCGCCGATGCTCCTCGGCGCCGGCCGCAGCGCCGTCGCCGACCTCGGAATCACCACCATCGCCGATGCGTTGCGTCCCACGGTCACCGACGTCACCGTCCTGGCCGGGGTCGACGGCGAGGAGCCCAACGTCCGACTCACCCTCACGCCCACCAGGAGCGACTGACATGTTCACCGGAATCGTCGAGGAGCTCGGCACCGTCGAGGCCGTCGAGCACCAGGGCGACGCGATCCGTCTCACCGTCCGCGCCGCGACCGTGCTCGAGGACGCCGGCCTCGGCGACTCGATCGCCGTCAACGGCTGCTGCCTGACCGTCACCGAGCACGACGGCGTCCTCTGGACCGCCGACGTGATGCAGGAGACCCTCGACAAGACCAGCCTGCTCGGCGTCGCACCCGGCGACGTGGTCAACCTCGAGCGCGCCGTCACCGCCGAGAAGCGGCTCGGCGGCCACATCGTGCAGGGCCACGTCGACGGCGTCGGGCAGATCGTGACCCGGACACCCAGCGAGCACTGGGAGCTCGTCGAGATCTCCCTGCCGCCGGCACTGTCGCGCTACCTGGTCGACAAGGGCTCGATCACCGTCGACGGCGTCAGCCTCACCGTCGTCGAGGCCGGTGCCGAGTCGTTCACGGTCAGCCTGATCCCCGAGACCCTCGCCCGCACCACGCTCGGACGCCGCCAGCCCGGCGACCGGGTCAACCTCGAGGTCGACATCCTCGCCAAGCACGTCGAGAAGCTGCTGGCCGCCCACCTCCGGACGGCCGCGACCGAAGGAGCAACACCATGAGCCAGCCGCAGCACGCCGGGGTCCGCCTCGACAGCGTCGAGCGCGCGATCGCCGACATCGCCGCCGGCAAGGCGGTCGTCGTCGTCGACGACGAGAGCCGCGAGAACGAGGGCGACCTGATCTTCGCCGCGAGCAAGGCGACGCCCGAGCTGATGGCCTTCACCATCCGTCACTCCAGCGGCGTGATCTGCGTGCCGATGCCGGGCTACATGCTCGACCGGCTCGAGATCCCGCTGATGACCCCGCACAACAAGGACAAGCTGCGCACGGCGTACACGATCTCGGTCGACGCCCGCGACGGCGTCACCACCGGCATCAGCGCTGCCGACCGCGCCCACACCGCCCGGGTGCTGGCCGACTCGGCCACCGAGCCGTGGGAGATCACCCGGCCCGGCCACGTCTTCCCGCTGCGCTACCGCGACGGCGGCGTGCTCGCCCGCCGCGGCCACACCGAGGCGGCCGTCGACCTCGCGACCATGGCCGGGCTCACCCCGGCCGGCGTCCTGGTCGAGGTCGTCAACGACGACGGCACCATGAAGCGGGCCGCCGAGCTGCGTGCGTTCGCCGACGAGCACGACCTCGCGATGATCTCGATCGAGGACCTGGTCCGCTACCGCCGCCGCAACGAGAACCTGGTCGAACGGGTCGCCCAGACCCGGCTGCCCACGGCACACGGCGACTTCACGGCGTACGGGTACCGCATCACGATCGACGGCTCCGAGCACATCGCCCTCGTGTACGGAGACGTCACCGGGCCCGAGCCGGTGCTGACCCGCGTGCACTCCGAGTGCCTCACCGGCGACGTCTTCGGCAGCGCCCGCTGTGACTGCGGACCCCAGCTCGACGAGGCGCTCGAGCGGATCGTCGCCGAGGGCCGTGGCGTCGTGGTCTACCTGCGCGGTCACGAGGGCCGCGGCATCGGCCTGGTGGCCAAGCTGCAGGCCTACCAGCTGCAGGACGGCGGCCGCGACACGGTCGACGCCAACCTCGACCTCGGGCTGCCCGCCGACGCACGCCACTACGGCACCGCGACCCAGGTGCTCAAGGACCTCAAGGTCGAGAGCGTGCGCCTGCTCACCAACAACCCCGACAAGGTCGACAACCTCGAGCTGTACGGCGTCCCCGTCGCCGAGCGGGTACCGCTGACGCCGCATCCCAACGACCACAACATCGCCTACCTGCTGACCAAGCGCGACCGGATGGGGCACCAGCTGCCCGACCTCGACGGGAGCGCCCTCTGATGGCCGGCCACGGAGCACCCACCACCGACCCGATCGACGCCAGCGACCTCCGGGTCGCCGTCGTCGCCGCCAGCTGGCACACCGTCGTCATGGACGGCCTGCTCGCCGGGGCCCAGCGGGCCCTCGCCGACTACCGCGTCGAGGCGCCCGAGATCGTCCGGGCTCCGGGCACCTTCGAGCTGCCCGTCGTGGCCGCCGCCCTCGCCGCGCAGGGGTACGACGCCGTGGTCGCGCTCGGCGTCGTCATCCGCGGCGGCACGCCGCACTTCGACTACGTCTGCACCGCGGCCACCGACGGCCTCGGCCGGGTCGCGCTCGACCACCAGGTCGCGGTCGGCTTCGGCGTCCTCACCTGCGACGACGAGCAGCAGGCCCTCGACCGCGCCGGCCTCGAGGGGTCGCACGAGGACAAGGGCTACGAGGCGACGTCGGCCGCACTCGTCACGGCCAAGACCCTGCAAGGGATCAGGCGCGGCTAGCCCTCCCGAGCAGCACCGCAAGCACCAGGGCCGAGAGCGCCAACGAGACCTCGGCCGCGACCACGTGGTCGCCGAACAGCAGCAGCGGAGCCGCGGTCAGCACCAGGATGTCGAAGCCGCGCACGGCGCTCCCGTACAGGTTGGTCGGCACGCCACCGGCCGGTGTCGAGATCAGCGGGCGGCTGTAGTCGGGCGGGCGTCCGGTCACCCAGCGCACGGCCGAGGCCGCGGACGACGCACCCACCGCGAGCCCGATCAGCACCGCAGCGGCCGGAGTGGCGTCGATCGCGGCGGAGACCACGGGCGCGCAGCCGAGCCCGAAGACCAGCAGGCAGGCACCCGGGACGACGACCGAGGCAGCCCGGGCCACGGGGTCGGGAAGGGGAGCAGCCGCGCCAGGCTGGCCGTCCGTTCGAGGACGCGGAGGCCGGTGAGCAGCGGCAGCCCGGCGAGGAAGCCCGCCAGCGGAGCGACCAGGACGACGGCGCGACCCGCGCCCGCCGACTCGGCGGCGTCGGCACGACCGCCGCGGCGGCCAGCACCACCAGCACCCGCGGGCTGCGGGCGAGCCGGGCCAGGTCGGCGCGGACCAGCGCCGCCGGCCCCGCGAGCGGGCCCCGGCGCGCGCGCCGTGAGCGGACCGGCAGGTGTCCCGCGCCAGCGATGCTCGACGCACCACGTCGTAAGGCCAGCGCGAGGTCGAGCGACGACAGCGCGCCCGACAGCCCGGGCGCCGAGCGCGCCGCCCCGGGAGCCGTCGCGGCGGCTCAGCAGCCGCAAGCCCCCGAGCGCCCCGTCACCACACCCAGCACCCCCAGGGCCAGGGCCACGCCGAGGGCGAGCCACCACGACCCGCCGCCGTGCGGGTCGGGAGCCGAGACCCCCTCCGTCGCGTCCCGAGAGCCACGGCGACCAGGGCCAGCCACAGCACGCCGGCCGGCAGCCACGACGCCGCGCCCACCGACCTCACGGCGGCACCGCCCGGCGGCAGCGACTGCCGCGCGAGCCGTGGCAGCGACCAGGGCGGCCGCGAGCAGCCCGACCACGCCCACCAGCAGGGCGCCACCCGCCGACGTCCAGCCGCCGAGCACGACCCCGCCGGTGGTCACCAGGGATCCGAGCAGGCCCCGCGGTCAGCACCCCCACGACCAGCCGCGGCCGCAGCAGCGCGCCGCGGTCGACGGGGGTCGCCATCAGCCAGGCGCCGATCGCGGGGGACACGAAGACCGGGCCCAGGGCCTGGCGACGGTGAGCACGGTGCCCAGCACAGCGAGGGCCACGAGCACCGGCAGCAGCGACCGCGCCCCGGCGCACGCTGCCGACGAGCACCGGTCGTCGGACAGCCGGCCGACCCCGAGCACCACGTTGACCAGGATCGAGCCCAGCATCACCGTCGCGAACAGGGCGATGTAGAGGTCGCCGAGCACGTCGCCCAGCCGGGCGTCGGCGCGCCCACGCCGCCACGTCCGGATCTGTCCCCGCAGGGCCCGCGCGCTCCGAGGTCGCCATCACCGGGGCACCGCCGACCGTCCACCACGTCGTCGGCCACGGCGGCCACGAGGTCGTCGTCGTGGCTGGCGAAGAGGATCGCCAGGCCGTCGGACTTCTCGGCTGTCAGCCGGGCCGCGAGCCAGGCCACGCCCTCGCGGTCGAGCCGCTGCTCCGGCTCGTCGAGCACCAGCAGCCGCCGCGGCCGCACGAACGCGGTCGCCAGCGCCATCCGGCGCCGCTGGCCCGACGACAGCGTGTTGGGCAGCTGGCCGGAGTGGTCGATCAGGCGCAGGTCGTGCAGGACGTCGTCGACGAGGGCGTCGGCGTCGTCGACCCGGTGTGCCCTCGCGACCAGGTCGAGGTGCTCGACCACGCTCAGGTCGGGGAAGAAGTCGATGTCGTCGAGGACGGCGGCCACGAGCTCCCGGCACCGGGCCGAGCGCTCGTCCAGCGGCCGGCCGTCGAGCTCGACGGTGCCCTCGGTGGCCGCGTCGACGCCGGTCACGCAGCGCAGCACGGTCGACTTGCCGGCCCCGTTCGCGCCGACCAGCGCCACCGCCGTCCCGTCCGCGACGTCGAGGTCGAAGCCCTCGATCACGGAGACCTCGCCGAAGCGGCGCGCCAGATCTCGGACCTCCAGCAGCGCCATGCTCGTCAGTATCCCCACCGCCGATCCGCCCGTTAGCGCGGCCCGTCCCGAAACCGGCGACACTGTGCGGGCGCGCGGGCCCGCCGCCGTACGCTGGCACCCGTGAAGACGTTCGACGGGCTGTGGGCCGAGCTGTCCGAGAAGGCGCGCACCCGCCCCGACGGCTCGGGCACGGTGGCCGCGCTCGACGCCGGCGTCCATGCGATCGGCAAGAAGCTGGTCGAGGAGGCCGCCGAGTCCTGGATGGCCGCCGAGCACGAGGGCAAGGACCGCGCAGCCGAGGAGATCAGCCAGCTGCTGTACCACGCCCAGGTGCTCATGCTCGCCAGCGGCATCGAGCTCGACGACGTCTACGCCCACCTCTGACCGGACGAGGTCCCATGTCTCCCCTCAAGATCGCGATCCCCAACAAGGGGTCGCTCGCCCAGGCCGCCTCCGAGATCCTGCGCGAGTCCGGCTACCGCCAGCGCGACGACAACAAGCAGCTGTCGCTGAGCGACCCCGACAACGGCGTCGAGTTCTTCTACCTGCGCCCCCGCGACATCGCGCTGTACGTCGGCGAGGGCACGCTCGACGCCGGCATCACCGGCCGCGACCTGCTCCGCGACTCGGGCGCCAAGGCCGCCGAGGCGCTGACGCTCGGCTTCGGACGCAGCACGTTCCGGTTCGCGGGCCCACGCGGCCGGTTCGCCGAGGCCACCGACCTCGCCGGCGCCCGGATCGCCACGTCGTACACCGGCATCGTGCAGTCGTTCCTGGAGGAGCGCGGCATCGAGGCCACCGTCACCCGCCTCGACGGCGCGGTGGAGTCCAGCATCCAGCTCGGCGTCGCCGACGCGATCGCCGACGTGGTCGAGACCGGCTCGACCCTGCGCCAGGCCGGGCTCGAGACGTTCGGCGAGCCCCTGCTCGAGTCGGAGGCGGTGCTGATCACCCGCGCCGGCGACGACCTGCCCGAGGGCTTCACCATCTTCCTGCGCCGGATCGAGGGCGTGCTGGTCGCCCGCGGCTACGTGATGATGGACTACGACATCGCCGAGGACGACGTCGCCGCCGCCGTCCGGCTGACTCCCGGCATCGAGGGCCCGACCGTCTCGCCGCTGCGGCGCGAGGGCTGGGTCGCCGTCCGGGCGATGGTGCCGCGCGACGGCTCCCAGCGGCTGATGGACGAGCTCTACGACATCGGTGCCCGCGGCATCCTGCTCACCGACATCCATGCCTGTCGCATCTGAGCCGCCGGTCTCGCTGCCGCACACGTGGCGGCCGCTCGGCCCGCGCATCGCCGGGATCGTGGCCGGAGGGGCGCTGCTCGTGATCACCGGCTTCCTCTGGGTCGGCTTCGACCAGGAGACCCGCGACGCCGTCACGCCGTTCCAGCGCGGCACCGTCGTCGCGATGTTCCTGCTGGGCTTCGCCTGCCTCTACGCGGTCGCGCGCTCGCGGGCGGAGGCCCGCGACGCCAGCCTGGTGGTCGTCAACGGCTACCGCCGCCACGAATACGCCTGGGCCGAGATCGTGGCGGTGCGGCTGGCCCCGGGCGCGCCGTGGGTGACGCTCGACCTGGCCGACGGCACGACGGTCTCGGTGATGGGGATCCAGGGCTCCGACGGCGCCCGCGCCCGCAGCGCCGTGCGCCAGCTACGCGCTCTCGTCGACCGCGCGAACGCCCCAGGAGACTGACACCTCGTCGCCGGCCTCGCCGGCCGGCGCCAGGGTGAGCAGGTCCTCGCCGGTCCGCAGCGCGTCGGCGTTCGCGGTCATCGGCTCGACCGCGACCGACCGGCGGGCCCGGGCCGGTACGTCGTCGGCGGTGTAGAGCTGCAGCCACGGGTGGTGGCGGTCGACCCACAGGGCGACGCCGCGTCCGGTGCCCGGGTCGCGCAGCCCGACCGTGGCCACGCCGTCGGCGTCGCGCACGAGGTCGGTGAAGCCGTGGTTGATCTGCACGTCTGCCATGGGGCGCGGCACCCGGAAGTCGTACGGCGTGCCCTCGACGTCCTCGCGTCCGACCGGGATCAGCAGGTCGTCGGTCAGCGACCTGGTGGCGGCGGGCAGCGTGAGCTCCCACCCGTCGACCGGCCCGGGGCCGGCCGCCAGGTACGGGTGGGCGCCGCTCGCGTAGGGGGCAGCGGTGTCGGACAGGTTGGTCGCGGTCTGCGTCACGGTCAGGCCGTCGGCCGACAGGTCGTAGAGCACGTGCAGGTCGAGGGTCCACGGGTAGCCGGTCTGCGCCATCAGCCGGTACTGCAGCGACACCGACCCGGGCGAGTGCTCCTCGAGCGTCCACGCCGCCCAGCGGACGAGCCCGTGCGAGGCGTGGTGCCGAGAGGGCTCGGTCAGCGGCAGCTGGAGGTCGCGGCCGCCGAAGGAGTAGCGACCGTCGCGCACCCGGTTCGGCCACGGCGCGAGCAGCTGGCCGCGCCCGCCGTACGACATCTCGTCGTCGCCGAAGCCGTCGAGCAGCGGCCGCCCGGCGTGCTCGAGCACGCGCAGGGCCGCGCCGCTCTCGGTGACGACGGCGGTGTAGCCGCCCGCCGAGATCGAGAACTGGTCACCACTGGGAGCGTGCATGACCCCAGGCTCTCACCAGTTCGGCGTGACCCCCGGCAGGTGCCGCGGCAGCCGCGTGCCGGGCTTCGTGTAGATGTACGAGACGCCGCCGGTCGAGCCCTGCCACACCTTCTCGAAGTTCTCGCGGGTGTAGACGTTGCGCACCTCGTCGTTGCTGCTCGACGCCGGGTCGTTGAGGATCGGGTCGCCGTCGCGGGTGAACCCGACGACCACCATCAGGTGACCGTCGGTCGCGTAGCCGGCCTCGGGCATCTCCTCGAGGTCCCACGACAGCGAGGTGATCACCGGGATGCCGGCCTCGATGAACTGCTCGACCTCGGCCAGCGAGCGCAGCCGGGTCACGAACGCGTCGAGGCCGTAGCTGTGTGCATACGCCGCGTTGAACGGCCAGTTGCCGGCGCCGTCGTAGGTGTAGTCCCAGGCGTGCATCGCCGCGTAGTCGACCTGCGGGTCGCCGTTGGGCGCCACGATGTCGCGGGTGTCGCGGGCGGACGGCGCGTGTCGGCGTCCCCAGTAGCGCATCACCATCGACGACGACGTGGGCGAGCACCACACCTGGCCGCCGCCCCCGAACTCGGGGTACTCGCCGCGGTGGATGTTCTGCGAGTAGCGCGGCACCCGCAGCTCGACCTTCCGGCCGAGGGTGAACTCGCTGGTCGGCGGGGCCGCGTCGGGCACCAGCTCGCTGGTCATGGTGGTCACGGCGTCGAGCCCCGGCTTGGTGCGAGCGCCCACGGGCCGCAGCAGCGTGACGCGGGTCTGGAACGCCACCGGCTCGCGACCGGTCCGGGCGCTGAACGTGTCGGTGTAGACCGTGCCGTCGGTGTCGCCCTGGTCGTCGAGCGACGTGCGGTGGATGTCGCCGGCCTCGAAGTCCATGCCGGAGGTCCAGCGACCCAGCACGTACCACTTGGTCCAGGTGCCGTCGGCGTGCCGGCCGCGGAAGCGGGTCTCGACCCAGGTGCCGGTGGGGGTGGTGGCGTTCCACGACGAGATGGCCTCGTCGTCGGCGTACCCGAGCTCGACGACCGGCGAGGTCCAGGTGCCGGCCTCGTAGACGCGCCCGGTGCCGTCGCCGAACGGGTCGGTGTAGGGCACCTCCTCCAGCGTCCGCAGCTTGCCGAGCACGAGGCGGCCGCCCTTCACCCGGAGACCGTCGAGGGTGCCGGCGCGGAAGTCGCGCCCGGAGTCCCAGCGGGTGAGCGTGGCGTCGAACCCGTCGGTGGCCGGCGGGGGCTCCGGAGCTGCCACCGCAGGCACGGCCGGTGCGGCGGTGACGGCGAGGGCTCCGGTGGCGATGAGGGCGCCGAGGGTCTGTCGTGCGTGCGTCATGAGGTCGTCTCCCGAGTTCGACGTGGTGCTGCGATCCTCACCCACCCGGCCGCGGAAGGGAAGCGTCGACGACGAGGTCGGCCCGGCTCCGTGTCCGGTGTCGGGTGAAGTGCTCCTGCTCGGCCTCCTGCCAGGCCAGCCACTCCTGGCGCAGCTGCTCGCCGTCGCGCTCCACGCCACGTCGCAGCCGCAGGTCGCGAGGCGCCTCCACCCACACCAGCACGGTGACCAGGTCGGCGTACGCCGACCAACCCGCCCCCACGCCCTCCAGCACCAGGAGGTCGGACGGCGGCACCTCGACTGTCTCGGCGAACGCGCCGGCGTGCCAGTCGTAGCGCCGGTAGCGGCCGGTCAGCCCCGCCGCCAGCGGCCGCAGCAGGGTCTCGAGCTGGGCGTCGAGGCGCTCGAGTCCCGCCCACCCGTCGTACAGGTCGTCGAGGTGGACGACGTGCGCCCCGGTGGCCGCACCCACCTCACCCGCGAGGGTCGTCTTGCCCGAGCCGGCCGGTCCGTCGACGCACACGAGGCGCCCGGCGCCCAGGCTCGGCGGTCGCTCGTCGAGCAGCCGCAGCAACCGGGCGAGCGTGTCGATCAGGAGATGCCGCGGTTGCGCAGGATGGCCTCGATGTCGGCGAGGTCGTCGTCGACCGGCGGCGCGCCCCGGTCCGGCTGGGCCGCGGGCAGGGCACCCGGGTCGGCGGCGCGCTGCTTCGGCTGCTTGGGCTGCTTGGGCTGCTTCGCGGGCGACCCACCCGTGCGCCGCTCGACCACGCGGCCGGCCCCGAAGAGCAGCACGCCGATGCCGGCGACCACGACCCCGACCCACACCACCGGGCTGAAGACGAGCCGCGTCGCCCAGTCGCCGACGGCGTCGAAGATCCGGCCGAACATCTCCAGCGTCTTGGTCAGGTACGCCGCGATCGGCAGCAGCGTGATGCCGGCGCCCTTGAGCCCGGCCCCCAGCCCCCGCTTCTGGTAGGCGAAGTAGGTGTAGAGGCCACCCACCAGGCTGAGCGCGACCGCGAGTGCTCCGTAGCCCACGTCGTCCATGTCTCTAGCCTCGCACACGAGCCCAGGCGGTCCAGGGGCTCAGCATCGCGGCTGCCAGACTCGCTCCCGTGACCGAACGGCGGCTGATGACGTCGGCCTTCCCCGACGACACGGGGGAGGCCGACCCCGCCCTGGCGTCCGCGCTCGCGACGTACGCCGACGACACGACCCGTCGGCACGGCTTCGCCCTCGCCCTGGCCGCCCTGCAGAGCGCCCGCCTGCTCGTGCCGGTCGTGGCCGTGCTCGGCGAGGTCGAGGTCGACCCCGACGACGGCCTGGCCCGCGACAAGTCCAGCGACATGGCCGCCGTCCTGGTGCAGGGACCCGGCGGGCAGCGCGGGCTGCTGGCCTTCAGCGACACCGACACCCTTGCCGGCTGGAACCCCGAGGCCCGCCCGGTCCCGGTCACTGCCCGCACCGCCGCGCAGGCCGCCGTCCAGGAGGGGGCGACCGCCCTGCTCGTCGACCTCGCGGGGCCGGTGCGCCTGGTCGTCGACGGCGACCACCTCACCGCGCTGGCGGCGGGCTGGACCCTCGCCCGGGTCGGCGACGACCTCGCCTGGCTGGCCCCGGGCGGCTCGGATTCGCCGTCCGCGGGAACAGTGCCCTAAGATCGCGTGTTGACCGATCAGTACCCGCACACCCGTGCGAGTGCCGATCCGCAAGCGGAGATCAGGCTCGATCATCTCCCACCCGCACCGACCGCACAGAACCAGAGGTCGTCGGGTCCGGTCTGTTGGCTCCGGCCTCGTGCACGTGCCCGCCAGGTGCGATGTGCAGGGTGAGGTGGTCCCGACTGGCTTCCGCTTGCAGCGCAGCGGGAGCCAGCGTTGTTTTTGGCCTCCCGGCACACACGACCCACTGCCTGATCCACTGGAGGACACATCAGCACCGAGCTCCGAATCAACGACCGGATCCGCGTCACCGAGGTCCGGCTCGTTGGCCCCAGCGGCGAGACCGTCGGCATCGTTCCCACCGCCGACGCACTGCGCCTCGCCCAGGAAGCCGACCTCGACCTCGTCGAGATCGCCCCCATGGCCCGCCCGCCGGTCTGCAAGCTCATGGACTACGGGAAGTTCAAGTACGAGAACGCCCAGAAGGCCCGTGAGGCCCGTCGCAACCAGACGAACGTCGTCATCAAGGAGATGAAGCTTCGTCCGAAGATCGACGCCCACGACTACGAGACCAAGAAGGGCCACGTCGTCCGGTTCCTCAAGGCCGGCGACAAGGTCAAGATCACCATCATGTTCCGCGGCCGCGAGCAGCACCGCCCCGAGCTGGGATTCCGGCTGCTGCAGCGCCTGGCCGAGGACGTCACCGAGCTGGGCTTCGTCGAGTCGTCGCCCAAGCAGGACGGCCGCAACATGATCATGGTCCTGGGCCCGCACAAGAAGAAGGCCGAGGCCAAGGCCGACCACCTGGTGCAGAAGGCCGAGAAGGAGGCCGAGCGCGCCGCCGTCGTGGCCGAGGAGCAGGCCGAGCGCGATGCTGCCCACGCCGCCGGGCCGGTGGCGAAGAAGAGGACCCGCGGCCGCTCCGAGAACCTCGACCCCGAGATCGAGGCCTGAGCCCGGCTCCTGCCCACGTCCCCCGCTGGGCAACGGCCCCAAGCGACCGAACCTGCACCACCTGTTGAGGAGAGATAGACATGCCGAAGAACAAGAGCCACAGCGGCGCCGGAAAGCGCTTCAAGGTGACCGGCAGCGGCAAGATCATGCGCGAGAAGGCCGGCAAGCGTCACAACCTGGAGAGGAAGCCCTCCAAGCTCACCCGTCGCCTGGCCGGCACGGTCGAGGTCTCCAAGGCCGACACCAAGCGTGCCAAGAAGATGCTCGGCATCTGACCCTCACCCGTTCTGCACCGAGCACCTAGCAACAAGGAGTAACACCATGGCACGCGTCAAGCGGGCAGTAAACGCACACAAGAAGCGTCGGGTCGTCCTCGAGCGCGCCAGCGGCTACCGCGGCCAGCGCTCGCGCCTGTACCGCAAGGCCAAGGAGCAGGTCACCCACTCCCTGGTCTACAGCTACAACGACCGCAAGAAGAACAAGGGCAACTTCCGTCGCCTCTGGATCCAGCGGATCAACGCCGCCGCCCGCGCGCAGGGCCTCACCTACAACCGCTTCATCCAGGGTCTGCACCTGGCCGGGATCGAGGTCGACCGCAAGATCCTCGCCGACCTCGCCGTCAACGACGTGGCCGCGTTCAACGCGCTCGTCGAGACCGCCAAGGCAGCCCTGCCCGACGACGTCAACGCGCCTTCGGTGTCGGCCTGACCGTCCCGCTGACGTCGGGCAACGCCCGCGTCAAGGAAGCACGCAAGCTCAGCCGCCGCTCGGCCCGCACCGAGCGGCGGCTGTTCCTTGCCGACGGCCCCAAGGCCGTCGCGGGCGCGCTCGCGGTGCCCGG
Organism: uncultured Actinomycetota bacterium; assembly: GCA_963825985.1. Classification (GTDB taxonomy): domain Bacteria; phylum Actinomycetota; class Actinomycetes; order Propionibacteriales; family Nocardioidaceae; genus Nocardioides. The sequence goes on along the minus strand of CAWGVK010000003.1, from coordinate 96,936 downwards.
CTGCGTCGTCGAGGTCTTCGCCTCGGCCGCCGGGCGTGACCTGCTCCCGGACGTCGACGTCACGCTCGTCGACGACCGCGCCCTCGCCTCGCTGAGCGACTCGGTCACGCCGGCCGGCGTCGTGGCCCTGTGCCGGTTCGTCGACCGGCCGACGGTCCACGTGCTCGACGGCGCCCCGCGCCTGGTCGCGATCTGCGCCGACGTCCGCGACCCCGGCAACGCCGGCACCGTCGTCCGCACCGCCGACGCCGCGGGTGCCGACGCCGTGGTGCTGGCCGGCAGCTCGGTCGACCTCTACAACCCCAAGACCCTGCGCGCCAGCGTCGGCAGCGTCTTCCACCTGCCGATCGCCGTCGAGCCCGACCCGGCGTCCGCGGTCCGCCTGGCCCAGGACGCCGGCCTGCGGGTGCTCGCCGCCGACGGGACCGGAGACATCGACCTGCACGCCGCCGGCGACGTCCTCGACGCGCCCACCGCCTGGCTGTTCGGCAACGAGGCGTGGGGCCTGCCCCCCGAGCTCGCCGCCCTGGCCGATCACCGGGTCCGCATCCCGATCCACGGCCGCGCCGAGAGCCTCAACCTCGCGACCGCTGCCGCGCTCTGCCTCTACGAGTCGGCCCGCGCGCACCGCCTAGGGTGACGGCGTGCCCGCGACGACCGCCCAGCAGCTTGCCGACGCGCTGCCCGACGGCGTCGTGGTCGCCGACGCCGACGGCCTGGTCACGCTGGTCTCGGCGACGGCCGCGCGGATGCTCGGCCGCGAGGGCTCCGACGACGCCGGGCGACCGCTCGCCGAGGTGCTGCGGCTCCAGGACCAGGACGCGCAGGCGTGGACCGCCGCCAACCAGCCGTACGACGGGCTGCGCACCCGCACCGGTGTGCCCGAGCAGTCGTGGCTGCTGCCCGACGGCACCGAGGTGCTCGTCTCGGCGCGGCTGCACCGCGCCGCAAGACTCGGGCCCGTCGACACGGTCGCGATCACCATCCGCTCGGGTCGCGGTCGGGCACGCCTCGACCGCGAGCGCTCCGACCTCGTGGCCACGGTCGCGCACGAGCTGCGCTCGCCGCTCACCGGAGTCAAGGGCTTCGTCCAGGCCCTGCTCAACCGCTGGGACAAGCTCAACGACGAGCAGAAGAAGCTGATGCTCACCACCGTCAGCGCCGACTCCGACCGGCTCAGCCGACTGATCGCCGAGCTGCTCGACGTCGCCCGCATCGACACCGGCCGGCTCCAGCTGCACCAGCGTCCCTCCGACGCGGCGGTCCTGGTCGCGCGGATCGTCGACTCCGTCGGGGCGGGCACCCACCGCGAGATCGTCCTCGCGTGCGACCCGGACCTGCCGTCCGCCTTCGTCGACCCCGACAAGTTCACCCAGGTCGCCACCAACCTGGTCGAGAACGCGGTGCGGCACGGCGACGGCGTGGTGCGGGTGACCGTGGCCCGTGACGCGCACGCCGACATGCCCGACGGCGTCCGCCTGAGCGTCGCCGACGAGGGCGAGGGCATCCCGGCCGAGCTGCGCCGAAGGGTCTTCACGAAGTTCTGGACCCGCGCCTCCGGCGGCGGCTCCGGCCTCGGTCTCTACATCGTCAACGGGCTGGTGCGCGCGCACGGCGGCACGGTCGTCGTCGACGACGCCCCGGACGGCGGCGCCGTCATGTCGTGCGCCTGGCCCGGTGTGCCCGCCGAGCTGGAGTGAACTCAGACGGGAGTCCGCGACCGGGTGCCCGGCCGGAGCTGCGGCTGGTGGACGACCGAGTAGAGCTCGCCCTCCCACCGCTTGACGGCGGCCACCAGCACGAAGCTCATCGTCACCAGCAGCGCCCACGAGCCGATCTTCGCGGTGTGCACGACCTCCCAGACCTCCAGCTGGCCCGGGTACTTCCACGCGCCGAGGTAGGTGGCCAGGTTCTCGGCCAGCCACAGGAACAGCCCGATCAGCACGAACGACAGGGCCAGCGGCATCCGGTAGCGGGCCCGCCCCACGGTGAAGCCGACCCACGCGCGGCGCAGCACCACGACGCCCACGACCGCGATCGGCACCCGGAGGTCCACGGTCCAGTGATGGGTGAAGAAGTTCGCGTACACCGCGACGGCGACCAGCGTCGTCGGGAGCGCGTCGAACCCGCTGACCCGCAGGTCGAAGCGCCGCCAGGCCTGACACACGTAGGAGCCGACGGCGGCGTACATGAACCCGGAGAAGAGGGGCACCCCCCAGACGACGGTGACGGCGTCGCCGGGATAGCTCCACGACCCGACGTGCACCTTGAACACCTCCAGCCCGAGCCCGACCAGGTGGAAGCCCGCGATCACGAGCACCTCCCGCCAGGTCTCGAGCCCCAGCGCCCAGAAGACGAGCGTGATGACGACGCACCACGCCAGCAGCGCGTCGTAGCGCGCGACCGGCAACGGGACGACGTAGGCCACGAGCAGCCCGGCGAAGAGCGCCACCGCGAACAGGCACGACTGCGCCTCGAGCCACGCGAAGCGCAGCAGCTGGCCCACCAGACGTCCCGGCACCGCCTCACGGTACGACGAGACCGAACCGGTTCGCGGGAGTACGCCGCACGTTCCTAGACTCTGGGGGTGTCCGGACCCAACACCGACTACGACCCCGTGGAGGTCAGCACCTTGAAGCCCGAGGAGGTCGACGCCGCGCGCGAAGCGGCCCTGGCCGCCGTCGCCGCCGCCACCGACCTCGACGCGCTCAAGCAGGCGCGGATCGACCACACCGGCGACCGCTCCCCGCTGGCGCTCGCCAACCGCGAGATCGGCGCCCTGCCCCCGCAGGCGCGCAAGGAGGCGGGCCAGCGCGTGGGCCAGGCCCGCGGTGCGGTGAACAAGGCCATCGCCGAGCGGCAGGCGGTGCTCGAGGCCGAGCACGACGCGCGGATGCTCCTCGACGAGACCGTCGACGTCACCCTCCCGACCGACCGGGTGCCCGCCGGCGCCCGGCACCCGCTCACCACCGGCTCCGAGCTGATCGCCGACATCTTCGTCGCGATGGGCTGGGAGGTCGCCGAGGGTCCGGTGATCGAGGCGGAGTGGCTCAACTTCGACGCCCTCAACCTCGGGCCCGACCACCCGGCCCGCACCATGCAGGACACCTTCTGGACCGACCCCGCCGACCACGGCCTGGTCCTGCGCACCCACACCTCGCCCGGTCCAGGCCCGCACCATGCTGAGCCGGACGCCGCCCATCTACGTCGTCTGCCCGGGGCGCGTCTTCCGCACCGACGAGTACGACGCCACGCACAGCCCCGTCTTCCACCAGGTCGAGGGCCTGGCGATCGACGAGGGCATCACGATGGCCCACCTCAAGGGCACCCTCGACCACTTCGCCACCACCATGTTCGGCGAGGGCATCACCACCCGGTTCCGGCCGTCGTACTTCCCGTTCACCGAGCCCAGCGCCGAGGTCGACCTGGTCTGCTTCGTGTGTCGAGGCGTCGACTCCGCGTCCTGCCGCACCTGCCGCGGCGAGGGCTGGATCGAGTGGGGCGGCTGCGGCGTGGTCAACCCGCGGGTGCTGCGCGCCTGCGGCGTCGACAGCGAGCGCTACACCGGCTTCGCCTTCGGCATGGGCATCGACCGCACCCTGATGTTCCGCCACGGCATCGCCGACATGCGCGACCTCTTCGAGGGCGACGTCCGCTTCACCACTGCATTCGGAAGCGAGGTCTGACCCATGAAGGCTCCCGTCTCCTGGATCCGCGAGTACGTCGACCTCCCCGCCGACGTCACCACCGAGCAGCTCGCGGCCCGGCTCACCGCCCTCGGGCTCAAGCTCGAGGCGATCGACCGGCCCGCCGACCAGATCACCGGTCCGCTCGTCGTCGGCCGGGTGCTGACGTGCGAGGCCGAGCCGCAGAAGAACGGCAAGACCATCAACTGGTGCACCGTCGATGTCGGTGACGCCAACGGCACCGGTGAGCCGCAGGGCATCGTCTGCGGAGCCCACAACTTCGGCATCGGCGACCTGGTGGTGGTCGTGCTGCCCGGGGGAGTCCTGCCGGGCGACTTCGCCATCTCCGCCCGCAAGACCTACGGCCACGTGAGCGCCGGCATGATCTGCTCGGCTCGCGAGCTCGGACTCGGCGACGACCACGAGGGCATCATCGTGCTGCCCGCCGACGCGGGCGCGCCCGGCGACGACGCGTTCGCCGTCCTCGGCCTCGACGACGACGTCATCGAGTTCGAGATCAACCCCGACCGCGCCTACGCGCTGAGTCTGCGCGGTATCGCCCGAGAGGCGGCCCTGGCCTACGACGTCGCCTTCGACGACCCGGCCCGGCGCGAGACGCCGACGCCGAACGACGACGGCTACCCGGTGCTGGTCGACGACCCCGTGGGCTGCCCCGTCTTCGTCGCGCGCCTGGTCGAGGGTTTCGACCCCGCCGCACCCACCCCCGACTGGATGGCGCACCGCCTCAGCCAGGCCGGGATGCGCCCGATCTCGCTGGCCGTCGACGTCACCAACTACGTGATGCTCGAGATCGGCCGCCCGATCCACGGGTACGACGCCGACACCCTGGCCGGACCGGTCCGGGTCCGCCGCGCCGCCGAGGGGGAGCGGCTGACCACCCTCGACGGCACCGAGCGGGTGCTCTCGGCCCACGACCTCGCGGTCACCGACGACTCCGGTGTGATCGGGCTCGGCGGCGTGATGGGCGGCGCCGCCACCGAGATCTCCGCGACCACGACCCGGGTGCTCGTCGAGGCCGCCCACTGGGACGCCGTGTCGATGTTCCGCACCGGCAAGCGGCACAGGGTCACCTCCGAGGCCGGCAAGCGCAACGAGCGCGGCGTCGACCCGCTGGTCACCGAGGCCGCCGCCGACCGGGTGGTCGAGCTGCTCACGACGTACGGCGGCGGGTCGGCCGCCCCGGGCGTGACCGTGGTCGGCACGGCTGCGCCGCAGCCGACCATCGAGCTCGCGCCCGACCTGCCCGAGCGGATCTCCGGGATGAGCATCTCCCGCGAGACCACGGTGGCCCATCTCGTCGCCGTCGGCTGCCACGTGGCCACGGGACCCGACGACCGCGACCCGCTGGTCGTCACGCCACCCACCTGGCGCCCCGACGTCACCGACCCCCACGACCTGGTCGAGGAGGTCGCCCGGATCGTCGGCTACGACCAGGTGCCCTCGATCCTGCCCACCCCACGGGCCGGCGCCGGGCTCACCCGCGGGCAGCGGATGCGCCGCCGGGTCGGTCGCACGCTGGCCGGTGCCGGCTGCGTCGAGGTGATCAGCTTCCCGTTCGTGGGCGAGCAGGCCTTCGACCGGCTCGGCCTGCCGGCCGACGACCCCCTGCGTCATGCCGTGCGGCTCGCCAACCCCCTGTCGGCCGAGGCGCCGTCGTACACGACCACGCTGCTGCCGGGGCTGATCGAGGCCGCGGTGCTCAACCTCGGGCGGGGTGCTCCGGGTGTGTCCCTCTTCGAGACCGGCACCGTGGCCTTCCCCGCCGACCGCGGCCCGGCGCCGATCTTCGGCGTCGAGTGGCGCCCGAGCGACGACGAGCTCGCCAAGCTGATGGAGGCCATCCCCGAGCAGCCGCTGTTCCTCGCCGTCGTCCTCGCCGGCGAGCGCGAGCGCGGCGGCTGGTGGGGCGCAGGTCGCGACGCCGGCTGGTCCGACGCGATCGGGCTGGTGCGTCGCCTGGGCGCCGAGCTCGGTGTCGACGTCGACGTCCGCTCGGCGAGCCGGATGCCGTGGCACCCTGGCCGCTGCGCCACCGTGCTCGTCGGCGAGCAGGAGTTCGGGCACGCGGGCGAGCTGCATCCCAAGGTCTGCCAGGCGTTCGGCCTGCCGCCCCGCACGTCCGCCGTCGAGATCGACCTCGACTTCCTGATGGGCCGGGCCCGCGACGTCGTTCCCGGCCCCGACTTCTCGACGTACCCGCTCGCCAAGGAGGACGTCGCGCTCCTCGTCGCCGACGACGTCACCGTCGCCGACGTCGAGGCCGCTCTGCGCGAGGGCGCCGGGCCGCTGCTGGAGTCGATCCGCCTCTTCGACGTCTACACCGGCGAGCAGGTCGCGGCCGGTCACAGGTCCCTGGCCTTCGCGCTCCGGTTCCGGGCTCCCGACCGCACGCTCACCGAGGAGGAGACCGGGGCCGCGCGCGACGCCGCCGTGGCCGTCGCCGGAGATCGTTGTGGCGCCGTCCAGCGCTGAGGCGGCCGGCCGGTTCAGGCTGGGCGACCGCGACGTCGCCCGGGTCGGCCTCGGGACGATGCGCCTGACCGGCACGCTGCCGTTCCACGCGGGCGAGCCGCGCGACCGCGCCACCTCGATCGCGGTGCTGCGGCGCGCCGTCGAGCTGGGCGTCGACCACGTCGACACCGCGGCGTTCTACTTCTCCCGGCTGCTCGCGGCCACCGAGCTGGTCAACGCGGCCCTGTCGCCGTACCCCGACGACCTGACCATCGCCACGAAGGTCGGACTCGGTCGCGACGCGGCGGGGGAGTGGACCGACCGGCCCGGCCCCGACGGGCTGCGCGGCCAGGTCGAGGAGAACCTCCGGCAGCTCGGGCGCGACCACCTCGATCTCGTGTACTTCCGGGCGGCCGCCGGGCAGTCGGTCGGCCCGTACGTCGCCGCCCTCGCCGAGCTCGTGCAGGCCGGACTGGTCAGGAACCTCGGCGTCTCCGGCGTCGGCCTCGAGCAGCTCGAGGAGGCCCGCGCGGTCGCGCCGATCGCCAGCGTGCAGAACCGGCTCTCCGTCGACTCCCAGGGTGACCTCGCGGTCCTGCGGCGCTGCGGCGAGCTGGGCGTCGCGTTCGTGCCCTTCTTCACCGTCTCCGGCTCCGCGCGCCAGGGGGTGCCCGCCGACGAGCCCGACGCAGTCGTGCAGGTCGCCGCCGAGCTCGGCGCCACGCCGGCCCAGGTGCGCCTGGCCTGGACCCTCGCCCTCGGCCCGCACGTCCTGGTGATCCCCGGCACCGGAAGCGTCGCGCACCTCGAGCAGAACGTCGCGGCGGCCTCGCTGCGGCTCACCGACGACCAGGTACGCCGGCTCGGACGGGTCGCCACGACGTGAGCAGGCTGCGGCTCCTCGACCAGGTGTCGTACGACGGAGGGCCGGTCACCGGCGACCGCAGCCAGGCACTCCTCGCCGTCCTGGCCGCCGCCCACGGCCGCGTCGTGGGCGAGTCGGCCCTGGTCGCCGCCGTGTGGGGTCCCGACGACGAGCCGGCCAACCCGGCCAAGGCGCTGCAGGTCGTCGCCTCCCGCCGGAGAACTGGGAGATCGGCCGGTCGGCGGCCTCCTCGAGGGCGAAGCTTCCGAGCAGCTCCTCGGCGGTGGGCGGCGTCGTGACGGGTGCTGGTGGGTGTGGGTGTCTGGAACCTGACGCCAGCCTGCGGCCGGCCGGTTTCACGCCGCCTTCACGCCGGTTTCACCCGGTTTCGACGGGTCCGCCTCAGCGCAGGTAGCTGCCGTTGGGTGCCCGGTCGCGGAACCCGCGCACGGGGATGTTGCGGCGGTTGTACTTCGTGTAGTCCCAGGTGGTGGCCTGGATGCCGATCCGCTTGCGAGCCGCCAGGCACGCGCGCGGCACCGCGACCTCGATGGCGTTGATCCGGTCGCGCCCCTTGCCGCTGATGCCGGGGCAGCTGACCCGGGCGCCGGTGCGGTTGCCGTTGGCGCGGTAGAGGCCGAAGAGCTGGTGGCGGTCGCCGTCGCCCCGGAAGTTCCAGATCAGGCGGTAGTCGGCCCGGCGGTTGCCGCGGGTGTCGTAGGCGATGTCGAGGCCGTTGAACCGACGCCCGGCGCGGTAGGTGTTGCTGTACAGCTGGACGACGGTCGCGCGCTTGAAGTTGGGGAACAGCCGCACCCGCCTGGTGTCGATGGCGGCGGCCGCGTCGTTCGGGTCGTTCCGTCCCGAGACGGCGTGCGCGGCGTCCGCGCCCAGGACGAGCAGCGTGGTGGTGAGGGCGGCCAGGACCAGCCCGACGACGATGCGGCGCATGTGGGTCTCCCGAGACGAGGTGGGTGAGGGGGCTGAGACTAATCGAGCGGCGGGCTGACCGCGGCGAGCAGCTCGTCGAAGGCGGCCGGGTCTCCGGTGACCTCGATGCCGGCGCGCTCGCGCCGCTTCCACAGCCAGGCGTCGATGTCGTCGGCGGTACCGCTGACCACGGCCGACGGCTCGACCCCCGGGTCGTCGACCGCGAGGACGTGCGGGCCGTCGTAGCTCTTGCCCGAGTCGGGGTCGGTGCCGAAGAACTGGCACGGCTGGGCCCACAGGGAGGTGCCGACGTCGGTGAAGTCGATCCGGACGTGGTGGGTTCCCGGCTCGATGCGACCCCACTCCGGCGCCTCCCCGCCGTACATCACCTCGAGGGCCTCGGCGACGCCGTCGGCGGCCAGGGCGGGGTCGAGGGCGGTCACCGCACCGACCGTCTGCTCGGCGTCGAGGCGGTGGATGAGCGCCTCGTGGGCCTGGCGGCGGAAGGTGAACCCGACGGTCTGCTCCGGCGCCCACGACCACGCGGCCTCGGTGGGGTCGGCCGCCTCGAGCTCGCGGACCAGGCCGGCCGAGCACTCGTCGTACAGCGCCAGCAGGGCGGCGTAGGACTCGGGGCGCTCGGGGCGCCCCATGTCGTCGTCGGGCGCGGCGGGGCGTCGCGCCAGGTTGGCGCTCCAGAACCACTGCACCTCGGCGAGGTGCCACAGCAGGTCGGCGGCGTCCCAGTCGGGGCAGGCGGGCACGCGGGCCGTCGGGTCGGCGTCGGCCAGGGCCTCGCGGAAGCGGGCCGACTCGGCACGGATGCGGTCGAGGTAGGTCGGGAAGTCGAGTCTCGTCATGCGTGGCAACCTAGGGAGCAGCACCGACAATCGCACGCGGTTCGGACCCGATGTGAGTGATCATTCATTCTTCTGTATAGTCATGCGTCATGACGACGACGACACGGATCGCGGTCGCCGGTGCGAGTGGGTACGCCGGCGGCGAGGTGCTGCGCCTGCTGCTCGGGCATCCCGCGGTGGAGATCGGCGCCGTCACCGGCGGGTCCAACGCCGGCGAGACGCTCGGCTCCCTCCAGCCGCACCTGGTGCCGCTCGCCGACCGGGTGCTCGAGCCGACCACCCCCGAGACCCTGGCCGGTCACGACGCCGTCTTCCTGGCCCTGCCGCACGGCAAGTCCGGAGAGATCGCCACCGCCCTCGGCGACGACGTGGTGGTCATCGACTGCGGCGCCGACTTCCGGCTCACCGACCCGGCGGTCTGGCAGCGGTTCTACGGCGGTGACCACGCCGGCAGCTGGCCCTACGGCCTGCCTGAGCTCGCCCACGCCGACGGGAGTCGCCAACGCGACGTCCTGCGCGGGGCCCGCAGGGTCGCCGTCCCGGGCTGCTACCCGACCGTCTCGACCCTGACCCTGGCCCCGGCCCTCGCGGCCGGACTGGTCGAGCCCGACGTGGTCGTGGTGGCGGCCTCCGGCACCAGCGGCGCCGGCAAGGCCGCCAAGCCACACCTGCTGGGCAGCGAGACGATGGGCAACGCCAGCGCGTACGGCGTCGGCGGCGGCCACCGGCACACCCCCGAGATCATCCAGAACCTCACGCCGCTGGCCCCGGGGCTGTCGGTCAGCTTCACCCCGCTCCTGGTGCCCATGTCGCGGGGCATCCTCGCGACCTGCTCGGCGCCGCTGGCCGGTGACGTCTCGCCCGACGAGGCGTACGCCGCGTACGTGAAGGCCTACGCCGACGAGCCCTTCGTGCACGTCCTGCCCCAGGGCCAGTGGCCGCAGACCCAGTCGGTGCTCGGCTCCAACGCCGTCCACGTGCAGGTCACCGTCGACGCCGCGGCCCGCCGCCTGGTCGCCGTCGGCGCGGTCGACAACCTCGCCAAGGGCACCGGGGGAGCGGCCGTGCAGTGCCTCAACCTCGCGCTCGGGCTCGAGGAGGGCCTCGGACTCACCAGTGTCGGGATCGCGCCATGATCGACCCCATGACCGACACCCAGTCCGAACCGCAGCCCGTGACCCTGCACCAGTTCCCCGAGAAGGTCGCCGTCGTCCAGCTCGCTGCCGGCGCCGACATCCCTACGTGGGCCGAGTCGTCGTCGATCTTCTCGATCACCGCCACCGCGAGCGAGACCTCGCTGGTCTGCGCCGGCCGCAGCATCCCCACCAAGGTGCGGGCCACCCGCGGGCTGGTCGCGTTCTCGGTCGCGGACGCCGGCGACAACACGGTCGCGGGCGTGCTGGTGTCGCTGCTCGAGCCGCTGGCCGACGAGCTCATCAGCGTCTTCACCCTCTCGACCTACCAGACGAACTGGATCCTGCTGCCGGCCACCGACGTCGACCGCGCGGCCGAGGCCTGGCGACGACGAGGGCACACCGTGACCGACGCCCCCGTCCCCGGCTGACCGAGCTGACCTGGCCGCCCCAGCACCCACGAGAGACCACCATGACCATCACCGCACCAGCCGGCTTCTCCGCCGCCGGCGTCGCCGCCGGGCTCAAGACGAGCGGCGGCCCCGACCTGGCCCTCGTCGTCAACCAGGGCCCCACCTTCGACTCCGCCAGCGTCTTCACCGCCAACCGCTGCAAGGCCAACCCCATCCTGTGGAGCCAGGAGGCGGTCAAGGACGGCGTCGTCCGCGCCGTCGTCCTCAACTCCGGCGGGGCCAACTGCTACACCGGCCCCGACGGCTTCCTCACCACCCACCGGGTGGCCGAGCGGGTCGCCGACAGGCTCGAGATCGGCGCACTCGACGTCGTCGTGTGCTCCACGGGGCTGATCGGCCTGGCCAACTCACGCGACGACCTGCTCGCCGGTGTCGACGCGGCCCACGCCGCCCTCGCGTCCGACGGCGGCGACGACGCGGCCCACGCCATCATGACCACCGACTCGGTGAGCAAGCAGGCCGTGGTCGAGGGCGCCGGCTGGAGCATCGGGGGCATGGCCAAGGGCGCCGGCATGCTGGCTCCCCAGCTCGCGACCATGCTGGTCGTGGTCACCACCGACGCCGTCGTCCCGGCCGCCGACCTCGACCAGGCGCTGCGGGCCGCGACCCGGGTCAGCTTCGACCGGCTCGACTCCGACGGCTGCATGTCGACCAACGACACGGTGACCGTCATGGCCAGCGGCGCCAGCGGCATCACCCCGCCGCTGCCCGACTTCACCGAGGCCCTCACCCAGCTGTGCACCGACCTGGCCATGCAGCTGCTGCGCGACGCCGAGGGCGCCGACCACGAGATCGCGATCACGACGGTCAACGCCGCCTCCGAGGACGACGCCGTCGAGGCCGGCCGCAGCGTCGCCCGCAGCAACCTCTTCAAGGCCGCCGTCTTCGGCAACGACCCCAACTGGGGCCGCGTGCTCGCCTCCCTCGGCACCACCGAGGCCGCGTTCGACCCCGCCGACCTCGACGTCGCCATCAACGGCGTCTGGGTCTGCAGGGCCTCGACACCCGCCGAGGACCCCACCCTGGTCGACCTGAAGCCCCGCGAGGTCACGGTCACCATCGACCTCAAGGCCGGCACCGAGCGAGCCACGGTCTGGACCAACGACCTCACCCACGCCTACGTCCACGAGAACAGCGCCTACTCCTCATGAGCCCACACACCAACGACTCGACCACCGGCGAGTTCGACACCAGCAAGCCCGACCAGGCCAAGGCCCGCACCCTCGCGGCCGCGCTGCCGTGGCTGAAGCAGTACCACGGCAAGATCGTGGTGGTGAAGTACGGCGGCAACGCCATGACCGACGACACCCTCAAGCGCGCGTTCGCCGAGGACGTCGTCTTCCTCCGCCTGGCCGGCTTCAAGCCGGTCATCGTGCACGGCGGCGGCCCGCAGATCTCGGCGATGCTCGACCAGCTCGGCATCGAGTCGGAGTTCCGCGGCGGCCTCCGCGTGACCACCCCCGAGGCGATGGACGTCGTCCGGATGGTGCTCGTGGGCAAGGTGCAGCGCGAGCTCGTCGGCCTGATCAACGAGCACGGGCCGCTGGCCGTGGGGCTGTCCGGTGAGGACGCCCAGCTCTTCACCGCCACCCAGACCAACACCGTCGTCGACGGCGAGGAGGTCGACCTCGGCCTCGTCGGCGAGGTCACCCACGTGCGTCCCGAAGCCGTGCTCGACATCATCGAGGCCGGCCGGATCCCGGTCGTCTCCAGCGTCGCCCCCGACGCCGACGGCCTCGTGCACAACGTCAACGCCGACTCCGCCGCTGCCTCGCTGGCCGTCGCGCTCGAGGCCGAGAAGCTGCTGGTGCTCACCGACGTCGAGGGGCTCTACCTCGACTGGCCGAGCTCCGAGGACGTCATCGGCGAGATCAGCCCCGAGTCGCTCGCCGAGATCCTCCCCGACCTGGCCAGCGGCATGGTGCCCAAGATGAGCGCCTGCCTCCAGGCCGTGCGCAACGGCGTCCCGCGCGCCACCGTCGTCGACGGCCGCGAGCCCCACGCCATCCTCCTCGAGATCTTCACCAAGGAGGGCGTCGGCACCCAGGTCCTGCCCGGGGTGGAGACCAAGACCAGGAAGGCACGGGACACGCCATGAGCGACTCCTTCCAGGACCGGTACGCCGCGTCGCTGATGAACACCTTCGGCCCACCCAAGCTCACGCTCGCCCGCGGCCAGGGCGCTCACGTGTGGGACACCGACGGCAACGAGTACGTCGACCTGCTCGGCGGCATCGCCGTCAACGCGCTCGGCCACGCCCACCCCGCGCTGGTCGAGGCCGTCACCGACCAGCTCGGCACCCTCGGCCACATCTCCAACTTCTTCGCCAGCGAGCCCCAGATCCGCCTCGCAGAAACCCTCCTCTCGTTGGTCGAGGAGGGCGCGCTCGCGCCGGTCACGAGCCCGGACCGGCAAGGTCTTCTTCACCAACTCCGGCACCGAGGCCGTCGAGGCGGCGTTCAAGCTGACCCGGCGCACCGGACGCACGCACGTGGTCGCTGCCGAGGGCGGCTTCCACGGCCGCACCATGGGCGCGCTCGCGCTGACCTCCAAGGAGGCCTACCGCACCCCGTTCGAGCCGCTGCCCGGCCACGTCACCTTCGTCCCGTACGGCGACGCCGACGCCCTCGCGGCGCGCCGTCACCGACGAGACCGCGGCCGTGCTGCTCGAGCCGATCCAGGGCGAGGCCGGCGTCGTCGTCCCGCCCGACGGCTACCTCGCCGCCGCCCGCCGGATCGCCACCGACCACGGCGCCCTGCTGTGGCTCGACGAGATCCAGACCGGCATCGGACGCACCGGCCTCTGGCTCGAGCACCACCGCAGCGGCGTCACCCCCGACGTCGTCACGGTGGCCAAGGGCCTGGCCGGTGGCATCCCGATCGGGGCCTGCATCGCGCTCGGGGACGCCGGTGACCTGCTCCAGCCGGGCAACCACGGCACCACCTTCGGCGGCAACCCGGTGGCCTGCGCCGCGGCCCTCGCCGTCATCGCCACGATCGAGGCCGATGGGCTGCTCGACCACGTCGCCGTCCTCGGGCACAAGCTGCGCGACGGGCTCGCCGCCGACGCCCGGGTCACCGAGGTGCGCGGCCACGGCCTCCTGGTCGGCCTCGACCTGAGCGCCGAGGCCTCGGCCGAGGTCGCGGCCGCCGCCTGGCCCCGGGGTTCATCGTCAACAACCCCACCCCGAGCCGGATCCGACTCGCCCCGCCACTCGTGCTCACCGAGGCCGACGCCGACGCGTTCCTCACCGCGTGGCCGGCGATCCTCGACGACGCGATGGGGGAGTCATGACGATCCGCCACTTCCTGCGTGACGACGACGTCACCCCCGCCGAGCAGGCCCGCCTGCTGGACCTGGCCGCCGAGATGAAGGCCGCGCCGTTCGGCGGCGTCCGCTGAGGGCCCGCGTTCGGTCGCGATGATCTTCGACAAGCCCACGCTGCGCACGCAGGTCTCGTTCGCCGCCGGCATCGCCGAGCTCGGCGGCAACCCGATGCTGGTCGAGGGCCGCCTGGCCGGCATCGGCGTCCGCGAGTCGGTCGAGGACGTCGCCCGCGTGCTCGGCCGTCAGGTCTCGGTCGTCGTGTGGCGGACGTTCTTCCAGGCCGACCTCGACACCATGGCCGCGCATGCCGGCGTCCCGGTCGTCAACGCCCTCACCGACGACTTCCACCCCTGCCAGCTCGTCGCCGACCTGCTCACCGTGCGTGAGCACAAGGGCACCCTCGCGGGTCTCACCGTCGCCTTCGTCGGCGACGGCGCGTGCAACATGAGCAACTCGTGGCTGCTCGCGGGCGCGACCGCGGGGATGCACGTGCGCGTCTCTGCTCCATCGGGCTACCTCCCTTCGCCCGACATGCTGCAGCAGGCCACCGACATCGCGGCCCGCACCGGCGGCTCGGCGACCTCCGTGCCCGAGCCCGAGAAGGCGGTGGCGGGCGCCGACGTCGTCGTCGCCGACACCTGGGTCTCGATGGGCAAGGAGGCCGAGGAGCTCGCGCGGGAGCAGGTCTTCGCGCCGTACTCGCTCACCACCGAGCTGATGGCACACGCCGCACCCGACGCGATCGCCCTGCACTGCCTGCCGGCCTACCGCGGCAAGGAGATCGCCGCCGAGGTCATCGACGGGCCACGGAGCGTCGTCTGGGACGAGGCCGAGAACCGCCGCCACGCCCAGAAGGCCGTGCTCGCGTTCCTGCTGGGGGAGTCGTCGTGAGCCAGACCACCCGCGCGCCCGCCACCAAGAACGCCCGCCACCAGCGGATCATCGACCTGGTCACCCACCACGAGGTGCACTCCCAGAGCGAGCTGGCCGACCTCCTGGCCGACGACGGCGTCCGGGTCACCCAGGCCACCCTGTCGCGCGACCTGGTCGAGCTCGACGCGCTCAAGGTGCGCTCGGCGTCCGGGTCGCTCGTGTACGCCGTCCCCGGCGAGGGCGGTGACCGCCGTCTCCAGTCGCCCGGCGAGACCATGGCCGCCGTCCAGCGGCTCTCGCGGCTCTGCAGCGAGCTCCTGGTCAGCGCCGAGAGCAGCGCCAACCTCGTCGTCCTGCGCACGCCGCCCGGGGCCGCGCAGTTCCTCGCCTCCGCCTTCGACAAGGCCGAGCTGCCCGAGGTCCTCGGCACGATCGCCGGCGACGACACCGTGCTGGTGATCGGCCGCGAGCCGGGCGGCGGCGACGCCCTGGTCCGACGATTCCTGGCGCTGGCCTCCGCGGCCGCGCCCGGCCCCCAGTCCCTGTCCTGACCCACGAACGCTAGGAACTCCTCCCATGAGCAAGGTCCTCACCTCCCTGCCGGCCGGCCAGCGCGTCGGCATCGCCTTCTCCGGCGGTCTCGACACCTCGGTCGCCGTCGCCTGGATGCGCGACAAGGGCGCGATCCCGTGCACCTACACCGCCGACATCGGCCAGTACGACGAGCCCGACATCGCCGGCGTCCCCGACCGTGCCCTGCAGTACGGCGCCGAGCTCGCCCGTCACGTCGACATGAAGACGCAGCTGGTCGAGGAGGGCCTCGCCGCGCTGGCGTGCGGCGCCTTCCACATCCGCTCGGCCGGCCGCACCTACTTCAACACCACGCCGCTCGGACGCGCGGTCACCGGCACCCTGCTGGTGCGCGCCATGCACGACGACGGCGTCGACATCTGGGGCGACGGCTCGACGTTCAAGGGCAACGACATCGAGCGCTTCTACCGCTACGGCCTGCTCGCCAACCCCAACCTGAGGATCTACAAGCCGTGGCTCGACGCCGCGTTCGTGGCCGAGCTGGGCGGCCGCAACGAGATGAGCCAGTGGCTCAAGGAGCGCGACCTGCCCTACCGCGACAGCCAGGAGAAGGCCTACTCCACCGACGCCAACATCTGGGGTGCGACCCACGAGGCGAAGACCCTCGAGCACCTCGACGTCTCCCTCGAGACCGTCGAGCCGATCATGGGGGTCAAGTTCTGGGACCCGTCGGTCACCATCGACACCGAGGACGTCACGATCGCCTTCGAGGCCGGTCGCCCGGTCTCCATCGACGGCAAGCCCTACGACGACGCCGTCGAGCTGGTCCACCAGGCCAACGCGATCGGCGGGCGCCACGGACTCGGCATGTGCGACCAGATCGAGAACCGGATCATCGAGGCCAAGTCGCGCGGCATCTACGAGGCCCCGGGCATGGCGCTGCTCTGGATCGCCTACGAGCGGCTGCTCAACGCCATCCACAACGAGGACACGATCGCCAGCTTCCACGCGGAGGGACGCCGTCTCGGCCGGCTCCTGTACGAGGGCCGGTGGCTCGACCCGCAGGCCCTGATGCTCCGCGAGTCGATCCAACGCTGGATCGCCTCGGTCGTCACCGGCGAGGTGACGCTGCGGCTGCGCCGGGGCGAGGACTACACCGTCCTGCGCACCGACGGGCCGTCGTTCTCCTACCACCCCGACCGGCTGTCGATGGAGCGCACCGAGAACCCCGCGTTCGGCCCCACCGACCGGATCGGCCAGCTGACCATGCGCAACCTCGACATCGCCGACTCCCGCGACAAGCTCGAGCTGTACGCCGCGCAGCCGCTCGACCAGGGCCAGGTGCTGGTCGAGCACGGCATCCTGTTCGGTGCGCTCGAGCAGGGCGGCTACGACCGGATCGCCCGCAACCCCGGAGTCGAGGGCGAGCCCGGCGAGGAGGCCCTCGACGCGGCGGCGATGGAGTTCGGTACCGACTGATGGAGCGGATCCCTCGGGTGACGGCGCGCGTGGTCCCGGTCAGCACCGGCGGCGAGGTCCTGCTGCTCCAGGACCAGGACCCCGCCCGCCCCGGACGGCTCCGCTGGGGCACCCCCGGCGGTGCCGTCGAGCCGGGGGAGTCGCTCACCGAGGCGGCGGTCCGTGAGCTGCACGAGGAGACGGGCATCGTGGCGGTGGCCGACGACCTGGGGCCGGCGTTCCACCGCGCCACCAGCGACTTCTCCTGGAACGGCGTCGACTACACCAGCGACTCGACGTTCTTCACCCTCGCCCTCGAGCGCGACGTCCCCATCACGTTCGAGCACCTCGAGGAGGCCGAGATCGGCCATGTCCTCGCGGCTCGGTGGTGGACGCCGGACGACCTCGCCGCCGACGGGACTTCCGTCGCACCCGACCTGCCCGACATCCTGCGAGCCGCCGTGGCCGCCGCGAGAGGAGACCTGTGAGCACCAACGAAGGCAAGCTCTGGGGTGGCCGGTTCGCCGGCGGACCGTCACCCGAGCTCGACGCCCTCTCGCGCTCGACCCACTTCGACTGGCGGCTCGCGCTGTACGACGTCGCCGGCTCCCACGCGCACGCGAAGGCGCTCGCCGCAGCGGGCTACCTGAGCGCCGAGGACGAGGCCGAGATCCACCGCGGGCTGGACGTCCTCGCCCAGCGCTACACCGACGGCGACCTCACCCCCGACCCGTCCGACGAGGACGTCCACGGCGCCCTCGAGCGGCTCCTGCTCGAGGAGGTCGGCCCCGACGTCGGTGGTCGGCTCCGCGCGGGGCGCAGCCGCAACGACCAGATCGCCACGCTGTTCCGCATGTTCCTGCGCGACCACGCCCGGATCGTCGCCCGCGAGGTCCTCGCCCTCGTCGACGCCCTGGCCACCCAGGCCAGGGCCCACCTCGACCCGGAGCCCGCGGTGATGCCCGGTCGGACCCACCTCCAGCACGCCCAGCCGGTCCTGCTCTCGCACCACCTGCTCGCCCAGGCGTGGCCGCTGCTGCGCGACGTCGACCGGCTCCTCGACTGGGACGCCCGGGTCGCCGACGACTCGCCGTACGGCTCCGGCGCCCTGGCCGGCCAGACCCTCGGACTCGACCCCGAGCTGGTCGCGGCCGAGCTCGGCTTCACCGGGTCGAGCGCCAACTCGCTCGACGGCACGGCCTCGCGCGACTTCGTGGCCGAGTTCGCCTTCGTCTGTGCCCAGATCGGCGTCGACGTGAGCCGGATCGCCGAGGACGTCATCCTGTGGACGACGCGCGAGTTCGGCTTCGCCCGCCTCCACGACTCCTGGTCGACCGGGTCGAGCATCATGCCGCAGAAGAAGAACCCCGACATCGCCGAGCTGGCCCGCGGCAAGGCCGGCCGACTGATCGGCAACCTGGCCGGCCTCCTCGCGACGCTCAAGGCGCTCCCGCTCGCCTACAACCGCGACCTGCAGGAGGACAAGGAGCCGGTCTTCGACTCCGTCGACACCCTCACCGTCGTCCTCCCGGCCTTCGCCGGCATGGTCGCGACCCTCACCTTCGACACCGACCGGATGGCCGAGCTCGCGCCCCAGGGCTTCTCGCTGGCCACCGACGTCGCCGAGTGGCTGGTCCGGCAGGGGGTGCCGTTCCGCGTCGCCCACGAGGTCGCGGGTGCGTGCGTGCAGGCCTGCGAGGAGCACGGCGTCGAGCTCCACGAGCTCACCGACGAGCAGTACGCCGCCATCTCCCCGCACCTGACGGCCGACGTCCGTGCCGTCCTGACGGTGGCGGGCTCCGTCGCCGCCCGCGACGGTCGGGGCGGCACCGCGCCCCGACGCGTCCGCGAGCAGCTCGCCGAGGCCGACGAACAGATGGCGCGCCTCCGTGAGCGCCTGGCCTGACCTCGTCGGCGACGCCGAGGTGGTGGCGCCGCGACTCCTGGGTGCGACGCTGCGACACGGGCCGGTCGCGGTGCGGCTGACCGAGGTCGAGGCGTACGCCGGGGCCACCGACCCCGGCTCGCACGCCCATCGCGGCCGGACACCCCGCACCGCGGTGATGTTCGGCCCGCCGGGGCACCTGTACTGCTACTTCAGCTACGGGATGCACGTCTGCGCCAACGTGGTCGTGGGGGAGGAGGGCAGCGCCTCCGCCGTCCTGCTGCGCGCTGGTGAGGTCGTCGAGGGTCTCGACGCCGCCCGTTCGCGTCGTCCCGGATCCTCCGAGCGCGATCTCGCGCGCGGGCCGGCCCGCCTGTGCCGGGCCCTCGGCATCGGCCTGGACGCCGACGGCACCGACCTGCACACGGGACCCGTCACGCTGGAGCTGACGGATGCTGGCGTCGTGCCGTACGAGTCCGGACCGCGGGTCGGCCTGCGCCTCGCACCCGAGCGTCCGTGGCGGTTCTGGCTGCCCGGCGAGCGGTCCGTGTCGTCGTACCGCAGGCACCCGAAAGCCGTCCGGGACGCCGAGGACGAGCCCGATTTGGCACCCGGTCCGGACGTGCCCTAACGTTCCATCTCGCCGCGCAACGCGACTTCCTTCGGGGGCCGAGAGGCTCTCAACAGAAGGTGTTCGCACGCCCGGCGTCGGTCCACCAGGATCGGCTCAACTCCCAAGTTGACGAGGTCCGAGGCGGACGGTAATGTTTCTGAGGTTGCCCCAGATCCGGCCCGGAAGGGTCGTGAGTGGTGTGCGTCTGATGTTTGAGAACTCAACAGTGTGTCATAGTCGACGAATTAGTTTGTTTTGCCCTTCGTTTTTTGTTGGGTTTGTTTTTTTCGGCAATGATTCTGGCGATTGTGTCAGGGTTTGTTTGTCGG
>CAWGVK010000003.1:0-75000 GCA_963825985.1 uncultured Actinomycetota bacterium | reverse complement strand
CGGTGCCGTAGAGGGTGATAGCCCCGTAAGCGTAAGTCTGTGCCGTCTGAGTGTTTCCCAAGTAACACGCCACTCCTGTAATGGTGTGTGAATCTGGCGGGACCACCCGTTAAGCCTAAATACTTCTTGATGACCGATAGCGGACTAGTACCGTGAGGGAAAGGTGAAAAGTACCCCTGGCGGGGAGTGAAATAGTACCTGAAACCGTGTGCCTACAATCCGTCAGAGCCCGGCTGCCGCCCTCTTGGTGGTGTTGGGGTGATGGCGTGCCTTTTGAAGAATGAGCCTGCGAGTTTGCGTTGTGTTGCGAGGTTAACCCGTGTGGGGTAGCCGTAGCGAAAGCGAGTCCGAACAGGGCGTATTTGGGGGGTAGTAGCGCGATCAAGACCCGAAGCGGAGTGATCTATCCATGGGCAGGTTGAAGCGCGGGTAAGACCGCGTGGAGGACCGAACCCACTTAGGTTGAAATTGAGGGGATGACCTGTGGATAGGGGTGAAAGGCCAATCAAACTCCGTGATAGCTGGTTCTCCCCGAAATGCATTTAGGTGCAGCGTTGTGTGTTTCTTGCCGGAGGTAGAGCACTGGATAGCCGATGGGCCCGACCAGGTTACTGACGTTAGCCAAACTCCGAATGCCGGTAAGTGAGAGCGCAGCAGTGAGACTGCGGGGGATAAGCTCCGTAGTCGAGAGGGAAACAGCCCAGACCATCAGCTAAGGCCCCTAAGCGGTGACTAAGTGGAAAAGGATGTGGAGTCGCAGTGACAACCAGGAGGTTGGCTTGGAAGCAGCCACCCTTGAAAGAGTGCGTAATAGCTCACTGGTCAAGTGATTCCGCGCCGACAATGTAGCGGGGCTCAAGTCATCCGCCGAAGCTATGGCATCCCCACAGATCTTTGATGATCGGTGTTGGCCCACGGTTGTGGGTCCAGTGGTGGGGGTGGGTAGGGGAGCGTCGTGTCGCGGGTGAAGCTCCGGAGTGATCCAGGGGTGGATGCGACACGAGTGAGAATGCAGGCATGAGTAGCGAATCACGGGTGAGAAACCCGTGCGCCGAATGATCAAGGGTTCCAGGGTCAAGCTCATCTGCCCTGGGTAAGTCGGGACCTAAGGCGAGGCCGACAGGCGTAGTCGATGGACAACGGGTTGATATTCCCGTACCGGCAAAGTAGCGCCCATGACGAACCCGGTGATGCTAACCATCTGAAACCACGCTGACCGATCCCTTCGGGGTGAGGCGGTGTGGCGGAGCGTGGGACCCGAACCGGTAGTAGTCAAGCGATGGGGTGACGCAGGAAGGTAGCCCAGCCACAGCGATGGTTGTCTGTGGGTAAGCATGTAGGACGCGGTCTAGGCAAATCCGGGCCGCTGTGTTCGATCACGAGTCTGAGATGTGACGCCGACCCCGTAATGGGGGAAGTGGGTGATCCTATGCTGTCGAGAAAAACCTCTAGCGAGCTATGCGCCGCCCGTACCCCAAACCGACTCAGGTGATCAGGTAGAGAATACTAAGGCGATCGAGTGAACCATGGTTAAGGAACTCGGCAAAATGCCCCCGTAACTTCGGGAGAAGGGGGACCCGAACCGTGAACCCACTAGCTGGGGGTAGCGGGGAGGGTCGCAGAGACCAGGCCCAAGCGACTGTTTACTAAAAACACAGGTCCGTGCGAAGTTGTAAGACGATGTATACGGACTGACTCCTGCCCGGTGCTGGAAGGTTAAGAGGACCTGTTAGACCCACTTGTGGGTTGAAGCGGAGAATTTAAGCCCCAGTAAACGGCGGTGGTAACTATAACCATCCTAAGGTAGCGAAATTCCTTGTCGGGTAAGTTCCGACCTGCACGAATGGAGTAACGACTTGGGCGCTGTCTCAACCATGGACTCGGCGAAATTGCACTACGAGTAAAGATGCTCGTTACGCGCGGCAGGACGGAAAGACCCCGGGACCTTTACTATAGTTTGGTATTGGTGTTTGGTTCGGCTTGTGTAGGATAGGTGGGAGACTGTGAAGCGGCCACGCCAGTGGTTGTGGAGTCATCGTTGAAATACCACTCTGGTCGTACTAGATGTCTAACCTAGGTCCATGATCTGGATCAGGGACAGTGCCTGATGGGTAGTTTAACTGGGGCGGTTGCCTCCTAAAATGTAACGGAGGCGCTCAAAGGTTCCCTCAGCCTGGTTGGCAATCAGGTGGCGAGTGTAAGTGCACAAGGGAGCTTGACTGTGAGACAGACATGTCGAGCAGGGACGAAAGTCGGAACTAGTGATCCGGCCACGGCATGTGGAAGCGTGGTCGCTCAACGGATAAAAGGTACCCCGGGGATAACAGGCTGATCTTCCCCAAGAGTCCATATCGACGGGATGGTTTGGCACCTCGATGTCGGCTCGTCGCATCCTGGGGCTGGAGTAGGTCCCAAGGGTTGGGCTGTTCGCCCATTAAAGCGGCACGCGAGCTGGGTTTAGAACGTCGTGAGACAGTTCGGTCCCTATCCGCCGCGCGCGTTGGAAACTTGAGAAAGGCTGTCCCTAGTACGAGAGGACCGGGATGGACGAACCTCTGGTGTGCCAGTTGTCCCGCCAGGGGCACGGCTGGTTGGCTACGTTCGGAAGTGATAACCGCTGAATGCATCTAAGCGGGAAGCACGTTTCAAGATAAGGTTTCCCACCACCCTTGGGGGTTAAGGCCCCCAACAGATTATTGGGTTGATAGGCCGGAGGTGTACAGCAGCAATGCCCAGCCGACCGGTACTAATAGGCCGAGGGCTTGCCTACACAAACCCTCAACCAACACCACACCCCCACACACACGTGTGTGGGTACCGCACACACCGCGTCCACTACAACACACCAAAACCTGACCCCCACCCCCCCCCATAACGGGATACACGGGGTCCACGCCAAGACAGCACCACCACGTCTAGCGTGCATAAAGTTACGGCGGCCACAGCGACAGGGAAACACCCGGACCCATACCGAACCCGGAAGTTAAGCCTGCCAGCGCCGATGGTACTGCAACCGCGAGGCTGTGGGAGAGTAGGACGCCGCCGGACAAACATTCGCAACAGGGCGACTCGAAAGAGTCGCCCTGTTGTGTTTTTCCATCACGTGTCGTTGCACGCCGAATAGCCACGAGTCATCCACAGGCCGGTGTCGATGGCACTTTGTCCACAGGTGTGTCCTGGGCGCGGCAAGGTTGTCGGCGCCGGCACCGAGGCTGCGTGCAGGAGGTGATGTGCAATGCCTGCACAGACGATGGAGGACATCGAGGTTCTCAACGAGGTCCGTTGGTCGGCCGCCTGGCGGCGCTGGCCGAGGAGAAGACGCTGCCGAGCGGAGACTCGCTGGTGTCGTTCCGGGTGGTGGTGCCTCGAGCACCCGATCCGGCGCGGCGGCAGTCGGTCGACGCCCTGGAGTGCGTGGTGTGGTCGGGGCGGGTGAAGAGGTCGGCAACGAGCTGGCGAGCCGACGACATGGTCGAGGTGACCGGTGCCATGCGTCGCCGGTTCTTCAAGACGGCGGCGGGAGTGGCGTCGCGGGTGGAGGTGGAGGTGATGTCTGGGCGGGTTCTTCGTCGAGCCAGGAGCGGATGAACACCCCGAAGGCAGGCTTCGGTTGGAACGACGTCGCCTTCTCGGGGAAGAGCCGGCCGGCGCCGACCACCCGCTGCACCTGGGCCACGCTCGGCGCGGGCATCAGGATGGCGGTGCCCTGATCGGGGCTGACGTGTGCGAGCGTCTCGTGGACGGTGTGGTGGAAGGTGATCCGGCTCGGCCCGTGCCCGAGGGCCGGCACCAGCTGTTCGTGCAGGATCTCGACCTCGACCCGGTCGTCGGTGAGCTCGAGCTGCACGACGAGCCCACGCGTCGTTGTCGGTCGCGACCAGTGTGGTCGGCCCGAGCGCGGCAACGGCCTCCTCCTGTGAGGTGCGCCGGGTCACGATCCCCAGGGCCGCCGCCGCGTCTGCGACATCGTTCACCGACGATCCGAGCAGCACGCGGTGGATGGCACCGAGGAACAGGGGGGTGTCGTCCTGGTCGACCAGCATGGCCAGGCCGCGGTCGGTAGCGGCCCCCGGGGTTGCGCTGCTGCAGGCGGAGGTAGGCGGCGTACCGGTGGTGTCCGTCGGCGATCAGCGCCGTGGTGGGGGCCAGCAGGTCGGCGATGGTGTTGAGGTGGTCGGGGTCGGTGACGGCCCACAGCCGGTGCGTCTGCTCGGCACGGTCGACCAGGTGGTGATCGGGCTCGCGAGCGCGGAGCTCGGAGAGGAGGGTGCGCAGGGCGACGGGGGAGCGCTGGACCAGGAGGATGGGTGCCGGGTTGATGCCCATCTCGGCCATCCGGTCGGCGAGGTCGTCGGCCTGCCCGGGGTAGATGCCCTCATGCGGGAGGATCGCGCGTTGGCTCGGCTGAGCGGCTCGCCGCGAGACGTCGAGGGCGCCCACCAGGCCACGCACCGTGATGCCGGAGACGGTGTACTCGTGGATGTAGAGACCCGGTGTCGGGTCGTGGTGCAGGTGACCACGGGTCTCCCACAGGCCGAGCCGCTCGGCCACGTCCTTGTAGGGCCGGGCGAACGCTCGAGCCGATGAGGGGGCACCGAGGCGGGATGCCGCCAGGCGCATCGCCCGGAACGGCAGGAGCCGCAGAGGACCGGCCACGTAGGGCGGGGTCACCACGGCCGATTCCATTGCGAAAGCCTACGAGGGTGAGCATCGGTCGGTCCGGCTGCGACACGGGGCAGGGCGTGCGTGCTGGTACGACCCTGGAAGACTCAGGGCATGCTGTCGGCGTCGCGATCACCCCTCTGGCAGGCCTACGACCTGGCCATGCTGGACCTCGACGGTGTGGTGTACGTCGGTGCGGATGCGGTGCCCGGCGCGGCGCAGCACCTCAGCAAGGCGCGGGCGGCCGGCATCCGGGTCGCCTTCATCACCAACAACGCCTCACGACCACCGGCTGCGGTGGCCGAGCACCTGCGTGAGCTGGGGGTGGCCGCCGACGAGTCCGACGTCGTCACCTCGGCGCAGGCGGCGGCGCGGGTGCTGGTCGACCGGCTCGGCGAGGGCGCCCGGGTGGTGCTGCTGGGCGGTGAGGGGCTCGAGGTGGCGCTGCGCGAGGTCGGGCTGGTCGCCGTCGACGTCGCCGAGTCGGCCGAGGCCGTGGTCACCGGTTACGGACCGAAGGTCATGTGGGGCGACATCATGCGCGCCGCCGTGCGGATCCGTGAGGGACTGTGGTGGGTGGCGAGCAACACCGACGGATCGATCCCCACCCCGTTCGGGGTGGCGCCAGGACACGGCGTCCTGGTCGAGACCCTGAGCCGCTTCTGCGGGGTCGAACCGGTCGTGGCCGGCAAACCGGCGCGACCCCTTCTCGACGAGACCGTGCGACGTGTGGGTGGCGACCGACCGCTGATGGTGGGCGACCGGCTGGACACCGACATCGAGGGAGCGGTGGCCCTCGGCATCGACTCGCTCCTGGTGCTGACCGGCGTCACCGGCCTGCCCGAGCTGGTCGCGGCCGAGCCGCACGAGCGCCCGGCGTACCTCGGGCTCGACCTCGGGGCCCTGGCCGAGACGCACGAGGCGCCGGAGCGCGATGGAGGCACCTGGTCCCTGGGTGGCTGGCGCTGCGCGACCGACCGTGCACGCCTGGTGGTCACGGGTGACGGCCGCCCGGCGGACTGGTGGCGAGTGGTCGCGGCGGCCGGCTGGACCGTGCTCGACGACACCGGACGCGGCGCCGACATCTCCGACCTGCGGCCGGTACCCTCGGCGCCATGACCGAGCAGCCTCGACGACCTCGACGACCTGGCTCCCGCCCGACCCGAACCGACCGGCGTCCCGCGGGTGGACGCCGTCCTCGACGCGGTGGCGGCGGTCGGTGACCGCCCTGTCGAGGAGCAGGTCGCGGTCTTCGAGCAGGCCCATGCCGAGCTGCGCAGCACCCTCGACGACCCTGACGTCGACGTCGACCGCCCCGCCGGCCTGATCGTGCCACCGCGACGGCTGCGCCTGGACGCGGAGCTGGTCCGCCGCGGGCTCGCCCGCTCGCGCGAGCAGGCGGCCGAGCTGGTGGCCGCGGGCCGGGTCAAGGTGGGCGGCGCGACCGCGACCAAGCCGGCGACCGGCGTGACCACGGACGCCGCCATCGTGGTGGCCGACGACCCCGACCGACCCGACTACGTCTCCCGCGGGGGACACAAGCTGGCCGGGGCACTCGACGTCTTCGAGGCCGACGGGCTGGTGGTCAAGGGCCGCCGTTGCCTCGATGCCGGGGCGTCGACGGGCGGCTTCACCGACGTCCTGCTGCGCCGCGGTGCGCGGGAGGTGGTGGCGGTCGACGTGGGCTACGGCCAGCTGGCGTGGTCGCTGCAGAGCGACGACCGGGTGCACGTGCACGACCGGCAGAACGTCCGTGAGCTGACCCCCGACCTGATCGGCGGCTCGGTCGACCTCGCGGTCGGCGACCTGTCGTTCATCTCGCTCACCCTGGTCCTGGGACCTCTCGTGAGCGTGATGGCGGGCGACGGTGACCTGGCGCTGATGGTCAAGCCGCAGTTCGAGGTCGGCAAGGACCGGGTCGGCAAGGGCGGCGTCGTGCGCGACCCGGCCCTGCGTGCCGAGTCGGTCAGCACGGTCGCCGCCGAGGCGGCCCGGAGGGGCTGGGGCGCCCGCAGCGTGACCGCAGCCCGCTGCCGGGGCCGTCGGGCAACGTCGAGTTCTTCCTCTGGCTGCGACAGGGTCCGCCCACCATCTCCGAGAACGACGTCGCGGCGGCTGTGCACGGCGCCGACGCACCGGGGGTGGCGGGTGAGAGGCTGAGTCCGTGACCGTGCGCCGCGTGCTCCTCCTCGCCCACACCGGGCGCGCCGAGGCGCGCGCCGTGGCGACCGCGTTCGTCGAGGGGCTGACCAGCCACGGCATCGTCGTCCGGCTGCTGGCCGACGAGGCGAAGGACCTCGGGGTGGTGCCGGGCGACCACCAGCCGGCGCTCGAGCTCACCGAGTCCGAGACCGACGCGGGTCGCGACTGCGAGCTGACCCTGGTCATCGGAGGCGACGGCAGCATCCTGCGCGCCGTCGAGCTCACCTACACGAGCCGGACGCCGGTCCTCGGGGTGAACCTCGGTCACGTCGGCTTCCTCGCCGAGGCCGAGCCGGAGGAGGTCGACTCGACGATCGAGGCGATCGTGCACGGCCGCTACACGGTGGAGGACCGGCTCACCCTCGACGTCCGGGTCATCCGCGACGGCGAGGTCGTGATCAGCACCTTCGCCGTCAACGAGGCCAGCGTCGAGAAGGCCGCCCGCGAGCGGATGCTCGAGGTCGTCGTCGAGGTCGACCGCCGTCCGCTGTCGCGGTGGGGCTGCGACGGCGTCGTGTGCGCGACGCCGACGGGCTCGACCGCCTACAACTTCAGCGCCGGTGGCCCCATCGTGTGGCCGCAGGTCGAGGCGATCTGCCTCGTGCCCCTCAGCGCCCACGCCCTGTTCGCCCGACCGATGGTCGTGGCCCCCGACTCGCTGATCGCGATCGAGCTGCTGGCGCGCACCGAGGGCGCGGGCGTGCTGTGGTGCGACGGACGCCGCACCGTCGACCTGCCGCCCGGCGCGCGGATCGAGATCACCCGGGGCAGCCACCCGGTGCGCCTGGCCCGCCTGCACGAGGCGCCGTTCACCGACCGCCTGGTCGCCAAGTTCGGCCTGCCCGTCGAGGGCTGGCGCGGCGAGGGTGAGCGCCGACTCCGGGCCAGCGGCGAGGCCAGGGGGGCGACGTCGTGATCGAGGAGATCCGGATCAGCTCGCTCGGCGTCATCGACGCCTCGGTGCTCGAGCTCGGCCCGGGGCTGACCGTGATCACCGGCGAGACCGGTGCGGGCAAGACCATGGTCGTCACCGCCCTGGGCCTGCTGCTGGGCGGCCGCGCCGACACCGGCGCCGTCCGCACCGGCGCGAAGCAGGCGCGGATCGAGGGCGTGGTCGCGGTGGGCGCGCTGGCCGGTTTCGCCGCGGCCGTCGAGGACGCCGGTGGCGCCGTCGAGGACGACGTCGTCGTGCTCGCCCGCAACGTCTCGGCCGAGGGCCGCTCGCGGGCCTTCGTGGGCGGAGCCTCGGTGCCGGTCGCGACCCTGACCCAGCTGGCCGAGCCGCTGGTGGCGGTGCACGGCCAGTCCGACCAGCACCGGCTGCTGCTGCCGCGGGCCCAGCGCGATGCGCTCGACAGCTTCGGCGGGGCGCCGCTGGCCGCCCTGCTGAGCACCTACGCCGACACCTACCGGCTCCTGCACGACACCCGCCGCGAGCTCGACGAGGTGGTCGCGACCGCGCGTGAGCGGGCTCGCGAGGCCGACCTGCTGCGATTCGGGCTGGGCGAGGTCGAGGCCGTCTCGCCCGAGCCCGGCGAGGACGCGTCCCTGGCGGCCGAGGAGTCCCGTCTCGGCTTCGCCGACACACTCCGCAGTGCCGCCGAGCAGGCCCGTGAGGCGCTCTCCAGCGAGGAGGGCGGCGCCGACGCGCTCGCGACCACGTCGGCGGCCCGCGGCTTCCTCGACGGCGTCCGCGAGCACGACGCCGAGGCCGCCGAGCTCGCCGACCGGCTCGCCGAGATCACCTACCTGGTCTCCGACGTGGCCGCCGACGTCGCGTCGTACGCCACCCGCGTCGACACCGACCCGACCCGCCTCGCCGCCGTCTCCGAGCGTCGGGCGGCGCTGACCGCGCTGACCCGCAAGTACGGCGACACCATCGACGACGTCCTCGCCTGGGCCGAGCAGGCCTCGACCCGGCTCCTCGATCTCGACTCCACCGACGAGCGGATCGCCGAGCTCACCGCCGAGCGCGACCGGCTCGAGACCGAGCTGACCGCGGCCGCCGCCGCCCTCTCGGCCGCCCGCACCAAGGCGGCCAAGAAGCTCGAGAAGCAGGTCACCGCCGAGCTGACCCTGCTGGCCATGCCCGACGCCGTGCTCCGTATCACCGTCACCCCGACCGAGCCGGCCGCCCACGGCGCCGACGACGTCGCGCTGCTGCTGGCCGCCAACACCGGCTCCGAGCCGCGCCCGCTGGCCAAGGGCGCGTCGGGCGGCGAGCTGTCACGGGTGATGCTGGCCCTCGAGGTGGCGCTGGCCGGCACCAGCCCGGTGCCGACGTTCGTCTTCGACGAGGTCGACGCCGGGGTGGGTGGCGCGGCCGCGGTCGAGGTCGGACGCCGGCTGGCCCAGCTCGCCCGCACCGCCCAGGTGCTGGTCGTGACCCACCTGCCGCAGGTGGCGGCGTACGCCGACCGGCACGTGCTGGTCGAGAAGGCCAGCGACGGCTCGGTCACCAGCTCGGGGCTCACCGTGCTCGACGACGAGGCGCGCGAGCGCGAGCTGTCGCGGATGCTGGCCGGCCTGGCCGACTCCGACACCGCGCTGGCGCACGCCCGCGAGCTGCTCGATGTGGCGCAATCCGCGCGTGGTGGTCATGCATAGTCCGATGCTGGGATAGGATCGAATCCCGTGAAGATGGCCGCGGTCGACCAGTCCAAGCACGTGTTCGTCACCGGCGGTGTCGCCTCCTCGCTGGGCAAGGGCCTGACGGCCTCCAGCCTCGGACGGCTGCTCCGTTCCCGGGGGCTCCGGGTGACGATGCAGAAGCTCGACCCGTACCTCAACGTCGACCCCGGGACGATGAACCCGTTCCAGCACGGCGAGGTGTTCGTCACCAACGACGGCGCCGAGACCGACCTCGACATCGGCCACTACGAGCGGTTCCTCGACACCGACCTCAACCAGATCGCCAACGTCACCACCGGGCAGATCTACTCCAGCGTCATCGCCAAGGAACGCCGCGGCGACTACCTGGGCGACACGGTGCAGGTGATCCCGCACATCACCAACGAGATCAAGGACCGCGTCCTGGCCATGGGCGGGCCGGACATCGACGTGGTGATCACCGAGGTCGGCGGCACCGTCGGCGACATCGAGTCGCTGCCGTTCCTCGAGGCCGCGCGCCAGGTGCGCCACGACATCGGCCGCGACAACTGCTTCTTCCTCCACGTCTCGCTGGTGCCGTTCATCGGCCCCTCCGGCGAGCTGAAGACCAAGCCGACCCAGCACTCGGTGGCCGCCCTGCGCCAGGTCGGCATCCAGCCGGACGCCGTCGTGTGCCGCGCCGACCGCGAGCTGCCCGACTCGATCAAGCGCAAGATCTCGCTGATGTGCGACGTCGACCAGGAGGCCGTCGTCTGCGCGGCCGACGCCCCGTCGATCTACGACATCCCGAAGGTGCTGCACCGCGAGGGACTCGACGCCTACGTCGTCCGGCGTCTCGACCTGCCGTTCCGCGACGTCGACTGGACCGTCTGGGACGACCTGCTGCGGCGGGTGCACCACCCGAAGGAGGAGGTCACGATCGCCCTGGTCGGCAAGTACATCGACCTCCCCGACGCCTACCTGTCCGTCGTCGAGGCGCTGCGCGCCGGCGGCTTCGCCCACGAGGCGAAGGTGAACGTCCGCTGGGTCGCCTCCGACGAGTGCGAGACCCCCGCCGGCGCGGCCAAGCAGCTCGCCGACGTCGACGGCGTCTGCGTGCCCGGCGGGTTCGGCATCCGCGGCATCGAGGGCAAGCTCGGCGCCCTGACCTTCGCCCGCACCCAGAAGATCCCGACCCTGGGGCTGTGCCTGGGCCTGCAGTGCATGGTCATCGAGTACGCCCGCTCCGTGGCCGGCCTCGAGAAGGCGGCGTCCACCGAGTTCGACCCCGACTGCCCCGAGCCGGTGATCGCCACGATGGAGGAGCAGAAGTCGTTCGTCGACGGCGCCGGCGACCTCGGCGGCACCATGCGGCTGGGCCTGTACGCCGCCGAGCTCGCCGAGGGCAGCGTCGTGCGCGAGCAGTACGGCGAGACCCGCATCGAGGAGCGGCACCGCCACCGCTACGAGGTCAACAACGCCTACCGCGACCAGCTGCAGGCCACCGGCCTGGTGTTCTCCGGCACCAACCCCGACCTCGACCTCGTCGAGTTCGTCGAGCTGCCCCGCGACGTGCACCCCTACTACGTCTCGACCCAGGCCCACCCCGAGCTGCGCTCTCGCCCGACCCGCCCCCACCCGCTGTTCAAGGGACTGATCGGGGCCGCGATCGAGCGGCAGAAGGAGCTGCGGTTCCCGATCGACGAGACCGGGCTGCGCGGAGAGTGAACGAGCAGCTGGCCGACGCCGTCCAGGCGTGGCCCGTCACCTCGTCGACCGACCTGCACCGCGACGGCTGGGTGGTCGCGCTGCGCGCCGACACCGTGACCACCCCCGACGGCGACACGGCGCGACGACTGGTGGTCGAGCACCCGGGCGCCGCCGTCATCCTCGCCGTCGACGAGCGCGACCGGGTGCTGTGCCTGTGGCAGTACCGCCACCCCGCCGGACGCCGCTTCGTGGAGATCCCGGCCGGGCTCCTGGACGGCGACCCGGGCGAGGAGCCGCTCGACGTGGCGCGGCGTGAGCTGCGCGAGGAGGCACAGCTGGACGCGGCGGCCTGGAGCCACCTCGGCTCGACCTACCCGTCGCCCGGCATCACCGCCGAGGTGCAGCACCTGTTCCTCGCCCGCGGCCTGACGGCCGCCGACCGGGGCGACTTCGAGCCGCACCACGAGGAGGCCGACATGGGCTCCGGCTGGGTGCCGTTCGACGATCTGTACGCCGCCGTGCTCGACGGTCGGGTCGCGAGCCCGCGACGGTCCGCGTCGTGGCAGGACGGTCCTGGTCTACGGTCCCGGGCGAAGGGCGCGTGGGTCGCATAGGGTCGAGCTCGCATGAAGATCGGCGTCCCGAAGGAAGTCAAGAACCACGAGTACCGCGTCGCCATCACGCCGATCGGCGTGCATGAGCTGGCCGCGCACGGTCACGAGGTGCTACATCGAGGCCGGTGCCGGCCTCGGCTCGTCGATCCCCGACGAGGAGTACGTCGCCGCGGGCGCGACGATCCTGCCGACGCCGATGCGGCCTGGGGCACCGACGGCTCGACATGGTGCTCAAGGTCAAGGAGCCGGTCGCCGAGGAGTACCACCGGATGCGGGAGGGCCTGACGCTGTTCACCTACCTCCACCTCGCCGCCGACAAGCCGCTGACCGAAGAGCTGATCAAGCGCAAGGTCACCGCGATCGCCTACGAGACCGTGCAGCTGCCCTCGGGCGGGCTGCCGCTGCTCTACCCGATGTCGGAGGTCGCCGGCTGCCTGGCGCCGCAGGTCGGCGCCTACTCGCTGCTCAAGGCCCAGGGCGGCCGCGGCGTGCTGATGGGCGGCGTCGGCGGTGTCGCCAACGCCAAGGTCGTCATCATCGGCGCCGGCGTCTCGGGGCAGAACGCCGCCAACATCGCCCTCGGCATGGGCGCCGACGTCACGCTGCTCGACACCGACCTCGACAAGCTGCGGATGTCGTTCTGGCGCTACAACAACCGGGTGCACGGGCTCGCCTCGTCCAAGCTCGCGATCGAGCAGCAGGTGATGGAGGCCGACATGGTCATCGGCGCGGTGCTGATCCCCGGCGCGGCCGCGCCCAAGCTGGTCACCAACGAGCTGGTCTCGCGGATGAAGCCCGGCTCGGTGCTGGTCGACATCGCCGTCGACCAGGGCGGCTGCTTCGAGGACACCCACGCCACCACGCACGCCGACCCGACCTACCAGGTGCACAACTCGATCGTTCTACTGCGTGGCGAACATGCCCGGCGCGGTGCCCAACACCTCGACGTACGCGCTGACCAACGCGACCCTGCCGTACGCCGTCGCGCTGGCCGACAAGGGCTGGTCGCAGGCCTGCCTGGACGACCACAGCCTCGCGCTGGGCCTCAACACCCACGCCGGCCAGCTCACCTACGGCCCCGTCGGCGAGGCGGTCGGCATCGAGGCGGTCTCGCTCGACGACGTCCTCACCTTGAGGACCGGTGACGGCGGCTCGCGGTGGACGGCGTCGCCCGGGCGGTGCGCACCTACCTCGACCACCTCACCGTCGAGCGGGGGCTCGCGGCCAACACCCTGTCGTCGTACCGGCGTGACCTGCGGCGCTACCTGGAGTTCCTCGCCGGGTCGGGCATCGACGACCTCGGCGCGGTCACCGAGGCCACGGTCTCGGCGTTCCTGGTCCGGCTGCGCGAGGGCGACGCCGACCACCCGCCGCTGACGTCGACCTCGGCGGCGCGCACGGTCGTCGCCGTGCGCGGCTTCCACAGTTCGCGGTCGCCGACGGGCTGGCCGAGGCCGACCCGGCGGCCGGGGTGAAGCCGCCGCGCCGGCGAAGCGGCTGCCGAAGGCGCTCCCGCTGTCCGACGTCGAGGCGATCCTGGAGGCAGCCGGCGCGCCGGGCACGACCGCTGGCCCTGCGCGACCGGGCGCTGCTCGAGGTGCTCTACGGCACCGGCGCGCGGATCTCCGAGGCGGTCGGGCTCGACGTCGACGACCTCGACGCGGGTCGACGGCACGGTGCTGCTGCGCGGCAAGGGCGGCAAGGAGCGGATCGTGCCGGTCGGCTCCTACGCCCGCGAGGCGGTCGACGCCTACCTCGTGCGCGGGCGACCCGAGCTGGTCGACCACGCGGCCGCCGGCCGGCGCCCTGTTCCTCAACGCCCGCGGCGGCCGCCTGTCGCGGCAGTCGGCGTGGGCGGTGCTGGTCAAGGCCGCCGACCGGGCCGGCGTCACCCGCGACGTCTCGCCACACACGCTGCGCCACTCGTTCGCCACCCACCTGCTCGACGGCGGCGCCGACGTCCGCGTCGTGCAGGAGCTGCTGGGCCACGCCTCGGTGACGACCACCCAGATCTACACGCTGGTGACCGTCGACAACCTGCGTGAGGTCTTCGCGACCTCCCACCCGCGCGCCCGGGACTGAAACCGCAGGGTGCGAGACTGGCCCGATGCCGGACGACGTCACGACCTGGGACGCCGTCTACGACGAGATCACGGCGTACGCCGCCGGCCGCGGCCTCGAGCTGTACCCGCACCAGGACGAGGCGATCCTCGAGATCCTGGCGGGCAACAACGTGATCCTCGCGACGCCGACCGGGTCGGGCAAGTCGCTGGTCGCGGTGGGCGCGCACCAGGCGGCGCTGGCCGACGACCGGGTGTCGTTCTACACCGCGCCGATCAAGGCGCTGGTGAGCGAGAAGTTCTTCGACCTCTGCCAGGTGTTCGGGGCCGACCAGGTCGGCATGCTCACCGGCGACGCCTCGGTCAACGCCGACGCTCCGATCATCTGCTGCACCGCCGAGGTGCTCGCCAACATCGCGCTGCGCGAGGGCGCCGGGGCCGACGTCGGGCTGGTCGTGATGGACGAGTTCCACTTCTACGCCGAGCCCGACCGGGGCTGGGCGTGGCAGGTGCCGCTGCTCGAGCTGCCGGGCCCAGTTCCTGCTGATGTCGGCCACCCTCGGCGACGTCAGCGCGCTGGCCGCCGACCTGACCCGCCGCACCGGCCGCGACACGGCCGTCGTCGACGAGGCCGAACGACCGGTGCCGCTGACGCTTCACCTGGGCGATGACGCCGCTGGCCGAGACGCTCGAGGAGCTCGTCACCACCCACCAGGCACCGGCCTACGTCGTGCACTTCACGCAGAAGGACGCCGTCGAGCACGCCACCAGCCTGCTCAACGCGCCGTGGCTGCCGAAGGGCACGGCCGACGGGGTGGCCGAGCAGATCCCGACCGGGTTCCGGTTCGGCGCCGGCTTCGGCAAGACCCTCTCCAAGCTGCTGCGCCGCGGCATCGGCGTCCACCACGCCGGCATGCTGCCGCGCTACCGGCGGCTGGTCGAGCAGCTGGCGCAGGCCGGGCGTGCTCACGGTCATCTGCGGCACCGACACCCTCGGCGTCGGCATCAACGTGCCGATCCGCACGGTGCTGTTCACCGCCCTGGCCAAGTACGACGGCAGCCGCTCGCGCGTGCTGCGCACCCGTGAGTTCCTCCAGATCGCCGGGCGGGCCGGCCGGGCCGGGTTCGACACGGCCGGCTACGTCGTCGTCCAGGCGCCGGAGCACACGATCGAGAACGAGAAGGCGCGCAAGAAGTCCGAGGCCAAGAACCTCGCCAGACCCGCAAGAAGAAGAGCAAGGCCCAGCTGAGCAAGCCGCCCGAGGGCACGGTCGTGTGGACCGAGCAGACCTTCGACAAGCTCGTCTCCGGCGTGCCCGAGCAGCTGGTGTCGCGGATGAAGGTCGACAACGCGATGCTCGTCAACGTGCTCTCGCGCGACGAGGACGCGTTCGCGGTGATGCGCCGGCTGCTCAACGACAACCACGAGGACCGCACCGCCAGCAGCTGCGGCTGAGCCCGGCGGGCGCTGCGGCTGGCCCGCAGCCTGATCCGCTCGGGCACCTCGTCCGGCTCGACCGAGCTCGACGAGCTCGGACGCCGCTACGTGCTCGCCGACGACCTGCCCGACGACTTCGCGCTCAACCAGCCGCTGTCGCACTTCGCGCTGGCCGCGCTGGACGTCGCTCGACCCCGAGGCGCACGACCACACCGCTCGACATCGTGTCGGTGATCGAGGCGATCCTCGAGGCGCCCGCGCCAGATCCTGTTCGCCCAGCAGCACGCGGCCCGCGGCGAGGCGATCGAGAGAGATGAAGGCCGACGGGCTCGAGTACGAGGAGCGGATGGCGCTGCTCGACAAGATCACCTGGCCGCAGCCGCTGGCCGAGCTGCTGGAGGCGACCTACGAGATCTACCGCAGCAGCACCCGTGGCTGCGCGAGGACGCCCTCGACCCGAAGTCGGTCGTGCGCGAGATGTAGGAGCAGGGGATGTCGTTCACCGACGTCGTATCGCCGCTACCAGCTCGCCCGCTCCGAGGGCCTGGTGCTGCGCTACCTGACCGACGCCTACCGCACGCTGCGGCAGACCGTGCCCGAGACGCACCAGACGCCCAGAGCTCGAGGACCTGATGGAGT
This sequence comes from uncultured Actinomycetota bacterium, assembly GCA_963825985.1. GTDB lineage: Bacteria > Actinomycetota > Actinomycetes > Propionibacteriales > Nocardioidaceae > Nocardioides. Next base: position 59,086 of record CAWGVK010000003.1, on the reverse strand, counting down.
GGCTGGGGGAGACGATCCGGCAGACCGACTCCTCGCTGCTCGACGAGTGGGAGGCGCTCAACGACCCCGAGCACGTCCGCTCGCTTCGTCACCGAGCACGAGCCGCCGACGCCCCCGCGGCCGATCTCCAAGCAGGACCGCGCGTTCCGGGTGATGGTGCGCAACGCGATGTGGCGCCGCGTCGACCTGGTCGCCCGCGACGACCTCGACGGGCTGATGGCGCTCGAGCGGGCGGCCGCCGACCGGACCGACCCGCCGCGCGCGTGGTGATGACCCGGTCGTCGTGGGACGAGGCGATCGAGGCCTACTACGCCCAGCACGACACGGTGCTCACCGACGGCGACGCCCGCGGCCCCGAGCTGCTGCGGATCACCGGCGAGACCGGCGTCCCGGCCGGCGTGGACGACGAGGACGCCGAGGCGGACGAAGACGCGGCTGTGGCGCGTCGTCCAGACCCTCGCCGACCCCGCCGGCGACCACGACTGGGTGATCGAGGCGCTCGCCGACCTCGACGCCTCCGACGACGCCGGCGAGCTCGTCCTCGCGACCGTGTCCTTCCGCTGCCTCCACGCGACTCCTGAACTCGTCCACAGGCTTGTGCACAGGGAGGGCCGTCCTGTGGGGTTCGCGCTCGGCGAGTGAACAGATTTGCCGGTGGGCTGGGGGATTCGCCGCCGATGTGCGTCTGCGGACGACGCGGTCCTAGGCTCCCCGGCGAGTCGCCGACAAAGTCGTCGTGTCGACATTGAGACTGGGGGTCGGTCCATCGCCGAGCAGCACCCGATCACCACAGGAGCAGACATGAGTGACGCACCGTTCACGGGCATGGGGAGCAGTGCTCCGCAGATGCCGCCGCGGGTCGAGGTGCCGCTGCCGTCGGCCGCCGAGGCCCCGGTTGCGGCCACGCTCCCGTTCGAGCGCACCGAGCCCGCGAGCCCCAGCGGCACCCGCCGCCCCGGTCGGCGAGATCGGCCCGACCGGCCGGCCGATGCCGGTGCTGCCCGAGCCGCCGCCGCTGCGCGAGCACCGCCGCGCCCGCGTGGTGTCGATGTGCAACCAGAAGGGCGGGGTCGGCAAGACCACGACCACGATCAACCTGGGCGCCTCGCTGGCCGAGTACGGCCGCAAGGTGCTGCTGGTCGACTTCGACCCGCAGGGCTCGCTGTCGGTCGGCCTGGGCCTCAACCCGCACGAGATGGACCTGTCGATCTACAACCTGCTGATGCAGCGCGACGTCACCCTCGACGACGTCGTGGTGCCCTCGGGCGTCGCCCGGCATGGACCTGCTGCCCTCCAACATCGACCTGTCGGCGGCCGAGGTGCAGCTGGTGCACGAGGTGGCCCGCGAGCAGACCCTGCAGCGGGTGCTCGCCCCGGCGCTCTCGCAGTACGACGTGATCCTGATCGACTGCCAGCCCTCGCTCGGCCTGCTCACGGTCAACGCGCTGACGGCCTCCGACGGCGTGATCGTGCCGCTGGAGTGCGAGTACTTCGCGCTGCGCGGCGTCGCCCTGCTCAAGACCACGATCGACAAGGTGGTCGAGCGGCTCAACCCCAAGCTCGAGATCGACGGCGTCCTCGGCACCATGTTCGACGGCCGCACCCTGCACAGCCGCGAGGTGATGGCAGCGGCTGGTGCAGGCGTGGGGCGACACCGTCTTCCACACCGTCATCCGCCGCACCGTGAAGTTCTCCGACTCCACCGTCGCCGGCGAGCCGATCACGACGTACGCCTCCAGCGTCCGCCGGCGCCGACTCCTACCGTCAGCTCGCCAAGGAGGTGCTCGGCCGATGGCCCGACGAGTGAGCCTGCCGGCCGCCGACGACCTGTTCCGGCGTACCGGTGACGATCCTGCGGCGGGGAAGCCGCAGGCATCGGTGCGCGCGGTGCCCGACGAGCCGGAGTCGGCAACGGCGCCGAGCCGACCGAGAGCGCCAAGAAGCGGCGTCGGGCCGGATCCGGCACGACGAGAAGATGACGGTCTACGTCACCTCCGACGAGCTGCTCGACATCGAGCGCACCCGGCTCGAGCTGCGCGCCGCCCACGGCCTGGCCGTCGACCGGGGCCGGCTGGTGCGCGAGGCGCTGGACCTGGTGCTCGCCGACTTCCACGAGAACGGCGACGACAGCCTGCTGGTCCGCCGCCTGACCTCGCGGAGATGACGTCGATCGACGCCCCGGAGGTCGACCAGGCGCGAGACCCGCGGCGTTCTCGCTGCACCTCGACAACTTCGAGGGCCCCTTCGACCTGCTGCTGAGCCTGATCTCCAAGCACAAGCTCGACATCACCGAGGTCGCGCTGTCGCGGGTCACCGACGAGTTCATCGCCCACGTGAAGGCCGGTGGGCCGGTGTGGGACCTCGAGCAGACGACGTCGTTCCTGCTGGTGGCGGCCACCCTGCTCGACCTCAAGGCGGCGCGGCTGCTGCCGCAGGGCGACGTCGAGGACGAGGAGGACCTCGCCCTGCTCGAGGCGCGCGACCTGCTGTTCGCGCGGCTGATGCAGTACAAGGCGTTCAAGCTGGTGGCCGGCGTCCTGGCCACCCGGCTCGAGGGTGAGGACCGCCGCCACCCGCGGGCCGTCGGGCTCGAGGACCGGTTCGCCGGGCTGCTGCCCGAGGTGCTGATCGGCATCGGGCTGGAGCAGTTCGCCGGCCTGGCCGCACGTGCCCTCGAGCCCAAGGCGGCGCCCGAGGTGTCGCTGCAGCACATCCACGCCGCCCGGGTCTCGGTGCGCGAGCAGGCCGGCATCGTCGTCGACCGGCTGCGGCGCGGCGGCACCATGACCTTCCGCGCCCTGTGCGGCGACTCGCCCGACACCCTCACCACGGTGGCGCGCTTCCTCGCGCTGCTCGAGCTGTTCCGCGAGGGTGCGGTGGCCTTCGAGCAGGTGCAGGCCCTCGGCGAGCTGACCGTGCGCTGGACCGGTGACGACGACGTCGCCGATGTGATCGAGATCGACGAGTTCGACGGGACACCGCTCATCCCGGTCGCCCCGGCAGAGGAGACCCCATGACCGAGACCACCGAGCAGCTCGCCGTCCCTGTCGCCGACCTGCGCCCCTCGCTCGAGGCGGTGCTGATGGTCGCCGACCAGCCGCTCGACGAGACCACCCTGGCGACGGCCGTGGGCTACCCGTCCGAGGAGGTCGGCGCCGCGCTGGCCGCGCTCGCGGCCGAGTACGACGAGCAGGGCCGCGGCTTCGAGCTGCGCAACGTCGCCGGGGGCTGGCGGTTCTACACCCGCGACGAGTACGCCGCCGTCGTCGAGGGCTTCGTGCTGGAGGGGCAGCAGGCACGGTTGACGCAGGCGGCCCTCGAGACGCTGGCCGTGGTGGCCTACAAGCAGCCCGTCTCGCGCGCCCGGGTCTCGGCCATCCGCGGCGTCAACGTCGACGGCGTCATGCGCACCCTGCTGACCCGCGGGCTGGTCGAGGAGGCCGGCCGCGACGGCGAGCACGGCGCGACGCTCTACCGCACGTCGAGCTACTTCCTGGAGCGGATCGGGGTCACCTCGATCGACGACCTGCCCGAGCTGGCCCCGTACCTGCCCGACATGGACGACCTCGAGGACGAGCTCGCCGAGATGGCGGCGTCCCAGACGCCGGCGCCCGAGCCCGCCGCCGAGGACCCGCCCGCGTGAGGGAGATCGCCACCGACGACGACGGCCTGGTGCGGCTGCAGAAGCTCCTGGCCCAGTCGGGGGTCGCCTCGCGCCGCAAGTGCGAGGAGCTGATGCTCGAGGGCGAGGTCGAGGTCGACGGCGAGGTCGTCACCCGGCTCGGCACCAAGGTCGACCCGCGCACCGCGGTGATCCGGGTGTCGGGGCAGCGGCTGCCGCCGATCTCCGAGCACGTCTACCTGGTGCTCAACAAGCCGCGCGGGGTCGTCTCGACGATGTCCGACCCCGAGGGACGACGCCACCTCGGCGACGTCGTGGCCGACCGGCCCGAGCGGCTCTTCCACGTGGGCCGGCTCGACACCGACACCTCCGGCCTGCTGCTGCTCACCAACGACGGCGACTTCGCCCAGAAGATGGCGCACCCGTCGTACGAGGTCGACAAGACCTATGTCGCCGAGGTCGACGGGCACGTCTCGAAGGACACCGTCGCCACCCTGCTGGCCGGCGTCGAGCTCGACGACGGCCCGGTGCGCCCGACCCGGGTGCGCATCGTGGCGGCGACGCGCGAGAAGTCGATCGTCGAGCTGGTCATCCACGAGGGCCGCAACCGGATCGTGCGCCGCCTGCTCGACCACCTCGGCCACCCGGTGCGCAAGCTGACCCGCACCGAGCTCGGACCGGTCCGGCTCGGGTCGCTGCCGGCCGGCGAGCTGCGCGACCTGACCCTCGACGAGCTCGGAGCCCTGCTCGACAGCGTCCGGCTCTGACCCACGACGGGTAGCGTGGCGTCATGGCCACGGTGGCGTCGGTGCTGACGCCGTACGTCGAGAGCCTGTCGGTCTACGACGTGACGGGCGAGGCGGGCGTGCACATCGGGATGCCGTCGACGTCCCTCACGTTCGTGCTGCCGCTCGACGAGCCGATCGACGTCGGCTGGGCAGGTGAGCCGACGAGCCGGGGCCGGTTCTGGGCCAACGTGTCGGGGTTGCACGCGGCGCCGGCCGAGATCCACCACGGACGACGGCAGCGCGGTGTCTACCTCGACCTGACCACCGCCGGGGCCCGGGCGCTCCTCGGCGTGCCGGCCGGTGAGCTCGCCGGGCACCTGCTCGACGTCGACGACGTCGACCCGGCCCTGCGGGCGCTGCCCGAGCAGCTCGCCGAGGCTTCGCCGGGCACGCACGTCGACGTGGTCACGCGAGCGCTGGTGGCCGCCCTGGCCCGGCACGACCTGCCCGGCCCGCGGGCCGAGGTCGGGCGCGCCCTGGCCGGGCTCACCCGCGGACGCCGGGTGCAGGAGGTTGCGGCCGACGTCGGCTACAGCCGTCGTCACCTCGGCGAGCTGGTGCGCGCCGAGAGTGGCGTGACGCCGAAGGAGTACCAGCGGCTGGCGCGGTTCGAGCGCAGCCACGCGTTGGTGCGCCGCGGCGTGGCGCTGGCCGAGGTCGCGGCGCGCTGCGGGTACGCCGACCAGTCGCACCTGACCCGTGAGTGGGTCGCCCTGGCCGGCTGCAGCCCGACTGAGTGGCGGCGCCGAGAGCTCCCATCCGTCCAAGACGCCGGCGGTGACGCTCCGCCAGGCTGACGGCATGGACACCAAGCAGATCCACCACTGGCAGACCATGAGCTTCCGCGACGCGGACGCGATGATGACCTGGCTGGGCGCGATCGGCTTCACCGAGCACGCGACCTACCGCGACGAGCAGGACCCCACCGTGGTCGTGCACGCCGAGTGGGTCTGGGACGGCGGCGGGGGAGTCATGTTCGGCAGCGCCACCGAGGGCGGCCTGATCGACAACGACGGCCGCTCTGCGGCGTACCTGGTCACCGAGGCCCCCGACGCCCTGTTCGCGCGGGCGGTGGCCGCGGGCGCGAGCGTGGTGCGCGAGATGGTCGACAACGACTACGGGGGTCGCGGCGGCAGCGTGCTCGACCCGGAGGGCAACCACTGGTCGTTCGGGAGCTACCAACCGGGCTGAGTCTCGTGACGGCCGTGACCGGCCTCCTCGACCACCGATGCTTGCTCGTGACGGCCGTGACCGGCCTCCTCGACCACCGATGCTTGCTCGTGACGGCCGTGACCGGCCTCCTCGACCACCGATGCTTGCTCGTGACGGCCGTGACCGGCCTCCTCGACCACCGATGCTTGCTCGTGACGGCCGTGACCGGCCTCCTCGACCACCGATGCTTGCTCGTGACGGCCGTGACCGGCCTCCTCGACCACCGATGCCCGCCACTAGCCTTGAGGGCATGGCGATGCGTGCGGTGAGGGGAGCGACCCAGCTCGACGTCGACGAGCGCGAGCAGATGCTCGAGCGGGTCTCGGAGATGGTGCTCGACGTGATGGCGTCGAACGGGTTGGCCGTCGACGACTTCGTGTCGGTGATCTTCACCGCGACGTCCGACCTGCACAGCGAGTTCCCGGCGTACGCCGCGCGCCAGCTCGGCTTCGGCGACGTCCCGCTGCTCTGCGCGCGCGAGCTGGAGATCGAGGGCTCGATGCCGCGGGTGGTGCGGATGATGGCCCACGTCGAGACCGATCTGCCGCGCGCCGACATCACCCACTGCTACCTGCACGGGGCGGCGGCGCTGCGCAGCGACCTGACGCGTGTCCGCTCGGTCCCCGACGAACAGTAGGCTGTCGCCCCGTGGCTGGGCATCTGGAACGACTCGTAGTGGCGGTCGACGGCACCTCCGGCTCCGGCAAGTCGAGCACCTGCCGGGGCGTGGCGGTCGCGCTCGGGCTGAGGTACCTCGACACGGGCGCGATGTTCCGCGCCGTGACCTGGTGGATGCTGCGTGAGGGCGTCGACGTCCACGACGCCGCGGCCGTGTCCGCGCGGGTCGGCGAGCCGACCATCGTGTCGGGCACCGACCCCACCGGGCCCACCATCACCGTCGACGGCATCGACGTGAGCACCGCGATCCGCACCGACGAGGTGACCCGCGCGGTCTCGCCGGTGAGCACCGTGCCGCAGGTGCGGGCCCGGCTGCTCGACCTGCAGCGCCGGGTGATCGGCGACGGGGGCATCGTGGTCGAGGGCCGCGACATCGGCTCCGTGGTGTGGCCGCAGGCCGAGGTGAAGGCCTACCTCACCGCCGACCCGGCGGCCCGCGCCGCACGTCGCGCCCTCGAGGAGGGCGGCTCCGACGTCGGCGCCACCGAGGCGGTGCTGCGTGAGCGTGACCGGATCGACTCCGGCCGGGCGACCGCGCCGCTGGTGATGGCCGACGGTGCCGTGCACGTCGACACCACGGCGTACTCCCTCGAGGAGGTCGTGGCCCTCCTCGTCGACCTCGTGCAGCGGGCCTCCGTGTCGTGAGCGTCCACGCGGACCTGCCGCGCACCGATGGCCTCGCCACTCCCACGAGGTGGCTGCTGAGGGGCGGGCGACCGACCACGCGGTGGCTGATCCGGCGCCGGTACCGCGTCCACCTGCACGGCGCCGACCGGGTGCCGTCGTCCGGCCCGATCGTGGTCGCCTCGAACCACGTGGGGGTGATCGACGGACCGCTGATGGCGATCTTCGCCCCTCGGCCGGTGCACGCACTGACCAAGATCGAGATGTTCCACGGGTTCCTCGGCCGGTTCCTGGCCGCGGCCGGGCAGATCCCGCTCGACCGGTTCCACACCGACCCGCGCGCGGTGAAGATCGGCCTGCAGGTGCTCCGCGAGGGCGGCGCGGTCGGCGTCTTCCCCGAGGGCACGCGCGGCTCGGGCGAGCTCGAGCTGTTCCACCGCGGCGCGGCCTACCTGGCCCTGGTGACGGGCGCCACGATCGTGCCGATGAGCGTGTTCGGCACCCGCGAGCCCGGCGGCTCGTCGTCCTCCCTGCCCCGGCGCGGGGCCACGATCGACCTGGTCTTCGGGCGCCCGGTCGCCGTCGATGCGGTGCCCTGGCCCCGGACGCGAGACCATGTAGCGGAGACCTCGCGGGTGCTGCGCACCCGCATGCTGGAAGACCTGCAGGAAGCAATGCGCGCCACCGGGCGTTCGCTCCCCGGGCCCCTGCCCGCAGGCCAGCACGAACCAGACCCCGGTGGGGGCATTACGGAGAAGTCAGCATGAGCACCACCCCAGACGGCACCGACGAACCAGCCGACCTCGACCTGGATCTCGGGCCGGTCCCCATCCTGGCCGTCGTCGGCCGCCCCAACGTCGGCAAGTCGACGCTGGTCAACCGGATCATCGGCCGCCGCGCGGCCGTCGTCGAGGACGTGCCCGGCGTGACCCGCGACCGCGTCTCCTACGACGCCAACTGGAACGGCCGCGCCTTCACCGTCGTCGACACCGGCGGCTGGGACCCCGACGCCCGCGGCCTGTTCCAACGGATCGCGGCCCAGGCCGAGGTCGCGGTGACCCTCGCGGACGCCGTCCTGTTCGTCGTCGACGCCGGCGTCGGCATCACCGACGCCGACGAGGAGGTCGTCAAGATCCTCCGCAAGTCCGGCAAGCCGGTGGTGCTCGCGGCCAACAAGGTCGACGACCAGCGCACCGAGGCCGAGGCCTACGGGCTGTGGAACCTCGGTCTGGGCGAGCCGTGGCCGGTCTCGGCGCTGCACGGCCGTGGCTCGGGCGACCTGCTCGACGCCGTCCTGGACGCGCTGCCGGAGCCCCCGCCCGAGCAGTACGACGTGCCCGCCGGCCCGCGCCGGATCGCCATCGTCGGCAAGCCGAACGTCGGCAAGTCGTCGCTGCTCAACAAGCTGGCCGGACAGGAGCGGGTCGTCGTCGACAACGTCGCCGGCACCACCGTCGACCCGGTCGACGAGCTGGTCGAGCTGGGCGGCCGCACCTGGCGCTTCATCGACACCGCCGGCATCCGCAAGCGGGTCAAGGAGGCCTCGGGCCACGAGTACTACGCCTCGCTGCGCACGACGACCGCCATCGACCGGGCCGAGGTGGCGGTGCTCGTCGTCGACGGCGGGCAGGCGCTCTCCGAGCAGGACCAGCGGATCATCCAGACCATCCGCGACGCCGGCCGGGCGCTGGTGATCGCCTTCAACAAGTGGGACCTCGTCGACGAGGAGCGCCGCTACTACCTCGACCGCGAGATCGAGCGCGACCTCGTGCAGGTGCAGTGGGCGCCCCGCATCAACATCACCGCCAAGACCGGCTGGCACATCGACCGGCTGGTGCCGGCGATCGAGCGGGCGCTCGAGGGCTGGGAGACGCGCGTCGGCACCGGCACGCTCAACGGCTTCCTCGGGCGGCTGGTCGCCGAGCACCCGCACCCGGTGCGCAGCGGCAAGCAGCCGAAGATCATGTTCGGCACCCAGGCGTCGACGTCGCCGCCGATGTTCGTGCTGTTCACCTCGGGCAAGCTCGAGGCGTCCTACGAGCGCTACATCGAGCGGCGGCTGCGCGAGGAGTTCGGGTTCGTCGGTACCCCGATCCTGCTGCAGCAGCGGGTGCGCGAGAAGCGCAAGCGCTGAGTTCTCGGTAGCGTCGTCTCGCATGAGACGCCTGGCTGTCCTGCTCACTGTCGTCGTGGGCGCCGCACTGGTGCCGGCCTCGGGGTCGGTCCCCACCGACGTCCGACCCACGGGTCAGGTGTCGGGCACCCGCTGCGCGCCGTTCCCGGCCGACAACTGGTGGCGCGCCGACGTCCGCGGCCTGCCGGTGCACCCGCGCAGCCGGCAGTGGCTCTCGCACATGTCGAGGCGCGTCGACCTGCACCCCGACTTCGGCCCGTCGTACGGCGACGGGCCCAACTACGGCATCCCGGTCACGGTGGTCGGCCGCGGGCACCGGAGGGTGAAGGTGCGCTTCCAGTACGCCTCCGAGAGCGACAAGGTGCGCTACCCGCTGGGCAAGGACACCCGGATCGAGGGTGGACGACGCTCCGACGGCGACCGGCACGCGATCGTCGTCGACAAGAGCACCTGCCGTCTCTACGAGACGTTCGCGACCCGCAAGACCGGCTCGGGCTGGCGCGCCGGCTCTGGTGCGGTCTGGTCGCTGCGGTCGAACAAGCTGCGGCCCGACGGCTGGACCTCCGCCGACGCCGCCGGCCTTCCGATCCTGCCCGGGCTGCTGCGGTGGAACGAGGTACGCCGCGACCGGATCGACCACGCCATCCGCTTCACCACCGACGTCACCAGCCGGCACCACCTGTGGCCGGCTCGGCACGACGCCGGCTCACGTGGCTCGCGGGCGTACCCGCCGATGGGCGCGCGATTCCGGCTCCGGCCGTCGTGGTCGGCGTCCGGACTGTCGGTGCACGCCCAGCGCGTGGTGCGCGCGATGAAGACCTACGGGCTGGTGCTCGCCGACAACGGCTCGCCGTGGTTCTTCCAGGGAGAGCAGAACGCCGCCTGGCCCGACCGCCTCATCGAGGACCTCAAGACCATTCCCGCCTCGGCGTTCGTCGCGGTCGACACGTCTTCCCTGCGGATCTCGCGCGACTCCGCAGCCGTTCGCTGAGTCTGTTCGCCGTCGTGGACGGTGGCGTAGAAGCGGCCGTCGCCGTGGACGACCAGATCGGGCAGCCCCGGCGCGCCGTCCAGGTGCAGGTTCGGCCAGGCGGAGACCGTGCTGACGCTCAACGCGACCTCGGCGCCGTCGCCGGTCGCCGTCAGGTCGGGGCCGCTGCGCGGGTCGGCGTCGTCGCCCTCGGTGCCGCACGACCGTCGGTTCCGCCTGGCCCTCGCGACCCGGCCGATTCCGACCTCCCCGCACCCCTGCGGTAGTCTCCTGACTCGCCGCCGGAGACATCCGGACGGCGTTCGGGCTGTAGCGCAGCTTGGTAGCGCACTTGACTGGGGGTCAAGGGGTCGCAGGTTCAAATCCTGTCAGCCCGACACTGTGATGTCTCAGGACATCGGCATACCCGGACCTACGAATGTAGGTTCGGGTGTTGTTCATTTCGGGGTTTTCCTGTTGTGCCTTTAGTCGCTTCCATTCCGTCAGCCCGACACAGCAGAGCCCCTCTCACCTGGGACGACTCGGTGGGAGGGGCTTCGCCGTCTCCGCACCGGTCGGCCCGCTCAGGTTCGTTCGCGAAACGCCCAGCGCAGGGCGTCGGGCAGCAGGACGCCGGCGTGGTTCGAGTCGTGGCCGCCGTCGCCGACGACGAGCCGGACGTCGTACCCGGCCTGCGCCAGGGCGGCCGCGACACGCAGGTTGTCGGCCAGCCAGTTGTCCTCCGGTTCGTTCCAACCCAGGTCGTGGTGGCCCACGTGCATGAAGACGCGGATCGGCTTGCGGGGCGTCCGGGAAACGAGGGCCGGGTAGGGGTTGCCGTCGGGCAGCTGCGCGAAGCTGGACGAGTAGCACACGACGCGTCGGAAGACGTCGGGGCGGACCCACGCCGCGGTGAACGCGCAGCTGCCGCCGCTGCTGAAGCCGCAGATGCCCCACCGGTCGGGGTCATCGGTGACCGACCAGCGTGCGGTCACCTGGGGGACGATCTCGTCGAGCAGAAAGGTGACGTAGCGGTCGTCGAAGGCGTCGTACTCGACGTTCCGCTGTGCGTTCCTCACGCCGTCACCCGCCGCGGCGCCGTCGAGCACGCCGGGGTCCACGAAGAGCCCGATCGTGACCGGCAGGTCGCCGCGGTGGATGAGGTTGTCGAGGACGACGGCAGCGCGCATGTCGTCCTGGGGATCGAGGAAGCCGGCGCCGTCCTGGAAGACCAGCAGCGACGCCGGTTCCGTCGGGTCGTACTGGGCCGGCACGTAGACCCAGAACGTGCGCGACGTCCCCGGGTAGATGGCGCTGTCGTTCCACTCCAGCTCTGTGACCGTTCCCGCCGGCACCTCCTCGTGCACCGTCGAGTCGGGGCCGTGCCGGTAGCGGATGTCCGACGGGTCGACGGGGAGCGGGGTGTGGGCGACGTCCACGGGTGCTCAGTCGTGGTCGACGTCGAAGTACTTGGCGTCGACTCGGCCGCGCCGGAACTCGATGACCGACCAGGCCCAGAACGCCATGTTGTCGTAGCGGCGCAGCGTCCTGCCGCCGTAGGAACCGGCGGCGGCTCCGCCGAACCCGACGACCTGTGCCACCTGGGCGCGGGTCATGCCGCGCTGGACCCGGTTGAACTCGGCGCGCGACATCGTGCGGCGGTGAGTCTTCTGCTTCACGGTCACGAGCTCGGTGCGGACCCTCTTGGTGCTGCGGCACCGAGCCACCGTGCGGATCTTGTAGTCCCCGACCGCGACCCGCGGGAACCCGGCGGCCGGGAGCGCGCCCTTCCACTCGAAGACCCGCCGCCAGCGCGTGTCGAGGCTTGTCATCACGGTGCGAGTGACCGGCTCGACGCGGTACGAGGAGCAGGAGGTGTAGGGCGTCATGATGCCGCCGCGCTCGCCGATGGGCGCGTCCACCACAGGTGCGTCGGGGATGATCGGGCGCGGAGCGGGGGCCTGCGTCGCGGGGCCGGCCTGGGCAGGTGCGGGCACGAGCCCGGTGGCGGTGAGCGAAGCGAGCACGACGAAGGATGCCGCCAGTCGACGCATGTGACCCTCCTCGGAGCGGGATTCCCCGCAGCCTACGTCCGGTCGCGCCGGGCTCACAGGCTCAGTCGCCGAGCGCCGCGACCGCGTCGGCCAGGTCGGCCACCGCCCGCCTGCGCGCGCTGGTGCCGACGTCGAGCGGTGCGTCGAGCTGGAAGCCGAGGAACGCCGCATCGATGATGGTGGCGGCCCGCCTGGCCAGCGGCCGGGCGACCCCCGACCTCGTCAGGTGGGTGACGAGGGATCGCATCCAGTGCTGGTTGGCCTCGCGGACGACGGAGGCGTACGGCTCGCGCCCGAGCAGGCCGAGCGCCGCCGCCTCGACGTACAGCCGGGTGCAGGACTCGAGCGCGGGGGAGCGCACCACCGACCAGAGATCGTGCACGGCCGCACGCAGGTCGGACGACGCCGCCAGGGCCACGATGCCCGCAACGGACCGATCGTTCGACTCGCGCAGGACGGCGGCGACCAGGTTGTCCTTGGTGCCGAAGTGATAGAGGAGCATCCGGTCGCTCGTGCCGAGGGAGGCCGCCAACGGCCTGAGGCTCAGTCCGATCAGGCCATGCCTCAACGTGTAGTCGGTCGCCTCACGCGCCCACACGTCTCGGCGTCCCGGATCCTTGGCCACACCTCGGAATGTAGCAGGTGCTACATTGATCGTGTAGCACCTGCTACAACGGGTGAAGGGACGATGACCATGTACGCCGCGTTCGGGCTCCTCTTGGCAGCGATCGCCGCCGAGGTGGCCGCCACATCGGCGCTGCCCCGCACCGAGGGCTTCCGCAACCCGATCTGGAGCGGCCTCGTGATCGGCGGCTACGCGCTCTCCATCTGGCTGCTGGCGCTCGTGGTCGAGCACCTGCCGGTCTCCACCGCGTACGCCGTGTGGGCCGGCCTCGGCACCGCGGCCGTCGCCGTCGTGGGTGCCCTGTGGCTGGGTGAGTCCTGGGACGTGGTGAAGGTCCTGGCCCTGGCGATGATCGTCGTCGGCGTCGTCCTGCTCAACCTGCACGGCGCGCACTAGTGACCGGTCACGGACGCCTGCGGGGCTCCGGGTCGACGTCGAGGACGGCGTGCACGCCGGACCCGACGAAGTGCACCGTCAGATGCGGCTTGACCTCTCGCATGATCGCGAGCAACCCGGCGAGAAGGAGCAGTGCGCCGGCGAGCTCGCCGAGCTCCTCGACGGTGGTCAGGGCCAGGTAGCTGAACGACTGGCGACCGTTCTGGACGACGAACCCGCCGATCATCTCGACACCCACGGCGCCGCCGAGGTAGACCGCCGCCGCGGCCACCAGCCGGTGGCGCGTGGGTGACGACAGGGAGCGCACGAGCGGCACGAAGTAGATGCCCGCGGTGGCGAGGACGACGAGCGCCGGGATCAGCCAGGCGAAGTAGAGCGCGCCGAAGTCGAGGTCGAGGCCGCGACGAAGTGGTCCCGTCGCCATGTCGTGCAGCTGCGCGGTCTCGTCGACGGCCATGAGCAGCAGGAGGGCCGAGAGCGCCGCCCACCGCCCGGTGAGCCGTTCGTGCTGGACGCGCGAGGTGAGCATCAGGCCCAGTGCGACCACGGCCGAGCAGAGCAGCAGGAACGAGTAGAACCAGGCAGCCAGGTTGGCTTCGGCGTTGAGGTCGAACTGGCGCGGAAGCCCGGACTCGCGAGACATTCCGAACCACTCCTGGGCCACGAGGCCGGCGAGGTGGGCGACGACCAGGAACGCGGCAAGACCACCCAGCAGACGAACGGGACGGACCGAGACCATCGGTCCATGCTAGGTCACCCGATCGGCCCAGGATGACGTCGATGGATCATCGCCGGCCGCGGAGGAGGTCGAGGAGGTCGGTGACGCCGAAGGACTCCAGGTCCTGCGCCACGGTGAAGCCGAACCCCTCGACGGCGGACCGCGATGCTCTGCGTGCAGCGTGTACAACGCCAACGGACCGACTCGAGCGATCGAGTCGACGCTGGCAGCGTCCGTAACCCCCCGACGTGACGCGCAGCGGGCTCCGCCGCGTGTCCACGGTCTCATCGGGCGGCGACGTGCCGATCAGCGTCGCAGTGGAGGGCAGCCTGCTCCACGTCCTGAACACCGGCTGTGGCGGCACCGTGTCGGCCCTCACGCACCTCCGGGGGCCACCTGGTCGCGCTGCCCCGCTCCACGCGGGGACTCAGCGGGACCCCTGCAGACGCAGCCCAGGTCGCGATCAGCCCCGACGGCCGGCAGCTCGTGGTCACCGGGAAGGCGACCTCGCTGACCGACGTCTACTCGCTCGACGTCTTCGGCTACGCGAGCAGGCGCACCGCGGTCGCCTCGTCGGGCAGCACGGGACGGCTCGCTGTCGCCGCTCGCCGTCGCCGCCGGGCTCCCCACCCGGGGCGGCGGGCATCGCCGCTCGCTGAAGGCCCGCAGGGCCGCGTCGGGAGGAGCGCCTCGCCTTGGGGCGCAGCCCGCCGGTTCGTCAGACGACCTGTGTCCCGACAGCCGCGATCGCGTGGTCGAGGGCCAGCTCGAGCGGCCGGATCTGCTGGGTCGCCTGCGACAACAGCAGGCCGCCCTGGAGCGCGGACAGCAGGGCCCACGACAGGTCGGTCGGACGTGTCCATATTCGGCCTAAGGTGGGCTCGTGGTCTCCGACATCAACTTCTACTTCGACCCGGTCTGCCCCTTCGCCTGGATGACCAGCAAGTGGGTCCGGCAGGTGCAGGCGCAGCGCGACTACACCGTCGACTGGCGGTTCATCTCGCTGCGGCTGATCAACGCCGAGGTCGACTACGACGCGCACTTCCCACCCGAGTACGAAGCCGGACACACCGCCGGGCTGCGGCTGCTGCGGGTGGCCGCCCGGGCCCGCGCCGAGCACGGTCGCGAGGCCATGGCCCGCTGTACGCCGCGTTCGGCGCGCGCATCTTCGACACCGCCGCCGACCCCGCCGTCGACCGCAGCGAGGGCGAGGTGCGTGAACGCCGCGGGACGCGCGAGTTCGTGGAGCCGATCCTCGCCGAGGCCGGCCTGCCCCTCGCGCTGGCCGACGCGCTCGACGACGACGTCGTGGGACGTCGAGATCCGGCAGGAGACCGACGAGGCGCTCTCGCTGACCGGCAAGGACGTCGGCACGCCCGATCATCCACTTCGAGCCGCCGGCCGGCGTCGCGTTCTTCGGCCGGTGATCAGCCGGCTGCCCGTCCGAGGACGCGGCGGCCGAGCTGTGGGACCACGTGGTCGGGCTGGCGCGGCTTCCCGGGCTTCGCCGAGCTCAAGCGCAGCCTGCGCGAGCAGCCGCAGCTGCTCGCCCTCGGGGTCGACGCCGAGACGGTCGGTCGGCAGGAGGACTGGCACGGCGGCAGTCGGCGGCAGAAGAAGTGAGCCCGTCTGTCAGGGTGGCCCGATGAGTGACGAGAGCATCCGCAGCCACCAGGAGTCCGTCACCGTCGAGGCGTCTGCCGAGGCGCTCTACGACCTGGTCTCCGACATCGGCCGCACGGGCGAGTGGAGTCCGGTCTGCACCACGTGCTGGTGGGACGACGAGGCCCGGGCAGGTCAGGTCGGCGCCTGGTTCACCGGACGCAACGTGTTGCCGACCCGGACGTGGGAGACCCGCTCGGAGGTGGTGGCGGCGCAGCCGGGTCGAGAGTTCGCGTGGGTGGTGGGCGGCAGCTTCGTCCGGTGGGGCTTCACCATGGCGGCGTCGTCGAGCGGGACGCTGCTCACCGAGTCGTGGCAGTTCCTGCCCGGCGGGATCGCGATGTTCGAGGAGAAGTTCGCAGACCAGGCCCCGCCCAGATCCGGGACCGCACCCAGCAGGCCCTCGACGGCATCCCGCGGACCCTCGCCGCCATCAAGCGGATCGCCGAGGCGAGCGCCGTTGCCGAGGACCAGCCCGGGTCGTGACCGCGGGCCGTTCGCTCCGCGCTGAGCCGTGCCCACGACGCAAGGCGTCACACACAGGTGTCCTTCGACGATCGAGTGGAGGTGTGCCCTCCACCGTGGCACGGCGTCGCGGGGTGGTCGACCGCTCCTACTCCGGCGCGAAGAAGTGCTGGTAGTCCGGGTCGCTGAACCGCCCGCCCCACTCCCACCCGATCCGGGTGAACGCCTCGACGACCAGGTCGCCTTCGGTGATCACCCCGCGCGGCACCGAGACCCGGTGGTGCGGGGGAGGTCGGCGTAGCGGCGGCCGTTCGGGGGAGCGATGCCGTCGGGGCGCAGGTACGGGTTCTGCACGGGGTTGATGTCGACGGCGGCACCGAAGGCGTGCCGCGACCAGTGATCGGCCCCGGCCACCTGCCGGCAGTTGTACGCCGAGGTGTTGTTGGCCGCGAGCGACCGGTCGTCGATTCCGGCGTACTCGTCGACCAGCCGCATCCGCCGGATCGGCCAGCCCGCCTCGAACAGCGCGCGGAAGACCGAGACCACCGGCCTGGCGTGGTCGTCGTGCAGCACCAGCTCGCCGGTGTGAGGGCGCCCGTCGAAGCCGACATAGCTCACGGTGACGTGGCGCAGCGCGGTCAACGGGGTCGGGCAGCCGGGTCGGTGGGAGGTCCGCATCCGCGCCCGCAGGGCCGGGTCGATCCTGCGCACGGTCGCCTGGAACGTCGCGGCCGGCCGCGCCGGCCCGGTGGCCGGCGCCGTCGACGTCGTACTCGGGGCGGTTCGGCCGGGCGGGGCGCGGCGTCGCGGTCGTCGGAGCACGCCCCGAGCACGGTCACCAGGACGACGGCGACCGCGGCACGTCTCATCGGCGGCCGGCACTCAGGCCGGTGCACGGGCGGAGCCGCTCCCACTGCCGGGTCGCGGCGGCTGCCTCGCGCCCGGCCAGCGGGAAGGGGCGCCCGCCCGGCTGGATCTCGGCCGGCACCCAGTCGCCCGCGACGACCTCGCCGCCGTCGACGGTGACCTCCAGGACACCGGACGGCTTGACGTTGTCGTGGTACCAGACGAAGTTGCCCAGCCCGTAGCCGACGTAGGTGTCGCCCAGCCACCCGGCGCCGAGCAGCACGTGCGCGTGCGAGCCGACGACGACGTCGGCGCCGGCGTCGGCGAGGGCCTCGGCCATGGTCACCTGCCGGGCGGTCGGGCAGGCCTGGTACTCCTTGCCCCAGTGCAGGTAGACGACCACCACGTCGTCGCGGGCGGCAGCCCGGCGGACGGCGGTCGAGCAGCGCCTGCGGCTCGGACTCGAAGCTGGCCGCGATGCCCGCCGACGTCGGACCGGCCGCCGACCTGAGCAGCTGGTCGGGCTCGGCGCTGGAGCCGAAGAAGGCGAAGTCACTCCCGCCGCGCGTGACCCGGTACGGCGCGAAGGCCTCCGCCCGGTCGGCGCCGATGCCGACGACGGGGATCGGGCTCTCGTCGACCGCCTCGAGGGTGTCGCCGAGCCCGACCGGCCCGTAGTCGACGGCGTGGTTGTTGGCCATCGTGACCACGTCGACTCCCGAGTCGGCGAGCAGCCGCAGCGCCTGCGGGCGGGTCCGGAACGCGTACTCCTCGTGGAGGCGGACCCCCCGATCCGTGATCGCCGCCTCCAGGTTGACCATCGCCAGGTCCGCCTCGCGCAGCGTGCGCGTGATCGGGCCGAGGGCGTCCGGCGACCCGTCGAGCAGCCGGCGGAGGTGGAGCTCGAGGTGGATGTCGCCGGCGAAGGCCAGGGTGACCGGGCCGCCCGGCTCGGCGTCCGCGGTGGCGGGTGCGGGTGCCGGTGCGTCCGGTGACTCCTCCACGGGCGCCTCGTGCGCCTCGGGAGCCGGGGGGTCGTCGCTGCAGGACGATGCGACCAGGCCGACGAGGCTCACGCAGACCAGGAGCATGGAGGCCCGCTGGAGCCCACTGCGTGCCGGTCGCCTCATCGTCACTCCCTCACTCATAGTGACGCAGGGGAGCGACGAAAAGTTGCCCTCGGCTCAGGGATGGGTGCTGCTGGACGACGGCATCGTCGGGACCGGCGGCGTCGCGGTCGGCTGGTCCTGGACCTTGACCAGGGTGTTGATGCTGACGTGCGGCCAGCGGATCCGGCCCGGCAGCCCGTCGAAGCGGTCGAAGAAGTCGAGGAAGACCACCTGCACGTACTGCAGCACCAGGTGGTCGTTGCCGTCGGCGTCGCGCAGCTCGACGAGCCACATGGTGAAGCGCATCTCGGCGGCGTTGGCCTGGCTCACGATGAACGGCACGTTCCGGATGCCGCCGGTGGCGAAGGTGGTGTCGAACTCGAACTCGGTCGTCCGCACCACCTCGTGCGCCGGGTCGAACGGGCTGCCGGTGAAGGGCGAGGCGCCGACGCTGCCACGGTCGAGCAGCGCGGCCGGGTGCACGGGGTTGAAGACGCCCTGGAACGGGTTGTCGTCGAAGTGCTTGTAGGGGCGCAGGTAGCCGAGATCGAGGTTCGCCGGGACGCCGTCCGGCAGGCCGTCGACGTTCGGGATCCGCGGGCCCTGGCCCTCGGTCACGGTCGAGCGGCCCAGCGCCAGCAGGGCGTCGCCGTGGGGGATGGTGCCGAGCCGCGCCAGGTTGAACGGGTTCGGCGGGGTGAGCGCGTGGTCGACGGTGTGCAGGAACAGACCCGGCTCGTGGTGGATGGCGGCACCCGGGTCGCCGGCGCGGCCGCTGACCGGTGAGTCCTCGGCCGCGACCTGGGCGACGACCTGCTGGTAGTCGAGGGTGACCACGAACTGGTCGGTGTTGACGGTCCGCGCGTCGTCCACCCCCCGGTTGGGCACGTCGTCGTCGATCAGGTCGAAGCGCAGGTGCTCGTTGAACTGGTTGCAGAGCAGCCGGTAGTCGAGCGGTCGGCTCGGTGGCGTCGCGGTCTCGTCGGCCGGGTCCGGAGGGCTGACGAAGGGCAGCGCGATCGAGTTCCAGCCGCGGCCGGGCAGGGACGGTTCGTTCGCCCAGGTGCCGGGCAGCAGGGCCAGTGGGCCGAGCGCCGGGTCGCCGGTGGTGGCGAGCTTGACCTCGCGCTGGTTCTGCGGGTCCGCGAGGTGCTCGTAGAGCTCCTCGTGAGTGGGGTTGTGCTCGGTCATGGGTCGCACGGCAGGCTCCTGAGGTCGTGGGGGTGGGCGACGGAACACGCCCCCATGACGGGTGTCGGGCCAGGTGCCGCCGTCCCTCACGACGGTAGGAGCGAGATGCCCCAGGGGGCATCCCGCAGGTGGTGTAGCGGGTCTCGGAACCCGCACGGTCCGGCGGCCGTCGCACCTGCATGGAATGGATCTGGCTGGTGCTCGTGGGCCTGTTCGGGGTGGGCGGCGGCACGTCGGTGCCCGACCCGCCGGTCGTGCCCGACGCCGTGCCCAGCGAGCTGGTCGTGCAGTGGTCTCAGGGGTCCTACGACGAGGTGCCGACGACCGTGCCGAGCCAGGTGCTCGACACCGCGACCGAGCGCGACGCCTTCCTCGACCGGCTGCCCGCGGCACTGCCGGTGGAGGCGGTGGAGCAGGTCGACCTGGCCACGACCGTGCTGGTGGTCGGCGGCTACCACAGCTGCCAGCAGAGCAGCTACGTCGTGGCGACGACGGCGGGTCCGACGCTCGGGGTCACCGAGACCCCCGAGGGGCTGGCGTGCGGCTGGTCGCCGTACACGGTCGACGTCCGCGCGGTGCCACGTTCCTAGCGCTCAGTGAGGGTTCAGGCGTTGCGAGCACACTAGGCCCGTGACGACGTACGACGCGGACGGCGAGCGACGGGCCGAGGCGCCGCTCCTGCTGAGCCGCAAGCTGCTCGTGGCTGAGCTGGTGATCGTGCTCGCGCTCTCGCTGGGCCGCTCCGGCGTCTACGCGCTGGTGAACCTGATCGCCGCCGCCACGGAGCCGGGAGGGCTGTCGGCGCAGACCACCACGCTCAACCGGTCCTACAACCCCGAGCGGCCGTGGCTCGACCTCACCCTGCAGCTGCTGGGCATCCTGTTCGCCGTCGTGCCGGTGGCGCTGGCCGGCTACCTGCTGGTGCGCTCGGGCACGCGGCTGCGCGACGTGTGGTTCCGCGGCGCGGGAGTCGGCGACCTCGGCTGGGGCGCCGCCGTCGCGGCGGTCGTCGGGTCGACCGGCCTGGTGTTCTACCTGGTGATGCACGCGCTCGGGCTGAACCTGACCGTCGCGGCCTCGGGGCTCGACTCGTCGGTGTGGTGGCACGTGCCCGTGCTGGTGCTCGCGGCGCTCGAGAACGCCGTGCTGGAGGAGTTCGTCGTGCTCGGCTACGTGCTGGTGCGCCTGCGCCAGCTGGGTTTCGGAGACGCCGCGGCGATCACGATGGCCGCCGTCCTGCGGGGCAGCTACCACCTCTACCAGGGCATCGGCGGCTTCCTCGGGAACTTCGTGATGGGGCTGCTGTTCGGTTGGCTCTACCGGCGCTGGGGCCGGGTGACGCCGCTCGTGGTGGCGCACACGCTGCTCGACGTCGGCGCGTTCGTCGGCTACGCCCTGCTCGCGGGCCACGTCTCCTGGCTACCGACCTAGGCCGTGCCTCCGAACTCAGGCGGCGCCAGCGTCCAGAGACACGACCTAGCTGGCTGCCGTCAGGACGGCGCGTGCCCGACCACGCACCAGGCCGAGGCGCTGACGTCGAAGCCGCCGTCGGGCAGCAGCTCGGCGCACCGGCGTCGCAGCCGCTCGCGGTCGGCGTCGTCGAGGCTGTCCACGAACGCACCCGCCGGCCCGACCCCGAGGGTGTAGGGCTCCCACCACTCGTCGAACGACGGGCTCCGCACGGTGACGGTGAGCGACGTGGGCTCGAGGTCGAGGAGCCCGGCCTCGGCGAAGAGCCGCGCGAGGTCACCGTCGCTCGAGCCGGCGAGGCGCGCCTCGTCGGGAGCGTCGGGCCACAGCTCGAGCACGGCCCGGCGGTACGTCGCGAGCGGACCGGCCCCGCCGTGGTCCCACACCGTGGCCGCGACCACACCGCCGGGCCGGGTGACCCGGCCCATCTCGCGCAGGCCGGCGACCGGGTCGCTCATGAAGTGGACCACCAGCGGCGCCACGGCGAGGTCGAAGACGCCGTCGTCCCAGGGCAGCGCCTCGGCCACGCCCAGCCGGACGTCGACGCCCGGGCAGCGCTCACGCGCGGTCGCCACGAACGACTCCGACGGGTCGATCGCGGCCACCGCCTCGGCACCCAACCGGGCGCTCAGCCGCGACGTCATCGCACCCGGCCCGCAGCCGACGTCGAGCGCGCGGTCGCCCGCGGCGGCACCGGTCAGCCCGAGCAGCCGGTCGGCCAACGGTCCGGAGTAGCGACCCATGAACCGGTCGTAGGAGTCCGCCGGAATCTCGAAGGCCATCTCGAGAAGATAGTCCGGCGGCGTACGGTGGCACTACTCCTGTCGGCGACGGACGCGACCCCGCGCCCCGGCCCGCGGCAGCGGGAAGGCGGACGTCATGGCGACGTCGTACGACGGTCACGGATCCGAGCATGAGCCAGGGCCGCTCCGGCTGACGCTCGCCGCGTCGCTGCACGCGGGGCCGATGTCGGGAGCCTGGTGGCCGCGCTCGCGTGACCTGCGGTGGGAGGCGACGCTGCTGCTCGAGCAGTTCCCGGTCGAGCAGGGACGGATCCTGCGGATGCTGGTCTCGCCCGACGACTGGGACGGCACGCCGCGGCAGGTGCCGGGCCCGGGCGGGCCGGTGGAGGTGGGCCTGTTCCCCGGTGACGACCAGCAGGTCGTCGTCCTCGGCATGGCCAGCGGGGTCCGGCTCCGGCTCCGCGTCGTGGACGTCGAGACCGACACCGAGCGCGCCTTCGAGCAGATGCGCGCGGCGTGCGCGCCGCGCGGCGGCGGCCGGTCGACTACGAGGAGTCAGGCGCACCCACGTCCACGCGTGGCTGGACCGTGACGGTGCCGTCGGTGGCGAACGAGTACATCTGGTAGCCGGTCACCAGCCGCGTCTCCTCGTCGAGGAAGAGCACCGGGAACGACGCCTCCTGCTGCGGCCGCGACCACGGCGTGGAGAAGTTGTTGATGGAGGGGGTGTCGACGGCGCCGCCGGTGGTGTCGAGCTCCATCACCAGCGTCCAGCTGCCATCGTCGTTCCACAGCACCCGCGGCTCGATCGACCGGTGCCAGTGGCCGTAGAACACCGCAGCCGCGGGCACGTCCTCGACCCCGTCGTCGTCGGCTTCGGCGGGCGCTTCGGTGCGTGACGTCGGCGGCGACTCCAGAAGCTCGTTGACCGCTCGATCGCCGAGGAACGCCTGCGCCGCGTAGGCCTCGTGCACGAGCACCAGGTCGGGCCGGTCGTCGGCGTCCTCGGCCATCCGCCGCAGCCGCTGGCCCTGGCCCTCCTGCGTCTCGTCACCGCGCAGCCGGGTCTGGCCGAACAGCTCGGAGCGGGCCGGGTCGCCGTCGCCGAGCACCCGGAGGCCTCCGAGCTCCTCGACCTCCCCGTCGAGGACGTTCATGCCGGCCTCGTCCATCTGCTCGGCCGTGACGCCGACTCGTGGTTGCCGGTGACCGCGGCGATCGGCGCGCCGCCGGCGATGGCTGCCTCGTCACGGATGCACACTCCCTCGGCGGCGGTGCCGTTGGTCGTGAGGTCACCGGTGATGCCGAGCAGGGCCGGCACCGGCCGGTCGTCGTCGCCGTACTGGTCGCTCAGCATCGAGAACACTCGCGACTGCAGCCGGATCATGGTGGTGTTGCAGTGCATGTCGGACTGCATCATCACCGCCGTCTCCCCGTCGCCGGGCCCCTCCATCAGCTCGGCCTGCTCGGCCAGACCCGACTCGGCGAGGGTGCGGTAGTCGCGCTCGTTCTGCTCCTGCCGGTCGACGAGCTTCTGGGCGCGCGCGATCGCGCCACCCAGCAGGGCCCGGATCACCGGGCTGTCGGTGGTGGCTCCGTCGGCGAGCGTGCCGTCGAGGGCGGAGAGCTCGTAGGCACCGGTAGTGGGTCCGCGACCACCCTGGGAGCCGCGCAGCTGCACCCACGCCAGCCCGGTGGTCATCGCCAGCACCACGACGGCGGCCACCCCGAGCCGGACGAGGTCGCGGCGGGAGCCGCGCGACAGGCGCAGCGGCAGCAGCGTCCACAGTCCGAAGACGGCCAGCCCACCGACCCCGGCCACCAGCAGCTCGGCCATCACCAGCTGGCGGCGCAGCTCGTCCTCGACCAGCGCGACGTACTCCTTGACCGCGGCCCCCGGGTCGTGGAACAGCCCGGCGTACAGCTCCAGCATCTCGGGACGCACGTAGTTGGCGAGGTCGCCGTCGCCGGCGCCCGGGTCGCCCGGACCGTCGAGGGTGGCCACCACCCCCAGCGCCCCCTGCGACTCCGGCAGGTAGACGGTGCCGGCGATGCCGAGCCGCAGCTCGCTGTGCCCCTGCGTCGACAGCGTGAACGTCGTCGGCGACGTGCCGATCTGCTGGGTGACCTCGGTGTGCGTCACCGCCCACGAGAACGCCAGCGGCAGCCCCAGGATCCCGGCGACGAGCACACACACTCCCAGCCGCAGCGCCATCCGCGCTGCGTGCCGACGGGTGCGCGCGTCGAACTGCATGCTCCGACGCTAGCGGCGTCACGTCTGCGTGTTCGCCGATCAGCGCAGGATCTGGACGTCCTCACGACGTACGAAGGCGATCCGGTGGCCGAGGCTGATCTGCACGTAGCGGTCGCGGCCCTCGATGTTGATGTGGTCGCCGGGGGTCTCGAGCGAGAATGTCTTCGCCTTGTAGTAGTCGGTGACCGGGTCCAGGTCGCTGACGGCGTACTGCTGGCCGGCGCGGCAGCGTGTAGATCAGCGGCGAGACGGCCTGGACGTCGGCGGGGTTGTCGTACGCCGACGCCTCGGGGTAGCAGCGGCCGTAGACCTTGGCCGAGTCGCCCTTGGCGGCGGACCCGGCCCACGGCTGCGGACGACGCGGGCCGTGGGGTGGCGACGCGGGTTGACGAACCAGGCGAGGTGCCGAGGAACCAGATCGCCGTCCAGTCGCCGTCGACCTCCGCGACCACGAACTCGGTGCCGGCCGTGGCGCGGGCGCTGATGTCGGAGACCTCGGTGGTGGCGGGCTGGCCGGTCCTGGTGCAGGCCGGGGTCGTTGACCAGCTCGGCCTCGGCGGTCGGGGGCGACCCGCAGGGTGACGAAGTTGGTGTCACGCGGGGCGCCGCAGTCGTCGCCGGCGGTCTCGCAGCCGGTGACGGGCTGCGCGTTGCCGGCGAAGCCGGGCAGGATCCGCACCACGTCGCCGTGCTTGACCCGGGCCGCGACGTGCCGCGGTAGAGCGGGGCGCCGATCAGGTCGAAGTAGTGCTCCCAGTCCCAGAACGGGCCCGGGTCCCAGTGCATGCCGGGGATCGTGGCGTGGTGGTGCCGGGACCTGGTCGTGGCCGATCACGTGGCCCGGTCGAGCGGTATGCGGTGCTTCTGGCGAGCTACTACCAGCTTGCGCCGACGTGCGGTACATCGCCTCGGAGTACCAGCGGCGCCCTCGGCGGCGAAGCCCTCGTGCTCGAGGCCGATCGAGTGCATGTTGATGTACCAGTTGCCGGCGTGCCAGCAGACGTCCTTGGCCAGCGCGTGCTGGGCGATGTGGCCGTCCTCGGAGCGCAGGGAGTACTGCCATGACACGTACGTCGGGTCCTGTACCAGGTCGAGCACGGTCTCCCAGAGGCCCTCGGTGTCGTGGACGACGATGTGGGTGATCTTCGGGGCGGCGCGGCCGGTCGGCGAGGTCGTGGTTGCCGTAGTCGGCCGACCCCTCGCCGTACTGCTCGTAGCGCGCGGGGATCCACTCGATGTCGAGGCCGCGCGGTGCCTCGGTGCCGCCGCCCTGCTGCGCCTGGCGGCGGGCCTGGGGGCGCGCTCGGCAGCGGGCTCGCGCTGGGTCGGCGGGCACCGCGGCGCCGGTCTGCTGGCGGGCAGGAAGAGCGCGACGCCGTCGGCCAGCCCGACGGGCCGCCCTTGCGCAGGGTGGAGATGACGGTGTCGGCGAGGTCGAGCTGCGAGCCCGCGGTCACCACGCCGCTGAGGGCGGCGATGGTCGCGAACCAGTCGGCCGGGTCGGTGCCCACGCCCACGGGGCGGCCGGCGTCCGACTGGTGCTGGGCCAGCAGCGCCGCCGCGGCCCGGATGTTGGCGGCGGGGTCGGAGCGGACGACGCGGGCGCGATGCCCGAGGCGCGGGCGGCAGCGCCGAGGGTGTCGACCACGTCGGGTGCGCTCGTCCTTGCCGAGCCAGGCGCGGGCCGCAGCGCCGCGGCGCCGTCGACCAGGTGCATCGGTCCGTAGCCGAGCGACGAGCTGGGCCGACCGTCGTGGTCCTGCCAGCGGGTCTGGGCGAACGACAGGGCGGCGAGCAGCGCCGGCGGGACGCCGAACGCCTTGCCCGCCCGGTCGAAGGTCGGGTGCGTGTCGACCCGGACGGCCGGCGTCGCGGGTGCACCCGCGCTCGCCGCACCCGCGAGGGAGGCGGCGGTCGGGACGGCTGCCGACGTGAGCAGGAAGTGACGACGTGAGACGTGGAAGCCCACTGGATCCTCCAGAGACCAGAGCCCGAGAGCGGCTCGTTGAGGTTGACTCCTCACCTTCGCCCTTCGAAGGCGTCCGTGTCCACCACCAACCGGGTGACCGCGGGTCAAGACCTGGGCCGCATCACGTCGATGTCGACCGGCCCCCTCGACGCCGTCGACCCGGCCGTCGTCGCTGCGCTGCCACAGCCACCAGTCACCCGGGAGGCGCGACGTCGCCCGGAAAAGGCGCACCCAGCGACGCCGGTCGAGGTCGGGCACGAAGCCGTAGCGCCGGTCGAAGTCGGGGTGGGTGTAGACGACGACGCGCTGCCCCGTGCGCCGCTCCACCTCCGCGACGAACGCCTCGACGGCGTCCCGCATCGCGACCGGGCCGGGGGAGGAGGTCGCAGTTGCCGAGCAGCTCAGGTCGACCACGGGCGCAGCGCGGAATACGTCGGGGGCCGCGTCGAGCGTGGCGACGAAGTGGTCGGCCGGGCACGGGGTCGGAGCAGAGGGTGAAGTAGTGGTAGCCGCCGACGCGTAGCCCGGCCCGCGCGGCGGCCTCGCCCAGTTGGTGGCGAAGCGGGGGTCGGTGAAGGGCTGCCCTCGGTGGCCTTGAGGTAGACGAACGCGATGTTGTCGGCAGACCTGGTCCCGGAGGTGATCTCGCCCTGGTGGGCGGACACGTCGATGCCGCGCCCCGACGTGGGGGTGCGGGCGCGGGTTCGGGCTGGGGAGACGGTGGCGGTGTCGAAGACGACGGCGGCGCCGTCCGGGACGGGCTCGGGCCGGGCGTGGTCTCCGGTGGGGCGTCGGAGCAGCCCGCCAGCACGAGGACGGCGACCGCGGCCAGCGACCGGAGGCGCACGTCAGCGGCCGGTGAAGACCGGCGGGCGCCTCTCGGCGCGCGCGGTGGCGGCCTCGCGGACGTCGTTGCTGGCCCAGCACGCCGCGAAGGAGGCAGGCTACGGCTGCGTCGTCGGCGCCCATTCAGGACCCGCTTGTTGTGCGCCAGTGACAGTGGCGCGAGGGCGGCGATCTCGTGGGCCCAGGCGAGTGCGTCGTCGAGCGTGCCGGCGCGGTCGACGAGACCGCAGGCCACGGCGGCGGCGCGGTCGATGGTCTCGGCGGCGACCATCAGCCGCCGCGCGACGCCGCCGCCCGCGACGTCGGCGAGGTTGCCGGATGGTCCAGGCGTCGACCGCCATCGCGTTGCGTGCGGTCGGGACGGCGAATCGGCGGAGTCGGCGGCCGACCCGGAGGTCGCACGCCAGGGCGAAGCTGGGTGCCGGCGCCGATCGCGGGGCCGTTGACGGCACTGGCCACCACCGGCACCGGCAGGGAGGTCGAGGCCGGCGGGGCCGTGGAGCATGCCGTAGAGGGCCTGCAGGAACTCCTCGCCGTACACACCGGTGAGGTCAGCGCCCGAGCAGAAGGACGTACCCGCGCCGGTCACCACCAGCACCCGAGCGCCCGCCTCAACCTCCGCGTCGGCAGTGGTGTTGATCGCCCGGCAGAGCTCGAGGTCGAGGCGCGTTGCGGCGCTCGGGGCTGCGCAGGATCCAGGACCGACGACGGCACCGTCGCGACGGGTGGCGAGCGTGCTCACGGCCGTCGACGGGCGTCGCCGGCTCGATCCCGGGTACGATCCGCAGGTCACGCACGGCGCCGTCGCCGAGGGCGGCGAGCGCCTCCTGGTAGGCCTCGCTCGCGTGGGCGGCGAGGGCGGCGTCGACCGTCGGGAACTCGATGAGCACCGACCGCAGCTCGCGGCCGGCCTCGAAGACCGCGGCGGGCAGCGACCGGGCCAGGAACGTGCCGCCGGCCGCGACCAGGGCGGGCCGGCCAGCTCGGCGTACGCCTCGAGCTTGGCCTTGTCGGTGATCTCCAGGTACGAGCTGATCCAGTACGCCGTCATGGGCGTCATCGTGCCAGCCGGACCACTAACGTGGGCGGGCGTGTCCCGACGTGAGCAGACCCCCCGGGTCGAGATCGTTGACACCGAGCACGCCGCGGCGTACGTCGTGCGCGTCGGTGGCCCGACCAGTCCCACGTCGACCTCGACGACCCGACCCGGCTGGCCTTCGACTACGTGCGCCGGATGGGTGACGTCGTCGACGCCGCCGCGCCGGCCGGCCGCCGCTGCGCGTGGTGCACGTGGGCGGCGCCGGCCTCACGCTGCCGCGCTACGTCGCCGCCACCCGCCCCGGCTCGGCGCAGGTCGTGCTCGAGCCCGACGAGGACCTCACTGCGATCGTTCGCGACCGGCTGCCGCTGCCGCGGCGCAGCGGCATCAAGGTGCGACCGGTCGACGGCCGCACCGGCGTCGCCGGCCTCCGCGACGCCTACGCCGACCTGGTGCTGCTCGACGCCTACGACGAGGGCGAGGTGCCGCGCGACCTGCTGGGTGCGGCGTTCCTGGCCGACGCCGCGCGGGTGCTGGCGCCGGGCGGCCTGCTGCTGGTCAACCTCGCCGACGCGGCGCCCTTCGTGACAACGCGCCGGGTCGTTGCGGGGTTGCGGACGTCGTTCGGCCATGTCGTGGTCAGCGCGGAACCGGCCACGCTGCGAGGACGCCGGCCCGGAAACCTGCTGCTGGTCGCCGGCAGCGCCGGCGTCCCCCACGCAGCGCTGGTGCGGAGCGCGGCGACGTCCGCTGCGCCGTACCGGGTGCTCGACGAGGGGCAGGTGCTCGACTCGTTGGGCGGTGGTGTGGCCTGGTGAGTTAGGAACGGACGCCGTTGAGGCGGAAGAGGAGCCAGACTCAGGCGTCGGCGAGGCGTTGCACGGCGTTCTCGGCCGCGTGTGCCACCTGAGCGGTGGTGACCGGTGTGGACATCGTGTCGGAGATCGACGTGAGCACGTCACCGTGCTGGTGGGGGTCCTTCTTGACGGCGCGTGTGCTCATGACAGACCGACTCTTGCTCGTGGTGGATTGGCAAGACGATCGTAAACCAGTCAGGGCGCGCTACGGTAGGAACTTCGCTCGCGGGTCTCGCCCTTCGCCCGCACGCGGACCCACCCGGAGGACGAGAGAGAAGGCCGCAGTGCCGGCCCCCGAGCCTGTCCTCACCGGCGACGCCCTGCTCGTCGCCGTGACCGATGCGATGGTGGCGCTGCACAAGCGCTACCACCAGCGCGAGCCCGTGACCGCGAAGACGCAGCTGCTCGGCGGCGACCTGCTCGTCTGTGTGCTCGGCGGCGTCTACACCGACGTCGAGAAGACGATGATCGAGCTGCAGCGCACGACGATGGTGCAGGAGACGCGCAGCGCGTTCCAGGACGCGATGCAGCAGAAGTTCATCAGCGCGGTCGAGCGCCTGTCCGGCCGTCACGTGCTGGCGTTCATCTCCAACCACCACGTCGGACCCGACATGGAGGTCGAGATCTTCCTGCTCGAGCCGTCGCCCGGCGCGCCGTCGGTCTGGACGCCGGACTCGCGCGCGGCCTAGCGGGCGCATGCTCGCCCGCGCGGCGCCGCGGCGCCGTGCGGGACGCACGGGGGGCTCCGCTCGGGCGGGGAACGTCGGCGGCGAGCGCCGGAGCGCGACGAGCGCGCGTCGCGAGGAGACGCCGAGCTTGCGGTAGACGCCGCGGGCATGCGTCCGCACCGTCTCCACGCCGATGTCCAGCTCGAGCGCGATGCGCGGGTTCGAGTGGCCCTGGCGGAGGAGGTGCAGCACGTCGCCCTCGCGCCGCGTGAGGAGCGAGTGCCCGAGCCGTGCGTCGCCCGCATGATGGGCGCCGCGGGGCATGACCTGCAGTCCTCGCGCGGCGAGGTGGATCGCGTTGCGGACGTCGCGGGCCTGCGTGTCCTTGGCGAGACAGGCGCTGGCGCCGAAGGCCAGCAGCTGCGCGCATTCCGCGGTCGACAGGTCCTGCCCCAGCAGCACGAGCCGCGTATGGGGATGCTCATGGCTCAGCGTGCGGACGGTGGCGAGATCGGCGAGCGCGCCGGCGTCGAGGATCAGGACCTCCGGATCGTGCGCCTGCAGCACGACCGGGATGCGGTCGTAGGCGATGTCCTCGACCACGATCGAGACGCTCGGGTCGTCCGCGAGTACGGATCGGAGGCCGAGCGCGAGGAGGTCCTCGAAGCGGGCGATGGCGACAGTGATCGGCGGGCGTGCGTCCATGCACCCGTTTCATCGACAGGCGGGGGAGGGAGGGTGATGCCACTGGACACCCTTTGTTCACCCGGTGCCTCCCCCCAAGATCCCCCCGCCGGGATGAAGTCGGGCGGCGTCCCCCGCGCGAGCCTGTGCGCGTGTCCCTTTCCCGCCTCCTCGTCGCCGCCCTGCTCTGCGCGTTCGCCCTCCCGGCGACCGCCGGCGCGGCCCAGCGGGCGAAGGCGCCCGGCCCGCTGACGGTCGCCGGCAAGCTCGGCGCGCGCTATTGGGGCGCGGTGCCCTGCAACGGCGAGATCAAGGTGCTCTCGCAGCGCCCGCTGGCGCCCGGCGTCGATCCGGCCACCGACGCCTGGGTCACGTTCGACACCCCGCTCGGGGCGAACAACCTCTCAGCGCCCGCGAGCACCTACACGAACTGCACGATCTCCTTCGCGCGCTGGCGCTGGCAGACCGCGGCGAGCATGCGCGAGGACTGGGGCATCCTCTGCACGACGATGATCCACGAGTACGGCCATCTGCTCGGCCACGCGCACGACACGGCGCCCGGCAGCGTGATGGCGCCGCTGTTCACGGACTACTCGAGCGTGCCGCGGATCTGCAAGGCGAACCGGCCGGCCCGCCTCGCGCGCCGCCGTTAGCGGGTGATGCGCAGCGGCACGCCGCTGCCGATGCGCCGCGCCATCCACGTGATCGCGGCCGTGCTGAGCCGGATGCAGCCGTGCGAGGCCGCGCTGCCGAGCGGGTCCGAGAGTCCGTCGGTGCCGTGGAGGGCGATCTGGCCGGGGCCGCCCGCGAACTCCTGCAGGACGCTGGAGCGAGCGCTGGTGGCCAGCGCGTACGGGCCGCCGAGGTCGACCGGCGAGAGCGTGACGGCCTCCTCGATGAAGAACCGGCCCGGCGGGGTCGGCGTCGAGGCCGTGCCGATGACCGCCCGGAAGCGGCGGGCGACCTGGCCGTCGCGGTAGACGGTGACGCGGCGCGTCGAGAGGCGGACCGCGATCCGCCACGAGGTCGCCTTCGCGCGCGTGTGCGCGGCGGGGATCCAGCCGCTGTGCCCGCTGGGGCGGCCGGGGAGCCGGACGCGCACCCAGTCGCGGCCGTCGCGGCTGGTCTCGTGGGCGAGGACGGGAAGGACGGTGCGGACGCCGGTGAGCGGCCGCCGCGCGGCGACGGGCTCGATCCGGTGGGCGCGCACGCTCGGCCGGGTGCGGGCGACGTGGTCGCGCAGGAGCACCACGAGCGGCTCGCTCGCCGGGCCCTGCGAGCCGGCGGCGTGCGCCGGGGGGACGAGCGCGGCGCCGGCGGCGCCGAAGAGCGCCACCGACAGCACCGCGACCCCCCGGCGCAAGCCGGGGGATCGCGGGCTGGTGGTGACGCCGTGGCTCATCCGGTGAACTGAGACGGGCCGCGGCGCGGCTGCAGGACCTGCGCGGCGCAGGCGCGGTAGCGGAACCTCATCGTCTTGGCGCGCGTGGCGTCCTTGAACGTGACGCGGGCCTTGATGCCGTGCATGCCGCCGTCGGCGCGCACGTAGACCCGGAACGCGGGCTTGGTGCGGGTGCCGATGCGCCTGCCGTCGAGGCTGAAGACGACACGCTTGATCAGCTTGCCGCGAACCGTGGCCTGGAAGCCCTCGGTGCACGGGCTGCCGGTCGGCGGACGGCGCGACGCGCGCGCCGGCGGGCGGAGCAGCCGTGCCGTGCCGTTGCGGGTCGGGGTCGCCGACCTGCTCGCGGGCGGGGTCTGCGCGACCGGGGTGGAGCCGGTCGGCCCACCCGTCGCCGGCGTCGTGCCCGGCGTCGTGCCGCCGGTGCCGCCCGTGGGGCCGGCAGGCACGGTGTCGTTGGTGTTCTCGTCGACGCTGGAGCACGCCGAGCGGATGATCGTGTTGCCGTTCAGCGCGACCTGGCCGACGCTGGCCAGCAGCCTGCCGTCGATGACCGCGGTCGTGTTGGCGGTGATGCTCTGGTCGGCCATGACCGTGCCGACGAACACCGACCCGCTGCCGAGCGTGGCGGAAGAGCCGACCTGCCAGAACACGTTGCAGGGATTGGCGCGGTTGATGAGCCTGATCCGCGTCGCCGAGGACGTGGTCAGCGTCGGCCGGAATCTGGAAGATGAACGCGGTGGTGGGATCGCCTTCGCCGTCGAGCACCATCTCGCCGGAGGAGAACAGCAGTTGGTCGTGTGGCATTGAAGACGCCCGTCTTGAACGTCTGGTTGGCGAGGTCGCGTGCCGGCCGACGCGGTGACGGGCCGGGTCGCGGCGTCATTCATGGCGGTGGTCAGCGCGAGCTTGGCCCGCATCGCCACGCCCTCGGCGTCGTTGATGTAGGTGTCGCCGCCGACGACCGGCGCACCGGTGACGGAGGAGCCGGCATAGAGACCGAGGTCGCCCCACATCGAGGTGGCGAGCGTGTTGGTGACGGTTGAACCGGCCAGCACCGAGAAGGGCTCGGCGGTGCCGAGCCCGACGGGTGCGGTCGCCGCCTGCGCGGAGAGCGGGACGGCGGCGAACGCGCAGCCCACTGCGAGAGCGACGCCGGCCCGGCCGGCGCGCTTGAGAGTGCGGTTGGACACGGATGGTCCTCCCATATGGGTGAGCAGCCTCTACCGACGTTCCGGGATCGCTTCGGTAACCCGGCGAACTCCGGTGGAGTCCCGTGGCTTTGCGGATCCGCCTCGCGACGGGGGTGCCTAGTCGTGAGACTGCTCTGGTGTCCGATCGCATCGACGCGGCGTGACCAAGCCTTGAGCGAGACCCCGGAATCTGGGGCGCGGACCCCACGCCGACCGCTGGGAGACTTGGCTCTGCGCCGGGCGCAGCGGCTGGTGCTTTCCACCGCGCGAACGCCGTTGCGCCATCTCTGGGCGCTCGTCTATCGAGCCGTCGCCCATGCGGTCGGGAGGATCCTCACCCGCGGCGAGCCCGGCGCGGCCGTCTACACGCGGGCCAGCTTCGGCGGCAGCGAGTTCCTCCCCGGCCTCTCCGACGTCGACCTGGCGATCGTGCTCGCCACCGACGAGCAGGCCGACCGCGCCCGCGGGCGCTGGAAGCGGCACGACCGCGTGCTGTCCCTCGGCGGCCTCGTCGACCAGCCGTTCATCTACGGGCAGGCGGAGCTGCGGGCGCTGGCCGGCAAGTCGGCGCTGACCTATGAGGGGGTGGCGTTCGGCGGGCCGCGGGTCACGCGCGACGCCGTCCGGACGCTCCAGCGGCCCGAGCTCGACGGCGGGAAGATCGACACCTGGCAGCCGCTGCGCGGTCCGGACCGCCGCCCGCCCCCGCGCCCTTCCGACGTCCAGGAGCGGCGCATCGCGGCCTGGCTCGAGCTCGTCTACTGGTGGCGCTTCGCGTTCCCGGCCTGCGCCGGCCCGCCCGCCCCGTGGCTGGCCAGCCGCTGCGTGAAGCTCGTGGCCGAGCCGGGACGGATCTGGCTCGCGCTCGAGCACGACGAGCGGCCCGCGACGCGCGAGGACGCGCTCCGGCTCCTGCTGCGCCGGCTGCCCGAGCAGGAGGCCGCGCTGCGGGCCGCGATCGAGCTCCAGCGCTCGCTCCACCGCTCCCCCGACCCCGCTCTGGCCACGGTCCTGCCCGTGCTGCTGCGGCTCTCGGAGCGCATCGCCGCGGCGCTCGCCGCCCAGCTCGCGCACGCGCCCGTCACCGAGGTGGCGCTCACCGGGGAGGCCGGAGCGCTGCCGCTGGCGGACTGGCGCGCGCTCGTCGCCCCACCTGCCGCCGACGAGCGCCTCGCGCCGATCACCGGCGATCCGGCCGACCCCGCGGTCCTCGGCGCCGCGGTCCTCGACCACCTGACCGGGCCGTACCCCGCCATGCGCAGCGGGGAGCTGCTGCTGCTGCCGGGCGGCGAGTTCGTCCGCACGCGGATGCGCTCGATCCAGTGCCGGCTCACCGACCCGGTGTCGTTCGCGCTGCTCGAGGGCGCGCGGACGGCGTCGTTTCCCGAGGTCGCGGGATGGTCGATCCACGACACGGCGCGCCGCGCCGTCGCCGAGCACGCGGCCCGCCTGCGCTCCGAGCCCGGCGACCTCGAGCTGCTGCTCACCGCGACACGGGCGGCGCTGCTGCACGAGAGCGTGGCGCGGGGCGAGCCCGAGCTCGTGCTCACGGGCGCCGACGCGGTCGCCCGGCTGCCCGGCGACGCGGCCGCCGAGGCGCTCGATGCGCGCCGCGCCGCCCGCGGCTCTGGCGGCGCCTGCGCGAGCAGGTGCTCGCGCTCCCCGCCTACGCCAGCGCCAGGATCTGATCGACGACCGCGGGCCGGCGCGCGATCACCTCGAGCTCGCGCGCATGGGCGACCGCGAGTGCCTCGTCGAGCGCCGGGCCCTTGGCCATCAGGCGCTCCAGGGCCGTGTCGACGTCGTCCGCGGTCACCGCCCCGCGCGGCTCCGCGAGCGCCACCGCGAGGCCGAACTCGCAGACGCGGGCGGAGAGCCCCGGCTGGTCCCCGAACATCGGGTAGCTCACCATCGGCACGCGGTGGAACAGCGCCTCGTGCGTGGAGTTCAGGCCGCTGTGGGTGATGAAGGCGTCGGCCTCGGCCAGCTGCTCCCGCTGGTCCACCCAGCCCTCGCACGCGGACGTTCGGGCGCGCGAGCTCCGCGATCGCGGCCGCGTCGAGCCCGGCGCCGCCGAGGCTGATCACCGCCTCGAGGTCGCTGCGGCGGCCGACGGCCGCGGCGACCGCCCGCAGCGCGCCGAGCGCCGCGGGCACGTAGTAGCGCCACGAGATCGTCCCCATCGACGCGTAGATGCGCCGCGGCGGCACGGCGCGCTCTCCGCGCCGCCTCGGTGCGCGCCCGTCGAGCGGCGGCAGCGAGCCCCAGAACGCGAGCGGCTCGAAGGCCGGCCGCTCGGCCTCGGTCAGGAACGCGGGCGGCTGGCAGCAGAGGTTGAGGTGCGGGCTGAGCGCGTTGTAGTAGGAGAACGGCGAGACGTCGTCCCAGCCGTGGCGGCTGCGCAGCAGCTCGAGCGCCTCCACGCACGCCTCCGAGATGGCGACGCGCGCATCGTGCGCCATCGCGGGAACGACCCGCGCCGGATCCATGTTGTGGCCGGAGAGGACGCAGACGTAGGGCACGCCGAGCGCCGCGCCGACCACGCGGCCGATCACCGCGAAGCTGTCGTAGAGCACGAGGTCGGGAGCGAACGCGCCACCTCCGCGACGAGCTCCGAGCCGAACCTCCCCGCCCACGAGACGTTGCGGACGGGCAGCGGCCGGGAGTCGGCGTCCGCGCGCTCGAGCGGGTAGGGCGTGAACACGTCGACGAGCGTCGCGCCGGACGCCGCGACCGCCGCGGCGAAGCGCTGGTCGCTGTACACGCGCACGTCGACCCCCGCGGCGGCCAGCGCCCGCGTCACCGTGTGCGCGCGCCAGAAGTGGTTGGCGTCCGACATGGCGAAGACGGCCGCCCTCACCGCAGCTCCAGCTCCCCCATCAGCGCGTCCATCCGCGCCAGATAGCGGCGCGCACCAGGCCGGCGCCGCCGGCGGGCTCGCGATACAGCCGCCGGTAGCGCGCGTAGCGGCGCAGCAGCGCGCGGCGCGAGATCGCAGGCCCGCGTGTTCCCGAGCGAGGTCTGGGAGGCGAGCGTGCGGTTCATGGCGCTCACGCGCACCGGCAGCCGCGGCGGATCGTGCTCGCTCGAACCACTCGATCGCGCGCAGGTGGGAGACCGCGAGCTCGCGGGCGGCCGGCGCCTTGACGAGTGCGTAGTTGTTGGTGGTGCAGCGCCACATCGGCTTGAGCGGGACCCACGGCGCCCGCCGCCGGATCACCTTGCCGACCGCGTGGCGCCGGTTCATCGGCACCTCGACGAACGTGCTCGTCCACGAGCAGCCGCCGCCACGGCCGTCCCACAGCCGCTCGAGCACCGCGACCGCGTCGGGCGCGAACCAGTCGTCGTCATCGACGGGGAGCACGACTCGCGCCGTCGGGGATCTCGTCCCACGCCGGCGCACGCTCGCGCCCTCGACGGCCGCCAGGTTGTCGCGCGCGATCTCCGCGCACCCGGCCGCGGAAGACGTGGAAGGGCATCGCGAAGGTCGCGTTCCACAGCTCGAGCTGCGGGCGGAAGTACGGCGGGCACTGCGCGAGGAAGGCCGCCTCGTCGTCCCAGTCGACGCTCGTCCGCACCCAGATGTAGATCACCGCAGCAACGGCTCCAGCGCGGCCCAGTTCGCCTCGTGGTCCCGGCCCGTGGTCAGGCGCCAGACCCGGGCCCGCGCCAGCCCGGCCGCGCACCCGCGGGCGCGCACGAGCCCCGGCCCCGCCTGCGAGAAGACGTCGCGCAGGCCGCGCTGGAGGACGAACTCCATCCCCTGGTAGAGCCCGACGCCGACCACCGACTCGCGCAGCAGCGGCCCGAGCGCCGCCCGCCGGCCGAGCGGCTCCAGGCGCGCGGTCGGCCCGAGCGTGCGCTGCCCGAGGACGAGGTGGCGCAGCGGCTGCGGGCGCGGCTCGATGCGGTCGCGGAAGGCCGAGAGCTCGAGCGCCAGCTTCGCGTGGTGCTCCATGCGGTCGATGCGGCGGACGTGGCCCGCGGGCAGGCTCGCCGCGTCGGTCGCGTTGACGCCGATGCGCAGCGGGAAGGGGTGCAGCCGGCCGCGCCGGTCGAGCAGCGGCGAGTCGTCGGAGAGCAGGCGCACGGCCGGATCGCGCAGCGCCTGCAGGCCGAGCGTGCTCTTGCCGCCGCCCGAGGGCAGCATGATCGCGACGCCGCCCGAGGCCCCGGCCAGCCCGAGCGCATGCAGGCGCACGAGCCCGATGCGGTCGAGGTGCTCGCCGATCCGCGAGACGACGAAGTGGTAGGCGGCCTCGTGCACGAGCGCGGCGTCCTCGCCCTGGATCGTGACCTGCCCGGACGGCGCGGTCGTAGACCGAGAGCGCGCGCCCGAAGTAGTCGATCAGCGTCCGCTCGCCGTCGGCGAGGACGAGGTTGCGGGGCGTGACGAACGCCGGCCGCGCGTCCGCGTGCGCGTCCCAGTCAGGCGCCCGGCGCTCGACGGTCACCGTGGCGTCGGCCGCGCCGGCCCCGCCCTCGAACCACGCGAAGTCGAGCGCCAGCGAGCGCAGCACCTCCGGCCAGTCCCCTCCGGCGCGCACCCGCAGCCCGTGGACGTCGAGCTCGAGCACGGCCGCACCCTACTTGCGTTGCGGCCGCCGAGTGTGGGAGCGTCGCTCCCGATGTCCTCCCGCCGCACCGCCCTGCTGGCGACGCTCCTCGCCCTCGGCGCCGCGGCCCAGCCGGCCGCAGCGGCGAGCGGGCTCGCGAGCGCGGCCAAGAAGGAGATCGCGATGCGGCTCGTGTCCAGCGCCGAGAACTCCTCGCTGAACTGGCGCGCGCAGTACCGCTACATCGAGGACATCCGCGACGGCCGGGGCTACACCGCGGGCATCATCGGCTTCTGCTCCGGTACGGGCGACATGCTCGAGGTCGTCCAGGCCTACACCCGGGCCCGGCCGCGCAACGGGCTCGCGCGGTACATCCGCGCGCTCAAGCGCGTCAACGGCAGCGACTCGCACGCGGGCCTCGGCCCGAAGTTCGTCAAGGCCTGGCGGCGGGCGGCGAAGAAGCCCGCCTTCCGCCGCGCGCAGGACAAGGAGCGCGACCGCGTCTACTTCCGGCCGTCGGTCGCGCTGGCGAAGACCGACGGGCTGCAGTCGCTCGGGCAGTTCGCCTACTACGACGCCGCGGTGGTGCACGGCTTCGACGGGATGCGCGGCGTGCGCGAGCGGGCGCTCGCCCGCGCCCAGACCCCGGCCGCCGGTGGCGACGAGCGCGCCTACCTCGAGGCGTTCCTCGACGAGCGTGTCGTCGAGATGCGCAAGGAGGCAGCCCACGAGGACGTCACGCGGATCGAGACGGCGCAGCGCCGCTTCCTCCGCGAGGGCAACCTCGACCTCGCGCTGCCCCTCCGGTGGGCGGTCTACGGAGACGACTACTCGATCGCGCGCTAGGGCGCGAGCAGCGGCGGCGCGGCGCGCGGCCACGCGCTCGTGGATCCAGGTCGTGAACGCCGTCCGCGGGCAGCGGGCGGCTGAAGTGGTAGCCCTGCGCGTAGTCGCAGCCGAAGGCCGCGAGGGCGGCGAGCGCCTGCTCGTGCTCGATGCCCTCGGCGACGACCTTGAGGCCGAGGGCGTGGGCGAGCTCGATGGTCGAGCGCACGATCGCGGCGCTGCGGCGGTCCGTGGTGACGTTGGCGATGAAGGAGCGGTCGATCTTGAGCTCGTCGATCGGGAGATCGCGGAGGTAGGCGAGCGCGCAGTAGCCGGTGCCGTAGTCGTCGACCGCGATCCGCAGCCCGAGCGCGCGCAGCGCCTCGAGTACCTCACGGGCGCGCTTCGGGTCGATCATGATCACGCTCTCGGTGATCTCGAGCTCGAGCGCGGTCGCGGGCACCGCGTGCTCGGCGAGCAGCCCGGCGATCCGCTCGGCGAGCGACTCGTCGAGCAGGTCCGAGGCCGAGAGGTTGACCGCGACGCTGATGTCGAGGCCGGCCGCGCGCCAGCTCGCGAGCTGCATCACGGCGGACTCGAGCACGAGCCGGGTGACGGCGTTCATGAGGCCGCTCTGCTCGACGACCGGCAGGAACGCGTCGGGGTAGAGCAGCCCGCGGGTCGGGTGCTCCCAGCGCACGAGCGCCTCCGCGCCGAAGATGGCGCCGGTCTCGACGTCGACCTTCGGCTGGTAGTGCAGGACGAACTGGCGATGCACGAGGGCGGCGTCGAGATCCTGGATCGTCTCGAGCCGGGTGCGGTTGGCCTCGTCGAGACGCGGCCGGAACAGCTCGATGCGGGAGTGCGCGTCCTTGGCCGCGTACATGGCGACGTCCGCGCGGCGCAGGAGGTCGGCGATCGCCACGCTCGCGTCGTCGCGCTCGGCGACGCCGGCGCACGCGTCGACGCGCACCCGCGCCCCGTCGATGACCAGCGGCTCCATGAGCCGGTCGAGGATCCGCGCCGCGATCTCGCTGCCGTCCTCGCCCGTGCCGAGCGTGATCAGCAGCGCGAACTCGTCGCCGCCGAGCCGCACAAGCAGGTCCGGATCGACCATGCGCGCCGCCAGCCGGCGCGCGGTCTCGCGCAGCAGTTGGTCGCCGGCGTGGTGACCGAAGGTGTCGTTGATCTCCTTGAAGTTGTCGAGGTCGATCAGGATCAGGGCGAGCCGGTCGGCGCCGTCCGCGGACTGCAGGCGCTGCTCGCCGTGCTCGAACAGGAAGCGGCGGTTCCCGAGGCCGGTGAGCTCGTCGGTGACCGCCTGATGGCGCGCGGCGGACAGGCTCTGGACGTGCCGGAAGCTCACGAAGGTCCGCGCGGCGGCCAGCAGCAGCGTGAACGTCGCGAGCACGACGACCGCGGCGGGCAGCTGACCGAACGCGGAGATCACCAGCACCGCGACCGCGGCCAGCGTGGCCAGCATCGGCACGACCAGCATCGCCTGGGAGCGGCCGGTCTCGATCTCGCGCGGCCGGTGCGGCCGCCAGATCGCGAAGGCGATGCACGTGACCCCGCTCGTCCACCAGAGGTACAGCGAGCTCCCGACCTCGTAGGTGCCGGCGTTGATCTGCAGTGCGTACGACGACGTCAGCCGCACAGAAGAGGGCGAGTCCGCCGGCGATCCACAGCCACATCGATCCGCCGCGCAGGCCGCGCACGGCGAGCAGCCCGCCGATCAGCGCGACCACGAGCAGGTCCGCGGCCGTGTAGGTCGAGCCGACCAGCACCGTGGCGAAGTCGCCCTGGGTGGCGGAGAGCACCGGGCTCAGGGCCGCGGCCAAGGCGGTCGCGGCGCCGGCGGCGCCGAGCGCCGCGTCGAGCCACAGCGCTCGCGGGAAGGACCCGTGGTCGCGCCGCACCAGGCAGACGATCGCGGCGGTGACGCACACGTAGAAGCCGAAGTACGCGAAGTCCGAGGGCGAGGGGACGGGCGGGTCGGTCTGGAACTGCAGCCAGGCCGAGACGACCACGTTGCCGGCCGTCTGCATGAGCATCGCGAGCCCGAGCCAGATCGCCGGGACCCGGCGCGGACCGCCCCGCCACGCGCAGGCGAAGCAGGCGGCCGTCGGGACGACCATCGCGAGGTTGCCCACCCAGCCGTACAGCGAGTCGTAGCCCGCACCGCCGCGGAGCACCTGGAAGACGACGAGGCACACCATGTTCGCCGCCAGCAGCACGCCGACGATGGTCCTGGGGTTGCGGAGCATCTCCGATGGGCATCGGCCAGGTCTGCCGAGTACTGAAGTAATGCTGCTTAATCCCTCCGCGCTTGAAGCGCCCTTGAGGGCCGCGGATAGCCTGGACTCGTGATCCCCCCGCGCGCATACGCGCCGCTCGCCGCGGCCGCCGCCTGTGCGCTGTCCGCCGTCCTCGTCTGGCTCACGGCGTACCACCTGACGCCCTTCGAGGCGATCGACCAGCGGACGTTCGACGGCTTCCTGGGCCTCTCACGCCCCGCGACCACGCAGTGGGCAGGCACCTCTCGCACCTCGCCGACCCGGGGCCCTTCGCGCTGTTCGCCGCTGCGCTCGTGCTCGGCGCGCTCGCACGGCGCGCGCCGCGGATCGCGATCGCGGTCGTCGTGATCCTCCTCGGCTCGAACCTGACGACCCAGGTCCTCAAGCCCGCGCTCGCGCTGCCGCCGCCCGTCCCGGGCGCCGACACCGCGACCTGGCCGAGCGGCCACGCGACCGCGGCGATGGCGCTCGTCCTCTGCCTCCAGCTCGTGGTGCCGGCGCGGCTGCGGCCGGCGGCGGCGGCCGGCGGCGGGCTCCTCGCCGTCGGGATCGTCTACTCGGTCCTGATCCTCGGCCACCACGAGCCGAGCGACATCCTCGGCGGCTTCCTCGTGGCCGGCACGTGGACCGGGCTCGTCGTGGCCGCGCTGCGCACCGCGCCGCCCGCCCCCACCCCGGCGCCGCGCACCGCCGCCACGCTGATCCCCGTCGCGCTCGCGGCGGCCGCAGCCGTCGCGGTGGTGGGCCTGTACGCGCTGACCCACTGGGACGGGGCGCTCGGCTACGCCGCCGCGCACACCACCTTCATGGTCGGCGCCGCGTTCATCGCGCTCGGGGCGATGGGCATGGCGACCGTGACGGCGCTCGCGCTCTCGCGGCCCTAGCGACAGGGGGTGCTGGCCGCACCCCGGGGCACCTCGCAGCACACGGGATGAACGCGTCAGGCCGCACCGGGAGACACCGGGAGCCCGCCGTGGCAGGGCACGCATGAGCTGGAACGCTCCACCGA
The DNA here is from genome assembly GCA_963825985.1 of uncultured Actinomycetota bacterium. GTDB lineage: Bacteria > Actinomycetota > Actinomycetes > Propionibacteriales > Nocardioidaceae > Nocardioides. Next base: position 18,180 of record CAWGVK010000003.1, on the reverse strand, counting down.
TCCCCCGCTCAGCCCCATCCTCCCCGGAAGGAACTCCCCGAAATGCAACCCCGTAATCTCGCGGCCCGCGCAGGCAGATGGAGTGCCGCGCACCGCAAGACCGCCATCTTCGGATGGATCCTGTTCGTCGTCCTCGCCACCTTCGTCGGCGGCAACGTCGGTCAGAAGAACCTCGAGTCGGCCGCATCCGGCAACGGCGAGTCCAAGCGCGGCGCGATGATCATCGACGACGCCGGCTTCGCCGGCTCGGTCGGCGAGCGCGTGCTCGTCCAGGGCAAGGGCTCGATCAAGGCCGATTCTCCCGAGGTCACCGCCGCCGTGAAGGACGTGGTCGGCCGCCTCGGCGCGCTCAAGGGCGTCACCGACATCCAGAGCCCGCTCGAGGCGAAGTACCGCGCGAGCACGGTCTCCAAGGACGGCCGCTCCGTCCTCGTGACGTTCTCGCTGCCCGCCGAGGTCGAGACCGCGCAGGACATGGAGAAGCTCGAGCCGCTCGTCGAGGCCCCGCTGGCCGAGGTGGCCGCGGTCCAGAAGGCGCATCCCGAACTGCTCGTGCAGCAGCACGGCGACGCGTCGCAGCAGCGCGCTCTCGGCCCCAAGGAGCGGGCCAACGAGGCGAAGTCGCAGCAGTTCTCCATGGGCGGCACGCTGGTCATCCTCCTGATCGCGTTCGGCGCCGCCATCGCGGCGGGCGTCCCGCTGCTGCTGGGCATCAGCTCGCTCGTGGCGACCACCGGGCTGCTCGGCCCGCTCAGCCAGCTCACCCCGCTGCATCCTGCCGTCGCGCAGGTGACGATGCTCATCGGCCTTGCCGTCGGCGTCGACTACGCGATGTTCTACATGCGCCGGATGGCCGAGGAGCGCGACAAGGGCCGCTCTGCCGCCGACGCGCTCGAGGTGGCCGCCGCGACCTCCGGTCGTGCGGTGCTGATCTCAGGGTTCACCGTCATGGCGGCGATGGCCGGCATGTTCTTCTCGGGCAACCCGATCTTCACCTCGTTCGGCATCGGCACGATCCTCGTGGTCCTCGTGGCCATGATCGGCTCGCTCACGTTCCTCCCCGCGGTGCTGTCCTACCTCGGCCAGAAGAACTGGCTCGAGAAGGGCCGCGTCCCGTACGTCGGCAAGCGTCGCCACAAGAACGGCGGCGAGTCCCGCATGTGGAACGCGATCCTCGACCGCGTCATCAAGCACCCGGTCGTCTCGGTCGTGCTCGCCGGCGGCCTGCTGATCGCCCTGACGGTCCCGGCGCTCGGCATGCAGTTCAAGGAGTCCGGCACCGAGGGCCTGTCCCGCAGCGAGCCGATCATCCAGACGCTCGACCGCGTCGACGCCGCGTTCCCGGGCGGCAGCGTGCCGGCCAGCATCGTCATCAAGGCCAAGGACGTCACCACGCCCGAGGTCACGGCCGCGATCGCGCAGCTGCACGAGAAGGCGATCGCCAGCGGCAAGCTGTCCGAGCCGTTCAGCGTCGAGGTCAACCCCTCGAAGACCGTCGCGGTGGCATCGATCGCCGTCGACGGCAAGGGCACCGACGCCGCGTCGGATCGCTCGGTCGACACGTTGCGTAACGACGTGATCCCGGCCACCGTGGGCAAGCTCCAGGGCGCCGAGGTCGCCGTGACGGGCATGACGGCAGGGTCGAAGGACTTCCTCGACACGATGAAGTCGCACCTGCCGGTCGTGTTCCTGTTCGTGCTGGCGATGGCGTTCATCCTGCTGCTCGTCACGTTCCGTTCGATCGTCATCCCGATCAAGGCGATCGTCCTGAACCTGCTGTCGGTCGGCTCCGCCTACGGCGTCCTGACCCTGGTGTTCCAGGACGGCCGCTTCGAGAAGGAGCTCGGGTTCACCTCGGTCGGCGGCATCACCCCGTGGCTGCCGCTGTTCCTGTTCGTCGTCCTGTTCGGCCTCTCGATGGACTACCACGTGTTCGTCCTGAGCCGGGTGCGCGAGCTGGTCGACCGCGGCATGGCGACCGACCGGGCCGTCGCCGAGGGCATCAAGAGCACGGCCGGCGTCATCACCAGCGCGGCCGCGGTCATGGTCGTCACGTTCTCGGCCTTCGCCATCGGCGACGGCCAGGACATGAAGCAGCTGGGCGTCGGCCTGGCCGTCGCGATCCTGATCGACGCGACGATCGTCCGCGCGGTGCTGCTGCCCGCGACGATGAAGCTCCTGGGCAGCCGCAACTGGTACCTGCCCAAGGGCCTGCAGTGGCTGCCGAAGTTCGAGCACGAGCCGACGGTGGCGCCCGCCGGGGCCTAGGTCCCCAAGCGACATCCGCGCAGTGGAGGGGCCGTCCCGTCGGGGCGGCCCCTTCTGCGTTGTCGGCGGGCTACCTCGATCGGCGAGCGCGGCGCAGCGTGAAGCGCCTGGTCACCGCCGGACCGACCCGGTCATGGGCGGTGAGCGCGACGATCGTGACCGAGACGCGACCGCGCCGGGCGCGGAACGGCAGCCGCAGGCGGGCGCGGGTCGTGGAGTGGCTGGTGCGCGCGCCGTCGGGGGCCGTGATGGCGAGCGCGTAGGTCGCGGCAGCGTCCTGGCGCCGCCAGCGCAGCATCCGGCCGCGCACCCGCAGCGACCTGACCCGCGTCACCCGCGGCGGGCGCGGCGCCGTGAAGCGAGCGACGGTGCGCGTCAGCCGCGGCATCCCGCGCCGGCTCACGAGCACCTCGATCCGGCGCGCGCGCCCCGGCGCCGTGCTGGGAGCGAAGCGCAGGCGCCCGCGGCGTCGTGACGTCGTCCGCAGCACCTCGGCCGTCTGGGCGCCGCGCTCGACGAAGGTCAGGCGCTGCCCGAACGGGCAGCGGGCCGGCGCGCCAGCTCAGCGTGCGGTTCCGCCCGCGGCCGCGGACCCGCGCGCGCAGGCGGACCGGTGGCAGCGCCGACGCGACGCGGACGCTCGCGACGGCCGGCGACCCGGGCCGGGCGGTCACGGTCCAGCGACCGGCCGCCGGGCGGCGCAGCACGAGGTGCGTCGTGTCGGTGCGGTCCTCCTGGAACAGGAACGACGCTGCCCACCGGACGCCCCGGGGACTGTCCGGCGTCGCGATCGGCGCCCCGGCCGGCCCGGAGAAGTCGACCTTCGGCGGCGCGCCCCGCCCGCGCGCCGAGAGCACGATCACTCCGGTGCCTCAGCGGATGCGGACCGTGCGCGTCCCGCCGGCCTGCGCCCTCGCGTCCAGCGGTACGGGCCGAGGTCGCACGCGTCGTGCATCGCGTCGAGCGGCTCGAACCAGCGGCGGCCGAAGCCGACCCGCTCGCCCGGCGGCCCGATGCACGCCGCCCAGCCGCCGTCGGAGAACACCGCGTCGAGCGGGTCGGTGCCGCCGAGCAGCGGCATCCGGGCCTGGCCGCGCGCCTCGATGTTGAACCCGTCCGGTGAGGCCCATGACAGCGGCCGCCCCGCGTCGTCGCGCGTCAGCTCGGCGGCCATCCCGTAGCCGAACACCGTCGCCGTCCATCGTGCCGGCGACCTCGAGCCGGGCCGGCGGGACGTAGCGCACGGAGGCATCGGCGAACGGGAAGTCGATCACCTTCATCGCGCCGGCGCCGGTGACGGAGAACGGCTCGGGCGGGACGGGCCCGGTCGGGATGTCGAGCGTGACCGTGGCGTCCAGCGACAGCGCCTCGAACTCGCGCGACCCGATCCGCACCTCCGGGCCGAGCGAGAGGCCGCCCCCGCCCGCGAGTCGAGCCAGCTCGCCCCCGCCGGGCGCCGACGCCCGCCGCAGCTCGGCGTTCAGGCGCTGCACGAACACCCCGTAGCCGAGCGGCCGGTTGAGGCTCGACGCCTTCAGCGACAGCTTGCGCAGCGGGCCGATCAGCCCCTCCGGCCCGATCGCGAGGCCGATGGCGAACTTGCGTCTCGCCAGCCCGCCTCCCGGGTGGCGGCCGCGCCGCTCACGAACTCGAGCGCGGCGCCACCCTCGAACGTCTGGGTCAGGTGGTCGTAGAACAGGTCGAGGTCCTTGACCTTGACCTTGCCGAACAGGCGCGCCTCGTCGAGCTTGAGCCGGATCCCGCCGGTCAGCCCGCGGTCGTTGGAGACCGTGATCGGCACCTCGACGGTCAGCCCCGTGCCCTCGGGCGACAGGCCGGGCAGCGCTTGGAAGGTCGCGTTCGGGAGCACGAGCCGCGTCGTGATCCGCGTCTGGCCGCCGTTGTCGGCCGAGAACTCGAGCCCTGCGCCGCCGCGGATCGGCAGGCGAGCCAGCTTGAGCCGGTTCTCGACGTCCTCGAGCACGCGGTTGAGCGCGGTCACCCCGCCCTGGGCCAGCCCGCCGAAGCTGAACCCCTCGTCGAGCGTCCAGCCCTCCAGCGGCAGGTCGCCCGGAGCGATCGAGACCGGGCCGATCGCCCGCACGGTGCCGCCGACCAGGGCCGGGTCGACCACGATCCGCCCGCCGCTCCCCGGCGCCAGCCGGATGCCGTTGACCGACACCGAGCCCGCGCGAGACGAGCGCCGTGGCGCCGTCGACCGACTCGGGCGCGAAGCAGGCCGCGGGCGAGCGGGCGATCGCGACGATCACGCCGAACGCAACGCGTCTTGGTGCGGCCGCCCGGGCACTCGAAGCCGCCGGCGGCGGAGGCGGCAGGCAGCACGACCTCCCACTCGGTCCGCGCGATGTCCGAGACGTTGCCGGCCCGCGTCGGTCGCCTGGACGGCGAACGCGTGCAGGCCGACCGCCAGCCCGCGCAGCTCGACGGGGCTCGTGCAGTCGAACACGGGCGCGCCGTCGAGGCTGCACTCGAAGCCCACGCCCTCCTCGTCGGCGGCGAAGCCGATCGTCACGTCGGGCGGCTGGCCGCCGCCGGACGGCGCGGAGGTGAAGCTCACGACGGGCGCCGTCGTGTCGACGGTCCAGCGCCGCTCGGCAGCGTCGCCGGGGTCCTCGCCGTCGGGGTGGTAGCGGACCTCGAACACGTGCTCGCCGTCGCTCAGGCCGGTGAGATCGCGCGGCGACACGCACGGCACGAAGGCGGCCTCTTCGGCGCTGTCGAGTCGGCACTCGAAGCGCCCGGGCGGCGCCCGAGCCGCCGACCACCGCGAACTCGAACCGCGCGCTGGGCTGCCCGACCACGCCCGACGGCCCGCCGACGATCGCCACGCTCGCGCCGCCCTGGCTGAAGGCGCCCTCGAGCACGAACCTGGGATCGGTCGGGCGGTCCTCCACCCAGGCCGCCGCCGCGTCGCCCGCCGCGTTGGCCGCGATCACCGGCGCGAAGCCACGGGTCACAGGAGCTGTACGGGCTCGAGCGCGCCGCCGGCGGCGCGGCGGCGGGTCTCGACGAGGAGATCGGACGCCCGACGCTCCAGGCGAAGTGGGCGTTGCCCGCGCCGTCGACTGCCAGGCTCGGGCCGCTGACCTCCCCGCTCGACGTCGCCGAGAGATCCTGGATCGGGCCCAGCGTGCCGTCGGCGGCGACGCGCCGCGTCCGGATCATCTGAGACGGGGGCGGGCTGACCGGGTCCTCCCAGACGATGTGGGCGTTGCCGTCCGGATCGACCGCGACGTCGGCGTGCTCGGACCCGTCGGCGCTTGGCGCGGACACGCCCCGCACGGGTCCGAAGGTCCCGTCCGCCGCCAGGCGCCGCGTCCGGATGAGGCCGCCCGACCAGACGAAGTCCACGTCGCCGTCCGGGGCGACGGCCACCCGCGGGAACCCCGCCACCTGGCCAGGCTCGGCGACGGACACGTCGCGGACCGGCCCGAGCACGCCGTCGGCCGACCGGCGCGCGGTCTCGATGACCTCGCCCTGCTCCCAGGCGAAGTGGGCGTTGCCGGCCGGGTCGACCGCCACGTGCACGTTGTCCGGCGCGTTCGATGGGGAGGTCCCGGTGCCGGACACTGCCTGGATCGGCCCGAGCGCACCGTCCGCGGCCCGCCGCCGGCTCTTGACCACGAGCTCTCGGTTCGGGTCAGCCGGGTCGACCCCGATCCAGACGAAGGTCGTCCGGCCGGCAGCGTCGACGGCGAGCTCGGGGAAGCCCGCGAAGTGCCCCGGCTCGCTGATGTCCTGCACCGGCCCGAGCGCGCCATCCGGCGCGCGGACGCGGGCCTGCACGAGGAACGCGTCGCCGAACTCTTGCGACCACGCGAAGTGAGCGCGGTCATCGCCGCCGATCGCGACCCGCGGGCGGAGCAGCTCGTGTCCAGGGTTCTCCATCTCGCGCGACAGCCGCTGTGGCGCGCCCAGGGTGCCGTCGCTCGCGCGCATCCTCGTCTCGATCAGCGCGCCGGGCGGTTCCCCGGACACGCTGCTGCGCTTCCACACGAAGTGCGCGCCCCCCTGCGCGTCGAGCGCGACCTGCTGCAGCGTGGCCCCGCCCGCCGCCGACACGTCGAACGGCGACCCGAACGCGGCCTGCGCGGTGGGCGCGGAGGCGAGCGCGCAGAGCAGGGCGAGGGCGACGGCGAGGGCGGGCTTCACCCGCCAAGCTTGAAATAGGGTGGGACGGCGAGTCATCAGGGTCGCCGGTGAGATTTCCGGTGAGACTTTGCGTCACGCAGAGGGATAGGCTCGCCACGTGAGCACGGTCCAGCCGGCGCGAGAGCCGCTGGTCGAGCGCGACGACCAGCTCGCCGCGCTCGCCTCGCTTGCCGAGGCGGCCGCCCGCGGCGCGGGCGGCACGGTGGTGATCCGCGGCGCTCCCGGGATCGGTAAGACCAGGCTGCTGCGCGAGCTGCGCGCCCGCGCGCAGGACGCCGGCCTGACCACGCTGGCGGCCGGCGGGAGCGAGCTGGAGCGCGACTTCCCCTTCGGATGCGTGCGCCAGCTGTTCGCGCCGCTCGTGCCCGGTGACCGCGCCCGCCTCCTCGCCGGCGACGCGGGGCTGAGCGAGCCCGTGTTCCTCGCCCCCGTGGACGGCGAGCACACGCCGCATCCCGGCTTCGGGATCCTGCACGGGCTCTACTGGCTGACCGTCAACCTGAGCGAGCAGGAGCCGCTGCTGCTCGCGCTCGACGACCTGCACTGGGCCGATCCGCCCTCGGTCCGCTACGTCGCGTTCCTCGCGCGCCGCATCGAGGCGGTCGGCGTGCTCGCCGTCGTCACGATGCGCCAGGCGGAGCCCGGCTCGCAGCTCCAGCTGCTGCGCCAGCTGTGCGAGGACCCGTCGACGGTCGTCTTCGACCTGCCCCCGCTGAGCCCGGGCGCGGTCGGCAGCGTGGTGCGCGTCCCGCCTCGACGCCGCGAGTGACCGTCTGTGCGACCTGTGCCACGAGGCGACCGGCGGCAACCCGTTCCTGGTGGGCGAGCTGCTGCGCGAGATCGAGCGCGGGGACCCGGCGGACCTCGAGCGGATCGAGACGCTCGGGCCCGACCGCGTCGCGCGACGCGGTGCTGGGACGGCTCGATCGCCTCGGCCCGAGCGCCGCGAGCCTCGCCCGCGCGGCGTCCGTGGTCGGCAACGGCGCACCACTGCGCACCGCGGCCGCGCTGGCCGGCCTGGACGACGACGAGGCGCACGCGCCGCCGACGCGCTCGCCGCCGCCGACATCCTCGACCCGGACCGGCCGCTCCGCTTCGCCCACCCGATCGTGCGCAACGCCGTCTACCGCCGGATGCCGGCGGCGCAGCGCGACCAGGCCCACCGGCGCGCCGCCGCCGAGCTGACCGCCACCGGCGCGCCCGCCGAGGCGGTGGCAGCGCACCTGCTCGCCACCGAGCCCGGCGGGCGCAGCGAGGTCGTCGGCGTGCTGCGCGAGGCGGCCGCGGCCGCGAGCGCGCGTGGAGCGCTCGACGCGGCCGTCCGCTACCTCGAGCGCGCGCTGGCCGAGCCGGCCCCGCCCGAGCAGCGCGCCGCGCTGCTTCCGGCGCTCGGTCGCGATGCCGGCCTGCTCGGCGACCCACGTGCGCTCGACTGGCTCCGCGAGGCAGTCGAGTCGGACTCGGCGTCGCAGATCAAGGTCGAGGCCGCCACCTGGTTCAGCTCGGCCGTCGCGTTCGCCGGCCGCGCCGACGAGGCGCTGGCCGTCGGCCGGCGCGCGCTGGCGGAGGCCGATCGCGACACCGAGCCGGCCCAGCGGCTCGAGTGCGCGCTGCTCGGGCTCGGGCAGATCTCGCCCTCGACCCGGCGACCCGTCGCCGCGCTCGTCCGAGCCAACCTCGACGCGGCGCTCGCCGGCACCGAGCAGCGGCCAGGCTTCCTGGCCAACGCCGCGATCGAGTGCGCGCTGACGCTCGGCGACGCCGAGCAGGCGGCGAAGCTCGCCGGGCGCGCGGTCGAGCAGGGCGTAGTCAGTGACGTGGGGCTGGACGAGCCGGGGCCGTCGTTCACGCTCGGCGCGCTCGCGGTCACCGAGCGCTTCGAGCCCCTGGAGCGACTCTCGGACGAGGTGCTCGCGACGGCCCGCGCCCGGGGCACGATCCGCTACTACGCCGCGGCGCTGTCGCTCCGCGCCTGGGCTCGCTTCCGGCAGGGCCGGCTCGCCGACGTCAGGGCCGACGCGGAGCTCTACCCCCAGCTCCTCGAGGCGCCGGTGACCGACGCGATGATCGCCGGCCCGCACGTGATGGCGCTCGTCGAGGCGGGCGAGGTGGATCGCGCGGCGGCGATCGCCGAGCCGCTGGCGGCCGCACCGTTCGACCGCAGCCTGACCGCCTACCAGCGCTTCGCGGAAGGCCTGGCGGCCCTGCGGCTCGCGCAGGAAGACCCGCACGGCGCACTCGCGGTGACCGCCGGGATCGCGGCGTGGGAGGAGGACATCGGCCAGCGCAGCGGCGCGTGGTCGTTCTGGCGCCTGCAGTCCGCGCAGGCGCACGCCGCCCTGGGGGACCGCGGCACCGCGCTCGCCCTCGCCGCCGAGCAGGTCGAGCTGGCACGCCGGTTCGGGACCGCCGGGACGCTCGGCTCGGCCCTGCCCGTCCTCGGCGACTCCGCGCCGACGAGGCGCTGCTCGCGGAGGCGGTCAGCGCGCTGGTGGGCTCGGCGTTCCGGCTCGAGCACGCCCGCGCGCTGTTCGAGCTGGGTGCCGCCGAGCGCCGCGCAAAGCGCTCGGTCCGTGCCCGCGAGCTCCTGAGCGAATCGCTCGACCGGGCCCATCGCTGCGGCGCGGCGGCGCTCGCGAGTGCGGCGCAGGACGAGTTGGTGGCGGCGGGAGCGCGGCCACGCCGCGTCACCGGGCGGCCGGCCGACCGCCTGACCCCGAGCGAGCGGCGCGTCGCCGGCATGGCGGCCGACGGCATGAGCAACAAGGCGATCGCCCAGGCGCTGTTCGTGACCGTCGACACGGTCGAGACGCACCTACGCCACGCCTACCGCAAGCTCGGGATCCACTCGCGCTCGCAGCTCGCCGGCCGGCTCGATCACGAAGGCGGGACCGGATCTCCCTCGCTCTCGATGTGGAAGTAGTCGAAGGCGACGTCAAGGTCGGTGGAGGTACCGGCCCGGTTGAACGCCACGAGCCCTGCTTGCGCCGGCTCGGCGCTCAGCGTCGTGGAACCCATGAACCTGTAGACGCTCCCGTCCCGTGAGTAGTACGCCTTGTAGGTGTCTCCCGCCTTTCGGAGCCTGAACCAGATCGCGCCGTCCGCGCCGACGATCCGCTGCGCGTCGGATCCGGTGACCTGCAAGGTCGTGGGGACGCCGTTCTGCTCGCGGATGACGACCACGCGGAGCTTGTCGATCTCCGCGCCGGCGTCGGCCATCTCCCAGGCCAGCTTCACGTAGTTGTCGTCGTCGGCGCGGGCGATCATGCCGCCCTGCTCGTTGTCGTTCGCGAGCGGCCTCGAGAAGACGGCCTTCGTGTCGGCCGTCCAGTCTCCGTTCACATCCTGCAGCGCCAGGTTCCTGGCCGTATTCGCGTTCCCCTGCAGGTCCCCGGTCTGCGAGGTGATGACCAGCGAGCCGCCGGCCAGGCGCCAGCGGGTGTCGTCCGGTCGGACCCACTGCCACTGGGAGCCCAGTTGCGCCGACCCGAACTCATCGCTGCCGCCGATGGCGGTGTCGAGGTCGACCGTGTAGACGGACGACGCCTCGCCGTTGGTGACGGTGACCTTGGCCTGCCCGGTGGGGCTGCCCGCCTGGTCGACGACGACGGTGGCGGCGGGATCGTTCGCGGCCGCGCTGCACCTCTGCGACCGAGCCCCCGGCCGCCGGCAGCACGGCGTTGTAGCTCAGGACGTCGGGCTTGAAGGACGCGAGCTTGGAGCCGTTGACCTTCAGGGACTTCAACGTGGTGTCCCTGACCATCTTGAACACGTAGTTCTTGACGATCGGCCCGAAGAAGTCGCGCTTGGAGACCTTGACGACGGCCCGTCCCGGGACGCCCTTCGCCTGGGAGACGATCTCGTAGCGCGCGCGGGGATCGGCGGTTCTGACTCTGGTGATCCTCGGTGACGCGCCGGCGCGCACGGGGATCGTGTAGGACGCCGCGGACAGGTCGAACCCGCCGATCCGCTTCCCGCCGACCACGATGCTCGCGGAGAGCGGGGCGTCGTCGACCGGCATGGCCCGGCCGCTGAACTCCTGCCAGTAGTTCACATTGGTGTCTCGCCAGTTGGCGGCATCGGCCTCGTGGATCGCCAGCTTGGCCTTGACCTCCGAGAAGCGGCGGGCGTCGATGCGGCGCTCCAGCGAGTCCCACGTCTCCCGCATCCAGGTCACGTACTGGACGCCCATCTGGTAGCGGTAGACCAGCTCGTCCCAGAAGATCCTGCCGCTGTCCATCCGGTGGTCCCACGGCACGTGGTGGAACCACATCAACAGGTTCTCGGGGACCGTTTCGATATTGCCGTACCTCGCCGCCAGCGTCGGGAAGTACTGGGCGACGAAGTTGCTGCCGCCGGCAGAGCGATCGAAGCCCAGCCCGGCGCTGTCCGCCTTGTTGTAGTAGACGGGGCTCCAGTCGTCCTTCATGAACCACTGGGAGGGGTTGGGGTCGTAGTGCTCGTCGGAGGTGAACTGGTGCGCGATGCCGAGCGGCGTCTGATAGCTCGCCAGCGCCTCCCACGAGCCCATCATCATCTTCACGATCGTGTCGGCCACGTGCCGCTCGTTGCTCCAGGTCATCCGGACCCAGTCCTCGGCGATGTCCTCCGAGTCGAGCTTCCAGTCCCAGGCCTGGCGGCCGAAGGCGAACAGGTTCGACTGAGAGAAGTGGTGGCCGGTCAGGTTGTCGGCGTTGCCGAGGTTGGCCACGCCGACGATCGCGGTGTCGGAATGGCCCTGCGCCGTCCCGTCCACGATGTTGCCCACGCGTCGCTTCTCGAGCAGCTTCCCGCTCGCGTCGGTGGCGTAGGTGTCGGTCTTCAGGGCCTCCTCCCACATCGGCCCCAGGTACGTGAGCATCTTGTCGTGCCCGGTGTACTCCTGGGTGATCTGCAGCTCGAGCGCCTGGTTGGTGTTCTCCATGCGGCCGAACATCGGGTGGAACGGCTCGCGGGCCTGGAAGTCCAGCGGCCCGTTCTTGGTCTGCAGGAACACGTTGTCCTCGAAGCGCCCCTTCGTCCCGTCCTCCTGGGGCTCGTCGTCGATGGGCCCGAACTCCAGGTAGGCCCGCTTCAGCCTGTCGTTGTCGACGTCGGCGTTGTAGACGAAGGTGCGCCAGTAGACCGTCATCCCCAGCGACGCCACCGCCGCCGCGATGCCGTTGGCTCCGTCGCCGTGGTCGTAGCCGAAGTCCTGCGGGCCCGGCTGGCCTTCGGAGTTGGCCTTGACGGTGAAGCCCATGAAGTCCGGGATCGACGCCTGCAGCTGCTGGGCCTTGCGGGTCCACCAGCCCCGGAACTCGGCCTTCGTGGGGTCGAGCTGCTCGTTGGTCAGCGTGTCCGGCGCGAACCGGCTGTCGGTCGGCGCCGTGTAGTTGATCGCCAGGGAGATCTTGATCCCGTAGGGACGCAGCGCGTCGGCCAGCGCCGCCTCCTGCGCGATGTACGCCGGCGTCAGGTACACGTTGTCGGCATTGACCAGGTTGATCTCGAAGCCGTTGATCCCGACGGACGCCAAGGCCCGCGCGGCGACGATGTAGCGGTCGAGGATGACCGGCAGGTTCCGCCCGGCGCTGGGCCCGGTGGCGGCGAAGTTGAAGATCGTCCCGTTCTCGCCGTTCAACCCGCCCGTCCCGGTCGCGTCGTTGCCCGCGTAGAGGCGCGTGCCCTCCCAGTTGTTCAGATGGCGGTTCCTGACCCGGGGGGCCTCCGAGACGTCCAGATGCCTGATCGACCGCTGCGTCTGCATGAGCCGCAGGAACGCGAACGTGCCGTACAGGGCGCCGACCTCCGTGTTGCCCGCGATGACCGTGAACCTCCGCTGCCCACTGCGGAGAGAACGGATGACGTAGCCCTCGTCGCCGGCCGAAGCCAGGGCGCGGGCGGAGACGTGCCGGCGCACCGCGTTCGAGCTGTCACGGGTTCCCACGATCACCGCGCCGTCGGGCAGCTTGTGGCCCGGCTTGTTGCCTACCGGCACCCGCCGGCCCAGCAGCCCGCGAACGCCCCTGACCAGCTCGCTCCGCGCCGCTTCCAGGCTGCTCTCCACCAACCGCTCGCTCGATCCCGGCTCCATCTGCAGGTCTTCCGTATGGCGGTGGACCTTGTTGCGGCTCGCGTTCTCCACGACGATCGTGCGTGACGAGACGCCGGTACTCGTGGAGCCGCTGCGAGTCGCTGACCGGCTCGTACCGCAGCCACAGGTCGGAGCCGTCGTAGCTGTCATCCGCTGCGGCCGCAGCGGCAGGCGTCGCCGATGCCATCACGGCGGCGACGATCATCCACGACACGAACGAGGCAGAAATCGCCTTGCGTACCAGGCTCTCCCGCGGCATCGAGCTTCCTCCCGTCATCGAGCACCCCTCTGCACTAGGTGGATGCCCGACGGCCCAACTTTTACTCTCGGGCATGGGCGGTGCTGGGCTCGAACCAGCGACCTCCTGCTTGTAAGTCAGGACTCGCACGGTTCCGTTGAGCATCAATACAGACGTGGCTCCCGAAGGGTCCCCGAGATGCACTGTATGCACATGTAGTGATACAGTTGCCTCGATGGAATTCGATCGCCCCCTCCCGGACGCTTTGGTCGAGCTGGTCGCCGAGCGCTTTCGCGTGATGGCGGAGCCGATGCGGATCAAGCTGCTGGATCGCCTCCGCGAGTCGCCGGCCACGGTTGGCGAGCTCAGCGCTTTCGGGTGATGGCGGAGCCGATGCGGATCAAGCTGCTGGATCGCCTCCGCGAGTCGCCGGCCACGGTTGGCGAGCTCACGCTCGCGACGGGTGCGTCGCAGCCGAATGTGTCGAAGCATCTGGGTGTGCTGCACGCGGCGGGCATCGTCAGTCGGGAGAAGGACGGCAACTTCGTCCGCTATGCCATCGCCGATGAGTCCGTCTTCGCGCTGTGCGAAACCGTCTGCGGCGGCCTGCGGCGGCAACTGGACTCACTCAACGACGCCTTGCAAGCGCAGCCGGCGGCGTGAGCACCATCGGCCTTGATCTCCTCCGGGGACCCCGGCGACCCGCCGCCTGAGCATGGACGGACTCGGACCTGTCGGGCGCCTGGGGCGCTGGACCGCGACGCATGTGCGCGCCGTCGTCCTCGTGTGGATTGCACTCGCCGTCGCGCTGGGCGCACTGGCTCCGCGTGTCGAGCACGCGCTGTCGGGCGCGGGCTGGGAGGCCAGCGGCTCCGAGTCCGTGCGGGCGCGCGAGGCGATCGACGCGAAGTTCGCCGGCCAGGGCAGCTACGCGCTGCAGGTGGTCGTCTCGTCGCGGACGCTGACGACCGAGGACCCCGCGTTCGCCGCCACTGTGCAAGAGGTCGAGGGACTGCTGCGAGACTCGCCCGCGGTCGACGCGGTCGTCGCGCCGCAAGCGGGCGTGTCGGTCTCGGAGGACGGCCGGACGGCGGTGGTGCTGGCCGGCGCAGCAAGTGCGCCCGACGAGATGGTGCGGGCGGCCGACGACCTCAAGGACAAGCTCGCCGCCGCCGGTGGCCGGGGACGTGCGCGTGGACCTCGCAGGCGCGTCAGGGATGTGGTCGGACTTCAACGCCGCGAACAAGGCGGCGATGCTCAAGTCCGAGGTCATCTCGTGGCCGGTGACGCTCGGGATCATGCTGCTGGCGTTCGGCTCACTGGTGGCTGCGGGTCTGCCGCTGATGCTCACCGTGCTCGGCTTGGTGACTGCGGCGGGGATGCTCTTCCTCGGCGCGCAGCTGTTCGACATCTCGATCTGGGCGATGAACTTCGCTCTGATGTTCGCCCTCGCGCTGGGCATCGACTACGCGTTGTTCATCGTCGCGCGCTTCCGGCAGGCGCTGGCTGACGGGCGCTCGCCGGTCGAGGCGACCGCAGCGGCCATGGATACAGCCGGCAAGGCCGTCGCCTTCTCGGGGCTGACGGTGATCGTCTCGTTGACGGCGGTGATGCTCGTGCCGAGTCCGGCGTTCCGGTCGATGGCCCTGGGCATCATGCTCGCCGTCTTCTTCGTGCTCGCGGCGTCGCTGACATTGCTGCCGGCGGTACTCGCCAAGCTCGGGCCCAAGATCAACCGACTCGCCCCGCCGTGGGCGAGGGACCGCGGATATCGCTCCGAGCGCCTGGCCAGCTGGGCGGCGATGGCCTGGCGTCGCCCTGTGCTCGTCGGGGTGGCCGGCCTCGCGGCAGTGGTGGCTCTCGCCTGGCCGGTGCCCCAGCTCGATACCGGCATGCCCTCCATCACGGTCGTCCCGGCGGAGGACGGTTCGCGGCAGGGCTATGACCGGGTGCAGTCCGCCTTCGGCGAGGGCGCACCCGGCAGTCTGCAGGTTGTCGCTCCACGCGCCGCGGCCGACGACGTCCGCCGTGTGCTGCGCGCCGATCCGGGCGTGGCGCGGGTCTTGCCGGCCCAGTCGGCCGGCGGGTCGACGCTGGTGCTGGCAGTGCCGAAGAGCGGCCCATCCGGCAACGGAGTCCGGCAGGCCATCGAGCGGCTGCGCTCGCAGTTGCCCCCCGGCGCGCTCGTCGGTGGCGCCGTGGCCGAGAACCACGACCTGGAACGAGCGCTGGCGGACGCCACCCCGTTGGTCATCGGCGTCGTCCTGGCGCTCGGCTTCCTGCTGCTGCTCGTCGCGCTCCAGGCCCCGGTGATCGCAGCGGCCGGCGTGCTGCTCAACGTCTTCGCGACCCTCGCCGCGTTCGGTGTCGCGAAGTGGATCTTTCAGGACGGCGTCGGTGCGGACCTGCTGGGCTTCGAGTCCCAGGGCTTCCTGAACGCGTGGGCTCCGGTGTTCTTCTTCGCGATGCTCTTCGCGCTCGGCATGGACTACACGGTGTTCCTGCTCGCCTCCGCCAAGGAGCGATGGGACGCCACCGGCGACGCGCGCGACGCGGCCGTGGAAGGCATCGCCACCTCCGGCAAGGTCATCACCGCCGCGGCCGCGGTCATGGTCGCCGTCTTCTTCACCTTCGCGCTGTCGGGGCCGTTGCCACCGAAGGAGATGGGCGTCATCCTCGGCGTCGCCGTCCTCATCGACGCCGCCCTCGTGCGCCTCGTGCTGATGCCGGTGCTGCTCCGTGCCCTCGGAGCGAGCGCCTGGTGGCTACCCCGCTGGCTGGACCGCGTGCTCCCCGACGTCCGCTTCGGCCACGCCTGACGAGAAAGGATCTTTGACATGACCAAGTCCTACGAGCCGGCAGACGCCGCTCGCCGCCTGAACGCCGGTGAGCTCGCACTGGTCGACGTCCGCGACCATGACGAATGGGAGCACGGCCACGTGGAGGGCGCGCTCCACGTACCGGTCGAAGACCTGCAGAGCCGCGCCGGCGAACTGCCTGACGACGGTCCCGTCGCCTTCATCTGCCGAACCGGCAAGCGCAGCCAGATGGCCGCTGAGGAGAGCGCGCGGTCCGGCCGCGATGCCGGCAACGTCAGCGGCGGCATGGAGGCATGGGAGCAGGCCGGCCTGCCGGTGCAGCGCGGAGACGCCGCATGATCTTCCGCCAGATCACCCACGACGACCTCGGCTGCGCCTCCTACCTGATCGGCGACGAGGACGCAGGCATCGCCGCGGTCGTCGACCCGCGCTTCGAGGTCGAGGAATACCTCGAGCTCGCCCGCTACATGAGCGTGAGCATCGAGCACATCTTCGAGACCCACAACCACGCCGACCACGTCTCCGGGCACGGACGGCTGGCCGCGGCAACCGGCGCGCGCATCCACATCCACCGCGAAGCGCACGCCGGCTACGACCACGAGCCATTCGACGACGGCGAAAGCTGGGAGCTCGGCACCCTGCGGGTGCGCGCGCTGCACACACCCGGCCACCGCCCCGAGCACACCGCGTTCGCCGTTATCGACACCAACCGCGCAGAGGAGCCGTGGGCCGTGCTGACCGGCGACACGCTGTTCGTCAACGACGTCGCCCGCCCCGACCTCGCGATCGAGAAGTCAGACGGGGCCCGCGGGATCTTCCGCTCGCTGCGCGACGTGCTGCTCGAGCTTCCGGGTCACGTCGAGGTCTGGCCGGGCCATCTCGGCGGCTCGATGTGCGGCGGCCCCGGCATGGACATGAAGATCTCCTCGACGATCGGCTTCGAGAAGGCCCACAACGAGACGCTCACGATCACCGACGAGGACCGGTTCGTCGACCGGGCGCTCGCCGAGCTCGGCCCGCAGCCGCCGAACTTCGAGGCGATCGTCGAGCTCAACCAGGGACCGCTGCTCACCGACGGCGTCGAGCTGCTCCCGCTCGCCCCCCGCCAGGTCGAGCAGAAGCGCTCCACCGGAGCGCTGCTTGTCGACGTCCGCACCGACCAGCAGTTCGACGACGCCCACATCCCCGGATCGATCTGCATCCCGATCCTCAACGCCGGCTTCGGCTCAAAGCTCGCCTGGCTCGCCGACCGCGAGCAGGAGACCATCTTCGTCGGCCGCGACGACGCCGACGGCCGCCACGCCGGCCAGCTCGCCGTCGCCGTCGGGATTCGCAAGCTCGGCGGCTTCCTGCACGGCGGCATGACGAGCTGGCGCCAGGAGAAGCGCCCAGTCGAACGCATCGAACGCGTCGCGCTGGACGACCTCGCCGCCCGGGCCCGCAGCGAGCCGGACCTCCAGATCCTGGATGTGCGCGAGGAGAGCGAATGGGCCGCCGGCCATATCCCCGACTCGGCGCTCACGCCGTGGCACGACATCAGCGGGCTGCCGGACGAACTCGACCCCACGCGGCCGATCGCGGTCATGTGCGCATCAGGGCAACGCGCCGCCGTCGCGGCGAGCCTCGTGCAGCGCTACGGCGCCGAGGAGGTCATCCACGTCGTGGACGGCGGCGTGCCCAAGTGGGGCAGGCTCGGCCACCGGCTCGAGCGCTCCCCACGCACCTCGACGTGACCCTGGCCGCCGCCCCCTCGCCGCCCCGGTAGCCAGCCGATGTTGCTCCTGGCCGTTCCCTTCGGCCTCGTGATCGGACTCGTCGTGGGCGCCGTCGGCGGCGGTGGCGCGATCCTCGCGCTGCCCGTGCTCGTCTACGTCCTCGGCGAGGGCGTCGGACCAGCCTCCACCGCATCGCTGATCGTCATCGCCGTGGCCGCCGCGGTCGGAGCAGGCGCGCTCGCCCTCAACGGTCAGGTCTGCTGGCGCCTGGCCCTGACCTTCTCGATGCCGGCCGCCGCCGGCTCGCTGCTCGGAGCCATCGCCAACGCCGCCGTCAGCAGCTCGCTCCTCATCCTCGCCTTCGTCCCCGTCATGCTCATCGCCGCCGGCGCGACCTGGCAGCGCTCAGGCTCCGACGGCGCAGACGAGAACGGCGGATGCCCGCCGGCGCGACCCGGCGTGATCCTCGTCGCCGGCCTCACCGTCGGGGCGCTCACCGGCTTCTTCGGCGTCGGCGGCGGCTTCATGATCGTGCCCGTCCTCACCCTCCTCCTCGAAGTCCCCTTCCGCCGCGCGGTCGCCACATCGCTCGTGATCATCACCCTCACGGGCGCCGCGGCCCTCGCGAGCCACCTCATCGCCGGCGCCGCCCCCGACCTGCCAATCACCGCGGCGCTCGCCGGATCAACCGCGGTGGGCGCGCTCGCGGGCACGTCGATCGCCGCCCGACTCCCGCAGCAGGCACTCGCCAAAGGCTTCGCCGTGATCGTGACGCTCGTCGCGCTCTTCCTGCTCGGCGACACGCTCCTGCTCGGCGGCCCGCCCGGCAGCTAGGCAACACGCGCCCGAGCTGATCGGGACCCTCCCGTGGGGCGCCCGTGGGGCGCACCA